>CADDYV010000148.1 GCA_902810695.1 Actinomycetota bacterium | reverse complement strand
GCGCGCCAGTTGCCTCGAACGACTGCGGCTGAGGATAGCCCCTCACGCCGCAGGCGGCGACTAGGCGCGCGCGCCCGCGCCCGCGCCATGACGGCGCGCCGCGCCCACCCTCGACATGACACACCGCCAGCGACAGGTACGCAAGCGGCGCGGCAAGAGCAGCGGCGGCCGGCGCATACTGCTCGCGTTCGGTGTGCTCACGGCGATCGGGCTGCTCGCGCTCGCCTCGCTCATCGGCTACATCATCTCGGTCGCGAACAGCGCGCCCGACCTGCGCGACCTCAAGCCGGTCGACAAGGGCGCGAGCTCGGTCGTCTACGCCGCCGACGGGTCGCGGCTCGGCTACGTCCAGTCCGACGAGATCCGCACACCGATCGAGTGGAGCGACATGCCGCCGACCATCCGTCAGGCCACGGTCGCGATCGAGGACCGCCGCTTCTACGAGCACGGCGGCGTCGACATCCCGGGCATCGCACGCGCTGCGCTCAAGGACATCTTCGCCGGCAAGCCGCTGCAGGGCGGCTCCACCATCACGCAGCAGCTCGTCCGCCAGCTCTACCTGACGAACCCGAAGCGTGACCTCTCGCGGAAGATCAGGGAAGCCGACATGGCGAACCAGCTCGAGTCGATGCACTCGAAGACCTGGATCCTGTGGCAGTACCTGAACGACGTGCCGTACGGGACCGTCGGCGGGCGCAGCGCGATCGGCATCGAGGCCGCGGCGGAGACGTACTTCGGCAAGCACGCGAAGGACCTGACGCTCACGCAGTCCGCGCTGCTCGCCGGCCTGCCGCAGGCGCCGTCGCAGTACAACCCGTTCCACAGCCCCGGCGCCGCGTTGAGCCGCCGCAACGAGGTGCTGAACGCGATGGCGAAGTCGGGCTACATCACGCGTGCGCAGGCGATCGAGGCGGCGCGCAAGCCGCTCGGTCTGCACCCGGGCAAGCTCTACCTCACGCGTCGCGAGCCGTACTTCTTCGACTACGTGCAGGAGCAGCTGATCCAGCGCTACGGCGCCGCGACGTTCAAGCGCGGCGGCCTGCGCATCTACACGACGATCGATCCGAAGCTGCAGAAGGCCGGCCGCGCCGCGATCCGCAACAACCTCTACCTGCCGACCGACCCGAGCTCGGCGATCGTCTCGATCGACCCGCACACGGGCTACATCAAGGCGATGGCGTCGTCGGGCAAGTACAACGACCGCACGTTCAACCTCGCCGCACAGGGCCACCGCCAGCCGGGCTCCGCGTTCAAGACGTTCGTGCTCACGACGGCCGTGAAGGAGGGCGTCGACCCGGCGAAGACGACCTACGTCTCGAAGCCGCTCGCGCTGAACGTCCCGGGCTTCGGGATCTGGCACGTCAAGACCTACAGCAACAGCTACGGCGGCAACATGAACCTCGTCACGGCGACACTCAAGTCGGACAACACCGTGTACGCGCAGCTCGACGTGGACCTGGGCCCGAAGAAGATCGCCGAGACCGCGCACGAGATGGGCATCACCACGCACCTCGATGCCGTCCCGTCGGAGGGGCTCGGCGGTCTGCGGCTCGGCGTCTCGCCGCTCGAGATGGCGGACGCCTACGCGACGCTCGCCTCGGGCGGCATCCACAGCGACCCGCAGGCAATCAGGCGCGTCGTCTTCCCGGACGGGAAGGTCGACAACCTCGGCAAGCCGAAGCGCAAGCGCGTGCTGCCGAACTGGGTCGCCGGCGTGGTCGTGAAGATCCTCGAGCAGAACGTGCAGAAGGGCACGGCGACGGCTTCGAACATCGGCTGTCCCTCGTTCGCCAAGACGGGGACGACCGACAACTTCAACGACGCCTGGCTCGACGGCAGCACGCCCGATCTCACGACCGCCGTGTGGGTCGGCTACCCGAACGCGCTGATCCAGATGCGCAACGTGCACGGCATCTCGGTCGCGGGCGGCACGATCCCGGCGCAGATCTGGCACGACTACATGTCGGTCGCGCACGGGTCGGACTGCAACCAGTTCGGGCCGTTCGTGGAGTGCTTCCCGTAGAACGACGAGAACTGCGGCGTGTCGAAC
>CADDYV010000147.1 GCA_902810695.1 Actinomycetota bacterium | reverse complement strand
GGAACCTTGTAGGTGGCGTCGGCCTTGGCCTCGCCATGGCTGAGGATCTCGGCGATCTTCTTCGCCGAGTTGTTCTTCTCTGTGATGATCAGCCTCATCGCGGCGCGAGGGTAGCAGTGGGTCCAACGCCTCATGCAGGCGTCCAGCGCCTTTGTCGGCTGCCGTTACGCTTCCCTGCATGCCTGCACAGGCCTATGCCGGAAAGGTTTGCGTCTGCCAGCTGCGGCGTGGGATCTGCGATCAGTCGTGCGTCGCGGGCATGCTCGAGACGCCGCTCTACATCGCCTGCCTGCGGCTCTCGGGGCGCAACTGCCTGGTCGTCGGCGGCGGCGACGTCGGCCTCGAGAAGGTCGAGGGGCTGCTGGCCTGCGACGCCGACGTCACGCTGGTCGCGCCCACGGCGGTCGGCGCGCTGCGCGAGCTGGCCGAGGAGGGCTCGATCATCTGGGAGCGCCGCGAGTACCGCGACTCCGACCTCGAGGGCAAGTTCCTGGCGATCGCGGCCACCAACGACACCGACGTCAACATCGCCGTCTATGACGAAGCCGAGCGGCGCGCGATGCTGGTGAACGTCGTCGACGTGCCGCCGCTGTGCAACTTCATCCTGCCGGCGATCCTCCGCAGCGGCCCGCTGGCGATCGCGATCTCGACCGCGGGCGCCTCACCGGCGCTGGCGAAGCGGATCAAGCGCGAGATCGCCGAGCAGTTCGGCGAGCCGTACGCCCGGCTGGCCGTGATGCTCAACGATGCCCGTGGCTGGGCGAAGGCGAGCCTGCCGACCTATCAGGATCGAAAGGCGTTCTTCGAGGGGATCGTCAACGGCGACCCCGATCCGATCGAGCTGGTCCGCGAGGGGCGCGAGCGCGAGGTGCTGGCGCTGATCGAAGCGGCGAAGGAGTCTCACGGCGCTGTCGTGGGCTCCGGTTGAACCCCGTCTATATCTATCTGGGGTTCGTCGTCCTGCTGATCGGCTTTTCGATCGGCGTCCGCGTCTATCGCCACGTGGTCACCCGCAAGTGCCACCTCTGCGGCGGGCAGGTCGAGCTCGGGCGCCAGCGCTGCCCGGCCTGCAACTACCGGTTCATCAACTGAGAGGAGAAACGCGGTGAAGCTCAGGCGGCTTGGCGACTCGGAGCTCGAGGTCTCGGAGATCTCACTCGGGTCGTGGCTGACGTACTCGGGCGGAGTGGGGCGCGAGCAGACCGAGGCCTGTACGCGCGCGGCGTTCGATGCCGGCATCAACTTCTTCGACACGGCCAACGTCTACGGGACCGGCGCCGCCGAGGAGGCCTGGGGCGAGATCCTCTCGGCGTATGAGCGCTCGAGCTACGTGCTCGCGACGAAGGTCTACTTCCCGATGTCGGAAACCGACCGCGGCCTGTCGCGCGAGCAGATCGAAAAGCAGCTCGACGCCTCGCTGCGGCGACTGCGCACCGACTACGTGGACCTGTACCAGTGCCATCGCTTCGACACCGAGACGCCGATCGAGGAGACGATGGAGGCGCTGACTGCCGCAGTCGACTCGGGCAAGGTGCGCTACATCGGCTTTTCGGAGTGGACACCCGAGCAGATCCGAGCCGCACTGGAGGTCGAGCGAACCGTCAAGCCGGTCTCCTCCCAGCCGCAGTACAACATGATCTGGCGCGCGCCCGAGGCCGAGGTATTCGGGCTCTGCGCCGAGCACGGCATCTCGCAGATCGTCTGGTCGCCGCTCGCCCAGGGAATCCTCACCGGCAAGTACAAGCCGGGCGAGCCGCCGCCCGACGGATCGCGCGCGACCAGCGACGAGATGACCTTTGCGATGGACCGCTACATGAACGACGACCTGCTCGAGGCCGTCCAGAGGCTGGTCCCGATCGCCGAGCGCGAGGGGCTTTCGATGGTCCAGCTGGCGCTGGCCTGGGTGCTGCGACGCGACGAGCTCGCCTCGGCGATCATCGGCGCCTCGCGCCCCGAGCAGGTCCACTCGAACGCCGCGGCTTCAGGGGTGACTCTCTCCGGCGAGACGCTGACGGCGGTCGACGAGGCCCTCGACGGGTTCACCGTCGAG
>CADDYV010000146.1 GCA_902810695.1 Actinomycetota bacterium | reverse complement strand
GATGCCTCCCAATATCAGGCTTCAAGTGTTACCCAGATGGCGGCTGCGGCTGGTGGGACGGGTAACGCCAATGGTGTAGCTTCTGCGGTGGATAACTCGGCTTATGTTGATCAGAGTGCCAGTGTGGATCAGGTGCAGGTCAACGGTGGGCTTGGAGGGGTCTGGATCTGGTGGTCCTGGTAGGCTTCTCTTAAGCCAGAGCTTTACTAGTAGAGGTTAGGCGCCCCGCCCCTGCCAGCGGCGGGGCGCTTTTGGCACTAATCTTATGAGAGAAGCTACACATTTCAGAGAGGAGCTCATCGTTCACGAACTGTTACACCTCAAGATCCCAAGATCACGGCAACATCTTCAGGACTTTTCTCAAAGCACACCTGGCTGACTCTGGTGGCGTATCGCGCTAGCAGGATCTCAGATTGCGATTACTTTCTCAAATCTCTCATTGAAGGAAGCGACACCACCCAAAACCACTGGTTGTAGTGGCATGGAAGGAAATCCCTCTGGCTTACGAGGAAGGGGATTCCTCTCTAAGTGATGCCGCTTCTACATTAGTTTATCGCCAAATACGCTACAAAGGTGTGGGATATTAACAATCGGAGCGTTATGGGACGTCGGGATTTTAGCCTTCCAGTAGGTCAGTTAGCTGACTGCGTGTACCTTTAGCTAGCCATCCGAGCAGCCAGGGCGCGCATGTGTCTATCATCAGTGCCACAGCAGCCTCCCAAGACCTTCAACCCGAACTCCTCGCGGATACTCCACATCTCCTCGGCGAAGCGTTCTGGGTCATCACCTTCCAAGTGATCCAGTCGGACGAGTTCCTCGGGGCTCAACGCAGAGGCATTGGCCTTGAGTTCCAGGAGCCGCCGGCCAGTCAGCTCAGCAGCCGACTCCTCCCGCAGGGCGCGGGCGGCGATGGAGGTATGCACGCAGCTTATCGAGTAGAACAGCGGAGCCGGAGAAACCGAACAGTCAATACGCTCGATGGCCTCAGAGAGCGAGGTGCCGTCGAGCACTCTTCCGTCCCGTCCAAGAACGAAGCTGACCACGTACGGCACGCCAGTTTTCGCCATCGCAGCAGCTACACCGAGCGCCTCCTCCACGGCAGGGAAGGTTGGTGCGTACAGAAAGTCCACGCCCGAGCCCGCCAGCGCTTCGGCCTGCAGGAGATGGTAGTCGCAAGCCGCTTCGGTATCCAGGGACACCCCGGGAGAGTAAGCGTCACCGCTGGGGCCTATCACACCTGCGATATACGTCTGCTCGTGGCCGGAGCGAGCCCGGATCTCGCGGTGCATGGCCGCTGCCCGGGCATTCAGATAGCGCACCGCCTCCTCACCACCCAGTCCCGCACGCCGGACGTAGTTGAGGTTCGCCCGGAAGGTTGGAGTGCCGATGACTAGCGGCAGTCCGTGGTCGCGGGCCGCCTCCACATAGCTGGTGTAGATTCCGCGTAGAACCGGATCTCCCGAGGGGTCGTCCACCAGTGCCGCCACCTCTACATGGGCAGGCAACTCTATGTTCGTCTCGAACATAATGCGTGTCTCGATCCCGCCGTCGGTCAGGATGAGCGGGACCTCGCGAACCGCTTGCTCAAAACTGTTTATGTCTCCACCCTGCATACCTTCACCTTGAGCCTCATGGCGGTGTCCTTTCCCTCGTTCAGGGCTGGAACAGTATAGGGTAAGGAGTTCTCTCGGAGCAATCGGGCTGGAACTCTGCGGGCACTGAAGGAGAAAGTCTGCTCGCTACTCGTTCTTATGGCTTTGGTCTTCGTCATGTCTTAGCTTCTGGGTGTTTGTAGCGCCGGACTACAGGCTCTGGCATCATTACTTGTTGTGGAAAGGGATGTTCCGCTCTCATCTATAGCGGGAGGAAGGAAAAGTTAATGGAAGTGTTCGTCAAGTTCGAAGTGTTCGACACCATTCACGACCGGGAAGACGTGGTGGCGCTCAGGCAGTCCATCGGTAAGGAGATGCAGCGCATCCAGCAGTCGGGCAAGCTAAAAGAGTTCCGTGCCTTCTCTGATGCTCGTGGAGGGTTCATGCTTGTGGACATAAATTCGGC
>CADDYV010000145.1 GCA_902810695.1 Actinomycetota bacterium | reverse complement strand
TGGGTGGCATCGGGCTTCTCTCTGCTCAGCCGGGCTAGTGGGTCCAGGACTGGATCATGGTCACGATCGGTCCCGCCAAAAAGGCGAACAATATGCCCCATAGCGAGCTCTTGATGCCATAGTTAGCCAGCGAGTGCGCCTGGGTGTCGTGGACGGCGAGGTTCTTGACGATGGCGCAGCCCAAAAACCCTATGGGTGCGACGATGAGGATGAGGTTGGATAAGAACGTGCGCAGGTTATTGAAGAAGCCGATGATCTGGCCCTCTCCCCCACCTGCGCCCCCGGCAGTCTGGGCGTAGGCTGCGGCGGGAGCGAGCACGTCACCTATGATCCAGAGAGCAACTCCCACGGCAGCGTAGAGTGAGATGAGGCGCGCGATCCTGGCCAGAGCGGCCCGCGAAGGACGTGGGAGTACTGAGGGGAACAGCATGTTCATCGGGATGTATCCTCCTCTCGGTTTCGGGTTGTGGGGCTCCGCATAGAGCATTGCTTTTTCGGAGACCTTTTCTGCAGAGAGAGCGTGCCCTGGTATGCGAGACCTCCTCGTTACCAGGTTCATTGGCTCGGTACGCTTCACGATGTCTTGCTCCTGTGGTTCTGGTAGGTGGAGGAGAAGGAGAGCCTCTTTGTGGCCATCTTCTGCGGAGATGGAGGCTTGGAGATGTAGATCTTCATCCCGGGCCGGTGATCTCCGCGCACGGTGGGTACATACAGCCAGTTGCCGCGCCTCAAGAAACGGATATCCTCGACGGTGAAGCGGGGTATGCTCTGCATCCCGGTGCCGGTTGAGACGGTGGTGCGCGCCGGAGTGCCAAGCATCCCGCCTCTCGAGGTGCTCGTGGTGCGGTGATGCTTCTCCTCTACCCCGAGGGTCTGCTGGATCTTCCTGGCATCCTCTGGACCCATGCCGCCGCCATAGAGCTGGTTGCCGCAACTGAAGTCCAGCGTCTCGGCGACGGATCCGGTCAAGAGAGACCAACCCTGGAAAGAGACCGTCCACGCCACGTTCTGCTTGCGGATGAGGGTAAACCAGTTCACGTTGGCCTGGTCATCGGCGCGACCCGCCCCCAGCAGAGTGTGCAGCTCGTCGAGGTAGAGCGCGCAGGGGGGCACGGGTTCTGAGAAACCGTCGCGCGCGAGGGTGGCATCCTGGATATCTTTGAGAATCCAGCGGCTTATGACGCTTGCGGGGCTGGCTCCCACCGATTGGGTGGGCACCCGGAAGACCGCGAGCACCCCGCCCATCCGCAGGATGGGTGCGATGTCTATCACCCGCTCGCCGGGAGCGGGACACAGCATGGTGCGCGCCGCCTTCGTGGCCAGGAGGTCTCTCATGTAGATGCGAAAAGAAGACGCGTAGTTGAGCCGAATGTTGGTCGGCCACTGTAAGTATTCGGTTGTGAACCACTTCTTGAGCCCCTTGGTGAGATAGGGCGCGGTGGCCGTGGGCCGGCCGCCCACGTCTTTAATTTGCAGCACCCTGTTGAGCAGATCATCTTCTTCGATAAGGAGCTTGACCAGCTCCACGTCGGGCTCCACTCCTCTGGCGCGCGCATACTGGCGGGCTAGGTGTAAGAAGTTGCGGGCGAAGTCGGCGTTGAAGCCACCGAAGTACTCGTGCTCCCACATCCCGCGCACGGTGGCAACCGCCCGCTCTACTATCTGCTCGTCGTCCTCTCCTCTCAATGGGTTCCATTTGAGGGAAGCCTCAGGAGCAGAGGTATCGAAGTAGAGGACGGGCACGCCCATGGCCAGGGCGTAGGAGACTATGCGCCTGCCGAAGTCTCCGTAGATCTCCTGGACTATGACGTTGTGGCGACAGGCGAGGTCCTGTATGGCCTGGGATAAGAGGGCGGTGGTCTTGCCCGAGCCGGGTGGTCCCACCACCATGCTCCCGCGGGTGCGGTCGGCAAAGGTGGAGAAGAGGCGGGGTCGGATCAGGTAATCGCTGCGGCTCTGGCGCCTCTGGCCGATCTCGATGTCACCGGGGCGAGCGGAGAGCTTGCGCGCCGCCTTGCGCCCCGTGTGTAGGGTTCCGTAGGTGGCAGCCGACCCGGCCGCCAGCGAG
>CADDYV010000144.1 GCA_902810695.1 Actinomycetota bacterium | reverse complement strand
GCAGGCGGGGGACGAGGCTCGCGCCCACGTAGCCGGAGACGCCGGTCACCAGGATGCGCACCCGCTCAGCCCTTCCCCCGGCCCGACACGATGAAACGGACGTGCCGCCACGACCTCTTGCCCGGTCCGCACCCCCTCGTCGCCGACCCATGGCCGCCCACTCTCGTCGCGCCGCGCCACGAATCGTGCCGACTTTGCGGAGTGCAGTTCCCGGTCCCACGGCCTTTTCACGGGCTTTCGCGGGTATTTGCGAAGGCACCACGAAGTTGATGCGTTTTGCGGGTTGCGCGGTTGCATCGACCCGCCGCGCTCGGGTTTGCTGTGCACGTCCTGTGACGGAGTCGTGAAGGGGAGACTCGGGTTGTCGCGCATCGCCAAGGGTCGTACGGTCACGTGCGAGGAGTGCTACTTCGGAAGGAACCTGTTGTGCGCGCTCGCGCTCGACGAGGCGTGCGCCACGTTCCGTCCGGACACGCCCGAGGGCCTGCGCCCGCCGCGCCAGATGCACTTCGTCTTCCGCCAGGAGCGCCGCCGGCAGGCGGCCTGGGCGTTCCCTACCGCGCAGGAGCAGGCTGCCCTCCACGCGTAGCGTCCTCGCTCCGGCGCTCCTCGCGCCGCGCGAGCCACTCGGATCCCGGCGTGTCGGTGAGCCCGTGGGCCAGCACCGAGACGACCACGCACAGCGCCGCGAGGTCGAAGATGCGCCCGGCGGACGAGAAGCCCGATGACAGGACGAGCAGGGAGAAGGTCATCGTGGCCACGCCCTTGGGCCCGAACCACGCCATGAAGGCGGTCAGCGCCGCCGGCGTGCGTGTGCCGACGAGCGCCGTGAAGATGGCGACCGGTCGGGCCACCAGCAGCGTGACCACGACGATCGCGACCGCCGCCCAGCCGTCGGCGAAGAGCCCGTCGAACGTCAGCAGCGAGCCGAAGACCACGAACACGCCGAGCTTGACGACCTCGACCATGTCGTCGGCGCGGTGCTCGAAGGTCTCGCGCAGATCGGGGCGCAGGATGCCGAGCGCGATCGCGCACACGAACACCGCGATCAGCCCGTTGCCCTCGGGCGGCACGGCGACGGCCAGCCCGTAGGCGGCGAACGCCGTCCCCAGCGCGTAGAGCGACTTCTGGTGCGCGGGGATCCCCTCGGCCAGGGTGTGGCCGCGGGGCATGAGTCGCGCGGCGACGAACGCGACGACGACGCCGGTGACCAGCCCGACGATCACGTCCTGGAGCACGAAGTGCCACCAGACGAACTCCTCGCCGTCCGGCCCGGCGCCGACCAGCGCCGCCGTGAAGGCGAGCACGGCGGGCAGGGCCAGCCCGTCGTTCATCCCCGACTCCAGGTTGAGCGAGTGGCGGACGAGCCGCGGCACGCGCGGGTTGGTGACGACCGAGGAGGAGAGCACCGGATCGGTGGGGGAGAGCAGCGCGCCGAGCAGGAAGCACTCCGTCCAGCTCATGTCGGTGAGCGCGCGCGCCGCGACGGCGACGATGACGCCGGTCAGCGGCATGGCCAGCACCAGCTTGCGCAACGGCAGCCGCCAGGCCGTCTGCAGCATCTCGGCCTCGACCTCCAGCCCGTCGCGGAAGAGGATCACCACGAGCGCGACGGTGGCCAGGTCGCGCACGAAGGGCGAGCTCGCGCCGAGGTGGAGCACGTCGAGCCCGTCGTGGCCCAGCGCGAACCCCGCGATCACGAACGCCGCGGTGAGCGACAGGAACGAGCGGCGCGCGAGGCCGGACACCAGTGCTCCACCCATCAGCAAGAGGCCGAAGACCAGCGCCGCGGTGTCGAAGGCCCCCGCCGTGGCAGCGAGGACGGTCACGCGGATAGAGTCGCAGAGGTGCGGATGACCGTGCTGGGGAAGTCGCCGGCATGGGCCGACGCGGGGGGCGCCTGCAGCGGCTACCTGGTCGAGTCCGGTGGCACCTGCCTGCTGCTCGACTGCGGCCCGGGCGTCTTCGGCAAGCTGCGCACGGTCCGCGACTACGCGTCGGTCGACGCCGTCGTGCTCTCGCACCTGCACGCCGACCACATGCTCGACCTCGTGCCCTACGCCTCGGCACTGGTCTTCGGGCCGCAGTCGAGCAGCAGGCA
>CADDYV010000143.1 GCA_902810695.1 Actinomycetota bacterium | reverse complement strand
GATGACCCTTCTTTCTAGTAGAGCACCAAATTACAGAAGCCTACAGGCACTACCTTGCGTCCGTAGAGGATACTGTTGGTTTATTCATCAGGGACGCTGCATACTGCAGAATGTAGCCCCTACAAACCCACTCTCGCTTGGAGAACAGAGTCGTGTCGATGCACCCACAACCGATCGGTCCCATTCCCGAAGACACCGTTCGTGTCGCCAAAGCCGCCTTCCCCAAAGGGAACGTCTACATACAGATGCGCAACGTGCTTGGGACTATCTACGAAGATGAGGATTTCGCTGAACTATTCGAGGTCCGCGGGCGCCCCGCCATCGCGCCGTGGAGGTTGGCGCTGGTTACGGTGATGCAGTTCTCCGAAGGGCTTTCGGATAGACAGGCGGCTGAAGCTGTGCGCGCCCGCATAGACTGGAAGTACGCCCTGGGCCTCCGACTGACTGATCCCGGCTTCGACTTTTCGGTACTCTCGGAGTTCCATTCGCGGCTGAGGACGGCAAGGAGGAGTTACTTCTCGAGAAGCTGCTTGAAGGGTGTAAGGAGCGCGGCTACCTCAAGGTGCGAGGTAGAGCGCGCACCGATTCGACTCATGTGCTCGGTGCCTTGCGCGTCTTGAGCCAGCTGGAGCGGGCCGCGGAGACGATGCGGGCTGCCCTCAACGCTCTGGCAGCCGCAGACTCGCAGTGGCTAAGGGAGCACGCCGAGCCCGAGTGGGTCGAGCGCTACGCCAGGCGCATCGAGGATCAGCGGTTGCCAAAGGGTAAGGAAGCGAGGAAGGAGTACCTTAATACGGTGGGTACTGATGGGGCGCGACTTCTTGCACAACTCGACGATCCTCATACACCGCAAAGTTTAAAGGCGCTCGGCGAAGTCGTGATCCTACCCCGACTCTGGGAGCAGCGCTATGTCCGGGGCCCTGAAGGAGAGCTGCGGGCCCGCGACCCAAAAGAGAGGCCTGAAGCCGCTTAGTGCATCGAGTCTCCCTACGAGACAGAGGCTCGCCCTCTACCAAGCGCTCGATGAGCTGGGTTGGCTACAAGGTGCATCTCACGGAGAGTTGCGACGAAGGATTTCCTCATCTGATCACGAACGTCCATACCACTGCGGCCACCGCCACCGACGTCAAACAGCTTGCGGCCATCCAGCAAAGGCTCGCCGCGAGCGGGGCGCTGCCCGCGGAGCAACTAGCGGACGCTTCCTATGTCTGCGGCAGCAACCTCGTTTCGAGCCACGCCCGCCGGATCGACCTCATCGGCCCGGCCTACAAGGACAACACCTGGCAAGCGAAAGCCGACGAAGGCTTCGACGTGGCGAACTTCCGCATCGACTGGGAAAAGAAGGTGGTAAGCTGTCCCGAGGGGCGCCAGAGCATCCGCTGGTCGGAAACCAAGACTGCTCGGGGACGAAGTATGATCCACGTCGACTTCTCGTCGGACGATTGCACCGCATGCCCGAGTCGGTCGTCGTGCACGCGAGCCAAGGATCTCCCACGCACCCTCACCCTGCAGCCAAAAGAAGAGCACGAGGCCATCCAGTTTGCCAGGAAGCGCCAGAAGACCGAAGAATTTGCCTCCCTCTATTCCCGGCGGGCAGGCATAGAAGGGACGGTCTCACAAGGAGTAAGAGCCTTCGGGTTGCGCCAAGCTCGTTACCGAGGCCTGAAGAAGACCCACCTTCAGGAGCTGGCCACTGCGACGGCGGTTAACGTGAGGCGGATCGCCAACTGGCTAAACGACATCCCTGCCGCTGCTACGCGGCGTTCTCGATTGATGGCACTGGCTCAGGCGAGTTGATCATGACTCTTCAGCGAATAAACCAACAGTATCCGTAGAGTTCTGTAAATTGGTGAGCCGCTAGCGAAGAAGGGCCATCGTCCTCCAAGATAGTCGGTGTTCGAAGCCTGCTACCTACGGGAGGAGAGTCGATGGCCGAAGATCATCGTAGGCTGGCCGAGGAGGTCGCGCAAGGGATCCTGCTGGACGACCCCGGCTTCCTGAAGGAGATCGTCGAGAGGGTGCTACAGGAGTTGTTGGAGGCCGAGATGACCGAGCACGTAGGTGTGCCGCTCCCTACGAGCGCAGCGCCGAGCGCAAAGGGCATCGCAACGGCCACAAACCCCGCACCCTCAGGACGCGGGTGGGCACGCTGAACCTGCTCGTCCCTCAGGACCGCGAAGGGACGTTCTCCACGAGGTTGTTCTCGCGTTATCAGCGCAACGAGAAGGCATTGGTGTTGGCGCTGATGGAAATGTACGTGGAGGGCGTTTCCACGAGGAAGGTCAAGGACGTAACCGAGGAGCTGTGCGGCACCTCTTTCTCCAAGAGCCTCGCCTGGATTATTCACGGGTAGCGGCACGGGAGCCACTTGGGGTATGGTCCGGTTGCTCGAATACCGACCACGACGACCACCAAGGAGGCTCCCGTGCCGCCCGATTCTGCCACAGCCCCCGTCGCAT
>CADDYV010000142.1 GCA_902810695.1 Actinomycetota bacterium | reverse complement strand
TCCTACAGTGCCACTTGTGCGGACTCTGGGATATCCTCTACCCATGCGAGGGGAGAGGAGGAAGATGATCATCAAACAGACAGAGCCCGACCGGGAAAGCTCTCCGATCATCCAGCGATGGTCGACATACCTCAAAGAGTTGCATGCGTGCATCGCACACCGCTTCCAAAGGCCCGAGGTCAGAGCACGAGCGTACCGCTACCTCGCTGGGCTGCTCGGCGAGGTCAGGCGCAAGAATTCTTGGCAGATGGCCGAAGCCATCGGGGAGGCGAGACCACGAGGGGTCCAACACCTCCTGGGCGACGCTCACTGGGATGCAAACGCCGTCCGTGATGACCTGCGCGAGTATGTTGTCGAGCATCTCGGTGATGAAGAGAGCGGCGTCTTGATCGTGGATGAGACCGGTTTCCTGAAGAAGGGCGGGAAGTCGGCTGGAGTAGCTCGCCAGTACACGGGTACCGCTGGCAAGAGGGAGAATTGCCAGGTTGGGGTGTTCCTCTGCTATGCTTCCAAAGAGGGCGCTGCGTTCATAGACCGAGCGCTGTACCTGCCGCATGAGTGGGCGGACGATGCCAAGCGGCGAGAGGAGGCCGGAGTCCCCAAGGAGGTGCGCTTCGCCACCAAGGGCAAGCTGGCCAAAGAGATGCTAAGGCGAGCGTTCGAAGCAGGGGTACCTGCCCATTGGGTGGCTGCGGACACGGTCTACGGCCCGGCCCAGGGTTTGCGAGGATGGCTCGAAGAGCAGGGACGATGGTACGTGCTGGCGGTGCCGGAGACCCAGGGTGTCTATCACGAAGGGCACCAGCGGCAGGTGCGGACGGTGGCCAAGGGCTTGCCGGAAGAGGCGTGGATTCGGGCCTCTTCCGGGAAGGGAAGCAAGGGAGAAAGGCTTTATGAGTGGGCTGGCGTGCCCCTGCCCGATCCTGACGAGGCGGAGACAAGGCGCTGGTCGCTGATGCGGCGCAACATCGACGATCCCACCAAATACGCCTACTACCTGGCTTACGGGCCGGCCGAGACGCCCGTCCGGCAGTTAATCTGGATCGCGGGCAGGCGCTGGCAGGTAGAGGATTGTTTCGAGGCAGCCAAGGGGGAGGTCGGCCTCGACGAGTACGAAGTACGCAAGTGGGACGGCTGGCACCGCCACGTCACCCTTTGCCTGTTGGCCCACGCCTTCTTGGTGGTGCTGCGCTCGGTAGCGGAACATGAGGAAGAAGCCGCTAAAGGGGGGATCTTAAGCTGGGTTCCTGCCCCGAGCTGATCCCGCCGACTGTACCAGAGGTGCGTCGCCTCATCCTGGCGATGATGGGGCCTATTGAGGAGCGAGAGTTTCGACTGGGATGGTCACTTTGGAGAAGGACTCACCAGGCAGTCGCTAGACGCTGCCATACAGCGAGCCGCGCCATCCGAAGAGCCTCCTCCAGCAAGGACGAACCGTCATTTCTTTCCGTAGGCGCCACCACGGCCGTCCTCGATGGAGGGAGTGCGAGGCTTACCGACGAGCAATGGACGCGCCTACAGCCGCTTTTACCCGAGAATGGACACCGCGGTAGGCAGTGGCGTGATCACCGCAGGGTACTGGAGGCGATCCTGTGGGTTTTGGCGGGCGGCGCCTCTTGGCGCGATCTACCGGAGGAGTTCGGTCCCTGGCAGACGGCCTACTACCGCTACGCGAGATGGCGGCGGGAAGGCCTTTGGCAGCGGATAGTGGAGATGCTCCGATGCTAACCAACGACGTCATAGCCTTAATGATGGTGTGGAAGTGGCACTGTAGGACTAATAGGAGCGGCAGGAACATCTCCCACCGCCCCAAGCGTTATGTATCCGCTGCAGCCTAGCTCTTCGAGCACGCAGGCACATCGTCCAAATGAGCTATTTTCGAAAACCCTTCCTGGCTGTCTCCGAAGGAATTCGAAAGGCTAAGCCTTTCTCAAAGCCATCCTACAGGCAGTTTCGTATTGAGCTAGCCTCTCATGGACGTACTCTGTCTCTCCAGGAGCCTTGTTTTCTGTGGTGCGCACCCAACCGGTTAGCACGCTGCATACGGAAAGAAAGCAGCTGTTTAGCCAGAAGGATCTAGCCTACCAGGACCACCAGATCCAGACCCCTCCAAGCCCACCGTTGACCTGCACCTGATCCACACTGGCACTCTGGTCAACATAAGCAGAGTTGTCCACCGCAGAGGCAGCACCGTTGGCGTTACCGGTCCCACCGACCGCGACCGCACTCTGGGTAACCATCGAAGCTTGAGTTTGGGAGGCATCCACCGCCTGGATGCTGATGTTTCCGGCACTAGCCTGAGCAAATGCAGGAGAGGCAGCCACCAGAACCATCGCCAGCATCGCCGCCACAACCAACAACTTCTTCATTTATGCGTTCCTTTCGATCCGAGATTCCTCGTTCGTCTCAAGACACATTTCCTACATATTTAGCCTCCTTTCTTACCTGTGATGCAAAACCTATTACCCCTGCTATTGATATTTTCGTTCGGAGCTGTCAAA
>CADDYV010000141.1 GCA_902810695.1 Actinomycetota bacterium | reverse complement strand
AGAGCACTACACCCGGATCATAGAGGAGACCGATCAGGTAGACCCTGTAACGCAGGACATGGTGATTGACATCCTGCACGACGAGCAGGAGCATCGCAGGCTCTTCGAGGGCTTTTTGCGCGAGTACGAGGTCCGGGGCGAGATCTAGGACTTCTTCGGCCTGGCTGCAGAGTACTGGCGTCCGGCTCTCCGGATAGCTGCTCAAAAACGGCTGAATCTCTGCGCGCGATTCCCTGAAAGCTGACGGTTGAGATGCTAGTCTCTTGCGGAGCAGCTTCAGGCAAGGTTTCGAGCGGAGGACGCCGGTGCGGGGAGTTTACGAGAACATTGTTATCGAGGATGTCTACCCGGAGCTTGATTGTGGTCGCTATCCGGTAAAGAGGGAGGTCGGCGACCGCCTGGAGGTCTGGGCGGACATCTTCAAAGAGGGGCACGACAGGGTCTCCGCGGCCCTCAAGTACCGGGAGAGGGGCGCGAAGGGGTGGTCGGAGGCCCCGATGGTCCTCTACGAGAACGACCGCTGGACCGCCAGCTTCCCGCTGACCAAAAACACTCGCTACGAGTACACGATCGAAGCCTGGCCGGACCACTTCGGCACCTGGCGCGAGGAGGTCGAGAAGAAGGTCGAGGCCGGACAGAACGTGGAGCTGGAGCTGATCGAAGGCCGCCAGCTCATAAAGGAAGCCGCCGCCCGCTCGAAGGACGAACGGCTCAGAGGCATCCTGGAGGACCTCGACGGGATGGACTACGAGGAGCGGCTCGCGCTCCTGCGCTCCCCGGAGACGCACGAGGTCATGGACCTCCATCCCGACCGTTCGAGGTCCACCACCTACGGCAGGACGCTGGAGGTGGTCGTGGACCGGGTGGAGGCCCGCTACGGGGCCTGGTACGAGATGTTCCCCCGCTCCCAGGGTACGGTGCCCGGCAAGAGCGCGACGTTCAAGGACGCCGAGCGGCGGCTGGACGAGCTCGCCGATCTGGGCTTCGATGTGATCTACCTGACCCCCATCCATCCCATAGGCTACACCCACCGCAAGGGCAAGAACAACGCCCTGCACGCCGGTCCCGACGATCCGGGAAGCCCCTACGCCATCGGGAGCGAGGCAGGCGGGCACAAGGCCGTACATCCCGAACTCGGGACGCTGGAGGACTTCCGGCACTTCGTCGGAGTGTGCCGCGAGAGGGGGATGGAGGTCGCGCTGGACATCGCTATCCAGTGCTCCCCGGACCACCCCTACATCAAGGAGCACCCCGAGTGGTTCGAGTTTCGTCCTGACGGTTCGATCAGGTATGCCGAGAACCCGCCCAAGAAGTACGAGGACATCGTCAACGTAAACTTCTACTGCGAGAACTGGAAGGAGCTGTGGGAGGAGCTCAAGAGCATCCTGTTCTTCTGGGTCGAGCAGGGAGTCAGGGCCTTCCGGGTGGACAACCCGCACACCAAGCCGTTCGCGTTCTGGGAGTGGGTGATAGCAGAGGTCCAGGAGGAGCATCCGGAGGTGATCTTCCTCTCCGAAGCCTTCACCCGCCCGAAGGTGATGCGGAACCTGGCCAAGCTCGGGTTCACCCAGTCCTACACCTACTTCACCTGGCGCAACACCAAGCAGGAGCTAACCGACTACCTCACCGAGCTGACGCAGGACTGGCCCAAGGAGTACATGCGGCCCAACTTCTTCGCCAACACCCACGACATCCTGCCGCACATCTTGCAGTTCGGTGGCCGGCCCGCGTTCATCATGCGGCTGGTGCTCGCGGCCACCCTCTCGCCCGCCTACGGTATCTACAGCGGCTACGAGCTGTGTGAGAACACCCCGCGCGGCGAGAAGGGCACCACCGTCTACTACCAGGACTCCGAGGTCTACGAGTACAAGGTGTGGGACTGGGACAGGCCTGGAAACATCAAGGGCTACGTGAGGCGGATCAACGAGATCCGGCGCGAGAACCCCGCGCTGCAGGAGCTCACCAACCTCGCCTTCCACCACGCCGATGATGACAACGTGCTCTTCTACGGCAAGATGCTGGGGGACAACGCGATCTTCGTCGTGGTCAACCTCGACCCGCACAACATCCACGAGACCAACGTCTACTTCCCGCTCGACGCTTTGGGGATCAGAGATGATGAGTGGTACGTGGTCGAGGAGCTGCTGACGAGGACCGAGTACCCGAGCAGGGGCTGGGGCCGCTACGTCAGACTGGACCCCAACACGAATCCGGCGGAGATCTACCGCGTCAGGAGGAGCGTCTAGGTGGCCGGAAATCCGCTGTGGTACAAGGATGCCATCATCTACCACACCCACGTCAAGGCGTTCTTCGACTCCAACAACGACGGGATGGGGGACTTCAGGGGTCTGACGCAAAAGCTCGACTACATTCGGGATCTCGGGGCGACGGCGATCTGGGTGATGCCCTTCTACCCCTCCCCGATGCGCGACGACGGCTACGACATCGCCGAGTACAAAAACGTCCACCCCGAGTACGGAAACAGGCGCGACTTCAGGATGTTTGTTAGGAAGGCGCACGAGCTCGGCCTCAAGGTCATAATCGAGCTGGTCATCAACCACACTTCCGATGAGCACCCCTGGTTCCAGCGGGCGCGCAAAGCCCCCAAGGGCTCCGCCAGGCG
>CADDYV010000140.1 GCA_902810695.1 Actinomycetota bacterium | reverse complement strand
GTTCAGCGCCACGAGCGCGGGAGTGCCGATGCGCAGCGTGTCGCGAAGCGCGGGGATCGCAGCCTGGAGCGGGGCCTCCTCGCGCGCGAGCGCTGCCGCGAAGGTGTTGAACTGGACGATCAGGTCCTTCAGCGCCTCCGGGTTCGAGTCGAGCTCGCTGAACAGCCGCTGCTGGCCGCGCTCGAGGTTGTGGAGGTCGCCCGGCTGGCGCCCAAGGGTCGCCTGGTTTGCGATCGACGAGTTCTTGAACGCGCCGGGCGAGAACTCGAGCGACCGGTTGTACGCCTGGGCGCCGCCGTTGCCGAGTCCGTTGTGCGCGTACTCGTACAGCAGGACCTGCAGGTCGGCGCGCGTGTCCGACTGCAGCGCGGTGAGAACCTGACCGAACTGCACCGGTGTGGCGGTCTGGTTGATCGGGATCGTGCCGCCGTTCTTGATCTTCGGCGCGCCCGGCGAACCCGGCTGGATGTCGACGAAGAAGTTGCCCTCGAGGAAGATGCGCGGCCGGATCTTCGCCTCGGCGTCCTGGAAGATCGGCAGGCCCTTCTTGTCGATCTCCATCGTCACGTCCACGCCTTGGCCGCCGTGGCCGATCCCCTTGACCTCCTTGACCTTGCCGACGTTCACGCCGGCGATGCGCACCGGCGAGTCGGGCTGCAGGTTGTTGGCCGTCCGGAAGGCGGCGTGCAGCGTGAACTCGCTCTTGAACGGGTTGTAGCGCGTGAACGCCCAACCGCATGCGATCGCGATGACGACGATCGCGATGATCGCCGCCCAGAACGGCGAGATGCCCGAGCCGCCACGACCGCTCGTTGCCGATTTGCGGAAGAGCGCCATCGCTACGGCACGTCCTTCAGGTTGGGGACGCCGGTGAAGGTCGGCCCGAGGAGGCCGGGGTCGTTGCCCTGCTGCACGACGTGGCTGCCGCCGCCGTAGTTCTGCTCGAACTGCTGGAAGTCCCGGAAGCCCTGCGGGGTGTTCGGCTGCTCGTTGTCGGGCAGGTTCGTCGGCTCGTAGCCCTTGCGCGCAGGGCCGCCGAGGAGCGGACCGGACGGGTAACCGGACTGGCCGGCCTGGCAGTCGGCGTTGCCCTGGGCGTCGATCGCCGGCCCATATGGCTGGCCGTGCGCGACGGCGAGTGGGTCGCCATTCGGCGTCGTCGAGGTCCACGGGCTCACGTTCGCCGGCACGTCGGCGGGCCGGTCGGAGAGCCCGCCGGGGCTGTTCTCCTGCTGGTTGTTCGCGTTCTTCACGCCCGCTGCCTGCGCGGTCCCGTTCGCCACGTCGAAGCCCACGTCGCCCGACAGGCCGTTGAAGAAGTAGACCGCGTAGTTGCAGACCGTCTGGTACGGCGCCACGTAGTTCGCGAGCGGGTTCAGCACCGCGATCGTGTCGTGCAGGTCGCGCAGGGACAGCAGCGTGTTCGGGTCCTGCACGAGGTCGTCGAGCGCGGCGAACAGCTTCTTCGTCTCGTTGTTGAGCGTCACCGATGACCTCACCACCGGCGTGCCGACGGTGAGCGCCGAGCTCAGCTTCGGCAGCGCCGACGGCAGGACGCGCGCCGCCGGCTGCAGGCGCCGCGAGAGGTCGGTGAAGTCGACCAGGAACGGGTCTTGCACTCGGAAGCTCTGGATCGAGGCGTCCTCGGTCGGCGGGCCCTTCTCGATCGTCGCGCGCAGGCAGTCGGCGCAGCGCGCGATCGCCTCGAAGGTGTCCGCCATCTCCTTGAAGACCAGCGCCTGGACATCGGCCACCGGCGCGACCTGTGCCGACGCGCGACCGATCTGCTTGAAGAACTCGTCGAGCTGCGTGCTCGGGTTGGCCAGGTTCGCCATGACCGGACGCAGCGCCCTGAAGAACGGCGCCAGCCCTTGGATCGCGATGTTCAGCGACTGCCCGCGGCCGGCCAGCGCGTCGCCGAAGCCGGTGAGCGACGACTGGCTGTTCTGCCGCATCCGCTGGTCGAAGGTGTTGAGGAAGTCGTCGAACTCGACCGGGAGCGTGGAGTTGTTGATCGGGATCGTGTCGCCGGCCTTGAACGTCTGGCACGCGGGGTTGCCGGGCGCGCCGCGGCACAGGGCGCTGTCCTTCGCCGGCCCCGGCGTGAGCTGCACGTACTTGAGGCCGAGGGCGGACCGTGCGCGGACCAGCACGTGGGTCGCCCGCGAGAGCGGCTGGACGCTCTTGTCGAGCTTCATCTTGATGACCGCGACCTGCTTGTTCTGGCCGCCGATCACGGCGTTGCCGGGCTTGATCGTGTCGACCACGCCGACGCGGAAGCCACCGATCCGAACCTCGTTGCCGGGCACGAGGTTCGAGCCGTTCGGCAGCACCGCGTTCAGGTCGTACGTCGGGACGAACGGCAGCCCCTTGTTGGCGTTGTAGGCGAGGAAGACCGACACGATCACGATCAGCGTCGTGACCGCGCCGACCAGCACCGGGCTCGCGACGATCGAGGCTGTTCCGCGTCCGCGCGTCATGGCGCGAGCAGGTAGTTGAGGATCTGGTCGGCCGAGGCGCCGGTCGTCGGCGCCTGCGGCGCCGGCGCGCTCGTGTTCGGCCCCTGGACGCCGAGGCCGTTCAGCAGCTGCTGGGTCGAGGGCGGCAGCGTCGGATGCGGCTTCGAC
>CADDYV010000139.1 GCA_902810695.1 Actinomycetota bacterium | reverse complement strand
TTTAGCAAAGTGATGCTCGCCTGGGACGGTTCGGAGAATGCAGCGACAGCCTACGAGGTGGCCTGCGATCTCGCGGATCGCTACGGAGCGCAGCTGGTAGCGGTTTCGGTAGTGAACGCCCCCGAGCACGCCGAGCTCCCTGGGGAAAAGGAACGTGCCCTGGAAGAAGCCCGTGCGTTCTACTCCCGGAAGCTGGAGCCTCTACTACAGAGGGCACAGGCGACGGAAGCGGAGCTGCGCCACGAGGTGATCCCGGGAGACCATCCGGCCGAAGCATTGATAGAGTACGCTCGTCGCAATGCCTTTGATCTCATAGTCATCGGCCGCCGTGGCATGGGGAGATCTTCGTGGTTCAGGATCGGGAGTGTCAGTGACCGGGTTGCGCGCTACGCTCACTGCGCGGTGATGGTGATCGGGCGCGGAGAATAGATGGCGGCAAGAAGGGAAGGCACGATCCTGAGTTTCGCGGCAAGACATCCTGCAAAGGCGAAGCTAGCGAACCGGATGCGGGGGCGGCTTACCCGCTTCTTCGGAAGAAACAATTCCAGTTTCTTGAGGGTGGCAAAGAGGGATGTTCTCGGGGTTCTCCGGGAGGAGCAGGGATGCATTTTTTGCCGCCAGGGGCAGAAAATCCTTGACCAGTTCTTTTTCTGGTACCTTCACGAGGGATACGGGCAGCTTGAGAATCTGAAACGAACCTCGCGCTCCCGCGGGTTTTGCCCGGCGCATACGCGGCGCTTGATCTCCGAAGGTTTACCCCAGACTATCTCCAGCATCTATCTGCCTCTGATCTCGGACGCCATGGAGGACCTGCGCCGCATCGAAGCGGACACGAGATCGTCTAACCCGCCAGATCGACCCGGTAAACACCTGATTCCCAAAGCCTCTTGCCCAGCCTGTGCTGCACGGGACAGAAATCGGGACCACCTGCTCCACTCCCTGCAGAACACTCTGGAAGAACCCGAAATCCGGGAGAAACTTCGCCAGAGATCTTTTATTTGCCTCCCGCACCTGCTGGAGATATCCCCACACCTCGGCTGGGAAGAGCTGCGTTTCCTGACAGAAGCGATGATACGCACCCTCGCAAACGCAGAGACCATAGAGGTGTCTGAGGAGATAAACCTCCTGAGATCAACGCTCTGGGGATTTGAGCCGGGCAAAGGCAAGACTGCAACAGGTAAGATCAAACCCCGCAGCGGCCCGTTCGAAACGGAATCTTCCTGGTCGCCTATCGTAGAGGGCTTGCGGCGGACGCTCTCCGAACCCGGATGCCCGGTGTGCAACGAGCAACGGCGTGCTCTGGATATCTACTTCGGGTGGCTCTCAGAGGAGATGTTGGAGCAACCCACCCACCGCTGGAAACAGGCGTTCAGGCTTTGCCCGGAGCATGGCAGAGAGTTCGCCTTCCGGGAAGAGGGAGCAGTGGTGTCGAAGCTGGCAAGGGCCATCCGAGGGTACTGGAACGGCGAGCTTGAGAAGCTATCCAGCAGCTTGTCCCGCAAGCCGCCAGAGTGGCTTGTTTTGCGTCTGGCAAAGGTTCCTCATCACGCGTATAACAGCTACCGGGCAGAGACCGAGCGAGGTGCTGGTGCGCTGCTGGGCGAATTGCTGGAAGCCTTTGGTAAAGCTCTGCGATCTCCCGCGAAGATCCTGCCCGAGCTGCGCGCGTCTGTGCAGCGCCCCTATCCCTGCCCGGCCTGCCGCTATCTAGAGACAATCGCCAACAAGAGAAGCGACCTGATCTCCCGCGCGGTAATCGACCCTGGAATGCTACAGGTCTATCAGAACTCCAGTGGTCTCTGCTTTTATCACCTGCCGCAAGCCCTAAACTTCTGTACGGACCCTATGGCGAAGGAAGGTCTCTTGCGTGCCCAGAGGGTCCGGCTGGAGATACTGCAGTGGGAGCTCAGGGAGTACCAGCGCAAGCAGAGCTGGGACGTAAGATACGAGCCTAAAGGACCCGAGAAGGATTCCTGGAGGCGCGCCGTCAAACAGTACTCGGGTATTTAGAGATGAGGAGAGACCTATGCTAGAGCTTGCAGTTCCCGGTCGTGGCAGGGTAGCCTACGAGCACCTACTCCTGGACTTCAACGGCACCCTGGCTCTCGATGGCGTGCTCCTTCCCGGCGTAGCCGAGCGTCTGAAGAATCTCTCCGGGCAGATGACCGTCCACGTCGTAACCGCAGACACCTTCGGCAGCGCCTCCGAAACCCTCTCGTGCCTTCCACTTCGGGTGAAGATTCTTGGCAGGGGCGTGCAGGGAGAGGCAAAGGCCGCGATGGTAGAGAATCTGGGTGCTTCGAAGACGGTCGCCGTGGGTAACGGCTCGAACGACGCGGCGATGCTCAAAGCCGCGGGGCTGGGGATCGTGATCCTCGGACCAGAGGGATGCGCCACCGAGACCCTCTCCGCCGCCGATATCGTGGTTCCTGGGGCAGAGGCGGCCCTCGATCTGCTGCTACACCCCAGGAGATTGGTCGCCACCTGGCGCCGCTGAAGCTGTGGCCGTGGAGCCTGGTCATGAACACCGCTAGGGACCTGCTCTCCTTACTGGCGCACGTGCGCGCCCGCGACCCGTTCGCCGGCAACGTCTTCGCAAGAGAGCTTTCGGGCCTGGGTTTTGGCGAGGCTCGGGTCAAGCTGAAGGACATGATCTCCGCTCAGAGCTACGCCCGGCGCTACGCGGCAGCGCTCTGCCTGGGCGCAATAGGAGACACCACTGCTTTCGAG
>CADDYV010000138.1 GCA_902810695.1 Actinomycetota bacterium | reverse complement strand
TTTGGGAAATTTCCACAACGCTTCCAGAGACGAATAACGCTCCACAAAGCCAAATAGCGTATTTCCGAGAACAACCATTATCGGAAATTGGAAGGAAATTTCTAAGCCGTCTCCTTTTCGCTTCCAGGGCGGTTTAGTAGCTTTGCGAACTCCGAGAGCCGCAACACCACCAGAGCATCCGCGTAACGCTTGCCGTCGGGGTGGAGCACCACCGCCGGGGTCTTTCCATCGCGGGCCGATAGCTCCGCTTGCCGCAAGGAGTCCTGTAGCCAGGCCGGGAAGCCGGAGCGGGATTTGACCTCGACGGAGAGCAAGGGGTGATCTATGTCCGGGCCGTCTCCGAGGCCGCGGCCAGAGACGGGAACGCGCCGGCCTCCGAGGATGGCGGCTATCTTGCGCTCGGCGCTCTTCCAGTCGCGCATGTTCTAGGCCAGGTCCTCCAGCATGGCCTCCGTCGAGCTTTGCAGCCTCCGGTCCAGCATTTCAGGCTGCGGCCCCGCTGCGTTCCAGCTCTTCCAGAGCCCGGCGCATGGTGTTCCCGCCAAAGACGGTATTCGTCCATCCCAGGCCGGAGATCTCCCAGGAGAGCTTCCGGGGGTCGCCGCGGTATCGCTCGTACACGTCCCGGCGCTCGCGTTTGAGCCGGGCCGCAAGCCGACGGGCGCGGTCATGGGGCGCATCCGGGATGTTCTCGCGCCGGCGCGCTATCTCTCTTCGCATGAGATCCGCCAGAGCGCGGACCTGTTCGGGGTCTTTCGCGTCGGTTATCACGGCGTCGGGTGCGGGCTCCGGATCCTCCTCGACGCGCTCCAGCTCCGCGGTGCAACCGTCCGGCTCCTGTTTCCGCCTCCGGCGTTCACGCCTGCGAGAGTCCAGATACTCAGCGTAAGCCAGCCGCTGGCGCTCGTACTCAGCAGCCTCCAGGCGCTCGGCCCGCTTTATGCCCGTGGCCTCCAGCTCGTTATCCAGAGCCTCCAGGAAATCTTCCGGGATCTGATAACGGTCCGCGAAACACTCAACCAGGGCGCGCGCCTGGAGCCTGTCGAGGGTGCGCCGGACGTTGTACGGGCGGCGTCCGGCAAGATCGGAGAGTTCGGAGAGGGAAAGAGGGCCGCGGCGGGCCAGATGCTCCAGGTACTCCGCGGCGGTTTTCCCGGCCCGGCCCGGCCCCCAACGCAACCGCAAAAGCTTACTCACAACGCTGCTCAGGTCTTCGACACTAGAAGAAAGCCCCCCCCGTGTGGATAGAGTGTCGAAGGTTTGAGTAAACCTGAGCAGGATCGTGCCGGACTCTGTACCTTTCCCTCTCGAAACCCGGCAGACAAGTCCGGCGGCCTTGAGTCGTTTGAACGAGCCGGAGCCGGTTCGATTGGAGACGCCGGCGGCCCGAGCCCACGGGCGCATTGCCAGCGAGATCGCTATCCCGCTTTTTCGCAGACGGCCATGCTTCTCTGCTTCGATAAGAGCGGCCTGGTACATGGCGCGGTCTGTCTGTCCGCTTGTTCCCTTCCAGTGCCGGCCTAGCAGCTCGCACGCTCTGAGTCCGCGCGCGGCCTCCATCAGCTCCGCGGACGGCTCCGGTGCTCTCTTGCATGGTGGCCTGGAGTGTATGGAGCGGGCTATCCCGATAACCTCTTGCTCTGCTAGCGGGGGATCGCACCGGGCGGCGTTTATTGTTAGCAGCTCCGCGACCAGCTCCTCCAGGCTCCGCGTTCCGTCGTGCAACCGTCCGGCGATACGGGTCAGGGTGTCGTTGCGGGTTCCTTCCGGTATCGGCTCCCCGTCCGGCTCGGCTGACACGGTGGGCCGTCCGCCAGAAACCCTCTCAGAGCCTCTGTGCGGCTCTCTGGCGGCCTCGACGATCCACGCCGGGGCTTCGGCCAGGCCGCGCCTCTCTTCCGGCTCCAGCCACCTGTAGCGTCCCTGTGTGCGGCTCGGGGGAGCGACCACGTAGCCTCCCTCTCCGCGCACGTCCAGGCCCAGGCCGAGTTTGCCGGCGCTGTTCCTTATCTCTGCTCCGTCCGGGTACTCGAACCAGTATTGCATCCCGCCGCGGCCGGTCTGTACCGTGGTCGTCTCCGGCAGATCGCCGTGCTCCTTTAGCAGCGCGTCCAGGGTCGCGAAGCCGCTCCAACGTTCGTCATCGCCGCGGTCAACGTCCAGGACGAAAAGACCACTGGCCTCCCCGGTGGGTATGCCTATGTTGGCTTTCGGCCAGCGGTTCCACCACAGGTTTATCTTTCGCGGGTCCGTGGTGGCGTCTAGATACCCTCTCTTGGTGAGCGGGCGTTTGCCTCCGGGCTCGCACGGGAACACCGGGATCTTCTTTGCCGCGTACTTCAATGCAGCCCTGTGAAGGGCGGAGCGGCGGGGGTGTGTGGCTTTTCTCGGAGATTTTCCCGAAATGCCAGATTTTGTGTCGTTTCGCCGCTTTTCCGCGTGTTTTGGGGGTCTCTGGGGGTCTCTGGGGCTCTCTTTGGCTCTCTGCGGGGTATTGCTTGGATCTACGCCTGTGATATTGTGCCGGCTGTGGGAGTTGGCCATATCAGCTCCCTTTTGTGTCGGGCGGGGGAGGCTTTTAGGATCTGGCACAGGGGCCTCCCCGCCAAGTTTTTTTCAACTGGCGTGCAGACTACCGCGCCTGCTAGAAGGTTGTAAACCGCGAATTCAGAATTTCCCTGCAAAAAACTATCTTTTGCTTTTGCAGACATTCGCACTGTTAGACACTAACGCGCACGTGTGGAGAGCCGCAGCGGGTATGTCTTGGGCACCGCCAGTTTCGCCAGTCGCAGAAAA
>CADDYV010000137.1 GCA_902810695.1 Actinomycetota bacterium | reverse complement strand
TCTTCCTCTTTTTCCTCTACTTGTGGCCCCTGGCCCACGATGCCCACCACGAGGATGAAGTAGAGGAGCCCCATCACCAGGTACATCCCGGCGAACCCGATCAGGGTGAAGAGCACGTTCCCGGAAGATACGCTGGGAGAGACCCCCTGGGAGGTACGCAGCAGCCCGTAGGCGAGCCAGGGTTGACGTCCGATCTCCGCGGTCAACCACCCGGCTGTGGTAGCTATCGAGGGGAAGGGGATGGCGAGCATGAGGATCCAGAGCATCCACCCTGCCTCGAAGAGCTTGTGCCGCCACAGCAGGAAGGCTGCCACCACCATGATCGCGATGAATATGGTCCCGAGGCCCACCATGATGTGGTAGGAGTAGTAGACGAGCGGGACGTTATCTGGCCAGTTTTTCTTCGGGAACGCCGTCAGGCCCTTGACCTGGGCGCTCCAGGAGCGGTAAGTCAGAAAGCTCAAAGCCCTGGGCACGACGATGGGGTTATCCAGGGTCTCCTTCTTCATGTCCGGTTGTCCGAGGATGGCTATGCCTGCGGGCCGTTCGCTCTTGAACAATCCTTCCATTGCGGCGAGCTTGGTCGGTTGCTTGGCCGTTACCTGCTGGCCTTCAAGATCCCCGCTGGGTAGTAGCTGCCAGAGGCTCGCGATAAGGCCGACGATCACCCCGATCCTGAGAAACATCCGCCCGTAGTCTTCGTCCCGGCGGGAAAGGACGTAGAAGGCTCCCACCCCTGCCATCACGAACGCCGCCGTCAGGACCGTCGCTCCCTGGTTGTGGATGAACTGCACGAACACCCAGGGGTGCAAGAGAATCTGCCAGTAGTTGGAGATTTCTATGCCCCCGCCGGGAAGCTTCTTGTAGCCCACCGGATTCTGCACCCAGGCGTTGGTGCACAGGATGAAATATGCCGAGGCCCACGTCCCCAGGAAAACCAGGAGCGAGGAGAGCCAGTGCACCCTCTGCCCGAAGGCTCTCTCCCCGAAGAGAAAGACACCCAGAAACGCCGACTCCAGAAAGAAGGCGAATGCTCCCTCCGTGGCCAGGGTCTGCGCGATTATGCCGCCGGCAAACCTGGAGAAAGCAGCCCAGTTGGTCCCGAACTGGAACTCCATGGGGATTCCCGTAACCACCCCCAGGATAAAGGTGACGGCGAAGATCTTGCCCCAGAACCGCACCGCCTGGTTGTACTTCTCATCCCTCTTTCGCATGTAGATGCTCTTCAAGAGAAAGATGAGGAAGGCGAGCCCCATCGTCAGCCCGGGGAAGAGGTAGTGGTACATGATGGTAAAGGCGAACTGGAAGCGGGAGATGAGCACGGGATCGTTCAAAAATTCCTCCAGTGTCCTCATTCCTTACCGGCACACTACTCTCTTATTACGCCGGTAGTCCAGCAGAGTCTAACACTTTATTGTTTCAGCAAAACCAACAGGGGCTGCCGCATTTCTGCTGTCAGGAGATGCATTGAGCTTCTTCAGGGAGACCTCTTGTAGAAACCACTGTGCGAAGGCCCTGACCTCTTCCCAATCGGTGTACTCGTGGCCGCGTGCCCATGAGGAAAGAGTATCCAGAGGGAGAGCCGGGATACCGAGCAGCATGGACCGGTTTGATGACCAAATTTGCTCAGATGCCCCGGCAGGTTTCTCTTGAGGGACAGGGTAGGCTTGTCAGCCCGCGCACTCTCCGGGAGTGCTCAATCGTGACCAGTCCAATGGCCCATTTTGCTCAGGTCGGCACCGAACATCGTGTTTAGACTCATTACAAGTGAGCAGAAAAGCAGGTCAGCATGAACGAAAAGCCAATAGAGGAACGTAGCGGGTTCGCTGGCGCAACCGGAGAGCAGGGTTACGCGCCTGCTTCGTCAGGTAGCCGCCACGGACCCATCGGTTGCAAACAGAATCTTCGTCGGGACAGCGCTCATCTCTCTACTCCTTTCCCCAAGCATTCGTAGCCGGTAAACCGTGCGACAGTATTATTTCAGCTTTCCTTTTGCTCGGGGCTCCGGTGCGCCCGCTTTATGTTCCAGAGATGGATATAGAGGTGTGGGGTCGCGGACCGTCGAGCAGAGAAGATCATTTGTGTAGTTAGAATTGATCACTTCGAGGCGAATCACACCTCGCAGATTGCCCTGGTGTAGCCCGGCGCAGGCAACTCGAAGAGTTCTCCAGGCTCCTACACCTCGCTCTGCGAGCAGGTTCCGTGGTCGGTGAGCCGCACCCCGATCTCCTTCAAGGCGCCTTCTGGAAGGTTGTTCTCGATCAACGGAAAGACCCGACGCTCTTCCAGGCGGATGTGAGCCTCCAGTTGCTCGCCCAACTCGTGCAACGTCTTTATCCGCGCTTCATTTTGCGGCAACTGCTCTTCCAGTTCCATCACGAGGCCCCTGATCCTGGCGTGCTGGGCGAGCATTTCCACCACCGGCTCCGCACCCATGTCCCCGCCGAAGCGCGCGTAGACCGGCAGCAGAACCTCTTCTTCTTTCCGAAAATGTATGCTGGTGTCTTTCCGCCAGAATTCGAGAAACGAGCGTCCTGTCGCTACCGGGTTCTGTACCTCCCCTGCGGCGGCTTTGCGCAACCGCCGCGCGCCCACCAGTCCCTGGTGGTGGTCTGCGGAGAGTTCCCTGAGCCCCGGATGGCGCTTCATTGCTTTTCTTCCCTATTGGCTTTTCGAGGTCCGGCTTCTACGCCTGGAGAGGCGCTCGATCGGCAGGGGCGTCCTCCGGCGGTGAATGCTCAGGTAGGCGAAATCATCCGAGCCGCTCAGGATCGAACGTCGGGCGCCTTTGGGAACGAAGACCAGC
>CADDYV010000136.1 GCA_902810695.1 Actinomycetota bacterium | reverse complement strand
CCTAGCTAGAAACACCTGCTCCCCCCATCCTGCCCTGCCCGATCTCAACCACCTCGACATCCACTCCTCTTTCTCGCAGGGCTGTTACGTAAGTTTCGGGGACCCTGCTGTCGGTTATCAAGTGCCGTATGCGCTCCACCGGAGCCTGGCGCATTGTGGCTATCCTGCCGAATTTAGTGTGGTCGGCAAGCACAATGATTTCCCTGGCCGCAGCCATGATGTTCCGGTCGCTTTGCACCTCGGTCATATCGTCAGCCGAGAGGCCGTAATCTACGTGGATCGCCGGAGTCCCCATGAATAGTTTGTCAGCCCTGAGGTTTTGCAGCGCGTCTTCGGTGAGAGCCCCCAGCATCGAAAGTTCTGAGTGCCTCAAGGCTCCGCCCAGAACAATAACCTTGATGTTCGGATAATGGCTCAGCAGAAACGTTATGTTCAAGGCATTAGTTATCACCGTCAGATCCTGCCGTTCAGCTAAATGCGGGATCATCTCAGCGGTGGTGGTGCCTCCATTGACGATGATCACCTCTCCGTCTTTCACATACTTGGCCGCAGCTCGACCAATACACCGCTTCTCTGCCACTTGCACGGAAGCGCGCGCGAGCACCGGTGGTTCCGGGAACGCATATGACCGCCCCGCACGCTTGGGCACAGCCCCACCGTGCGCCCGTTCGATCAACCCTTGCTCGCTGAGCTGCAACAGGTCTCGACGCACCGTGGCCGCGCTAATGCCGAAGTATTCGCTAAGCTCAGCAACGGTCGCACCGTTCCTCTGTTCTACTAAATCCACGATCCTCTGCCTGCGTGCGGCGTCCAACATCCTGATCTGCTACTTCTGCTCCGCAACCTGTTCCATACTTCAATCATAAATTATCAGATATGATCAGAACAGGCAATAGACGCTCATTATTGATCGTTTGACCTTTTATAGACCCAACAACGCATTAAACGCGGATGGGTTTCGTCCATAAGCTGGATTGCCTCCAGAAAAACTCTAGCCAAATTGGTACTATGCGCAGTCTTTGCTTGAATGTGATTGTTTGCGCCTTGACCGGGGGGTTGACTGTGTGTCAATATCGCCTGATCCAAATGAGCAAAGGCTCATAAATCATGCAGTGCTAGATCACTGGAAGAGCAGTGGCTGCCGGGTTGAAGGGATACGGTATCAAAAGGAGTATACGGTGGTACGCCTGGCAGTCATAGGTCTGGGTGCCAGGGCGGCCGATGTACTTGCACAGATGCGGCAGCTAGACGCGAGCGTGGAGCTGGCGGCGGTCGCCGACCCGGATGGGGAACGCGTCTGGCAGCGACTTGAACGCCTGGGTATTCCTCTGGAGGAAACAAAAATATATCCCTCGACCGATGCCCTGCTTGAGTACGCCGAGCACTACGATGGCGTGCTCATCGGCACTCGGTGCCACCTGCATACTCCAATAGCAGTGAGAGTTGCGGCCACCCGGCTACCGCTATTTCTCGAGAAACCGGTGGCGATCTCCTGGGAGCAGCTCACCTCGCTGCGGGAGGCATTCCGTAGTCGCGAGCACACGGTAGTCGTCTCGTTCCCTCTGCGGTACACGCCACTCTTCGCGCAGGTGGTGGAGATCGCGCGATCGGGCAGGCTGGGTGTGATCAACCAGGTTCAGGCCGTCAACAACGTCCCCTACGGCGGCGTCTACTTCGGCCAATGGTACCGAAACTACGACCAGAGCGGCGGGCTGTGGCTCCAGAAAGCCACCCACGACTTCGACTACATCAACCACCTGATTGGTACGTCGCCAACTATGATAGCCGCGACCAGCACCCAGAAGGTTTACGGTGGAGACATGCCCCATGATTTGAAGTGTTCTGCGTGCGATCTCGTTGAAACGTGCCTCGAAAGCCCGAAGAACATCAGGCTGCGTGGAGACGACGGTGGCATGTATATGGGTAGTAGCGACAAGTCCGACCACTGGTGCGCCTTTGGCAAGGAGATCTGCAACCAAGATGCTGGCTCAGCGCTTATCCTGTACGAAGACGGTACGCATGCCAGCTACAGTCAGAATTTCCTTACCCGCCGGAGTGCCTACCGGCGTGGAGCAGTCGTTACCGGCTACACCGCAACCCTCGAGTTCAACTGGGCAACAGAGTCAATCCGAGTGATAGACCACCACCTTGACCGCGTTGATCATATCAAGGTGAGGGCCAATACCAGCCACAGCGGAGGCGACCACGCTTTAGCAAAGAACTTTCTGGATGTGATCCGCGGTCAGGCCAAACCTGACGCTACACTCCACGACGGGCTGTTAAGCGCCGCGATGTGCCTGAGCGCACGCGAGTCCTCGCTACGGCACACATTCCAGCCTATACAATCCCCGAACTAAAATCTGAAGATATTAGAGCATCGTGGGGTAACTGATCGGATAGCCCAATCCCCTACTACAGGGACGGTCGAAGTGGACCATAAGCTACTTCAAAGCTCGATATAAATGAGCAAAAACGATCGCAAATAGTCTTGACAAAGAGCACAAAAGAGTCAATAATGCGCGCACAAAATAGCATGTGGATATAAGCAGCTTAGATCTGGTCGCTTTGCATGAGCGTGGTGATCTCAGGTTTGCCCACTCTATAAGCTCCACACGGGCTTGGGGATACCCTATGGAGGAGAAGGATGACCACAGGCAACAAACACGAAGGGCCCACACAGAAACCGGTGGGGGGCAGGATATCACGCCGGGAGTTCGTTAGCAGGGCTTTGGGAGTCGGCATCTCAGCGAGCTCGGTGGGGACGATTCTGACAGCGTGTGGGGGTGGTTCGGCTACGAGTTCCGCGGGCCAGGGGGG
>CADDYV010000135.1 GCA_902810695.1 Actinomycetota bacterium | reverse complement strand
CTAGGTATCGTCCTCTTAACGGCCAGGAAAAGATCGCTTCGCTCAGCATGCCTACTGCGGTGGCGAGGGCTGCAAACCAGGCAAAAATACGCCAGCGCGGGGAGGGCAGCCTGCCAGTCGGAAAGAGGAGCAGTAGGAATGCTATCAGGCTGAAGCCCGGCTGCCACACCCAGAACGTGATCCAGGACATAAGCACGCCACCCGGTAACCCTTCGGGACTGGCAAGCAGGGCATAAACGCTGTACGGTCCGGAAAACGCGGTGATAGCCTCTGAGAGACCCATCCCGCAGAGGACCCATCCTATGGGGTTCTCACTCCGTCGAGAGGCGATCAGAACTCCCACGAACGGAAAAAGCACGGCTATGACCAGCGCCCCCGGATAGATCGTGCTCACCGGATGAGGGCCGGTTCTGTTGATCATTTCGAGACCTATACCCAGTGCGGTGAGCACGACGCAAACTCCGCAGATCGCCCAGGCGAACCAGGCGGAGACCCGGTAACTACTCATCGCTTCTCCTCATTCTTCTTCAGCAGCCACAGGGAGACGTGAGCTGGCTGCATGGTCTGCCGTACCGCGCTTATCAGATGTCCGCTAAGAGCATCCAGGTCCGTCTCGTTGCGCAGTTGAGAGCCGAGCGTTTCCAGTGTCTTGCGGGCGTCATACTTTTTGCGGTAGAAGCGGTGATCTATGAAGCCCTGCACCCGCCCTCTCAAAGGGTTGAACAGAACGGCTATCGCCAGCGTGGAAGCTACGATGGCGATCTGGGACTCGCTTCCTGTGAGCGCGCGAAAGAGAGATTGCAGACCTATGACGCCGCCGATGTACACGCCCGCCAGGATCACTGTTAGCGTGCTGTAGACCAGAGTACGGTTGATGATAAGGTCTATCTCGTAGAGTCCGGAGCGTAAGATCGCCATGCCTATGGAGAGAGGGATCAGTAGTATGAGCCCATAGACAAGGGTGCTGCCGATCATCTGAGATAGCGGGCCTGTTCCCTGAAATTGGGGAACAAGCCTGTGCAGCGTAAGTACCGCCGAAAAACCTGCCAGGCCCACCGCTACCCCGAAGACCACCCACTTGGTCTGTTGTTGCTCTATGGGGGTGGATGTCTTGCGGTAGCGATAGAGCTGCACAACTCCCAAACTGAGCACGTATCCGATGAACACAGGACCATTCAGAAGGTCCAATGCCGAGTGCGGAAAGAAAATATTTGCCACATAGAACAATGCAACCGAAACAGCAAGCCACTTAGTCCAGCGAGGCACAAACCTTCCACTCGGGAAAAGGTAGAAGAAGATGCCGAAGGCTACCTGCCCCAGATAGTCAAAGAGGTGCGTTGGAAACCAGAATACAGGGTGGGCGCGGGCAAGGGCTGCTGGAATATCGCTGGTAACAGCAGATGTACCAAAGAGCAGGAGGGTGAATGCAGCCAATAGAGCCATCCGATCTTCGGATTTTCGCCAGACTATTAGGGCCGATACCAAAGTGAAAACCACTATGGTAACAACCACAACCGCAACAGCGTAGGCTCCGTAGAATTCAGGTGAGAGGCCCAGATCTCTGAGTGCCTGCGCATGCTCTGGATTCAGCCGCTCGGAGTTGGCAGGGCACACAGCATTCCTGCACACACTGCTATATCGTGCGTAGTAATAAGGCACACTCGCGATATCGATCCCGAGAGTCATAACTGCCAGCATTGTCCAGGCCACACGATAGAGGAGCAGCCAGCTACCCCGCAGTAGGGCAGGCTGAGCCCTGGAGTCCGGTGGCGCGTGTATCCGGGTGTGTCGAGGCATCATATGTATGATCTTCGCTAGCTCTCTGACTTCATCAGAGAGTTGTCCTATCGGGTTTATTCAATAAATCGATACAATACAAGTCTCTCAGGCTCTATGTAGTTGCTAAAGCATAGTGATAGTCCAAGAAGGGGACATCCCTCAAACGGACCAATTTCTGCAAGATTCACGGGAAATAAGAAGGGTTCACAAACCCCTAATGGAGCAATGCAAAGCAAAGCTGCGAATCAGAACTTTGTAACGCGACCTGAGCTGGAGCTAGCATCAACAGAGAACCAGCGTGATGATCAGCGTGTCGTTCACACAAGTGGTTATCGGCATGGATCTTCAAGAACTTTAGTCCGAACATAAAAATGGAGCCCACACTGGAAGGCTCCAAATCGAGAATCCCGCTAGCGGTTGGGAGTGAGGGAGGGAGAGATAGCCGCTACCGGGTTTTATTTTGTTGTGAAGAAATCATAGATGGCCCAGAAAGGATCTACATCGTCCACCCAGACTATCTTTTGAGAGTAGTGTATTAGCCACACGAGCTACAGTTGCTTACCACAATTTTAAGAATGCCCTCCTCAGTTGCATCTGTCTGTATAGAAGGTTAGCCAGGCTCATCATCCATCGCCGGGCATAGCGCCAGCGAGCGTAAGCAGAAGAGTTCTCGGGAACTCGTCGTCCGTGCGCCGCTCAAGCCCAAGGGCGAGATGCGAATCGAGGTAGAGGCGGCTTGGGAGAGAAGACGGCGGTATACTCTCAGGAGCCCAGTGCCCTCTCGTGAAAATAAGTGTGGGGAAAAAGGGAAAGGTGGAGTGGACACCGGGATGATTAATACGAGTATAGGCGCAAGCCCGTATGGGTCAATAGTCCGAAGTATGTAGTCTGCACGCCATTAAAGCTGTCCGCCGCTGGTACCACGCGACCACACTGCATGAGGTGTAGAGATCCGCCCAGTGGGGTAGGCTGTTCTTGAAGTCTCAGTTTAAGAAGGAGAGGAGTGAGAGAGTATGGAGAACATTGCCCCTATCACCTACGACTTTCTGCGCGCATCGGATAAGCACAAAAGCGCAGAAGGCTACTCCAACCGGGCGGAGATCATGGAAGAGTTAGGGCTATCGGAGAA
>CADDYV010000134.1 GCA_902810695.1 Actinomycetota bacterium | reverse complement strand
TTCTGAATCAGGTAATGGGTCTAAGCCTCTCACCGGAAGACATCGCCGCATTGGAAGAGCGCACCGAGGGCTGGATCGCCGGCCTGCAATTGGCCGCGCTTTCCATGCAGGGGCACCAGGACGCCACCCGCTTCATCCAATCTTTCACCGGAAGCCACCATTTCGTGATGGACTATCTGGTCGAAGAGGTTCTCGGGCAGCAGTCCGAAAGCATACAGACTTTCTTGGTGCGCACATCCATCCTCGACCCCCTGTGCGGCACCCTTTGTGATGCCGTTTTGCTCGACCCCTCAGTGTCAGGGCAAGAAACCCTAGAATATATCGAACGCGCCAACCTGTTCCTCGTTCCCCTGGACAACGAGCGGCGCTGGTATCGCTATCACCGTCTCTTCGCTGATTTGCTGCGACAGCGACTGCACCAGAGCGCCGCCTCGTCTACAGGGGACGAGGGGAGGGACGTGGATGAACTACACAGACGCGCCAGCCAGTGGTATGAAGACAACGGCCTGGAGATTAAAGCGTTTCAACATGCGGTTGCCGCAGATATCGTCGAGCGCGCCGAGCGCCTGGTTGAATGCAAGGGTATACCCCTGCATTTTCGTGGCGCGGCGGTCCCTGTACTAAACTGGCTGGCGTCGCTGCCAACGACGGTACTGGATGCCAGGCCTTCGTTGTGGGTGATGTATGCCGCGGCGTTATTGTTTGGCGGGCAACATACCGCCGTCGAACAGAAACTACAAGCCGCTGAGGCAGCCCTGCAAGGTGCCGAGCCGGACGACAAGACTCGAAACCTTGTAGGACATATTGCTTCTATAAGGGCCACACTAGCTGTTATTCGGCACGATGCAGAAACCATCATTGCCCAGTCGCGCCGCGCCCTGGAGTATCTGCACCCCGATAACCTGCCGGTGCGAACTGCCACTGCCTGGACGCTGGGGTATACCAGGCAGCTTCAGGGGGACCGTGTCGCGGCCAGCCAGGCCTATACCGAGGTCATAGCTACCGGTGAGTCGTTTGGGGATTCCATCTACACCATAGCGGCTACGATAAATCTCGGTCAGTTACAGGAAGCGGACAACCGGCTGTCTCTGGCGGCCGAGACCTACAGGCGCGTCCTGCGAATGGCAGGCGATCCGCCACAGCCGATTGCCTGCGAAGCGTATCTTGGCCTGGCCCGTATAACCTACCAATGGAATGATCTGGATACCGCAGGGCAGCATGGGCAACAATGCCTCCAGCTGACGCGGCAGATGGAAAGCGTCGACACCTTCGCTGCCTGTGGGGTATTTCTCGCCCGCCTGAAACTTGCCCAGGGAGATGTGCCCGGCGCGGCGGCTGTCTTGGATGAGGCAGAAGAGTTCGTGCGCCAGCATAACTTCGGGTTTCGGATGCCTGATGTTGCCGCCGCACAGGTGCTTACCTTGCTTCACCAGGACGATCTGGCAGCAGCCGCTCATCTGGCTGAGACCCATGACCTCCCCCTCAGCCAGGCCCGGGTACACCTGGCCCGGGAAGACACGTCCGCGGCACTGGCGGCGTTGGGGCCATTGCGCCGGCAGGCAGAGGCAAGGGGTTGGCGGGATGAACGGCTCAAGGTTATGGTTCTACAGGCGGTCGCTCTACAGGCGCATGGCGAGAAGGACGAGGCCGTGAAACTGCTGGGTGACGCGCTGGCGCTCGCGGAGCCGGGCGGCTTCATCCGCATCTTTGTGGACGAAGGTAGGCCGATGGCGGGGCTATTGTCCGAGGCAGCAGCTCATGGGATCATGCCGGACTATACAGGCAGGTTGCTGGCCATATACGAAGCCGAGGAGCAGAAGAGCGCAGACGAATCTTATCTGCCCCCTGCCTCACCTGCCCGGCCCCTTACCGAGCCATTGAGCCAACGCGAGCTGGAAGTACTGCAACTCATCGCCCGGGGACTCTCGAATCGTGAGATCAGCGAGAGACTCTTCCTCGCCCTGGACACGGTCAAAGGGCACAACCGCAGGATCTATGGCAAGTTACTGGTCCAGAGACGCACCGAAGCCGTAGCAAGAGCCAGATCCCTCAATATCCTCCCCCGCCAAAACTAGAAACAACACCTCTAACCAACACTTAAGTGTCTGTACGTCAACACCGTGCCGTAGCTATGCTCCTTGTACATGAAACAATAGCTACGAAAGGTACAGGTGATGTCAAACGAACTCAATCCAAGAACTGACCCGGATGAACCGACGGTCTATCAGATCAGGGTCAAGGGCCATCTGGGTCCTCAATGGACAGAGTGGTTCGGGGGCATGACCATCACGCTGGAAGAGGGCGGCGAGACGCTCTTGACCGGCCCGGTGGTAGATCAGGCCGCGCTGCATGGGTTGCTAAGGAAGGTGCGTGATCTGGGGATGCCACTGATCTCTGCCATTCGCGTCAAACCCTCGTAAGCGAATGTTTCCGACGACAAACAGTCAACTGAGAGAGGAGAACGAACGATGACGACCAACGAAAAAACGAGTACAGACAGAATGGCCGCTGGAGTTGAAAGAGGAGAACGAAAAATAGCGACTGACGGAAAGGAGGGCAAAATGAAGATGACCACATCGACTCTTATGCGTCTGGCAGGTCTATCTGCCATGGCGGCCGGGCTATGCTTTATCGTCATCGGGATGTTCCATCCCCTTAACGTTCCTTCATCCGTCACCACCGCTACCTGGGTAAATGTCCACATTTTTGCTTTTGCCCTGGGCTTCTTTGGGCTGTTTGGCATGGCGGGGCTATATGCCAGGCAAGTGGAAGAGTCCGGTTGGCTGGGTCTGGCCGGCTTCCTCCTGTTTACCGTCTGGATGACGCTTGTGTGCGGCTTTTCCTTCGTGGAAGCATTTATCGTGCCGAAGCTGGCGAGCGAGTCCCCGGCGTTTGTGGCAGGCTGGGTTGGGATGTTTAGCGGAGGCCCCAGCGCGATCGACCTCGGGGTCCTCCCAACCCTGTGGAACATTTCAGGACCCATGTATATCCTCGGACCTTTGCTGTTCGG
>CADDYV010000133.1 GCA_902810695.1 Actinomycetota bacterium | reverse complement strand
CGCCCGGCGCGCGAAGCCGGCCACCACGACCAGCCACCACGACCAGCCACCACGACCAGCCACCACGAGCAGGGGGAACCAGGATGACCGCTACCCGTCAGCGCGGAACGCGCACGATCCCCGCCAGGACCGACCCACGGCTGCCCGGCGGCATGTACGCGCAGGTCACCATCGACGAGGCCAGGCTGGAACGTGCGCTGCGCAAGGCGGTGCGCGGCGAGGTCCGCTTCGACGCGGCGTCCAAGGCCATGTACGCCAACGATGCCTCGAACTTCCGCCAGGTGCCCATCGGGGTGGTGATCCCGGAAACGCTCGGCGACATCGTCGCCGCCCACCGGGTCTGCGCCCGCTTCGGGGCGCCGATCCTGAACCGTGGCGGTGGCACCAGCCTGTCCGGCGAGACGGTGAACGACGCGGTGGTCATCGACAACTCCAAGTACCTGACCGGCATCGGCGAGGTGGACGAGAAGCGGCGGCTGGTCACCGCCGAGCCAGGAGTGATCAACGAGAACCTGAACCGTAAGACCGGCGAGAAGAACCTGGTCTTCGGCCCCGACCCGTCGACGCATTCCCGCTGCACCATCGGCGGGAACATCGGCAACAACTCCTGCGGCGTCCACTCCGTCCAGTCCCAGCTCTACGGGCCCGGGCCCCGCACCTCCGACAACACGCACGCGCTGGAGGTCGTCACCTACGACGGCGAGCGGTTCTGGGTCGGCGTCGGCGAGGAGGACCAGCTCGACACGATCATTGCCGCGGGCGGCCGCAAGGGCGAGATCTACGCCAAGCTGCGGGACCTGAGGGACCGGTACGCCGGCGCGATCCGCCGCGGCTACCCGGACGTGGCCAGGCTGCCCCGCCGGGTGTCCGGCTACAACCTCGACGAGCTGCTGCCGGAGAAGGGGTTCAACGTGGCGCGGGCCCTGGTGGGCACCGAGAGCACCTGTGTCACCGTGCTCCGGGCCGTGCTGATGCTCACCCCGGCGCTGTTCCAGCGGACCACGGTGGTGGTGCAGTACGACACCATCGCCGACGCCGCCGACCACGTGACGGAAATCGTCGAGCGGTTCAAGCCGATCGGCCTGGAGGCCATCGACCACAACCTGATCATCGACCAGCAGCGGGAGCACCGGAACGTCGCCGACATCGCGAAGCTGCCGCGGGCGGGCCAGGGCGCCTGGCTGCTCGTGCAGTTCGGCGCCGACGACACCGCAACCTCGGTCGCGGCGGCGGAGGCGTTCGCCCGCTGGCTGACCCAGGAGAAGGGCTACGAGAGCGACCGGGTGGTCATCGCCAAGAGCGTCCAGGAGGGCGGCAACAGCGAGGAACTGTGGCGCATCCGGGAGGCGGGCCTGGCGGCCACGGCGTTCCCGCCCGACGGGCAGGACCACTGGCCGGGCTGGGAGGACTCGGCCGTCCCGCCGGAGAAATGCGGCGACTACCTCCGCAACCTGGAGCGGCTGCTGGACTCCCACGGCCTGACCGGCCAGTTCTACGGGCACCTGGGCCAGGGCTGCATCCACGGGCGGTTCAGCTTCGACCTGCGCAGCGCCGAGGGGATCGCGAACTACCGGTCCTTCCTCGAGCAGGCGGCCAGCCTGGTGACCTCCTACGGAGGATCGCTGTCCGGCGAGCACGGCGACGGCCAGCAGCGGGCGGAACTGCTGGAGAAGCAGTACGGGGAGGAACTGATCGAGGCGATGCGCGAGTTCAAGCGCATCTGGGATCCACAGTGGAAGATGAACCCGGGCAAGGTCATCGACCCGTACCGGCTCGACGAGAACCTCCGGCTCGGCACCAGCTACAACCCGCCCCGGCCGCGGCTGAAGTTCGCGTATCCCGAGGATGGCGGCGACTTCGCGCACGCGGCCATCCGGTGCGTGGGTGTCGGCAAGTGCCGCGTCCCGCAGGCGGAGCAGACCATGTGCCCCTCCTACCAGGTCACCCGGGAGGAAAAGCACACCACCCGCGGCCGGGCGCGGCTGCTGTTCGAGATGCTGCACGGTGAGGTCATCACCGACGGCTGGCAGTCGAAGGAGGTCTTCGACGCCCTCGACCTCTGCCTGGCCTGCAAGGGCTGCACCAACGACTGCCCGGTCAACGTGGACATGCCCACCTACAAGGCCGAGTTCCTGCACCACTACTACGCCTCACCGCGGCGCCGCCGCCCCCGGTACGCCTACGCGATGGGGTTCATCGACCAGGCGGCCCGGCTCGCCTCGCTGATGCCGGAGGCCGCCAACACCGTCGCCCGCACCCCCGGGCTCAGCCGCCTGGCCAAGCTGGCGGCGGGTGTCGACCGCCGGCGCGCGCTGCCCTCGTTCGCGCCGATGACGCTGCAGCAGTGGTTCGCCGGGCGCGGCGGCACCCGCAACCCGTCTGGGCCGCCAGTGGTGCTGTTCCCGGACACGTTCAACAACTACTTCCACACCGACGTCGGCGTGGCGTGCGTGGAAGCCATCGAGGCCGCCGGCTGGCGGGTGATCATGCCGGAGGGGCACATCTGCTGCGGCCGCCCCCTCTACGACTACGGCTTCCTCGACACCGCCGAGCGCTACCTGCACCGCGTGCTGGACGTGCTGCGCGAGCATGTCCGGGCCGGCACCCCGGTCGTCGGCATGGAGCCGTCCTGCCTCGCCGTGTTCAAGGACGAGCTGGCCAGGATGCTGCCGCACGACGACGACGCGCAGCGGCTGAGGCGCAACGCCTGCCACTTCGGCGAATTCTTCACCACGCATCGCATCACCCCGCCCGCGCTGGCGGGCCAGGCGCTGCTGTGGGGGCACTGCCATCACCGGGCCACCGGCGGGATCAGCCCGGAGCAGGAAATCCTGGAATGGATGGGCCTGGAGGTGGAACCGGTGTCCGGCGGCTGCTGCGGGCTGGCCGGGTCATGGGGCTTCGAGAAGGGCAAGTACCGGATCTCGATGGACTGCGGCGAGCAGGCCCTGCTGCCCGCCGTCCGCCAGGCCGGCCCCGGCACCCTGATCGTGGCCAACGGCTTCTCCTGCAAAACCCAGATCGAGGAGGCCGGAACCGGCCGGCGCGCCCTGCACCTGGGCCAGGTCATGCAGCTAGC
>CADDYV010000132.1 GCA_902810695.1 Actinomycetota bacterium | reverse complement strand
TTGGTGAGCAGGATTTTTGTCAGGGTAGTGATGGCCACATCCTCATCCCATCCTATGTTACCGATGGTGAATGTCTTGCTCCCCCCAGAGGAGCTGGCTCCGCCACTGCCGCAACCGGCGGCTCCCAACAAAACCGCGCCAGCCATACCGGCTCCGCCTACTTTGAGAAAGTTTTGGCGGCTCATCGTCTGCCGAGCATGAACCTGGTATCCGTTCGTCGTTCCTTCAACCATATTTCTACATCCCTCTCTTCCGGCACCCATCAAGCTCTCAGCTTAACTGCCTCCCGAAAAAATTTCCTGCGTTTCCGGACTTCTCTCCCTCCATACCTCCTTCTCGACCCTGGAAGGTAGCCCTGAGTGTGTGAAGCCTACTCTCTCTATGCGCTCTCTGCCAGAGGACCGTCCGAAGACGTGGGAATCTCCGCAGGTCACGCTCTCGAATACCAGCCCCACGTCGCCGAGCTTCGTCCCCACACTCTGATAGCCGAGAGTTCCCCGGCGAGCAGTTTGATCACGTGGGAGTTGGCGACATCCTCATCCCACTCCATATAGCTCAGCGAGAGGGTTTTGTTGTCAGAAGAACCGCTGCCCCTGCCCGCGCCAGTTTTCTTGTTCATGCCCATGCTCTAACGTTCTCCTGGACGATGCCCGAAGATCACTCCGCTTTACGCCGGAAAGCCTTCGTCACACCAGATGCAGATGCTTCGGTAATCAACAGAACCGAGATAAAAACGGGGAGCCCCTGGCTTGAGACCCCCCTTCGCAACTCCATCTTACGACCAGTGCATGAATCTACGCGCGTTTTCCCTAGCTCTTCTTGGCCTGCTTGGCGGCGGAGATCCAGGGCTTGACCACGCTGCCGTTCTTCTTCAGCCAGTTCTTTACGCCCTTCTCCGGATTGGTTGCACCGGCTTTGTTGATCTCCAACTCTATCTGGTTTACCTGATTCTGGTCAAGCTTGATCGCTTTGAGGAAGGCGTATGTAACAGGGTCCTTGTTCTGGAGATTCTTGTTGATCAGGGTCGTAATCTTCGAAGGGTTGTTGAACGCGCCCAGGGCATTCTTCGGGTCTTTGAGGTAGCGGATGTTGTACTTGACGTTCATCCAGTGCGGCGACCACGCCAGGAATACGATGGGCTCCTTCGCCTGATACTTCTTCTGGAGTTGGGCGAGCATCGCAGCCGTGCTGGAGGTTACCAGCTTCCAGCCCTTCAGGTGGTACTCGGGGAAAACGTGGTTGCGGATCTGGGGGTTGATCGCCGCCCCCGGCTCGATGCCGGTGATCTCGTGCAGCCCGGTCTTCGGCAGGTCGGCGATGCTCTTTATGTTCTTCATGTACGCCGGCACCGCGATGTCGTACTTGGTCACCCCCTGGTACCAGGGCGGAAGCAGCGTAACCTCGCTCTTGACCTTGGCGAGATATTTCTTGTGGTTGGGCATCCAGACATCCTGAAACGCCGTCAGGTACCCTTTAGCTACACCCTCGAACAGGGGCCCGACATCCAAAGGTCCCTTTATCTGCACGCTGTAGCCGAAGTTCTTCTCCATGAGGATCTTCGTCAGGGTGGATACGGCGATGTCCTCATTCCAGCCGATGCTGCCCAGAGTAACCTGCTTGCTCCCGGAACCGCCGCCCCCGGATGAACTGCTGCCCGCGCCTCCGCAACCGCTGAGCAGAACCGCGCCGGCTCCAGCGGCACCGATCCCGAGTAGTTCCTTGCGGCTAAATTTCCTGTGCCCGCCAACTCCTGCATCCGGATTCATTACCGGAACGCTCCTTCCTTGTTGTGTTCAGGATTAACAGCTCTCTTCGGTGTTAGGCGTTGCCGCCCTTACCTACTCTCGGAACACGTCTGCCCGCCCCAATATGACGGGTTATTCGGTCTATGACTATGGCGATTATCACGATACCGAGTCCGCCTTCGAAAGCCTGCCCTACGTTGAGGCTCTGAAGGCCCTGGTAGACGTTCGCACCCAGTCCCCCGGCCCCGATGAGCGCGGCGATGACCACCATCGAGAGCGCGAGCATTATCACCTGGTTGACCCCGGCCATAATCGTGGTGAATGCCTGCGGCAGCTTTACCTTGATCAGCGTCTGCCAGGCGGTCGCCCCGAAGGCTTGAGCCGCCTCGACAGTCTCCGAGGATACCTGCTGGATTCCGAGGATGGTGAGCCTGACCGCGGGCGGCGTGGCGAAGACGACCACCGCGATCAGGGCCGGCGGGTTCCCGAGCCCGAGGAGTATGATCGCCGGCAGCAGATACACGTAGGCTGGCAGCGTCTGCATGAAGTCCAGGATGGGACGTACGATCACCTCGACCACCTTGTACTGGGAGGCCAGTATCCCCAACGGGATACCTATTACCAGGGAGACCACCGTCGAGGCCAGCACCAGCCCCAGGGTTTCCATCGCTGAACCCCAGAGGTTCATGCTCAGGATCAGCAACAACCCTATCAGGGTCAACAGCGCAGTCTTCCAGCTCGCCACGAGCCAGGCGATGGCCAAAAAGATGACGATCATGACCGGCGCCGGAAGGTAGCTGACCGCATCGGTAAACACCGTAACCAGGGTTCCAAGCACAGCCGTAAGCCCGCCAAAGAAGCCGCTGAAGTTGTTGGTTATGTAGTTTACGAAATCCGAGACCCAGTGGCCGAGCGGTATCCGGGGTACGTAGTTCGAGAGCAGTAAGAAATTCATGCTTACTCCCTCCCCACTTCATGCCCGACTTCGCTGGGCTGGGACTCTTCGAGGGGGATCTCCTCTCCGTTCTCCTGGAAATCTATATCCGTGGTCAGTCCGGCTATCAAAGAACCGCGCACCACGATCCCATCGAGCTTGCCCTCTTCTCCTACCACCGCTACCGGCAGGTTGCGCTCGACGAAGTGAGGCAGAACGTTGCGCAAAGGCGTACCATGCTCCACCCTGGTAACCGACTCGTCTATGGCCCCCTTGAGCGAAGCCTCTCCCCGCTCGGCAAGCCTGGCTACTTCTTCGGCATCGCAGATGCCTACCAGACGTCTCTCTTTGTCTACCGCAAAGATGGTCGAGAGCCCCGCCTGCTGCATGCGCCTCAAAACTACCCTTGGTCCTTCGGAGTCGTAGGCAACCTCCTTGGGC
>CADDYV010000131.1 GCA_902810695.1 Actinomycetota bacterium | reverse complement strand
CGCCGCTGTCAACCAGCGTCCAGCCGTCGTCGTTCTCCAGGAGCAGGACGTTGATCGCATTCGGAATGCCCAGCGCGTCTACCCGGTAAACTCCCGGTGCGATTAGCTCCGGTACAGCCGCCATACTCCGCCTCACCTTCTCGCTCGAACCCTTCAGCGACATTCTCTAATGTTAGCGCGATCCACGAATACACGTGGGAGAACCTTCGGCGGCAGCCGATACTGTGTGCTACACCACGCGAACCCTAGAGACGGTGGGTTACCCAGCGGGCCAGGAGCCCAACACTCACAAGGACTAACCCCATACCGAGCGGTATCAGGTTCATTCGCCAGACCTCCCATCTTTGCCTGGTTACGGCGTTGTTTGCCAGAGATAAAGGGAAGGTGCCCCGGAATGAGAAACGTGCAACTCACTGTATCGGGGCACCTTCACTCCCTTACGGGAGATTACTGGTGAAAAGCTTAGCTACTTACTGGTTGCCACCGGAAGCGCAGTACTGCGCCTGGGTAGCCGTCTGGTTACCGAAATCAGCGGATCCACCGTTGGAGTATTGCGCCTGGGTAGCCGTCTGATCGCCGAAATCACAGGACCCACCGTTAGCATACTGCGCTTGCGTAGCTGTCTGGTTGCCGAAATTCGCAGAGCCGCCGTTGGCGTACTGCGCCTGAGTAGCGGTCTGGTCCCCAAAATCGGCGGAACCGCCATTGGCGTATTGAGCCTGGGTGGCTGTCTGATCCCCGAAGTTGGCGGACCCCCCGTTGGAGTACTGGGTCTGAGTGGCTGTCTGGTTACCGAAGTCAATGGAGCCGCCGCTCTTGGCGAAAGCCGGAACTGCGACGGCACAGGCTACGAGCGTCAGGATGCTCGCGAGCGCGATCAGTTTCTTTCTCACTTGCTGTTTTCCTCCCTTTCAGCGAGTGATCAAGTACAACTGCAACCTCTAAGAAAGAGTTCTGCTATTCCCCCCTCCTTAACTTCGCTTAACCAACGACGCGGCACCCTAACAACTCACAACTGAGTGTCAAGACGTTACTGGCGAACCCGGCAAAGTTTTACTAATTTTTTACATAAGAGCCCTTCGCGGGCACCACTCTTACTGGCGATTAATTATGCTTGTTCTTCTGAAAGCCTCTTCGAAAAACCGGGCCAGTCGCGGGTAGAGGACGCGCAGGTTCTTGGGGCGGGTGATGCCGTGGCCCTCGTCCTCGAAGGTGAGAAGATCGTAGGGTATGTTGTGCTTTTCGAGCTCTTTTACTACCGCGTGTACGTTCTCCGGGGTTACGTTAGGGTCTCTCTGGCCCTGCACGATCAGGAGCCTGCCCCGGATGTTCTTTACGTAGTTGATCGGCGAGCGTTCCCGGTATCGCTCCGGAACCTCCTCGGGGGAGCCGCCCATCATCTCTTCGCTGTACGGGCGCAGATCCGGGCGGGTGGAGTAGTAGTCCACCGCGAGGTCGGTCATGCCGCAGATCGGAGCTGAGGCGGCGACGATATCCGGCGGATAGCGCGTGATCGCGCACCACGCCGAGTATCCGCCGTAGGACGTTCCGGTTACGCCGACTTTCCCCGGCACGGCGACCTCCGCTTCGATCAGGGCTTCTATCCCGGTTCTTATGTCTTCCTGCTCCCTGCCGCCCCAGCCGTCCTCTTTGATCTTCTCCTCGAACTCCAGCCCGAAGCCGGTGCTCCCCCGGTAGTTGGGGCAGAACACGTTGAATCCCTGCGAGACGAAGAACTGGATCTGGGCGTTGAACCGGTCCTCGCTGACGCTCGTGGGACCGCCGTGGATCAGCACTACAGTCCCAGCTCGCTGTTCCCGCGCCCTGTAGAGCCAGCCCTGAATTTCGAGCCCGTCCACCGACTTCCACCGGAAGTCTTCTGCTGGGGTCAGGTTATCCTGACTCAGATCCACCCTCTCCCACATCCGGGTCAGGCTCCGGGACCGGGATGTTGAGAGGGAGAAAAGGTCGTTTGGCTGGCGCGCGGAGTAGTTGAGCCCGACCCACGAGCTGCCAACCGGTGCCAGGGGCACGAAGTTGCCCGAAATGCGCGGCGGGCGGGTTTCGGAGCCGCTCTCGACATCCAGAAGCGTCGCCTCGACCCGTCCCTGCCGCATCTCCACGACGACTACCGGACCGCCGTTCGGTGGCGCGAAAGCGTACTCGATATTGCGCTGCGGGTCGTCTATGAGCCAGCGCACGGAGCCATTTTCCACGCTCCACACCCCGAGCTTCCGGTAGCTCTCGGCCTCGACGGTGAAGAGCACCCGGCGTCCGTCCGGGAACCAGGAGGCGGAGATCTTCGCCCGCGAGCCGAAGTTAAGGATCTCACGGTCTTCGCGACCCTCGATGTCAATCAGCCACGCCTGGCAACCGGATGGGTCCAGGTCGTTGCGGTGGTAGAGCACGAAATCACCGGGGGCGTTGAGTTGCGGCTGGAGAAAACCGCCCTTATCAGGTCGGGCGAGCACCCGGAGATCGCCGGTCTTCAGGTCGCGGCGGTAGATCCAGGAGGCTTCGATCTCCTCGCCCGTTCTGGCGTCCAGGTTAGCTCCGTAGATTAGCCACCGCCCGTTCGGGTGCAGGTCGCCGCCCTGGATGTAGAAGTTCGGTGAGGCTTCGGTCAGAGGAACCATCTGCAACGGACGAGAGAGGTCCACCCGGAAAAGTTGAACGCGCTCGTCGCCGTCGTGGTCCTGCTCCACCACTACACCCAGGCTGTCCGGCGTCCACGAGACCACCATGGTGTCATCGGCTGTCTCCGTCAGCCGGATCGGCGCTTCCGAGCCGTCCGTGGGAGCAACGAAAACGTCGGCTGCGGGACCTATCCTCGACCAGCTCCACGCCACCCAGCGCCCGTTTGGGGAGATCACGGACCCCGAGAGCACCGGCATGGAGAGCAACGCTTTGAGATATTCCGTGTTGTTCATGAGCGGAATCTTACTCTAGTAGAGTCGTTCAGGGTATGAACCGCGCGGCGCACATCTCTGCAACGCTATGATATATCGTACAGGAGAGCCGGAAGGCCCAGGGAAAGGAGCGCCTATGTCCACCGTAGTAGGGGTACCCAAAGAGATCAAAGACAAAGAAGGAAGAGTCTCCATCCAACCCGATGGAGTCTTTGAACTCATCCACCACGGCCACGAAGTAGTGGTCGAATCTAAAGCAGGCTCTGCTT
>CADDYV010000130.1 GCA_902810695.1 Actinomycetota bacterium | reverse complement strand
GCTTCGAGGTCCTTCCGGTGTGCCTCGGCTACCGCCTCGGCGGTCAGCCCTTCTATGTGCTTGTGCCGGTCCATGTAAAGTGGCATCGCACCAAGCCTCCTTTTCTGTACTTCGACTGGAGCATGTGTATCCAAGACAACAAAAACCAGAAAAAACGATGCTACTCCATAGATATACTTTCCTTTCGAGTCGCGTCTTCGAGAACGCGAGGTTATACGCGGTGTTTGGCGCTTTGGATCTGGTGCCTGTTCCTTCCATCTACAAGCTGCCACGTCGCATTGCTGCTTCGTCTGTTGTGTAACGACGCACGAGCCGGTTGCTCTACGTTGACGCGCCTGATCGATTGCGACAATAATGCTGGATGGGCGCGCGAACTCCGCGAGAAGGGTGGGTGGCAGGACGCCCCCGATGGTATGCCTTGAGCACTGGTAGAACACGAGAGCCTCGAAGCACCCCTTACCACAACCTACCTGCCCCCAGGAGCAGCTTCGTAGGCCGTGAGCCCGAGATGCTGGAGATCAAGCGAGAGTTGGAGACGACCCGCCTCTTGACGCTCATCGGAACGGGAGGCTCTGGCAAGACGCGGCTGGCTCTGGAGGTGGCCAGAGATCTCGCAGGTTCCTACCCGGACGGGGTGTGGCTGGTGGAGCTGGCTCCCCTTTCTGAAGAGGCTCTGGTGCCCAAGGCGGTGGCCGAGGCCATCGGGGTGCCAGAGCGTCCCCAGGAGTCGCTTACCATCACACTGACCGAGGTCTTAGGAGACAAAGAGTTGCTCCTGGTCTTGGACAACTGCGAGCATCTACTTGACGATACCTCCCGGCTGGTGGACTCGTTGCTCGACTCGTGCCCTCGCGTGCACATATTGGCAACGAGCCGCGAAGCTCTGGGGGTGGAGGGAGAGGTAAGGTGGCCCGTGCCCCCGCTCAGCGCACCCGACCCGCAATATTCGCCCACGGTCGAAGAGTTGGAGAGGTCGGAGTCCGCCCGTTTGTTCCTGGCACGAGCCCGCAACCGCGACCCCTCCTTCGCCTTCACGCCGGGCAACGCGCGGGACGTGGCGGAGGTATGCAGCAAGCTCGAGGGCATACCTCTCGCTATAGAGCTAGCGGCGGCCAGGGCAGGCACGCTCTCTTTGGAGCAGATCTCAGAGCGCCTAGAAGACTCCCTCGAGCTACTGACGCGCGGAGGCCGTACGACGGCGCCGAGGCAGCGGACTATCAGAGGAACCCTCGACTGGAGCCACGATCTGCTCTCCGAGCGAGAGCGAAAGCTATTCAGGAGGCTATCCGTTTTCGCGGGTGGATGGGACCTGGGGGCATCCGAGGCGGTGGTGTCGGGCGGGGGCGTAGAGCAAAGCGAGGTCCTGGAGCTGCTCTCCGGGCTCGTGGAGAAGTCGTTGGTCGTCGCCGAGCCAACCGCAGGGAGCGGCAGGGGGCGCTACAGGCTGTTAGACCCCATCCGCCAGTACGCACTTGAGAAGCTGGAGCAGAGTGGGGAGGCTGAGGACGTAAAGCGAGCTCACGCGGAGTACTTCCTGGCCGTGGCAGAAGAGGCGGAACCGCAGCTGATCGGACCGCGTGAAACAGAGTGGTTCGAGCGCCTTGTAGAAGAACTCGACAACTTCAGGGCAGCCCTCTCCTGGGTATCGGAACACGGGGAAGCCGAGCTGAGCCTCAGGCTCGCGGGGGCCTTGGGGTCTTTCTGGTTCTGGGAGGGGCACTGCGGCGAGGGACGGAGATGGCTGGAGCGGGCGCTGACTCAGGGAGGCACCACGTCAGCGCTGGCCCGAGCGAAGGCGCTCGGGGCGGTGAGCCTGGTGGCGTCGCAACTAAACGACCATGCGCGGGCGAAGGAGGCGGCCGAGGAAGGGTTGAGGCTCAGCGAGGAGGCAGGTACAGAGGGCGGCCGCAGACCGTTCTTCGTGTGGAACAGTCCCACAACTTTCTTCCTGAATCGGCTGGCTAACGTGTCTATGGAGGAAGGTGACCACGAGCGAGCGAGGGCACTGGGCGAAGAGAGCCTGGCGCTGAGCCGGCAAGCAAACGAGGCGCAGGGCATCGTCTGGTCGCTCCTCACGGTCGCAATTGCGGCGACCCTGCGTGCAGACTACGAAGAGTCCGAAAGGCGCTATGCGGAAGGCCTGAGCCTGGCGCGGGAGCTGGACAGCGCGTATGCGCGCTTCCTTTATTTGGTCAACTGGGGGTGGACAGCCCTGCTTCGAGGTGACCACCAGCGAGCCACCATGCTCATAGAAGAAGCGGTGGAGCTGGCCCAGGAACGGAGGCGGGGGTTTATGGGCTTGCTCTCGAGGCCACTCGGCAACCTGGGGTGGGCGGCGCTCTTGGGCGGTGAGCTCGGGCGGGCCAAAGTCCAGTTCGGAGAGAACCTCACGTTCTCCAAAGCTTTGGGTGAGAAGGCGACACTCTTGATGAGCCTGGAAGGGCTGGCATGCGTTGCCGGAGCCGAGGGAGAAACCTTACGGGCTGCGAGGCTCTTCGGAGCGGCCGAGGCACTGACGGAGGAGATGGGCTATCGGCTCGTGCCCCAAGAAAGGGCCGTGCTGGAACCTTACCAGGCAAGCGTTCGCTCGCAGTTGGGGGAGGCAGGGTGGGAGGAGGCGCAGGCGCGGGGGAGAGCTATGGGACTGGACGAAGCCATCGAGTACGCCGTCTCGCAAGAGAAGCCCTCCACTGCCACCCTCTCCTCCGCGTCCGAGCATCCCGCCGGACTCACCTCACGGGAGGTTGAGGTGCTAAGGCTGGTGGCTACGGGACTCACCAACGCCCAGGTCGCTAAGGAGCTCTTCCTTAGTCCCCGCACTATCCAGAGACACCTCAACTCCATCTACCGCAAGATAGGAGTAAGCTCTCGTGCTGCGGCGACGCGTTTCGCCGTCGAGCACGGCCTCCTCTGACCCTCTGGTTCCCCTCGTGGGCATAAATGCCCATTTCTCCAGCCCGCATTTATGGGCTTCCCGATGGGCGGTTTGGCCGATTTAACCCCTGCGGTAGCGTGCCATAGTCCTTCTCGATGCTCGAACAGGAGAAGGAAGTCGCATGATGAATCGGCGGGCGGATGAACTATCAAACGAACAACTCATGGGTCGCCTCGATGGGCCGGAGGTCGAGGCTGCTCTCTCTGCACTCTACGATCGTTACAGCACCACCGTGTTCGGAGTAGGGTTGAAAATCCTCGGAGAACATTCTCTGGCCGAGGATCTGCTCCAGGAGGTCTTCTTCAAGGTGTGGCGT
>CADDYV010000129.1 GCA_902810695.1 Actinomycetota bacterium | reverse complement strand
CCCCGGCGTTTGTGGCAGGCTGGGTTGGGATGTTTAGCGGAGGCCCCAGCGCGATCGACCTCGGGGTCCTCCCAACCCTGTGGAACATTTCAGGACCCATGTATATCCTCGGACCTTTGCTGTTCGGGATCGCTACGTTCCGCGCCCGCGTCCTGCCTCGGTGGGCGGGTGGCTTGCTTGCCCTCAATATCTTGTTCGTCCCCGTTGGCGCACTGGTTCCGCCTGAGTTACAGCCTAAGATCATGGTACCGATCGGGTTGGCTATTGTCTGGCTGGGCTACGCGCTCTTCTCCGAACGGCGAGAGCAAGCCCCGGAACCCATACCTGACACGGGAAGCCCCCAGCTCCGCCCAACCGGAGCCGAGTAAGCTCGCTGGAGGCTGCATGGCGTGGACAAGCGGCCACACGGCGGAGAACTAGTCGCGGTGTTCCAGCGGCGGGGAGGAGGTGGTTGATCGGCCGGAGCATGACGTCCTACGAGCGTGGGCGAAGCCACCACGTCTATTGGTAGCCGCCTGTCATTGACCCCCTCAAGGAAAAGAGTCTAGGTGAATCCTCAAAAGATCGCAAGAGTTTTTGGCGTATTGTTCCTGATCACGTTTATCACCTCGATCCCCGCACAACTTGTCCTCTACGTCCCTGTGCTGCACAACCCCGGCTACATCCTCGGTGGCGGCGCCGACAACGGCGTGCTCCTGGGAGCGTTCTTGGAGCTGATCCTCATCATCGCGAACATCGGCACCGCCGTCGTGGTGTTCCCGATCCTCAGGCGGCAGAACGAAATCCTCGCCCTCGGCTATGTCACGGCTCGTATCGTTGAAAGTGCCTTCATCGCCGTCGGCCTTCTCAGCGTCCTTACGATCCTGACGTTGCGCCAGGAGGCTGCGGGTGCGGATGCCGCCTCGCTCGTCACCGCTGGCAAGTCGCTGGTCGCGCTCCACGATTGGACGTTCCTGCTCGGACCCGGCTTCGTCGTCGGCGTCGGGAACGGGCTGATTCTGGGCTACCTGATGTACCGGTCTGGCTTGGTGCCACGGGGCATGGCCGTGCTGGGGCTCATCGGAGGTCCTCTGGTCTGCGCTTCGGGGATCGCCGTGATGTTCGGCGTCTTCGAGGCAGGCTCCGCGCCGCAGTTCATCGCGACCATCCCGGAGATCGCTTGGGAGCTGTCGCTCTGCATCTGGCCGATCGTCAAGGGATTCAATCCAGCTGCACTTGCTGCACTTGCTTCCGAGCCTGACAAAACAGATATGAACGAGAGAGATGGGGAGAAAGAGATAAGTTTAGCCAAAGCATAAGATGACCAAATGTGGCGCGGCCCCGCGGGGCCGCGCCACATCAAACCAAACTTGGAGGAAACACATGAAAGCGATTGTTCAAGACACGTACGGCTCAGCCGCGGTCCTGGAGACACGCGACGTAGACAAGCCCGAGATCGGCGACGATGAGGTGCTCGTTCGCGTCCGGGCCGCCGGGGTCAACCCGGGCGACTGGGCGATCATGAGCGGCCTGCCGTACATCGCCCGCCCGGTCTACGGGCTGGGTAAGCCAAAGAACGCCGTCCGAGGGACAGACGTGGCGGGGACGGTCGAAGCCGTCGGCCCCGGCGTGAGGAGGTTGCAGCCCGGTGAGGAGGTCTTCGGCTGGTGCAGGGGACTCGGTGGGGCCTTTGCCGAGTACGCGTCCGTCTCCGAAGACGCACTGGCGCCCAAGCCGGCCAACCTCAGCTTCGAACAGGCCGCGGCCGTTCCCATGGCCGGATTCGTCGCCCTCCAGGCGCTGCGAGATCATGGCGGCGTCCGAGCCGGGCAGAAGGTCCTGATCAACGGCGCCTCCGGAGGCATCGGCACCTTCGCGGTGCAGATCGCGAAGGCACTCGGCGCCGAGGTGACCGGCGTGTGTAGCACCCGCAACGTGGACCTGGTCCTATCGATCGGCGCCGACCACGTCCTCGACTACACCCGTGAGGATTTCACGCAGAACGATCAGCGCTACGACTTCATCCTCGACAACGTGGCGAACCACTCGCTGTCCGACCTCCGGCGCGCGCTCACCCCGACGGGGACGCTCGTGCCGAACGGCGGAGGGTTCGACAATCACTGGTTCGCCGGCGGCGGTCGCGTGATCCACGCGCACGTGCTGTCACGGTTCGTGAGCCAGTCGCTGCGGCCGTTTGTCGTGTCGCCGAGGTTCGAGGACCTGCTCGTCCTCAAGGAGCTCGTCGAGGCCGGCAAGCTCACACCGGTCATCGACCGGACCTATCCGCTGAGCGAAGCCTCACAGGCGATCGGCCATGTGGGAGAGGGACACGCTCGAGGAAAGGTGGTCATCAGACATAACGGTCCCCGGCCATTGAGGGAGGAGGTACGCAGATGAGCACTCCACCAAGCGATTACCCCGTTCAGTTCTCCGTCGAGTACTCGGATCGGCATCTCAACCGGCTGACCACGTTCTTCCGTATCTTCATGGTCATCCCCATCGCGATTGTGCTGGGGGCCGTGGCCGGGCAGAGCTCGCAGTGGACGTCGAACGGCAGTACTACGACAGTCGTGGCCGGTGCTGGCGGCCTGCTATTCCTGGGTCCCCTGCTGATGATCTTGTTCCGCAAGAAGTACCCGCGCTGGTGGTTCGACTGGAACTTGAACCTCCTGCGGTTCTCCAATCGCGTTGGCGCCTACCTGGCACTCATGGATGACCGGTATCCCTCCACCGACGAGGAGCAGCACGTGCACCTGGAGATCGCATACCCGGATGCCCGCCAGGATCTCAACCGGTGGCTCCCCCTCGTGAAGTGGTTGCTGGCCATCCCGCACTACGTGGTGCTGATCTTCCTCTGGATCGGTGCGGTGGTGGCGGTGATCATCGCCTGGTTTGCCATCCTGTTCACCGGTCGGTACCCGCGGGGGCTGTTCGACTACGTCGAGGGCGTGATCCGTTGGGGCAACCGGGTCACGGCTTACGCCTTCCTCCTGACCACCGACCAGTACCCGCCGTTCCGGCTGCGCCCGTAGCACTCTGGGAGCAGACCGGGGGACGGCCGACCCGGGCTACCGCCAGAGTCCGAAGACTCTGGCGGTTCCCATTTCCAAGACCCGCGGTCCGGCTTTCAGCACGACACGTACAAGGAGCAGGGTAGTCGAGACTCGCAAACGGCGTTCTTCTGGTCCTGAGAGAGTGAAGGGAATGAGAGATGGAAAGACCTGAGTGGGAAGAGCACGGTGGCGGCATGGGCGAGAAGATCTGCCTGATCACGGGCGCTACCTCAGGCATAGGCAAGGCTACGGCCATGAGGCTGGCCAA
>CADDYV010000128.1 GCA_902810695.1 Actinomycetota bacterium | reverse complement strand
CGCCCATGCTGTGGCTCGTCAATCCTCTCGGAGGTAACACTACCGACCGGAGAGCCGGATGCGGGAAATCCGCCCGTCCGGTTCGGAGGGAGGAGGAGCGGACCCCGCTCTTCCTACCCCTATCTCTCCCGAAAACCCTCCTACAGGTCTCCTCTATGGAATGAGATGCAGCAAGGTTTCATGCATAAGCAGCGGAGCGTCGCCCCGCAGAAGGACCCGTTGCCTGGCGTGTCTGGCTGTTCTCCTCTCGTTTGGCCATGCCATTGGCGGCATGGCGCAATCAACTCGCGCGGGAGCCATGGCCGACGAGTTCGAGTTTTCCACCCGCAGTGCAACACAATACTTTCCTGCCTTCCTGGGCAATGGTTATCTCTTAACCGCGACTCCCTGGAACGGCGCCGGGCCTGCCGAGGCGACCATTGCCGGCCTCTACGACCATCTCATGCAGGCTTCTTACCCTTATCAGGCATTAATTCCCGCCTGGAGCGGAATTGATTACTGGGATGGCTCGCGCTGGCTCAACACGCTATCGCCAAGTGAGCTTCAGCCTGGGAGTTATCTGCAACGGCTGAACATCTATCATGGTCTTTTGCTAACGCGCTATGCCTGGGTTGATATCGGGCATCGCACAGAGGTCCGCGTCCAAACGTTTGTTTCCCGCCAGAATCCTCACCTGGGTGTCGTCCACATCCAGATTACCCCGCATTACGGGGTGGAAGTAGGCCCGATCACGGTTGCTTTCCCGATTGGAGGTCCCGGCACTCCGTTCATATGGGAGGGAGCGGAGCTTCCAGGCTCCCTGCCCATCCGCAGCGTGCGGGTTGATCCGAACCATCGGGGATTCGTCGTAAAATCCGCCACGCGTGACGGCCAGCGCCGGGTGGCGGAAGCAGTTCGGGTAGCACTGCCATCGAACCTTCCTGAGCCCTATGTTTCCCTGGATTTCTCACCAAACCTCAAGAAGCCTGCTCTGAACGTCAAATTCATCGTTCGCAAGGACGAAACCTATTCCTTCACAAAGTTCGTGGCAATTGTGGCGTCGCAAGATGAAGCCGATCCGGCCGGAGAAGCCGGCAAAATTGCCAGAGATGCGGAACAGAACGGCTACGCTCAGACGCTGCGCTCGCATGAGACGGCCTGGCAGCGTTTGTGGCAGACAGACATCAGGATTCAGGGCGATAGGGAGGCCCAACGAGCTGTTCATGCGGCCATATATTATCTCCTCTCCGCCTTGCGCCGGGGCGCACGCTGGAGCGTCCCGGCGATGGCTTTGCCTTCGCGCGCCTATCTGGGACGTATCTGGTGGGATGCGGACACTTTTATTTTTCCTCCCATGCTGACTCTCCACCCCGCGCTCGCGCAATCCATCGTGGCTTACCGCTGCCGGACGCTTCCCGGCGCACGGCTGAACGCGCAGCGGCGCGGTTACCGTGGCGCGCTATTTCCGATGGAATCCGCCGGGACCGGAGAAGGAGCGGCTCCGGAATGGGGAAGTGAAATCCATGTCAACGGTGACGTGGCAATGGCGCAGTGGCGGTATTTTGAGGCGACGGGAGATCTCCACTGGCTGACGGCTTGCGGATATCCCATCCTTCACGATGTCGCGGATTTTTGGGTAAGCCGCGTGACATACAATAAAAAGAACGGCCGTTATGAAATCCGGCATGTCACCGGCCCCAACGAAGCGATCGTGGATGTTGATAACGACAGCTACACAAACGCCATCGCCCGCCGCACGCTGGAAGTTGCTACGGAGGCGGCTCGCCTGCTTCACAAAACTCCGGACCCGCGCTGGGCCCAGATCGCTCCAAAAATCCTCATTCCTTTTGATAGCCAGCGGCAGTATCATCCTGAGCACAGCGGGGACGAGCAAGGGCGTTACGCCCACGCCTTGATCCTCCTCACGTATCCGCTCGCAATAAAATTCCCGGATGCGGTAAAGCGAAATGATCTTGAGGCTTGCCTGGCAAATTTCGGCAAGCCCGGCTACCAGGTCGGAATGCTCGGCAATTTCTATTCAATTGTCGCCTCTGAACTCGGAGACCGCACCCTTGCCTGGCGGCTGTTCAGCTCAATGTTGCATTCCTACGCCCATCCTCCTTTCTACGCAATGACGGAAACAGCCACGAATGGCCGGGGAGTATTCTTGACGGCCGAAGGAGCGTTTCTCCAGCAAATCATCTTCGGATTTACGGGGTTGCGGCTCACCGCCAAGGGCCTTGCTCCGGTTCACCCCCCTGAGTTGCCGGCAGCATGGGATTCTCTCGAGCTCCGCAATATCATGATACGCGGCAAGCGCTTCGATGTGCGGGTGGAGAGAGGCAAGAAAATCTCCATTACGCCAGCGGGCAATTAAGAGGGCGATGAGGACAGGCATGGCTATTTCGCGTCGATCGTTTCTGAAATCGTCACCCCTGATAGCTGGAGCATGCTTGATTCCTTATACAGCGGCCGGACGAACGGCCTTCACGGACCCGAGATCATCCGCAACGCCCGGTAGTAACGGCGCTATCCCGCAGATGGCGGCCCATGGCTTTTCCCATCACTTTGACCCCGCCTATTTGAGCAACGGCTTAATTGGCATCCGCCCTGGCCCGAACCCGCTGGCTCAAGCTCCCACGGCGGTAAGCGGCTTTGTCTACAGGCACATTCCTTACCAGATGCAGGCGCTCTCACCCGCGCCTTATCCGCTCATGCTGGACCTGGAAGTGAATAGCATCCGGCTGCTCGAGCGCCACGATCTTGTAACAGTGCGCCGCCAAGCGCTCGATATGGCCACCGGCGAGCTTCTGACGCGAATGAATTTTGCCGCCGGTAATACGCACTTCCAAATCGAAGTGCTGCAATTTGCGTCCCGCTCCGTACCTGCCTTGCTGTGCCAGGAAGTGCGCATGACGCCTTCCTCAAACGTTCGCGCGATGATCGCGACGCAAATCGGCATCAAGGGCGTCCCCGGAACCGTCTATCGGGATCATCCGCCGGCCCAGACTGAAATCGATCTCGTCATGAGCTTTCGCAGCCACGGCAACTTGAGCAAGTTGGGCGTTGCGGCCGTGGTGTTATCGCAACCAGAAGTTCAGAGAATGGGTGAGGCTTTTTCGACAGATGAGGGCGTCGTGCGGCAGTACCGCTTGGACGGCAAGGGCGGCCAGACCCATCGCTTTCGAATGATCGCCGCGATGGTTTCCGAATTCTATCATCCCGAGCCGGACCTTGAAGCGATCCGCATGGCCCGCTGGGGCGCCGTGCTGGGCTTTGATCTGCTGCGCCAGCAAAATCGCGAGCGCTGGGAAGAATTATGGAAATCCCGCGTTAAGGTCACAGGCGATGCGGAAAGTCAGAAGGTCCTGGACG
>CADDYV010000127.1 GCA_902810695.1 Actinomycetota bacterium | reverse complement strand
CTACCTCATAAAGATAGCTGATAGAGGGATAGAAGGAGCGGCAAGGGCGGATGCATCCCTAAGAAGAGGGCTCTCCACATTGAGAGGAAAGCTAACTTCTGAGCCTGTTGCGAGGGCCCATGAGCTTGCTTTCACAGACACCCAAACCGTCCTGGGCTGATAGTACCGACGAAGAGTATACTGGGGTGGTCTAATCACCCATGGAACCGTAGTGAAAGGGTAAAGGCATGCTTGAAGCAACGAAGATCAAAACCGAAATACCGGGGCCAAAGAGCCGGGCTTTGATGGACCGCCGCCGGAACGCCGTCTCCTCCGGGCTCGGGACGGCGACGCCCATCTTCGCCTCAGAGGCCAAGGGCGCGCTGCTTACCGACGTTGACGGCAACACGTTCATAGACTTCGGCGGGGGCATCGGGGTTCTAAACGCCGGGCATACGAACCCGCGTGTCGTGGAGGCGGCGAAGGAGCAGTTAGATCGCTTCACCCACACCTGCTACTACGTCACCCAGTACGAGCCCTACGTGGAGCTTGCCGAGAAGCTCAACGCGCTCGCGCCGGGAGATTCCCCGAAGCGTTCGTTCTTCGTCAACTCCGGAGCCGAGGCGGTCGAGAACGCCGTCAAGATCGCACGCTCCTACACCGGACGCCCGGCGATAATCGCCTTCGAGAACGCTTTCCACGGGCGCACGCTCATGGGGATAACCCTGACGAGCAAGGTGGATCCCTACAAGAAGAGCTTCGGGCCGTACGTCCCGGAGGTCTACCGGGTTCCCGCGCCGTACCCGTACCGGTGTCCCGCGGGCAAGGACTGTTCCGGCGGATGCCAGGGCGACTGCTTCGGAGCCCTTGAGAAGGCTTTCGTCAGCTACGTGGACCCCGGAAGCGTCGCGGCGATCATCGTCGAGCCCGTCTCTGGCGAGGGTGGTTTCATCCCGTTCCCGGACTTCTACCTGCGCAAGCTGCGCGAGCTCTGCGACAGGCACGGGATAGTGCTCATCGTGGACGAGGTGCAGACGGGCTTCGGCAGGACGGGCAAGATGTTCGCCATCGAGCACTCCGGTGTTGTGCCCGACCTGGTGACGACGGCCAAGAGCCTCGGCGGCGGCCTGCCGATAGCGGGCGTTACCGGCAAAGCGGAGATCATGGACGCCGTGCATACCGGGGGCCTGGGCACCACCTACGGCGGAAACCCTGTGGCCTGCGCCGCCGCCCTCGCGGTGCTCGAAACCTTCGAGGAGGATAACCTCCTCGCCAGGGCCAGCGTGATCGGGGATCGTGTGATGGGCAGGCTGCGCGATATCCAGCAGAAGCACCCCGACTTCGTGGGCGACGTGCGTGGCCGCGGACCGATGGCGGCGATGGAGCTGGTCAAGGACGCCGAAAGCCGCACCCCCGACAAGGAGCGAACCGCCGCGATCGTGGAGAGCGCCTTGCAGGAGGGGCTCCTGCTCCTCACCGCCGGGCAGTATGGCAACGTCATCCGTACACTCACCCCGCTCGTCATAACCGACGACGAGCTGGAGGAGGGCCTCAACATCCTATCCCGCGCCGTGGACGCCGCCGCCTGACCCGCGCTGGCGGCAAGTTTCGTGGGCGCGCCTGTTCAAGGCGCGCCCTTTCTCTTTTCACCCTGCTTATCCTGGCTCAGTAGACGGCGCAGGAATGTGGTAATTAGGTGAAATTGCAATCATGCGCCTGGCGTGCGACGTCTCTCTCCACGTGCTCATTGTCGCTGTGCGAATATGCGTTCTGTAGACCCTGGCATCCCGCCCCAGACTGGGCAGCAAAAGCCGTGCCGCCTATAAACGCCATTGATGCCACCATGATCGCGGCCAATACAAAGACTAAAATCATCCGTCTAGTTCGTCCCATCTTGTCACCTCCTTTCCTTGGAGACTTCAAGAGGACACTATTGCTCAGAGCGAAGTCCGGGGCATCGGCCAAACGAATTGTTTTTGGGTGAGCCATTGGGGTTAACACCACCGCTGCGAACATAGAGTTGACAGATTGTGCATTCGTGGCTATCAGAGGCTCAACGGGCGATGCAGTGATCGCTCAGCCCGCGCTCTCCTGCGACCGTATGATTGTGTTTGACGCTTCCGCTGATAATATTAATATAAGAGTAATACTGTAAGCCAGTCTCGCTCTCTCGGGATAGAAGGGGGCCACCGAATGTACGGTGTTGATGAGCCCCAACTGCAGCTAACACTCGCCTATGAGGAGCACAGTATCCCTGTGCTCTCCACCTTCGGAGAGATAGACCTTCACTCGGTAAAAGACTTCGATGCTTTACTGACCAGGGGAGTCTTTGAAGCCAGAAAAACAGGATGCCTGATGGTTGACTTGAGGGGAGTAGAACTTCTGGACGTAATCGGCTTCAAGACTCTGCTTAAAGCCCGCGACCGGCTACACTGGGCGGAGGCGGAGTTGGTGGTAGTTTGCGATGAGCAGATCAAGAGATGGCTGGAGAACAACGGCTTCTCAGAAGCGTTTGATGCTCTCTACTCTGATATCCGCACAGCCGCAGAAAGCTGCCTGAGTCCTGCCTAGACGCCAGCACTCAGTGGCCTAATAGTAAACGCCGGTAGACACCGCGCGCTTCAATTTGCCATTCTGGGGCTCATTGCCTGCTAGAGATTGACCGATACAGGAACCGCTGTAGCTGCTACAAGGTGGGATTTGCCTGACAGCTACAGCGTGCTATTTCGACAGCCAGAAACGAGGGTTTGTTGGCTGTCGAAGGTTAGCTGGCGGTACAGTGATCGCTTAGCCCGCGCTTCCCGGCTTTCATTACCTCGTCGTGGCTCTGGCGGTATTTCTGCTCGATGAGGTAGCCCAGCATGTTGAGGGCCGGGTTGGTGACCCGCACATACCAGTTGAACGTAATGCGGGTCCCGGATTCGTCTGGATCTTCTCGGAAGAGGGTTTCGAGCACGCCGCTCAGATCTCCGGTTACAACCTCGCGGAGCCTGCGTTCGGGCTCGACGTCGGTATATACGCAGTGGATGTAGAATGGTGGAGCCAGACGTGCGACGTCCTGTCCCTGGTGAACTTTGAAGGAGACGCTGCTCCCTACCTTGAGCGCGTCGCCTTCGTCATCGTTTACCAGTTCCATAGCGGGCCACCAGCGCCGCAACGCTTCTCTGGAGGTCATCGCCTTATAGACGACGGGTAGCGGCGCGGGGATGAACCACTCCGTGCGCCAGTCGTAGGTCTTGACCAGACGACCGCCTGCGATCAGTCCCGCTCCCGCACCGACAACGCCGGAAGCGAGTATACGGACGAACCCGCTTCGGGGCTTCATCCGGGTGATCTTCCGGCACGTTCTGGACGGTTCGCCGCGAAAAGAACAGCCGGGGACAGC
>CADDYV010000126.1 GCA_902810695.1 Actinomycetota bacterium | reverse complement strand
AGTTCTCTCATCACACCATGACACTAGCTCCATCCTCGATTTCGAGTATGGTAGAAGAGAGATCTCAAAGAGAATCCCCCCTCTTATCACCATCCCCACCACCTCCGGGACAGGTAGCGAGCTTACTCTATGGGCGGTTATCACCGATCATGAGAGGAAGATCAAATTCAACGTAGGGGGAACTCCTTTAATAGGATCTCATCTGGCCTTAATAGATCCAGCCCTCACCCTCTCTTTGCCCCCTTCGATCACTGCTGCAACCGGGATGGATGCGCTCTCTCATGGCATAGAGTGCTACACCTCTCTCTACCACCAGCCCTTCAACGATGCGGTAGCTCTCTATTGCATAGAGCTCTCTGGAAGATGGCTGAAAGTGGCCTACGAAGTAGGAGACAACTTAGAGGCCCGAACCAACATGGCCCATGCGGCGAGCTTTGGGGGCTTGGCATATGGCACAGAGAGTGCTGGAGCAGCACATGCGATGAGCCAGTCAGCAGGGGGGGTGCATGAGTGTGCCCATGGAGCACTAACCGCAAGAGTATTAGGAGCGGTATGTGAGTACAACTGGGCTGCATCGCCTGAGAGGTATGCCCGGATAGCCAAAGCCTTAGGAGTAGAAACAGACAACCTCTCAGAAGAGGAAGCAGCAAGGGCAGGGGTAGAGAAGATCTACCAGCTAACAGAAGAGCTAGCGATACCTACTATGGAAGAGATGGGCTTCAAAGAAGAGGAGATACCCATGCTCTCCAAGATAGCCTATGAGGACCCCCAGAGTGAGGGAAATCCCAGAGAGGTTGGCATCTCTGATTATGAGCAGATCTATGAAAACGTCTTCTCCAGGGGGCGCTCCGGGAGATAGTTTCGGGAAGTCTAACGGTTAGAAACTCTTTATGAGATCGGCGTCGAGGTTCTTAATATCCGGCTGTCCGGCGAGGACCATGGCGAGCTCCAGTTCGTCCCGCAGCAGCGTTAGCACGTGCCGGACGCCGTCTTCGCCGCCCGCAGCTAGGCCCCAGAGCACGGGCCGCCCCACCATGACCGCCCGCGCGCCCAGGGCGCACGCCTTCAGCACGTCGGTCCCGCGACGGACGCCGCCGTCGAGGTAGACCTCGGCACGCCCAGCGACGGCTTCAACGACTTCCGGCAGCGCCTCGATGCTCGCCACGGCTCCGTCGAGCTGCCGGCCCCCGTGGTTGGAGACGACGACTCCGGCTGCCCCGTGCTCCACCGCGAGCGCGGCGTCCTCGGCGGCGAGGATGCCCTTGAGGATTAGGGCGAGATCCGTGAGGTTACGCAGCCACGCCACATCCGCCCAGGAGAGGGGTGCAGGTCGGAGATCCGCCGCCGCGAACTCTTTCTCGACGCTCGAAAAGAACTCCTTTGCCCACGGAGCCTCCGCCTCGGCGCGCTCGACCCCTCTCTTGCGGCCCCAGCGGGGAGAATCAACCGTCAGCACGATCGCCCGGCACCCGGCGCGCTCGGCGCGGCGTAGAAGTATCTCCGAGATCCGCCGCTCGTGGTAGACGTAGAGCTGGAACCACAGAGGACCGGTAGCGGAAGCGGAGATCTCCGCGAGGGGACGTGAAGACATGCTGCTGATCGCCATGATCGTCCCGGCGCTACCCGCCGCCCGCGCGGTCGCGCACTCCGCTTCGGGATGGGCGAAGCCGTGCACGCCGGTCGGAGCTACCAGGACCGGCATGCCCACTGGCGTTCCGAGCATGACAGTGTTCAGGTCCGCAGACCCCACGCCGCGCAGCACGCGCGGCACGAGATGCAGGTGCTCGAAGGCTTCGCGGTTGGCTCGGAGCGTCACCCCGTCCTCCGCGCCATCGGAGTAGTAGGCCCAGGCCAGCGGACTCAGGCGATGCCGGGCCAGAAGCTCGTAGTCGGATACATCGAGTGGCTGCAACTAGCCCTCTGCTCTGGTACCGCCGAAGATAGCGTGCCCCGCTTTCACCCAGAATACGTCCACACCCGCGAAGCTGGCTTCTTCCAGCCACGAGAGTTGCTCGTAGAGGCCGGAAGGTTTGTCCACCTCCGGGTCGGGATGGCGGTAGAGGTTCCACTCCTCTTTCTCGAAGAGATCGAAGGCTCCGGTATCGCCTTCGAAGCGCAGCGACCGTTTGCGGACAGCCTTATCCCAGGAAGAGGCGGCGAGCGCGACACCGGCTCCGGTAGCGGGTTGTATCAGGTCTGCGATCACGAAGACGCCCCCCGGTTCGAGCATCCGATGCACATCCCGGAAAAGTTCCCGCTTTTGGTCCGCATCGAGGTGGTGTATGGCGAGCGAGGAGACGACGGCGCGAACGGGCTCCGAAGGTTTGCGCCAGTCGGGGGAAGCGAGGTCGAATTTCTCCGCCGCGAAGCGCCCGCCGAAGCGAGAAAGTCGCTCTCGCGCGGCCTTCAGCATCTCCTCGGAGCCGTCGAGGCCGCGCACGGTGCATTCGGGGAACTTTTCGAGGATGGACTCGGCGAGCAGACCTTCCCCGCATCCCAGCTCCAGGACGCCAAAAGGCGCGGGGTGAGGTGGGATCAGGGCGCAGATCGTTCTGATCTGGTACTCCCGCTCGGGAACGAAGTAGCGCCCCAGATCTATGAACGCCCGCGAGTCCCGCTCTCTCCACCTGGCCTGTCCCTCTCGTTCAGCCATTCACACCCCCGTTACTCTCGCCGTACCCGGTCGTTGTAGCATATGTGCCTGCGACGATGAGATATGAGGGAGCGCGAGAATGGCCCTCTGGAACACCGGCTGATCAGGTTCTTCGCGCGAGGCGGTAGTTTCACCGGAGAGAAGCCAGCGAGGTTCACGCCTCGCGGGTAGTATAGTTAGCCGGTACGTTCGGGCGGAGGTCGAGAGTGCAACTATTCGTGGAAGGCGAGAGGCGGCGTCTTCGCGCGCTGTGGCGTCTGCTCGCGCAGTTCATCTGCTGGCAGGTGCTCTCCTACATCCTCGGCGCCTTCCTGGTCCCTTTTTTGCTACGGGAAGGTCTGCCCGTCGGTGGCGCGGGAGTCTCCTCGCTACCCTCCGTCGCAGGCTACGTGGTGAGCCTCCCGGCGGCGCTCCTCAGCGTCTGGCCCGCCGGACGTTTCCTCGACCGGCGACCTTTCGCAGGCTTCGGGTTCCACCTGAGCCGCAGGTGGTTCGTGGATTTTGTGTTCGGGCTGGTTTTGGGCGCGGCGCTCATGACGGGGATCTTCATAGTCGAGATGGGGCTAGGTTGGATCTCGGTGGCAGGCGCGCTCCGCTCCTTCGAGCCGGGATGGTCCTTCTCCGCCGCGATCCTGGTCCCGCTGGCCCTCTACATATGCGTCGGCATCTACGAAGAGACGGTCTTCCGCGGCTACCAGCTCAGGAATATCGCCGAGGGGCTCAACTTCCAGTTTCTCCGCCCCCGCGGAGCCGTGCTCGCCGCCTGGCTGCTATCTTCCATCTTCTTCGGCGGG
>CADDYV010000125.1 GCA_902810695.1 Actinomycetota bacterium | reverse complement strand
CCGAGCTTGCGCGCCCGCGGGATGGTTCCTCTGAGGAGGTGCTTTTTCTCTTCGGCGGTTGGCATGAACATGCTAGCTACCCCCCAGTAGCACGTCGCCGCAGAAGCGGCGGTACTCGCAATCCGTGCAGCGTTTGCGGTGTGGGGTGGGCTTGGGGAGGCGCTCGCGCACTATATCCTCCCGCAACCCGGCCAGTATCTTTTTGATGTGATCCCGCATGGCGGCGGTTATGGGGACTTCTACGGCCTTCTTTACCGGGGTGAGGTAGGTGAAGGTCCGATACACAGTGCGTCCGAAGGTGTGCTCGGCGAGCATCGCGTAGGCGGTAAGCTGGTATTTGTGGTGCAAACCTACCCCGGATGTCATCTTGTACTCGACCGGGATGACTTCATGCGGAGTGAAGATGACCATGTCTATCTTGCCTCGCAACCCCAGGTGTTCGGAGTAGAGATTCACCCCGAAGCGGCGCTCTCCTTCTTTTATGCCGTACGCTTTAAGGGTGCGGCGAGCTTCTCTGGCCGAGGTCGTCTCGTGCTCTTCCTTGCCGAGGTCCATCTTGGCCGTTACCGGGCGTTCCAGCGGCATGGTGTAGCGGTAGTAGGGGATGCGCGGGCAGTACACGCGCTGGCGGACATCGGTAACGCTCAACTCAAGAGGGCCCAACGACGATCTCCTTGACCAGCGCGAGATCGCGGGTGCACACCGGCTGCAGACGAATGTTCCCCTCTTTCTTTCCGAGCGTCTTCTTCAAGCGCAGCATCAACTCTTCGCGGCGGTTGCGGTCGAGATCCCCCGCAAATGCCGAGTACTGGATACGGTTCAAACCGTAGTCCTTGCACCTCTCGGAGATTTTGTGCCGGATCTTATCGTCCGGGATGTCGTAGATGAGGAGCACGTAACCCACTACCAGCTCCCCACAAACGGCTTGTAGAGGGCTCCTTTGCGCACGAAACTTGCCACGCCGCGGGCCTGGCTGTGGATGATGTTCTCCAGAGTGTGCTTCTTGCCGCGATGGGTTACCCGCACCGCGAGCCTCTCGCGCACCTTTGCGGCTGTCAGCTTGCGGGTTTTCTCATCGAGTTTCTCGCCATCCATCCCGACCTTGAAGCCGGTCCCCAAGAGACCCAATACCGCACGATCCGCCACGGGATGCCGGAACTCCTCGATGAGGTCCAAAACGAGCGAGGGTTTGCCGGGCCGGTCGGTGTGGACGTATCCGGCGTAGGGATCGAGCCCTGCGCGGGTAACCGCCGAGAGGACGCGATTGTAGAGGATGCCGTAGCCGTAGTTCAAAAGAGAATTGACGAGATCCGTGGCTCCGCGCCCCTCACGACCGAGGAAGTCCGGGACCATCCTTTTGACCCCTTCCCAGTAGAGCGCCGCTCCCCGTCCCTCGGCGTTCAGCAGCGCCCCGCGCGCCTCATCCACGCACGAGAGGCCCTCGATCTCCGCGACCTGGCGGGCCAGATCCCCGATCCCGTCCACCCTTCGGTAGAGGAAATCGTAGGCGGCGCGGTCGGTACCCTTGCGGTATTTGGCGTAGTACTTGAGGTTGTTGGCCGCGCTCTTGAGCTTGCCAGTAGCGAAGGCTTTGCCCAGCTCCACACCCCGCCGGTCTCCGTAGGCCAGAAGCTGCTCCCTGCGAGTCTTGACCGTACCCCCGAGCTGTGGAGAGATGAGGCTCGCGTAGGGCGCGCCGGAGTAGCTCAAAAACTCCAGCGGAATGCCATTCTTTACGCATTCGTGGATGGCTGCAGAAGAGATGGTCGCACCTTCAGTTGAGACGATCACCCGCTCCACATCGAAGAAGGGACGCTCGAAGATCACCTCGCCTTTCTTCTTTACGACCAGGCGCTCGCTCTTCTTTGACAGCGAGACCCCAAATCCTTCTACGAATACTTCTTCCACACTCTCTCTGTATATGTTTTCGACTCAAACAACACAAAGCTTTAGGCTTTCAGCACCGAATTTTCTCAAAGCAGCCGGACATAATAGGTCCGCTTCATGGAAATGCAGGAAAATTTAGCTATAAAGCTGGAGTGTCTGGTGCAGGAAGTCGAGAAACTCTCTCCTGAAGCTGGGACTGCCGAGTACCTCTACCTCGGGTCCGAGGGAGGCGATCTCGCGCACCGTCCAGAAGGTAGAGGGTGTACTGCCAGAAACAATAGCACTCCCGTCGGCAAGAGGTTCTATGGAAGCCTCATCATCGGGGATTATAGACTTGCCGAAGGCGACGAATGTCTTTGCACTCAGGCGCAAGCTGACTTGCTCGAAGGAGGCTATATGCGCCTCAGGGGCGAACTTCTCCGGTAGCATCTTCGCTCCCCGGATGCGGTTGACGCGGAACTCCTGGACCCTACCCGCTTCACGCTCGTAAGCGTAGAGGCGGTGTGCTCTCTGGGCGTAGGCTATACGTACCGGCTCGACTGTTCTCTGACGCACCGTCTGGGAGCGCAGGCTATGGTAGAGGATCTCCACCTGACGGCTCTGATGGATGGCGCGCCGGAGTTTGTCTATCACAGCAGGGTCCTCCGGAGGATCACTCGCCGGATTAAAGTAGAATTCGATTTTGCCGCTATCGGCGAAGCGCAGTGACTCCTGGGGTATGGCTTCCCGCAACTTACCGAGAGCGGAAGCGATGTATCTTCCGTATACTGGCTCCCGATCAGCCAGAGAGCCCAGCACACTCAGCGTCGCCAGAGCCTCATAGCCGTCAAAAGCCAGGTGTACGGGAGAGCCCTGCAGACTGTAGCGACCCTCAGAGAAGGTGATTTCGAAACCGGCTTGGCGCAACACCGCCATCCAACGGCGCACCGTACGCTCGTTTCGGTTCAGTGCCTCTTCCTTAAGCAAGCTGGCTATCTCAGCTGGGGTTCTTGGTCTCTCTGCGAGCACCCTCAGCAGCACCAATACACCCCGGGTAGCCTCCATCCGCTCTGCCACCACACTCACCCCCTCTCTTCGCAAACCCCTGTTGCGATCAGTAGCAATTGTCCATCTCCAGGAGTGCCTTATACACCAGCCTAGAGCATTTTAGCTGCAAAGCTAGACAATCCTGCCTTTCGCAAACTCCCTGGGAATTTGGAACAGAGGTCCAGCTTGCGAACAGAGTGTGGTAGCGGGGGCCATGCTACCATTGGCTTTACTGAAGTAAGTCCCTAGAAATAGCGGGCCTGGACGTTGAAAACCGCCAGAGACTGGACGGATAATATCCGAGAGCAAAGCATTACAAGGCCTGGGTTGCAGAGTCTCTCCCGATAGATAGGGAACTGAAAGCCACCTGGAACTACCGCGTGGACGATGTCGTCATGTTGCAGAGTCTCTCCCGATAGATAGGGAACTGAAAGCGGATGACTTCTGTCTGCCCGGAAGGGGTTATGGGGTTGCAGAGTCTCTCCCGATAGATAGGGAACTGAAAGACCATCCCCGTGCTCTTCGAGTTCACAAAGAAGCTGAGTTTG
>CADDYV010000124.1 GCA_902810695.1 Actinomycetota bacterium | reverse complement strand
CCAGTGGCACTGCGGCTTCCTCCCCTCGCGCTTCCAGGGCGTGCTGCTCCATTCCACCGGCGACCCCGTCCACTACATCAAGAACCCCGCCGGCGTCACCGACGCCCAGCAGCGCGACGTGATCGACGCCGCCGGTTCACTCAACCGCCTCTACAACGAGTCCGTTGACGACCCCGAAATCGTCGCCCGCATCGCGCAGTACGAGATGGCCTTCCGCATGCAGACCAGCATCCCCGAGCTGGTGGACCTGTCGAACGAGCCGTCGAACATCATGGAGATGTACGGCACCAAGGGCGCCGACGGGTCGTTCGCGGCCAACTGCCTGCTGGCCCGGCGGCTGGCCGAGCGCGGCGTGCGGTTCATCCAGTGCTACCACCGCGACTGGGACCACCACAACGGCCTCAAGAACAACATGGAGATCATCGCCAAGGAAGTGGACCAGCCCGCCGCCGCCCTGATCAAGGACCTCAAGGCCCGCGGCATGCTCGACGAAACCCTGGTCATCTGGGGCGGGGAGTTCGGCCGCACCCCCATGGCGCAGGGCAACGGGCGGGACCACCACATCAAGGGCTTCTCGATCTGGATGGCCGGCGGCGGCATCAAGCCGGGCATCACCCACGGCGCCACCGACGACCTCGGCTACAACGCCGCCGAAGACGTTGTGCACGTGCACGACATGCACGCCACGATGCTCTACCTGCTGGGCGTGGACCACAAGAAGCTGACGTACAAGTACCAGGGCCGGGATTTCCGGCTGACGGACGTGAGCGGGAACGTCGTGCAGTCGATCCTCGCGTGATTCAAACGCCTACGCGCGCCCGACCACCGCGAGGTTCGCCCCTGCGGGGTGAGGGCGGCCGCTCACCACCCGCTCTGCTGGATCAACTTGGCCACGAGGCCGGTCCACCCGGTCTGGTGGCTCGCGCCCAGACCGGCGCCGTTGTCGCCGTGGAAGTATTCGTGGAACAGGATCAGGTCGCGGAAGTGCGGGTCGGTCTGCAGCCGCTCGGTCCCGCCGTACGCGGGACGCCTCCCCCTCTCGTCCTTGAGGAACAGCTTGATCAGCCGCCGCGAGAGCTCCGCCGCGACTTCCCACAGCGTCATCATCGTTCCCGAAGCGGTCGGGCACTCCACCTTGAAGGCGTCGCCGAAGTAATGGTGGAACTTCTGGAGCGACTCGATGATGAGGTAGTTGATGGGAAACCAGACCGGCCCGCGCCAGTTCGAGTTCCCGCCGAACAGGCACGTCGTGGATTCCGCCGGCTCGTAGTCCACCCGGTACGTTTTCCCGTCCAACACGCACTCGACCGGGTGGTCGCGGTGGTACTTCGAAAGTGAGCGGATCCCGTACGGCGAGAGGAACTCGTTCTCGTCGAGCATCTTCGCCAGGATCTTCCGCAGCCGCTGTTCGTTGACGACGCTGAACAGCCGCCGCTGGGCTTCGCCCTGTTTCGTCACGGAGGCGATGTCCTTGCACAGGTCGCCGCGGTGCTCGAGGAACCACTCCAGGCGCCGGCAGAAGCTCGGCAGCTTCGCCAGCAGGTCCGCGTCCATGGTCTCCACCGCCAGCAGCGGGATGAGCCCGACCATCGACTTCACCCGCAGGTAAAACGGCTTGCGGCCGGGCATGTGCAGCACGTCGTAATAAAACCCCTCGTCGTCGTCCCACAGGTCGATCGCGTCCTCCTCGGCGATCGCCTGCCCCATGCCGGGCCGGTCGTTCATCGCGTGGCCGATGTAGAAGAAGTGCTCGAGGAACTTGGTCGCCACGTCCTCGTAGGAGGGGTCGTGGCGGGCCAGCTCCAGGGCGATGGCGAGCATGTTGAGGCAGTACATGGCCATCCAGCTCGTGCCGTCGGACTGGTCCAGGCGGGCGCCGTTGGGCAGCGTGGCGCTGCGGTCGAAGAGGCCGATGTTGTCCATGCCGAGGAACCCGCCCTGGAAGACGTTGCGGCCGTCGGCGTCCTTTCGGTTCACCCACCAGGTGAAGTTGATCAGCAGCTTGTGGAACACCTTCTCCAGGAATCCGTAGTCGCCGTGGCCGCTCCGCCGGCGCTCGATGCGGAAGACGCGCAAGGCGGCCCAGGCGTGGACCGGCGGGTTCACGTCGGAGAACTGCCACTCGTACGCCGGCAACTGCCCGTTGGGGTGCATGAACCACTCGCGCAGCAGCAGCGTGAGCTGGCGCTTGGCGAACTCCGGATCGACCAGCGACAGCGGGATGCAGTGAAACGCCAGGTCCCACGCCGCGTACCACGGGTACTCCCACGTGTCCGGCATCGAGAGGATGCTGTCGTTGCTCAGGTGCAGCCAGTCGTGGTTGCGGCCGTGCCAGCGCCGCTGCGGCGGCGGGGGGAAGCCGGGGTCGCCGGCGAGCCACTTGCGCACGTCGTAGTGGTAGAACTGCTTGCTCCACAGCATCCCCGCCAGCGCCTGACGCATCACGCCCTTCGCGTCGTCGCAGATCTTGTGCGGGACGATCGTCGCGTAAAACGCATCCGCCTCCGCGATCCGCCGGGTGAAGACCTGGTCGAACTGCTCGCCGAGCAGGCCGTCGGCCGGCTCCATCGGCGTGAACCGCAGGCGGATCGTCTTCGCCTCACCCGCCACGAGGGTCATCCGGTAATGCGCCGCCGCCTTGGTCCCTTCCCCGGCCGGGTTGACCGCGCCCCACTTGCCGTTCACGACGTAGTCGTTGATGCCGTCCTTTACGTACGGCGAGACGTTGTCGCCGTCGAGTCCGTACAGGCGCCGGCCGTTGGTTTCGTTCTCCGTGAACAGCAGTTCCGGCCCCGCGCCGATCGCCTCGCACAGGAGCCAGCGATTGCCGAGCGCGTCGTGTCGGATCGCGATCACCCCCTCCCCGTGCCGGCTTAAGTTCGGCCTGACCATCCGGTCGCGCTCTTCCCCCCACGTCCACCGGTTGCGGAACCACACCGACGGCAGCACGTGCAACTCCGCCGCCTCCGGCCCGCGGTTCACCACCGACACGCGGACCAGGACGTCCTCGCAATCGGCCTTTGCGTACTCGACGAACACGTCGAAGTACCGGCTTTCGTCAAAGACGCCGGTATCGAGCAGCTCGAATTCCTGATCCCCCTTGCCCCGCCGCGCGTTTTCCTCCACCAGTCGCGCGTACGGAAACCCCGCCTGCGGGTACTTGTACAGTCCTTTCATGTACGAGTGCGTCGGCGTGCTGTCGAGAAAATAGTAGCACTCCTTCACGTCCTCCCCGTGGTTCCCCTCCGGCCCGGTCAGCCCGAACAGCCGCTCCTTGAGGATGTCGTCTTTGCCGTTCCACAGCGACAGTCCAAAACACAACAATTGACCTCGGTCGCAAATCCCCAGCAGCCCGTCTTCGTTCCAGCGGTACGCCTTCGAGCGCGCGTGGTCGTGCGGGAAGTACGACCACGCCGAACCGTCCGCACTGTAATCCTCGCGCACCGTCCCCCACGCCCGCTCGCTCAGGTACGGCCCCCACCGCTTCCAGTCGATCTTCCGATCCCGGTACTCCTTCAGCCGTGCCTCTTCCTCGGTCATGACACTTTTCTCTTCACTAACCCCTAACCCCTAACCC
>CADDYV010000123.1 GCA_902810695.1 Actinomycetota bacterium | reverse complement strand
CTTTCGCCACAGCTTTGACGAGCTTGGGGGCATGCCGATACTGGGAACGGTTCTGGTAGAGGAGAGGCGCACCCCCAAGCTATTCGAGTTGTGGGCTGAGCGGATCTCCAAACCCTACCGCAAGATTCTGAGGGAGATCCTGGAGCACGCCCAAAGCCGGGGAGAGATAGACGATAAGGCGGATCTGGAAGTAGCTGTAGACATGCTCCTTGGCGGCTACTATGCCCACTACTTCTCCAAAGAGCCTTTCCCTGATAACTGGCCCCAACCGCTGGTAGATGCCCTCCTGAAAAGCCTCAAAAGGAGCGGAGAACAGGAATAACTCCTCCCCTCAAATGCCGCAATTGTGAGGCTAGATTTTTCGGATGCCGACGTGGGCCATTAATATGTTCCTGCACACGGTTATGAGGTAGCTTCTAGTCACGCGATTGAGAACTTCGGGAGTCTCTGGGGCACTCAAATTCTACCCCCGTCTCCACGAAGCTCTGCCGGCGGTGTTTTTGACCAGATCCGGTCATCGAGATGACCCATGCTGCTCGGTATCCCGGCTCTCCCTCTGGATACCCTTTCCTCATATTTCGAGATCCCGCCTCCTTACCAGGCGAGCCAACCACCATCAACTACCACGGTGTGCCCGGTAAGGTAGTTAGCTGCATCAGATGCCAGGTAGACGGCTGTGCCCTTGAGGTCTTCGACATCCCCGATCTTGCCCATCGGCGTCCGGCGCTCTATCTCCTCCACGAACTGGCGGCTGATCTCGTTCTCCAGGTCCATCAACAGTCCCCCACCGATGTTGGTGCGGAAGAAGCCCGGGGCTATCCCGGAGATGTTGATCCGGTGCGGGGCGAGCGTTGGCGCCAGATCCCTCACCAAATTGACCACCCCGCCCTTGGCGGAGTTGTACGCTCCGGGAGAAGGCGCGAAACCGCCGACGAACCCGTAGATGGAAGCGGTAGCTATTATCTTGCCGCCTTCTCCCCGCTCGATCATGGCCCTGGCAGCTTCACGAGCCGTGAGCCACACTCCGGTGAGGTTGATGTCTATTACCTTTTGCCAGTTCTCCAGCGTAGCCTCGGGGAACACCTGCTCGATGTCGCCCCCGATCCCGGCGTTGGCGAAGGCTATATCGAGCCGCCCAAGCTCGGAGAGGGTTTGCTCGACCATCCGGTGGACCTGGTTCTCGTCCGAGACGTCGGTCTCGATAGCCAGGGCTTTGCCATTCAAAGACGAGGCCACCTCCTCAGCCGAAGAGGCGTCTATGTCCGCGCAGGCGACCGCCGCACCGGCCTCGGAGAGGGCTTGGGCGTAGGCTCTGCCGATGCCGCTGCCCGCGCCGGTTACCAGCGCCGCCTTGCCGTCGAGCTTGAAGAGGTCGAGTACCGCCATCGCGATTCTCCTTTCCAGTCTCTCCATGTCCGGGGACTTCTCATTTCACGCCACGTCAGCGTCGCACAATACGATATGCCTCTCAAGGCATGCTGGGATTGCGCATCCAAGCGCCGCCGTTCCCGGCCCTCTCGTTTACCAGTTGCGTGTGAGATGATTCGAGCCAGGGTACGCGGCATGATATTGCGGGATTCGTGGATTGCAGGAGTCCGGCTGTGAGGACGATGATCATCGGCGCCGGCATCGGGGTGTTGACCGCAGCGATAGCGTTGCGTCAGGCCGGCCTGGAGGTCGCCATCTTCGAGCGGACAGCCGAACTCCGGGAGATCGGCGCCGGGCTGGTGCTCTCCGCCAACGCCCGGAAGGCCCTGGGTAAGCTGGGCCTTCCGGCGCGCTCGAGCGTCCGGGCACGCCAGCCTCCACCTTCGAGCTACGTTCCCGGCGAGGAAAGGTGCTCATGAGCATCCAGGTGGCCTACCTGGGGACGGTTTTCTCCAGGCCGATCAGGTTCGCAGCCCAGGTGTGGAAGCCGTGCGCGCTTCGGCTTACCCTCCCGGCCCTTCGTCAGCCAGGAACGGCGTTCCCTGTTCCTGACTTACGGAGTCCCGGCGGCACGCGCAGGTTGTGTCCCCTCGCCCTCTTCCAACGAAAGGATCAGCACCTCCCCCGAGCGAGAGAAGGTCGCCTGCGTGGGTCGGTTCTCCCACACCGAGAGCCTCTCTGGCAACTGCGGCGGGGAAACAAACTCACGCACGGCCCTCGGGGTTGGAAAGGAGGGAGCAACCGGAAAGAACCTCTGCCCCCACACCCGGTAGGTCTCTGCAGCCCCAAGAACCCTGCACTCGCAATCTTCCGGCAGCCGGTCAAGCCACCTGACAACCTCTTCGCGCTCGCTCGGGTACGCTCCAAAGAGCAGGTAATTCTTACCGAGACCTCTGGCTCGTGACATCGCCGGGTTCAGAAGCGCCAGGTGCCACAGCGGAAGAGCCACCTCTGTTATGTCCTCGACGCTCTCAAGCAATTGCTCGATATGGTCGAAGGCGACTGCGAATGGAGTGTCGGTGGTGGCGCGGCGGGTCCTGAGCCTCGCGCTCACGATGATGCCTGCCTTACCTCCCTGGCCTACGACTTCTCCCAGGCTCTCTCCCGAAACCTCTTGTAGCTCTCCGCCGGGCAAAACCACGCTGGCATAGAGGACATTCTCGCGCAGCCGCCCGTACTCAAAAGAACCGACCCCGATGCCGTCGGTAGCCAGCCACCCACCAACGGTAGCTCTAGGAGCACTGGTGGGGTAGACCGCTAGCCCTTTGCCGCGCAGGCGCAGTTCGTTATCCAGCACGAGCCACAACGCCCCGGGTTCGGCCTCGGCCCAATAGTCTTTCTCGCTTCCGGGTACGTAGGTGTTGCGCATCAGGTCGAAGCGGATGAGGATTCCACCTGGCGGGTCGGCTTCAAGAGCGATACCGGCCCCCCGGACGGCGAGTGGCACCGAGTACCTCTGCGCAACCTCGGCCAGATACTGCACGTCCTCAGGGCCACCGGGCCAGACGGATGCCAGAGGTTCGGATAAGGCCGCTGCTACTGAATGTGGCTTGAGTCGTCCCTCGAACCGGTCATTCAGGACTCTCAAGATCTCTTTGAGGTTTGTTTCCTCCATCCACACTCTCCAGTCTTGGGTAGTTTCAGCATACCAGGATATACATGGCGGACTGTAGCGCCGATGATGCATTTTGACCTTTGTCATGATCCAGGTTGACTAATTTAACCCCGCCAGCCGCGCTTTTTAGTCAATCCTGACCATGGAAATGGCTCATCTGGATCATGGAGCGGCTCCGCTGCCGCTGTAAGCTGCGGCCTTAGAGAGAATATTCGAGAAAGGAGCAGATCAAAATGGCAGAGCGGCGCATACCCGTTATAGACAGGATCCTCTACAGGATCGAGAACCACATCGAGGAATGGCGCAGAGAAGAAGCCGCCCGCCAGGCCGAAGCTGAGGCCAACAGAGAAAGGCTCTGGGCAGAAGCGGTTGAGAGGGAGAAGCTTCTGGCGGAAGCAGTCGGAGCAGGTAAGCCCCTGGCTCCGGCAGAGATCGCAGAGCGGCATCGGGTCGCCTTCGTCGTGCACTCCAAGGAGATGGCCGCCACGCTGGATGCTTTTGCGCGCGAGCGGGCTCATCTGGTGGAGGTGATGCCAGCAAGCGGAGGGTTGGGAACCGGGCCGGGTATCAAAGGGGCCTGGCTGGTCTTCGAACCTGCGGAGTGAGGGTAGAAAGGACGGGCCAGGGCTTTTCGTCCCGCTGCCCGGTGTAGAATCTCACTCCGCGCAGACGCCGGTGCCGGATGATGT
>CADDYV010000122.1 GCA_902810695.1 Actinomycetota bacterium | reverse complement strand
CCACCAAACTGTTGTAATTCCAGCTCCCTGCGCACCGCAGTGGGCACCAAATGCTGCACCAGGATCAACCCAACGACCGATGCCGCCACCGAGAGAGTGACCACAAGGAGGATAGGGAATATGTTGATTGGCCAGCCTCCTCCTGATCATTACGACTCTCGGGTCAGCTTAAGGATACAGCTTGCGAAAACTGGAGGGCAACGCCACTATTTTGCTCTGGGTTGGCAGCCCCATCCCAGCCGTACCGCTTGGCCGTAGCATGGCGCAGGGTACCGGCAGGTCAGGCATCGTCTTCTGCCTCCCGTTTTTGTTATAGAGGCACTGCTCTTCTTATGCACCGGCAGCCGCTAGGCTCCTGGCTTTAACCCCACGCGTAAACACGCGCTAATCATTGGAACAATGCAGTAGTAGGTATCGTCTAGGCGTATAGCCGAGGTACGTGAGTTTGAGTGCCACTCCTTGAGACCAATGCTACGATATTTAGCTTAGAGGACATTGCCGAGGAGGTTTATAGAAAACATTAGCAGACGTTCACCTAGTGTTTATCGCTAATGTATCTCTGCCAATATCACTTAGCAGACATTGGACTGCCGGCGCCACTACTTTCCCCTTCTCCCGGGAGTAGCAGGCCCGTCAAAAGGCCATATGCAGGCTAAATTTCTAACGGCAAGCACAACGACTGGCACTCGATTACACGGACCTCGGCTTTATCCCATTACTTCTGTTTAACAAACTACCGACTAGGTTCTGAGGCGATACCCCGTTTTGAAGATCCACCACACCGCTGTCAGGCACACGGCGAGGAAGAAGAACGTCATGGACAGGCTCAAGCTGACGCTCACATCGGACTTTCCGTAGAAGCTCCAGCGGAAGCAACTGATCAGGTACACAACGGGGTTGAACAGCGTGATCGTCTGCCAGAGCGGCGGCAACATCTTTACAGAGTAGAAGCTGCCGCCCAGGAAGGTCAGCGGCGTGATGATGAGCAGCGGTACAATCTGCAGCTTCTCGATACCGTCGGCCCAGATGCCGAGGATGAAGCCGAAGAGACTGAAGGTGGCTGCTGTGAGCGCGAGGAACGCGATCATCAGCAGTGGATGCAAGATCTGGATCGGCACGAACAGATTCGACGTCGCGAGGATGAGCACCCCCAGGATAATGGACTTTGTCGCCGCCGCTCCGACGTAGCCGACGACGACCTCGATGTACGAAACAGGAGCGGAGAGAAGCTCGTAGATCGTACCCGTGAACTTCGGAAAGAAAATGCCGAACGACGCATTGGAGATGCTCTGCATCAGCAGGGTCAGCATGATCAGACCCGGTACAATGAACGAACCGTAGCCGACCCCGTCTATGCTGGTGATGCGCGAGCCGATCGCTCCGCCGAAGACGACGAAGTACAGCGAAGTCGAGATTACCGGCGAGACGATGCTCTGCAACAGCGTGCGGAAGGTCCTCGCCATCTCGAATGTGTATATCGCGCGTATCGCGTAAAGGTTCACTGTCTCTCCTTTAGCAGATCCACGAAGATTTCTTCCAGCGAACTCTGCTTCGTCTGTAGATCCTTGAACTTGATGCCCGCTTCGTCGAGGCCTGCAAGCAGGGCGGCGATGTCCATTCGCCCGGCCTGCGTGTCGTAGGTGTAGACCAACTCGTTGCCGTCCGGCGTGAGTTTGAGCCCATAGTCGGTGAGTTCGACTGGAACTTCATCCAGTTTGTCATGCAGTTGCAGCGTCAACTGCTTCTTGCCGAGCTTTCGCATCAGCTCGTTCTTGTCTTCGACCAGCAGGATCTCGCCACCCAAGATCACCCCGATCCGATCTGCCATCTCCTCGGCCTCGTTGATGTAGTGGGTGGTGAGGATGATGGTCGCACCACTTTCCCGCAGCGAGCGCACCATCTGCCACATCTCGCGCCGCAACTCGACGTCCACGCCCGCTGTGGGTTCGTCGAGGAAGAGGATCTGTGGCTCGTGGGAGAGGGCCTTGGCGATCATGACCCGGCGTTTCATACCACCGGAGAGGGTCATGATCTTATCGTCCTTCTTGTCCCACAGCGAGAGTGTCCTGAGAATCATCTCGATGTATTCGGGGTTTCTCGGCTTGCCAAAAAGCCCTCGGCTGAAGGTACACGTGGCCCAGACCGTCTCGAACGAGTCGGTCGTAAGCTCCTGCGGGACCAGCCCGATCAGAGACCGGGTCGCCCGGTACTCGGAGATGATGTCGTGTCCGTCAACCAGTATGGCTCCTCTGCTCGGGTTGACGATGCCGCAGATTATGTTGATCAGGGTCGTCTTTCCCGCGCCGTTTGGACCCAACAGGGCGAAGATCTCTCCCCGGTGGATGTCCAGGTTGATGTTCTTGAGCGCCTCAAAGCCCGAAGCGTAGGTCTTAGAGAGCTTGGATATGGAAATTACGGGCTCCAAGGTCAGAGGGCCAGTTCGGCAGAGTTCCACGAAGTTGCCGGATCGATCCGCTGTTCGCGGTCATCAGCTACGCCCTCCGGAAAGGCAGCAGGGTCTAAGCAGTTGGCCGACGACCGGATAGCGGCGCTTGCGCACAGTAAGTGGTACGCAACGGGCAAACCGACATCGCCGGTCGTCCCGATAATCACAATCACGCTCTTCATCTCCTCTCGTGCGCTCGTGTCGCTATCTCCCCACAGTGGTTAGGAAGGTGTGCGACCGTTGCTCTTAGTTTATGCGCAAGGCTACGTGTTCCCAACAACCTCTTTCTCCAACTGCTATCCAACAACTGCTGATGTTCTGCTGTTCAAGAACGCCAGCGGGGAACGCTTGCGAAACTGTAGGAGGTGACCTGAATTCCGCTGGGATCGGTCTAGCCCCATTTATCCCTAACTCCAAACCACTCTCGCCCTATGTTTGACGGTAGTTAGCCTTTTACTCTGGGGCGCTCCTACGCGGAGCGCTTCTGTCCAGGATATTGATGGCGGGAGAAATGTTGCGCATCCTCGTAAGTCACGACCTACTGCCCCCATGCGTCCCGACCTCCGCAATTCTCCCTCAGTCTGCACCTGTGGGGCTTCGGTTCAGCAATGCTTCCAGCCCCGCAAGGATGAGCTCCAACCCGAAGTCGAACTGAGCATCCACGTCGCAGGCACAGATGACGCGGGCGACCTCGGCCAGGTGGGGAGGCACATCGCGCGGCACCATCCTCATGACCCGCATAAGCCGTTCGGCTTCCGAGGCAGGTTCTTCGGCAGACCCCCGATCCTCCGATAAGAGGTAAGAGAGCTCCAGGGCTCCGTATCCGATTCCGTAGGATATCAGCGTGCGCACAGCCTCAGCCGCGAGGTCCTCCTCGAACCCGGCTGCCTTCAACGCTTTGAGCTTGGCCTCGGAGAGAATGAGTGCCGCTTCCGCTATCACCTCCCGGGTCATCACCAAGGAGTAGGCGTTGGGGTGCGCGTGGGCGAGTTCTCGCAGCGAGCCAGCGATGAAGCGGAGCTGATCCTTCCAATCACCACCGTCGCGCGACCCGCGTTCCACCTCGGCCCACAAAAGCTCCGTGACGCCATCCAGCAGCGCCTCCTTGTTCTCGAAGTGCCTGTAGAGCGCCATGGGGTCAACTCCCAAAGCGCCGCCAAGCTTCCTCATCGTGAGAGCCTCGAGCCCATCCTCGTCGATCAGGCGCAGGGCTACCTCCTGAATCCTCCTCCGACTCAGCGGCTCTCGCCCCCTGCCACCTCGCAATTCATCTGCCCTCTCGGCCATCGCGTCTCCTTTTTCTCCTCTTTTTCTGAATTAGGGCTTGACAGTTTATCTACAGCGTAGTATACACCGCAGAAGTCATCTACATTGTAGGCTGCGGTGTATAAATCGAGAACCGAAAGGAGAGAGCATGATCAAAGGCCGGATCAAGGAGGAACGCATGAGCAAGGCGGAAATCCACGACCGGGTGGCGGTGCAAGTGCGGGATCTGGTGAAGACTTACCGGAAGCCTGGCG
>CADDYV010000121.1 GCA_902810695.1 Actinomycetota bacterium | reverse complement strand
GCGGCTGGTAAATGTCCTCGTGCAGAATACCGTCAAAGAGAACCCTGCCATCCTTGGTGACCTTCTTGTAGGTTATCCACTTGGTGTAGCCTGGACCAGAGGCAACTTCCCTGGACCACATCTTGACGTGCTTGCCGGTGGGGCGGCCCCAGATCTGGGCGTAGACGTATCCGTCATCGCCAACCCACTCCTTGAGCAGGAGATAGCCTCTGGTGTTGTTCTCGAATTTCATGTCCAGCCTTCCGTAGTGACCGACGCCGCTTCCGAACCACACTGTGGCGTCGAGACCAGGTCGTATGTAGGGCAACTGGGCGTAGTGAGGATGGCGCTCCAGGACCTTGAGACCTGCGTAGTTGGCGGCCATATACAAGGTAGTTGATATCTGACAAAGCCCCCCTCCCAAAGCTTCCTTGACTTTTCCGTTCTCTATGACTTTGGATGGTTCATAGTGAAGGTTTTCGGTCCGGTCGTCGAAGGAGAAGACCTTTCCCGGAGCCACGAGGGTGTTGTTTATGGCCTCAGAGGAGATGCGGTAGTTCGCCATCTGCCCCGGTTCTTCGTCCCAGGTGTAGTCGGTTTTGTAGGAGCCGATCAGGGTGGTGGGCTTGAGGCTCTGCGCTCTCTGGGTGGTAAGCGATGGCTGCCGTGTCTTTGTGGGAACGGAGAAGGTGTGCTGGCCCAGGAAAAGACCCTTGTCCAGCTCCGCGAGCAGTTTATTCTCCTGGAGCTTCAGCCCGGAATGCGCGGGGATGACCGCAACCGTGTTCCCCGAAACGGAAAACGAGGCGCTCTTCGGCTCGACGTTCAGGGCTGAGAACATGCCTGTGGCGACTTGCTCCAGATCGTGCCTGCTTACGCTCACTTTTAGTCGTGAGCCTTCGTCGGAAAACTTTACTACCCGTGCTATTTTGGCGGGCTCAAAAACCCACCTGTGGCCTCTGGCTTTGAATACCAGAGGTTTTGCCAGGGCTTTTTTGACTTTTCCGGCCGCGCTTTTTGCAGCAGAAGTGGGTACTTTGGGCCTCAGGATGTGGGCGGTGATCCGGGCCTCACGCCTGAAGTTTTGAGCAGCGCGATGGATGTTCGCTACCGTTGCGGCGACATCCAGCTGGTAGCCTTCTCGGGCCTTGTCTACGCCTACCTTTGAGCTTTCCACACTAACGCTAGCGTCGCGAACATTGGAATCGAGTTCTCTGGCTAACCCTTCGACGGCATGGCGTGCGACGTTGGCCCTGAAACCAACGTCGGCTTTGAGATTCACCATCCCGAAATCTGCTTCTGCCATCCGCAGCAGGCGCTCACCGATCCAACCCTGCCTCCCCACCGAGTAGGCACGCTCCGCACTCTTTTTGGAATCGAGTTCGATCCCAAGCCGTTTGGAACTGAGGACTACCTTCTTTCCCCTGGCTCCGTGGAGCGTTATCTTGTTCGGTATGGCGCCTGTGGCGTGTTGCCCGAGAAAGTTGCTGGCCTGCTGGAGTGTCTTGCTCCCCACCGCAATTCCTCCGACCCTGACTCCAGGGTAGATCTCGCCGCGATAGGCCAGACGCTCTCCGGCTACCGCAAACCCTACGAGAAGCCCGCAAAGGATCAAAACTACCACAGCCACAGTGACAGGTTTGCGCTTGATAGACCACCTCCCGCTCGATGTGCGATGCTCTTGAGAGGGAACTCCTCCACCAGCGGGCTGACGGTCTATCCTGTTAACCACGACTCCTCCGAAAGGCCGCGATGTTTTGTACGTTGTAAAGTTAGCAGGTGGCTTCCGGGTTAATTATATGCCCGACGGATTTGAGATAAGCAGGTTTTCAGGGTATTTTTATCAGGTTCGGAAGACGCTAACGCACCCGAGAGGGTCGCCGCCTGCGGCCGGTCAATTTTCTGAGCATCCACAACAGGAGGACTATAAGCCCCAGCTCCGCAGCCGTACATACGACATCGAGAGGAGCTACCTTCTCTACCTCTCCGGCTGAGGCTCCAAGAGGTATCCCCACTGTGCGGGTCCACACCCACATCCCCACTATAGCGAGGTTTCCGGCTATCCCGGCGATCAGAACCAAAGACCACCCTGGCCAGCGGAGCAGGAAGTAAACGAAGAGCGCCTGGGCTATCGCCCCGACCAGCATGAAGGCACCGTAACCCCACCACTCCTCGAAGTGTTGTGGGCTTACCCACAGGTGGATCAAAGAAGCCGTCAATGATAGACCAGATGCTAGATAAAGAACACCAGAGGATATGCTGTTCGTCGAGGGTGTGGTTACCGTATTGCGTTTCAACTCCTCGCTCCTCTCGCACCATAACCGTGCAGAAAGGAAGTATAGCGCCACGATCCAGCCAGCGGTTCCTCAAAAGTGCAGTGGAAGCACTTTCATGGTAATGGCTTCCGGCGAGAGTACTCCCGCCGGAAGATTTGCCGCCAGGCAGGATCCGCTTCCTGGTGGTTAAATGCAGCCGTGGTAAATGGGCTTTTCGAGGGTGATCTTGAGGCTAACCCATTGCTCGACCGCTAGAGAGACGCTTGCCCGGTTGTTATTCGTGGCAGCTTTCGCCCTACCGCTGCTCGCGATCTCCTGCACGGCTTCGCGAACGCACCACCACAAACACACAACGCACCATAAAGGAAGTGCCTGCAGCCCCACCAACGATTCTCCTGATGCGGGTTTCACCCGCGACATGATTGTGCACCACACTCAGGCCGTTCAGATGTCGGAGATCGCCCGAAGACGAACCAGAGACCCCGAGATTCGCAACCTCGCAGAGGGAATCATCCTGACCCAGCAGCGGGAGATCGGAGAGATGCAAGGCTGGCTCAAGGCGTGGGGGCTTCCTTACTTCGGAAATCAGCCACGCATGGCCTGGATGGGCCATCCCATAAAACACGGCAGGATGCCGGGCATGGCAAGTTCAAAGGCGCTTGCCGAGTTGCACAACGAACCACCCAAGAGGATGGACGTACAGTTCTTGCAGCTGATGATCCGCCACCACGAAGGAGCACTGCCGATGGCCAGGGCGATAATCAAACGCGGCCACTGCTCCTACGTTCACGCCTTCGCTAGAGGCGTTCTGGTATCCCAGCGGGAAGAGATATGGGAGATGCAGGGTTTAATGGAGAAGAAGGGTATGTCTCAAGTCAAAAGCGGAGGCACTATGCAGATGGGAGGAGATTGAAATACTCTGCAAGCTGTGAGAGAGCGTAGTTCGTAGACTGTTTGACAAGTCTCTGCCTCTGACGAAATCTTCGTAGAGTTCCGCGGGACAATGAAGCAGCATACACTGATCTCCTAGAAGATCCCGACAAGTTGCAGGAGTTGCAGAAGATAACCTTCAGCAGGGACACCATAAGGATTATCCTCGGTGTTATCTGGGACCGAGAGGTTGAGTTCCTTCGGGGGATGGTCAGACGCATCACCTGCACCCCTGGTAACGAAGCTTCAGTACAATAGTTCATCGCTACCGAGCTTAAGGATATGGGCCTTGAAGTGGATCTGTGGGAGTTAGATCAGCCGGGTCTCGACGCAGATCACCATCCGGCGGTGGCCGCTCGCCTATATTCAACGGCCGTATCTACTGATTCAAGACAGCCGCCTGTCTCTTCTTCTTTGGTTTCGCTCCCTGTTTTGTCTGTCCACCTCCCCCAAAGCGAAATCCAGAGCCTCACTACACCGCCTGTCAAACTCCTTGTAGTAGAGTTGATACATCCCCTTGTTTCCCTGACGCTTTGCCTCAACCATCCTGCGCTCCAGTTCCTCATTGGAAAGGTTTCTCATGCCGAGTGATTCGTTTTCTACGATCCTCTTCTCTTCACCTTCTACAGCCTGCATCATACTTTTGCCACAGCTCTTCAAGAAACGCGAGAACCCCAAGATTGTCCAGTCGCTAAAGAGTCACTCCTCAATCACGCAGACCACGGACACCTGCTCTCACCCCTACAGGATATTGGCGATGAGGTCGTTGGGGGCTAGAGGAGGCTTTCGGATAAGCTACTACTACAAGTCCCCGGTTAACGTCGAGGGCTCTACGTTTTACCTGCAAAAAGGAGGGTGGCCGACCGGATTCGAACCGGCGACCTTCGGAGCCACAAT
>CADDYV010000120.1 GCA_902810695.1 Actinomycetota bacterium | reverse complement strand
GGCCACCGGGTTCAACGCGACGATCTCACGCCAGGGAGACAAAATAGCAATCCTCGAAGACGACGCGGCCAACTGGTTCGACGGAACCCCGCGCAACGTGGCGCTCCGGTTCTTTACGACCAACGGCACTCCGCCCGCGCAGCCGACGTTCCGTTGCCAGCTCAACCTTCCCGCCAGCAGGTTCCCGAGCGGAGGTAGCAACAACGGCCTGAGCTTCTCACCCGATGGCACGAAGATCGCCTGGGAGGACACCGCCGGAATCCACGTGGCGAACATCGGGAACCTCTCGAACTGCTCGGCCATCACCCAGAAGCTCCTGATCCCGGGCGCCATAGATCCGTTCTGGAGTGCGGCAAACGAACTTACTCCCGTTACGCTCACCCGGCCTTCCGCCCGCTTCCAGCTCGCTAGGTCGTTCACGGTCGCCTGGGGCGGGAGCGGCCCCTACGATGTTCGCTACCGCAAGGCAGCCTTCAACGGCAGCTTCAGCTCCTACGTAACCTGGAAGAACGCGACCTCGCTAAGGAGCGCGACCTTCAACGGTACGCCGGGCTACAGCTACTGCTTCCAGGCCAGGCGCCACGGCTCGGTGACGTGGAGTGCGCAGAAGTGCACCTCCGTCCCGCTCGACGACCGTTCGCTCGCGGCCAGTAAGTTCGTCCGCAAGACGGGAGCGGGCTACTACCTGGGCACGTACTCCCTGGCAACGGCGAAGGGTGCGAAGCTCACGCGTACCGGCGTGCGGGGCAGATACCTCGCCGTTATCGCCACCACCGCTCCGCAGGGTGGCACGATCGGGGTTTCCTTCAACGGGGTCTCACTCGGTCAGAAGAGGCTCGTCTCCAGCACCGCTCATAAAGAGCACGAGTTCCTCTTCAACCTCGGGACGGTGAAATCCGGGACGCTCAGCGTACAGGTCCTCAGCTCCGGCAAGCACGTGGAGATAGACGGGCTCGGCGTGAGCCAGAACTAGAGTAGCCGATAGTGAGGGGCGGCTCATGAGCCGCCCCTCTTCGACACCGATCAGAAAGAGAGGACTCAAAAAGTTGCATACCAGCAGAATAAATCGCTTCTTCAGAATAGTTGCGATGGCGCTTTTAGCAGCAGGGCTTCTGGTGCTGGCTGACGAGCCCGCCCACGCCTCTTACCCCGGGACCAACGGCAAGATAGCCTTCGTCAGCGACCGCGACGGCGTTAACGATCAGATCTACACCATGAACCCCGACGGCTCGGGGTTGCAGAAGCTCACCAACGCCACTTCCATCTACACGGGCAGCTATAACCCTTCCTTCTCGGGCGACGGGACGAAGATCACCTTTGATCGGAGTGGAGAGATCTGGACGATGAACGCCGATGGATCGGGCCAGACGCAACTCACCCACAACACGGTTCCCGACTCCGACCCGGCCTTCTCCCCGGATGGCAAGAAGATCATCTTCCTCACTCGCAGGGGAGCGGATGCCTCTGTAGGGATGGACAACATCTGGGTGATGAACGCCGACGGTACGGGCCAGACCCGGCTCACGAGCGGCGGTGCTGCCAGCCCGACCTACTCGCCCGATGGCACGAAGATCGCTTTCGTCAGAGGCGGCGAGCTCTGGGTGATGAACTCGGACGGCACGGGAGAGACTCAGTACACCACCAACGACACGGACTACAAGTACGCGGCCTCGGCCGTAAACCATCCTACTTTCTCGCCCGATGGGAGCACGATCGAGTTCGCGGCTACGGGCCGCAACGGCTGCACGTGCTGGGACTACTTCTCGATCAAGGTCGGTGAGGCCATGATGCCGACGAACCTCGGTATGGCCGCCAGCTCCAGCGATGCGAACCTCGCCTTCTCTCCGGACGGCAGCAGGATCGCCTTGCAGAGCAACCGCTCCGGCAACCAGGAGATCTACACCATGAACCCCGACGGCTCGGGGCAGACGGACATAACCAACAACTCTGCCAAGGACCAGCAGCCCGATTGGGGACCACAGATCCAGCAGCAGTCAACCGCGACCACTCTCTCGGCGAGCCCGCTAACCATCACCTACGGCCAGGGCACCACCCTCTCCGGCAAGCTCCTTGCAGCAGACGGCAACTCCTACGCCGCTCAGAAGGTGACCATCCAGCAGAAACCAGCGGGTGCGAGTTCCTTTACAACCCTGAAGAGCCTCTCCACCAACCCCGATGGTTCGTTTACTCTGGCAGTAAAGCCTTCCAAAAACACCTACTACCGGGCGGTGTTCTCTGGAAATTCCGCCCTGGGGCTTGAATCTTCCTCTAGCACCGCTACGCAGGTCAAGGTGAAGGTCTCGGTTACCGAGAATCTCTCCGCGAGCTCCATCACACTCGGCAAGAGCCTCACTATCTCGGGTGCGGTGAGCCCTTCCCAGACGGGTTCGGTGAAGCTCTCCATAAAGAGAAACGGGAAGCTGCTTGCCACCAGGAGCATCGCACTTAGCAACTCTAAATACTCCTACACCTACAAGCCACCCTCGACGGGCACCTACTCGGTTGTAGCCAGCTACGCCGGGAGTACCACCAACCTGGGCAACTCCAGCCCGAGCAAGAGCTTCACCGTAGCGCGATAGCAGGAGACATATGGGCCGGGCGCATCTTCTTCCGGGAAGGTGCGCCTAGTCCAGTAGCTTCGCCATGTAGAGTTCGTCAACGAGCGCGCCATCTACCAGGAGCGAGTGACTTCTCTCCCCTTCTGTTACGAAACCCATCTTCTTGTAGAGGGATATCGCCGACTGATTGTGTTTCATTACCGTAAGCTCCAGCCTCTTTATGCCGTGCTGGCGTGCCCAGTTTTCTGCCTCCGCCATGAGGCTGGTCCCGATTCCCCGTCCGGCATAATCCTGCAGGACTCCCATGACGATCTGGGCGTTGTGCCTGTTGCGATTGAACTGGCCACCGCGCGCCTCGAGATAGCCGACGAGATGGCCCTCTTCCTCGGCGATCAGGATGGTCCGGTTTCCGGCGGCGAAGGTCTCTCTTATTTCCTCGCGTTCCTGCCGCACCGTCGTGGTCCGCTCGCCGGGTTCGAGCATCATGAGGGTAGTCTCCGCATCGAGTTGCTTGCGGAGGCGTAACAGTTCCTCGGCGTCACCTTCCCAAGCATGCCGGATGCGCATAATGTTCCTAGGGGTCAGAGCAGTCGCGGCGATAGCCGCAGTTGGGGCAGATGAGCTTGCAGTGCAGCCCGAACATCTGTGCGCCGCAAATCTCGCATTTTTCTTCCGGGGTCGCCTGGGTCTGTATCTTCTCCTCGCTCACCCTACCGATTATACGCGGGAGACCGGTGCGGGACATATGGGCCTCTTTTCGAGTGTTTCTCACGTACTGCGGCTCTTCACCTTAGAGAGTTGGGCTCGGATGATATCGACGATCCTTTCCGAGCTTAGGGTCTTGAGTTGAGTGAGGGAGAGGGCTTTCTGGACCTGACGCAGCGAAGAGCCCAGGGCACCCGCCAGGATCCGCAGCGTGGCGAGGTTCCGCTGTAGCTCTGAGATCTGGATCGGAAGGTTCCGGGTCCGGGCTTCGAGGGCGCCAAGATTTTTCTCCAGCTCCGTGGTGCGCGAGGCGAGGCGTGAGATCTCCTCGAAGGCGCGGTCCTGGAAAACCAGCCGCGCCCGTCTCAGGCGGAGCCACGCTCGGAGGGCCACAACGAAGGCGGCGAAGGCCGCCAGCGCGCCGATTACCATGAGAGCAATCAGAATCGTGTACATCTCAAACCTACACTAGCACGAGGTGGAGGACCTTTACAAACCACGAGCCGGTGGTAGAATTTTTCGTGCGACGCGGGGTGGAGCAGTCTGGTAGCTCGTCGGGCTCATAACCCGAAGGTCGCAGGTTCAAATCCTGCCCCCGCTACTAACAGGAGCCCCGCTCTCGCGGGGCTCGAAATCTAAGAATGAGAGCCCCCGGTGCGGACACTGGGGGCTTCTTACTGCGATCGGCAACTACTGATCCTATCCGTAGTAGAGATTTCTCACCCGCTTCATGTAGTAGCGCCACCACCAGTATCTTCCCGGACACTCGGTCTGAGCTACCTGGTTGTGCCCCAGAATGTGGTGGCGGTTGGGTGGGATGCCATACC
>CADDYV010000119.1 GCA_902810695.1 Actinomycetota bacterium | reverse complement strand
GAGAATGCACCATGTTCCAGTTATCCTTTCAAAATCGTATACTACGCGGCTGAGAATGCGAAAGGTTGCGGGCCGCATCCGGGGTTGTTTCTGCTCAACTACCGGGAAAGGAGTCGTAGAAAAATGGCGCTCATACGCACGATACTCGCACTGATCATCCTGGTGATACTCTTCCACGTGGGTGCCACCTTCGCGGGCGTGGCCGAGTCCACCAACAATCTCACCAAGGCGATCTACAGCCTCGGGCAGTTACTGGAGTCTCCGGCGTCGGCCCTGCTCAACATACTCCCACTCTCTGCGGGACAGCGGAGCTTCGTAAACCAGAATCCCTTCTACGTCACCGCCCTCACCGCAGCCGTGGGCTACTTCATCCTCTACCTGCTGCTCGGCGTAGGAAGGCGCAAGTAGCTTTAGGAGGCCAACGCATACGCAAAATCAGTTAAAATTCGTCTCCTGGTGAGCAAAGAGGAATACTCTATACTTATCAGATACTGTTCGCAAGGCGGCTCAGGAGGAGTTGTGATCGAGGTCAGCAAGGTTCGAGGGGTTCTCCGGGAGGGGTACTACATCTGGGCGTACAGGAGATGCAATGATCGAGTTTAAAGAGGTCAGCAAGATCTACCCCGGCGCGCAGACTCCTGCCGTCAAAGACCTCTCCTTCGAGATCCTCGAAGGAGAAATTTGTGTGCTGGTGGGTCCCTCGGGGTGCGGCAAGACCACGAGCATGAGGATGATCAACCGCCTCATCGAACCTTCGAGTGGTGAGATCCTCATTGATGGCGAGCCGAACACGAAGATGAGCGGCACCGCGCTCAGGCGCAAGATCGGCTACGCCATCCAGCAGATAGGGCTCTTTCCCCACCGGACCATCGCCAGGAACATCGCGACCGTGCCCCAGCTTCTGGGCTGGGACAGGGAGCGCATCCGGCGGCGGGTTGACGAGCTGCTGGAGCTGGTAGGGATGAATCCCGCCGACTTCAGGGACCGCTACCCCTCGGAGCTTTCGGGCGGTCAGCAGCAGCGCGTCGGGGTGGCGCGGGCGATGGCGGCGGACCCCCCGATCATGCTCATGGACGAGCCCTTCGGGGCTGTTGACCCCATAACCCGCGAGCGGCTGCAGGACGAGTTCCTCAGGATCCAGGAGAACATCAAGAAGACCATCGTTTTTGTCACCCACGACATAGACGAGGCCGTAAAGATGGGCGACAAGATCGCCATCTTAGAGCAGGGAGGCATTCTGGCCCAGTTCGACAGCCCGGAGAACATCCTCACCCACCCGAACTCGGAGTTCGTAGCCTCGTTCGTCGGGGCCGACAGGGTGCTCAAGCGGCTCTCGCTGCTGCGGGTCGCCGACATGAGACTCGATCCCGCCGACGGTGCCGACGATCTACCAACCATAGACGAGCGGCTGACCGTCCGGGATGCGCTCTCCCAGATCGTGGGTGTCGGGGCCACCGGAGGCATCGTCGAGAGGGATGGTGAGAGACAGCTCCTGACGATAAAAGCTATCGAGGGGCTGCTGAAGGACTCCGGGAGCGCGCGTGGGTAGCATACAGCTCGCTCTGCTGTTGCAGAGCCTCGACCAGCAGCTTGTGGACTGGGCCTGGATCCGGCAGAACTACCGGGAGGACATCGTGCCCGCGGTCATCGGGCACATCTACCTCTCGTTCGTCTCGGTGGCGATTGCGCTCGCGATATCGCTTCCCGTCGGGATCATCGTCTCCCGCTACCGCAAGGCGTACCCGCCAGTAACCATCCTCACCGGGCTTCTCTACACGATACCGAGCCTCGCGCTGCTCGCGATCCTGGTCGTCATCCCAGGCATAGGCGTCGGGCCGAACGCGGTCATCATCGCGCTGGTCGCCTACTCGCTGCTAGTTTTGATCCGCAACGTCGTAACCGGGATAGACTCCGTCCCGGCGGAGACGATAGACGCCGCGCGTGGGATGGGCCTCACGGAGCGCCAGATACTCTTCAAGGTGGAGATACCGCTGGCGCTGCCGGTGATCGTGGCGGGCATCCGCATAGCGACGGTAACGGTGATCGGGATCGCCACCATAGGCGCCTACATCGCGGGCGGCGGACTGGGTCAGCTCATCTTCGACGGCATAGACCAGAACTTTCCGACGAAAGTGATCGTCGGCGCGGTCCTGGCGACGGCGATGGCGGTGGTGGCCGACCTGCTGCTCCTGGCTCTGGAGCGTTACCTCAGACCCTGGGCCCGCAGGGTGCGAGGAGCGTCCTGATGAACGACGTACTGAAGGTCTTCGCGCGCCCGCAGTTCCCGCATGCCGTGCTCGTCCACGTAGAGCTCTCCGCGCTCGCGCTCCTCATCGCGGTCGCGATAGCCCTGCCGGTGGCGCTCGCGGTGAACCGATCGTCCCTGGGCACAGCCGTGGCGGTCAACATCGGGAACATCGGGCGCGCCGTGCCCTCGCTGGCGCTTTTGGCGCTCGCGCTGCCGTTTCTGGGCTTCGGGTTCGCGCCCTCGCTGGTGGCGCTCATCGCCCTGGCGATACCACCCATCCTCATCAATGCCACCACGGGCTTGCGGGAGGTCAGCAAGGAGGTCATTGACGCGGCGAGGGGCATGGGACTCTCGGGGTGGCAGATCCTGAGGGGCATACAGCTTCCCATAGCGGCGCCGGTGATCTTCGCGGGCATCCGAACCTCGGCCGTGCAGGTGGTGGCGAGCGCCACCCTGGCGACGTTCATCGGCGGCGGAGGACTGGGAGATCTAATCGTCGAGGGCTTCCAGAAGGGAGACACCCCGGTCTTGCTCGCGGGCGCGCTCGCGGTTGCATTCCTCGCAATAATCACGGAGCTTCTATTCGGAGGGCTGGAGCGAGCGTTCACCCCCGCAGGGCTGAAGGTCGCGCAGAAAAGACAAAAGGCAAGGTAAGGAGAAAGATGAAAATACGGACTCAGATCCGGGTAGCAATATTCGTGTTAGCGGCGCTCCTGCTCGCCGCCTGCGGCAACGTGGGCCAGAGTAGTGGTGGAGGAGCGCCGAGCAATCAGGCGAGCGGCAAAGGACCCCTTATCACAGTTGGCTCCAAGAACTTTACCGAGGAGATCATTCTGGGCAACATGTACGCCGACGCGCTCCAGGCACACGGCTTCAGGGTACAGAGAAAGATGAACCTGGGCTCTGTAGCGATAAACGACAAGGCGCTCCAGCGCGGGCAGATAGATCTCTATCCCGAGTACACCGGCACCTCGCTGGAGGCGGTCTTCCATAAGAGCAAGACGCCGAAGACGGCGGAGGCGACCTACCAGGAGGCGAAGAAGCTCTACGCCAACCGCAACCCGGCGGATACGATGCTCAAGCCCGCCCCCTACAACAACACCTACGGCATCTTCGTCCGCAGGCCGGTGGCCGAGAAGTACCACCTCAAGACACTCGGGCAGCTGGCGAAAGTCTCCCCGAAGCTGACCTTCGTCTCGTTCTCGGAGTTCCAGAGCCGCCAGGACGGATACCCGAACATAAAAAGGCACTACCCCGCTATGCACTTCAAGCAGATCAAAGTCGTCAACAGCATCGGCCTCAAGTATCAGGGCGTGTTGCGGGGCGACGGGGACGTCGGGATCGGCTTTACCACCGACGGGCAGCTGCGTTCTCCCAAGTTCGTGGTCATGAAGGACACCAAGCACATCTGGCCCTGGTACCAGCCGGCCCCGGTCGTGCGCAGCGACGTGCTCAAGAAGCACCCCAAGATGAAGCAGGTCCTGGATGAAGTATCCTCGAAGCTCGACGCCAAGACGATGCGCCAGCTCAACGGCAAGGTGGACATAGACCACCAGGACCCCGAGCAGGTAGCCCACCAGTTCCTCAAGAAGCAGGGAGTGTTAAAGTAGACTAGCGATGACGGCTAAGGTCCGCATAAAACCCGAGGTTCTCACGCCCCACCGGTTGCGCATCGAGATGTACGGCCTCGATGATGAGGACATCGAGAACACGATCCGGATGAAAGGCTGGGCGTGGGTTCTGGCGCGCAACTGCTGGGCCTACGCGGGTGAGCCGGACTTCATCTACCGCCAGATCCGGGAGGTCGTCATCGGCCTCCCGGACATCGCCTTCGACGAAGACTCCCTCGAAGAGACTGTCAAAAACATCGAGGATAAAGCCCGCTCCGACGAGGAGCGCGAGGAAGCCCGCGAGCTTCTACGGCAGGCTTTCGAGAAGACCGGGCAG
>CADDYV010000118.1 GCA_902810695.1 Actinomycetota bacterium | reverse complement strand
GAGCCCACTTCTTTGAGGTTGACATTTCTGGATCTGGCCAGCAGGTAGATAAAGGGCAAAGATCCGTAGCAGTAGCTGCAAGCGAGGTAGGCGGTGGGTTTTGCCATCCTCTTCAGTTTGCTCCAGCGGCTCACGGGGCCTCGCTGCCGTTTGGATCCTCGTAGAACGCGAGCCCCAGGAGCCCTGGTCCCGTGTAGCTGGACATCACCGGGGAGAACTCGGTGATAAGAACCTCCTCCGGCTGGAAGCGCCTGACCACCAGCTCGCGCAAGTTTTCTGCCTCTCGGAGAGCGTTTGCGTGCTGGACGGCGACGTGCAACGGGCCGTCGCCGCGGAGCCTCTCTTCCGCGAGGTCCAGGAGGCGCGAGATGGACCGCTTGCGCGACCGGGGGCGCTCCAGCGGTTCTACCTTGCCCTGACCGAAGGAGATTACAGGTTTGATCTGCAAAGCCTTGCCGAAGAGCACTCCTATGCGCGGGATGCGGGCCGTCTTCGCGAGGTAATCCAGCGTGTCGAGCGTAACCAGGAGCCCGACCCGCTCCGATATTTTCCGGGCTCGCTCCAGCACTTCCTCCATGCTCGCCCCGTTTTTCGCCAGCCGCGCCGCTTCCCGTACCACGAAGCCCTGCGCCATCGTCGCGGTCCCGGAATCTAAGACTTCGATCCTGGTCTGAATGCCTTCTTCCTGGGCGATAAGCCTGGCCTGTTTCGCCGCCTCGTGCATCCTGGTCACTTCGGGCGTCGGCGAGACGCACAGAACCTCATGCTCCTCGTTCGCCAGCCGCCGGAACTCCTCCAGGTAGGTCCCCGGAGAAGGAGCCGAGGTAACAGCCGGCGGGAGATCCGGGCTCAGCATCCGGTTGAACTCCTCGGGCGTGATATCCACCCCGTCGAGATACTCCTGGCCATCGTACTCGAAGGGCACGGGAATTACGGTTATCCCGAGATTTTTTACCTTTTCTTCGGACAGGCAGGCTATGCTCTCCGTTACCAGTGCCACCCGGTTTACTCCGGCCATAGCTTCTCCGGCGGGTAGAACTTGCCGCTCTTCTCTACCTCGTGGACCAGTTGCACCACGTGCGCATTGTATGGCGTGTCGTGACCGATCTTTTTGCCCACATCCACTATCTCCCCGTTGAGGTAGTCGATCTCCGTTGCCGAGCCGCGCTTGATGCTCTGCCAGGTAGACCCGAACATCGGCTGCCTTCCCATCCTGGTGTGCGAGAGCGCGCCGAGTACCGCCGTCGGGAAACTCTCTGGAAGACTCGTCGCCAGCCGCACCGCCAGAGCCTGCGGAGAATTGTCCATGCGTATCCGCGCGGCGGAGAGCGTCTCTAGCCCCTCGCGCATGATCCTCAGCGGTATCTGCGAGGTTGACTTGGAGAAGTAGATATCCTGCAGCGGAAGCCCCGTAACCGCAGGCAGGGCGTTGTTGAGGTTGGTTATGAGCTTGGTCCACCGGGTCGCGGCGATGTCGCGCGAGATGTGCACCGGAAGCGCCTTGCTCAGAATGCCCTTTATCTTTTGCAGCCGCGACGGTTGGGAGACGAAAGGATCTCCGATGGTGAGCCAGCCGCGCACCTGGCAGCTTACCCGCCCTGGTTCGAGAAAAGTGGCCGAGCAGAAGACCATGCAGCCCACGATCTGATCCGGGATAAAGAACTCCCTCGCGATCCTGTCGCACCTCACCCCGTTTTGCATTGTTATTACGGGGCCTTCGCCGACCAGAGGCGCCACGCTGCGGCAGGTTTCGGCGAGGTCCTGGGTCTTGGTGGCGAAGATCGTAAGCTCCGGGCTCTCCGTAAGCTGCTCCTGGGCTTTTACCCGGATGATCCGCTCTCCTACCGCTCCTTCGAGATGCAGACCATGCTCTTGTATCGCCTGGACATGCGCGCTGCGGCCGATCAGGGTGACATCCTCACCGCCATCCGCCAGAAGCCCCCCGACGAGGCTTCCCACAGCTCCAGCGCCGACCACGGCGATCTTCATGCGGACCTCACACACGAGGCAACCTTCATGCTGTGCAGGATCTTCCCGATTACTCTCCGCTCCTTGTGGACCAGCACGAGAGTTTATCGTACCATTACGCGGCAATCGGCTACAGGCGATGGGGCTTGTCCTTTGGAACAATCGAGAGCTGAAGCCAAAGGCCGTGTGATCTGGCGGGTGCGCGTTGCGATTCAAACCCGCAGCCTCTCCTTGCTGAACACTCCCGCGAGACGCGCCGCGCTGGGAGTAACGCTGGGGATATGTTCGAGCCTCGCCGCACTCTGGCTTTTGAGCTCCAGGGTTCACGGTACGCTACGGGTGGTAGATATCTGGCCGCTTCTGGTGGGCGTGGGGTTGTCCGTGGGGTGCTGGGTACTGCAGGGGATGGTCATGTACCTGCTCGCCCGTCCTCAACTCGAAAACATCCGCGCCCGCGACATGATCCACATCTACCTGGCAGCCGCGTTCGTGGGCGGCATATCCCCGATCAGGGGAGCCGAGATACCCTACGAGGTGTACCTGCTCCGGCGCACGGGCCTCCCGGTCGGGCTGAGCGGCGGCGTCGTCTTCACCCGCGGGATGCTCAACTCCTCGGTGGTGGCAGCAGGGAGCATCGTCGGACTTCTCTTCTTCTCCGGGTTGCCAGGCACGGGCAACAGAGCTTTTTTACTAGGCATAATACCTCTGATAGCAGTCTGGGGACTGGTCGCGTGGGTGGTACGCCGGACCAGGAAGAAGGAGCGTGCGGAGGGGAGAAGCCTGGGAGCCAGGATCACCAACCTCTACAGGGATCTCCGGGAAGGTTTCGCCAGGGTCTGGAGGCAGGGGATAGGCGTGATCGCCGTTTGCGCCGCTCTGATGATTTTCTACTGGGCTCTGCGCCTCTCGATAGGACCGCTCGCGCTGATGGCTGCTGGCTGGTCCGGCAACTGGCTGCCGGTGATTGTGGCCCAGATGATCCTGACCTCGTTCATCGTGCCGCTTGTTCCCACTCCCGGCGGCAGCGGCGGGGCCGAGCTCAGCTTTGCCGCGCTCGTGGCTCCCTTCGTGCGCCCGGGAGAGCTACTGAGCGGGATTCTGATCTGGCGCGTCCTGACCTACTTTCTGCTCGTGGCTGTCGGGGCGTTCTTCGCGGTCTACCACCACCTTAACAACCGGGGTACCCGGACCGGTTAGTTCTCTGGGCGCTTCTGAAAGAGCAGGCGGTTCAAAAACACTTTGACGGGCGGTCCGCGCCGGAGATCCCCGCTTATACCTTCGAGCCGGCGGACGGCTATGAGTACCAGCAACAGTATCGCCCCCGCGCGGTAGGCGGTAGAATCGGTAGCGTAGAAGACGAACGCCGCGTACACTACGAAACCGAGCAGGGTCCCGAGTGACGTCTGCCTCAGGATGGCGCCCAGAGCATAGGTTGCGACGAGCGGGAAGAAACCTGCGGGCACCATCGCCGTCGCCATCCCGGTCCCGACTCCCAGCGCCCTGCCGCCTTTGAAGTTCATAAAAACGGGCCAGCCGTAACCCACCACCGAACCCAGGCCCGCTGCGACCACGGTCGCCCCCGATCCACCGAGAAAACGCGCGACGAGCGGTGGCAGAAGCCCTTGCAGGAAGACTCCCAGGGCAACGAGAGCGGCGGCGAATCTGCCGACGTTTTCCGCCACGTTGGCAGCCCCTACGTTCCCCGTCCCGTACCGGCGTATGTCAATGCCGGCGAAGAGTCTCGCCACCACCAGCCCGAGCGGAACCGAGCCTACCAGATACCCGACGATAAAAGCTATCGCCTCGAACATCACCAGGGCGTGTCGCGATCATATAACAACCGGTATAAGAGGACGGAGGGGAAGTCATCCCGATCCCTCAGATCCCCCAAGTTGGCAGTGAGACGTCGCGCTACGAAGATACAGGCGTTCGCGGAGGTCCCCAAAACGACCTCACGTGGACGATGCCGCAGCGTCACCAGCAGGGGAAAACCCACGATACATAACCCTACAGAGAGCGGTCCCAGCCTGGTCTGCTTCTCCTGCAGGCGCAGGAGCTCTTTTATGCTGGCGCTGTGCGGATTTTTCAAGAGCGGAGCGAAACGTAGAAGCCTCGCTCCCGCCATCGCTGCGATCGTGGCCGGGATCTCCCTGGGAGCGAGAACAGCAGAAGCCCCAAGAATCGCACTGACCCCCCTGCCCCCATCAAACTTTAGGAAAACGGGCCAACACTGCCCCCCAACACCCGCCACCGCCG
>CADDYV010000117.1 GCA_902810695.1 Actinomycetota bacterium | reverse complement strand
TTAAAGGCACTTTCAGTAGCGTTTGTAGTATCGGGCTTGCAGCGCTTGGCCGACCGTCTCGGGCCTCCATAAGTGGTCTGGCAAGTGTCGGGATATTGGTCGCGGTAGCATTCGCCTTTATTACCGTCGGTGCCTTGATCGTCTCACATTGGTCCGCTAACGCGATAGGCTGGATCTTCTGCGGTGCTCTGCTGAGGGCATCGTCTATGTCGGCTCATCTTCGACCAAACAGATGACGCTCGAACCAGCTGGTGGCAGGGACCGCAGTCTCTGAGAGGCCGGGTTCAGTGTAAGCATCGAAGGGGGCTCCGCCGGTGATCACCACCGACTTGGGCTCTATAACGCCCGCTCGTAGGCGGCCACCGCAAGGTCTGTTGGGTCAATGTGTCCCTGCCCGCCACGATCATCAACAGCAGCGTCGGAGAGATGCGGTGTATGCTGGCGGCGGGTCTCTCTACTCCAAAAACTTCTCCATGGACTCCAAGGAGACCTCGTTGCGCCAGTTGGGAGCTATGGTCTTGCCCGCCTCGATGAACCACTCGTAGGACTCGGGTGTGGGAAGCGCCGAGGGCCCCCTTCGGTGGCGACCACCGGTATCCTGGCGCTCTGATTGCCCGCATAGCGGCTCTGGCGGTCCTGGGTGAGCGAGTGCAGAAACTCGGCGAAGATGTCCGGGTGCATCAGGCGCTGGGCGTTGGCCCATCCATCTATCAGAGGGACCTGCGCAACCGCAGCTTTGATCCTCCAATCGAATGCCGCAAGGTGCAAGACATGCGCCCCGCTGTAGGATGATCCCCACACCCCGATGCGCTCTGGGTCCACCTCGGGACGCCCGGAGATCCAGCTTATGGCGTTTTGTAGTCTTCTATCTGCTCGGCAGGGAAGAGCCTGCCGCGCGGCTCGCCCTCTGAGCCACCGAAGTAGCGGTAGTCGAAGACCAGGACCACAAGCCCCGCCCGGGCAAACCTCTCGGCGAAGTTGGAGAGGTACATCTCCTTTACAGCAGAGAGGCCGTGAGCCATAACCACGGCGGGCCGTCGCGAGCCTTCCGGCAGGGGCGCTCCCATGCTGCGGATGTCATTGACCACGCGGTGTTCTCGACCCGCCTGCAGCAATCCATCTGGAGGTCAGAAGCCGGCCTCGCGCTTGCCGATGCAGGCATAGCTTCCAGCAAGCGTTCTCGGCCAACGGGAGGATCCTCCTTCTCCTTTCCCTGTATTCTCCCTGTAAACTGCATTACAAGCGATGCCGGTTCAAAGGGAATGGGATTCCAGATCGATGTACTATGAGTTTGCCGCAAGGTTTGTGGTTCCCTCTGAGGTACGTCTCCCGCGTGCGGTGCGTGTGGAGGGCACACCTATCCTGCCCCTTGCGCGATCTACCCTCGGCCAAAAGGGGTGCACCGCCGTTCAGCGGAGCACCGACCCCGGAGCCGCTCTAACGTAGCCGCAAGAGGGTAAGTAGCGCGGTAGAACCCAGCGGATAGATACGAGGAGGACAGAACTGCGATGACAAACGACTACGAAGTCTTCGAGGCAGGCGACGTCGTCCTGCAGCAGGGGGTGACGCTGCGAGACGCAAGGCTGGCCTACAAGACCTACGGAACGCTCAAAGGAGACAAGTCCAACGCCATCGTCTACCCTACCTGGTACTCCGGCCAGCACCCGGACAACGAGTGGCTGATCGGGGAGGGGATGGCGCTCGACCCGAGCAGGTACTTCATCATCGTGCCCAACATGCTCGGCAACGGGCTCTCCTCTTCCCCCTCCAATACCCCTCTACCCTACGATCGGGTACGTTTCCCCCGCCTAACCATCTACGACAACGTAAAACTCCAGCACCGGCTGGTGACCGAGGTGTTCGGCATAGAGAGGCTTGCACTCGTAACAGGCTGGTCTATGGGAGCCGCCCAGACCTTCCAGTGGGGAGCGTCCTACCCCGAGATGGTCGAGCGCATCCTCCCCTTCTGCGGCTCGGCGAGAACGAGCGTGCACAACTTCGTCTTCCTGGAAGGCGTCAAGGCGGCACTCACGGCGGACGCTGCCTTTATGGGCGGGTTGGTACGAGGAGCAGCCCAAAACTGGACTGCGGGCAATGGCGCGGGTATACGCAGGTTGGGGCTTCTCGCAGGCGTTCTACCGCCAGCGGCTCTATGAGGAAGCGGGCTACTCCTCGCTGGAGGACTTCCTGGTGGCATTCTGGGAGGGGTTCTTCCTGCCCAAGGACACGCCAATAACCTGCTGGCGATGCTGTGGACCTGGCAGCAGGGGGACATCAGCGCCGACCCCAAGTACGGCGGCGACTTCGAAAAAGCACTCTCCTCCATAACTGCGAGAGCCATCGTGATGCCCGGACAGACCGACCTCTACTTCCCGCCCGAGGATAACGAGTATGAAGCGAGCCGGATGCCCGACACCACCTTTATAGACGCCGCCCTCAAGGAACTGCTCTCCGGTTGAGAGTAGAGTCGCTCACTCAAGCCCCTGGAAAAAGCCGAAATCTCCCAATCTTACCGCTCTCGCCACTGTTTGTGTTGCCCGGGCACATAATCTGGGCCATACTCAGGGGGTCGGGGACAGCTCCTGGTGCTCCGCCACCAGAAATGGCTCGAACGGAGCGTCCTCGGGCCCTTATTTGGGCTCTCACCGCAAATAGAGAGCGGCAAAAGACTCACCGTGTAGCGTCTGTCGGCGGGGTCATACGCAGGCGTATGAAAAGCCATAGAGTATTGGCGCACAAAGCAGTGTTTACTGCCATCTGGAGCGGCATCGAAGCACTGTCGCCGGTTCCCCGATAGACCCTACCGGATCCGGCGTGGTCGGGGGCGCTCGGTTCAGGTTGTCCCGGCGGTCTCCCGGCCCGCAGCCTCAAAGGCGGAGGTGAGCGGGCCAGGGTACTCCTCGACGGGAAGCACAGGGCCCGGAACGCTCTCAAAGAGCCGGCCGACGACGCGCCCTCCCTCTACCACGGCGGGCCGATCGTGGACCGGGAGCACGAAGCGCCCGCTGTTTAGCGCCTTGCGGATGGCCGCCTTCTCCTGTCGCGTGGTCGTGGAGTGGTTTCCGGTCACCGCCGGGTCCAGGTGCATCACCTGCAGATGCGGCTCCACGAGTTGGTTCTGGACGTCGTAGATCACATCTCCGCAGATGCACGCCTTTCCCTCATCGGTCTCTACTATGACATTCATCGAGCCTTCGGTATGTCCTCCCGCCGCCTCGCACCACACGCCGGGGGCGACCTGCTCGGGGCCGGATATCTCGAGATCCAACAGCCGCAGCGCTCCCGGTGCGTGCAGGCGGTCGACGAGGTGCTTGATGTACTCGGCCGGGTACTGCTCCCCCATCAGCCCCGAGACCGAGTGCTCGAGCTCGCGGCGGTTTATAACCACCGGGCAAGACATCGGGAACTCCGAGTCCTTGCCGGCGTGATCGATATGCAGGTGCGTGTGCAGGATCATCCCCACGTCCTCCTTGCGCACACCGTGCCTTGCGAGCTGCCTGTCCATCCCCTGCTCGCCGTGATAGAAGCCCCTCATCCCGAGATTCTCCATGATCTCGGGATGGCTGAATCCGGTGTCGACCATGATGGGCGCCTCGCCGCCGGTTATGAGAAAGCCAAAGGTGGGCACCTCCAGGCGCACCCCCATGTCGTGGCCGAGAACAAGAAAGCTGGAGTCCAGTTCGATATCTCCCAGATCGAGGATCTTTATCTCCAGAGCCATGCGGTAAACCTCCTTCACTTTTCCCACCCAAGTCGAGTTTAGCCCGGTTCCTCTCTTCAGGCAACGGCCCCGCCAATAACGTACATAAGAGCGGCGTAATTCTTGCAGCAGACACCTTCGATTAGTGCGTCATTCACGTAGAACGCTATCAACATGAATCTCTGCGTACCTTAGATATCCCCTATATCTGGACAGGTCCACAAAGCCTGCGCAGCTAGTAACGGTCATCCCATCTGTAGGGCCGGAATGGTACCGCTATGCGTTCGAACGAAGACGCCCGTGCCTGGATAGACGTCCAGTGATTGTTAGTTACCCGGACACGGTACAAAGCAGCGGCTTATCCCGCCGCTCCGGGTGAAAACGGGCCGAAGTATGTAGACACTCGCGCCATAGGCATTGTATGCTATAGTGAGGTCCATTAGACCCTAACCGAGTTGGTAAGGGGAACTCGCCGCCGTTTGCCTCCGTGATAGAAGAGCAAGTGCCGGAAGACTCGGAAGTTGATCTATGTCTACGCCAATTTTAGCCACTAAACTCTATGTCCCCCCACCTCAGCCTAAAGTTGTCCTCCG
>CADDYV010000116.1 GCA_902810695.1 Actinomycetota bacterium | reverse complement strand
AACGTTAAACAAAAAGGGGGTTGTATTGCGCTGTAATTGTGGAGTGGAGTTAATTCGCTGGCATGTCTGGATGGATATCGAGGGTCACCATATGGCCCTCTGCCGGCACCTGGGTCGGTGCCCTTATCGGCACGTCTGGGCCTTTTGCACGCGGGATATCTGGACCTGTATCGGCTCGCTCCGGTCGGGTGCGCTGCACCAGGTGATCAACCAGGTGGGGGCGGTGCTGGTGGCGGGTGACTGCTGCCCGGTGCCGGCGGCGGTGCGCTTGACGGGTGCTTATAACGGCGGTATCATGAGGGGGAAGTAAAGCGGGCTGGTTCGACGTTGACAGCGTCTCCCCAGCCCTGGCCCCTCGCCGGGTAAGCGGGTTGGGGTTAACCGAATTATACGAATTCTCAGGCACGATGCCCACTTACCGGGGCGCGTGCCTTTCGTGCTTTCTGAGGGGGTAAGACCGATGAACGAACGAACGACGCTGCCGGCGGTGCCGGACCTTGGGGCGCGGCTGCCTGGGCTGAGTGTTGCGGCGGGTTGGTTGACGCTGGACGAGGTGCGCGAACACTGGCGCGGGCTGGCTGGCTCGGTGGTGGCCGGGCTGCTCTGGCCGTGGTTGGTTGCTAAGCTGGGCGGGCTGGTCGGCCTCGGCCTGGTTGATGGTTTGGTGTTGGTGCTGGCCGGCGAACTGGTTGCGCTCGGTAGCCTGGCCCGGTGGTATGTGGTCCAGCGGCAAGCGGTGGCCGTCGAGCGGCGGCGACTCCAGCGGCTCGCCGTCGAGGATCGGCTTGTCGAGCGGGGGTACTCGACGCTGTTCGCGGCGTATAAGCGGGCTGTCGTCGGCACCTACGATCCGCCGAATAAAGAGCCGATCTTGGTCAATTTCGCAGAATATAAGGGCGAGCTGCGGGCGGTCTCCGGCCACGTTGATGAGCTGGTGGCCGGCTTCCGTGAAGAACTGGCGGCGCTGCGGGCGGCGCGGCCGGTGGTGACTGTTTGCCCGGTCGTTGATGGTGTGCCGGCGTGTGCTCCGGAGCTAGAGCCGCCGTCGATCCTGCCGTTGCTGGATGCGCCGGCGGTGGACTATGCGGGCAGCCTGGCTGAGCAGTTTGTTGATTGTCTGATCCAGGGCCATAGCTATGGCCTACGGGCGTTTGTGGGGGGTGTTGAGCCGGTCTGCTCGGAACAGGAATACCGGGCGTTGGTCGATCAACTCGTCGGGGTTGGTGTGCTTATCAAGGATGTTGAGCGGCGTACCTGCTTGCCTGCGCCGGCACTCGTCGCGCTCCGGGGGCAATGGGCGCTGGCCGGCGACGATCTCGCCCGGCGTATGGCGCTCGAAGACTCGGCCCATGCTTGGGTACTTGGCCGGCTGGTGCCGGTGTGTTAGCTGCTCTTGGGTCGTCCTGGTCCTCGCCGGTGGCTGAACGGGTGCGCGTCGATCTCGGCCTTCCGTTTTCGGCGCATCAGCCCGGCCTGCATGGAGTTCTGCGCCGGCTGCCGGCACTCGTCACAATAGCGTGGGATCGGGCCTGGGTAGCGCCATTCGTCGTGCTCGGCGCTGCACCACTCACAGCGCCAGGTGACTCGGCGGGCGTTGATGGTGCGTGTGTAGCCTCGTTCAGTCGTGATGATCTTCGGGGGTGGTGCGTCCTGGTTGGTCATGGTCGTTTTCTCCTTAATAGAGTTAGTAGTCCTAACATGATTATAGCTGAATCGGGGGGCTGTGTCAAGGGTTTGCTCGGTGCCCTCCCCAAGCCGGCTACACCGGCGCCGGGGAGGGTCCGGCCTGGGTGCTTGGTTTGGTCCTGGCGGTGGGGCTATGTGTGATTTTGGCTTTAGCCTCTCTGGTTCGGGCGTGTACAACAGCCCCGCAGGGGTGCTCCGGTCGCGGCGAGGTGGTTGCGCTTAGTAGGTTGCTGATCGCGGGTGCCCCTGGGTCCCCGCAGGAGAGGGGGTCGTAGGGGGGGAACCAAGCGGGGACCTAGCAAGGGGCAGAGTTCCCCCCCTCTGGGTTTGCTAAGCTTTCCAAAGCGGTGTTGGGTTGTGTGTCAGGTTGTGTTACGGAGTGTGTTACGAATTGTGTTACAAATCGCCCTTGTGGGATATGGTTTGCGTGGATTCGGGTTAGCTGCTATCATGTAGCAAGCATCGCTGTAGAGCGTAGCCGGGCACCTCGTAAAGGCGGCCAGACGGGTTGGGGAACTCGCCTAGAGCCAGGGCCAGAGGTCGAAGGCAAAAAATGACGCCCTGTGGCTAGCAGGGCGGCGGTGCGGGTGTTTGGTTTGGATCTCACACACTGGGGGTACAGCGTGCGTCGTGCAATGTGGGGACATCACACATGAGGGATCTTACAGCAGGGCGCGTGCCCTGTCAAGGTAGTGCGTCTACAAATCGACTAACAGCCGATCCAGTCCAGCCGGGCGGGTCGGCTGTTGCTTTCTCAGAAGGGGGTGAACGGGTTGTAGCAGCGGTGATCGGTGGCGCGCAGCGCCCTCTAGCTAATAAGGGAAGTTTTACTGACACCCAGGAACCCGACCACCCGTCGGACATGCAAGAGTGGGATCATGCTGATCCTGACCGGGCAGAAATGCAGGCCCGGCGCTGGATGTCCTATCGGGGTCTGCGGGCTGCTCGGCAGCTTCTGCGGGGTCACAGAGACGTGCATTTGCGGGCGGAAGGGTTAGAGCCGGCTGAGTTGGAAGGGCGGCAACGGGGCGATCACCAGATGGCTCGGTGTCGCTGGGTGCGCTGGTCGGAAGGTGGTTACCATGTTACGTACTCGCCGGCTCGGCGGCGGGGCAACGTTAAGGGCTGGGTGACGTGTAAATCGTGGCTCTGCCCGGTCTGCGGGGCGATCCTGGCTCAGGAGCGGTCAACAGAGTTGGGTCAAGCGGTTGCGTTCGCTCGGTCACAAGGTTGCGTCGTGGCCCTGGGGCGGTTTTCGGATCGGCATCACGTCGGTGACGAGCAGACGGTAGACGAGTTGGCCGGGGTGCTGCGCGGCCAGGTGGCTGATCTGCGGACTGCCTATCGGGTTATGAAAGAGTCGCGGGACTGGCGGCGGGTCGTCGAGCGGTTTGGCGTCGAGGGTCCTGGCCGGGGTGGTAAGGTGCGCCGGCGGATCTATTCGGTCGGGGCGCTGGAATGTACTTACGGCTATAACGGTTACCATCCTCACGAGCAGCCGGTGTTCTTCCTGGCGTCGGGTGCTGACGTGGCCGTGTTTCAGTGGGAAATGCGGAACCTCTGGTACACGGCGCGGGGTGGTGCCTGGGTGGTCGATCCTGTGACGGGCGAAAAGCTGCCGGCTGATCCTGATCGCTGGGAGCATGGCTGCTCGGTGTCGTCTAATGACGGCGAAGTGAATGAGTATATCACGAAGATGGGCCGGCCTCCTCGGTGGGACGTGGCGCAAGAGGTGGTCTACTGGGCGCGCAAACGTGGCCGGGGTGGGAAGTCGAAGCACTACACCATGATGGAGTTGCTTTGGTCGTACATCCTGGCTGGTCGGCAGGATCATGGCCGGCTCTGGACGGCGTTCGTCCTGGCGATGAAGGGGCGGCATCACTTGGACTGGGCTGATGGCCTGCGGGCCTGGGCTGGCCTGGGTGCTGCTCGCTCTGATGATGAGGTAATTGACGAGGCGTCTGACGATCTGGAAGATCTCGCTTTGGTTGATGATCTGACTATGTTCCTGGTGCTCAAGCAAGAGCGGCGGGCGGATCTCCTGGCCGTGGCGGATACTGGTGAAGCAGAGCAAGTACGGGAGTTTTTAGGGGGGCTGCGGCAGGCCGCGGCGAGCGATCATCGGGACCGGGGCGTACGCCCGGCCCGATTAGCGCCGTCGCGTGCCCGGCTTCCTGCGGAGGTGTGTGATGGCTAGGCCTGGTGGGCCGGGGTTGAATCAGTACCCGTTACGCAAGGTGCTACGTATGGTGGCTGATGTGAATGACTGGTACTTTGACGAGTTGGAGTGTGGTCACTATAAGCGGTGGATGCTTGATCTGGAATTAGGTCGGCTGGGTGGTACTCGTCGGCGTTGCCGGTGCTGCTATTGGGAAGAACAGGGTAAACCGTTGAAGCGTATTGTTCTGCCGGTGTTTCCGGTGCGTCTAATTCGTGTAGAGCAAGATCTATCGCTGAAGAATCGTGTTTGCGTTGTAGATGTTTGAGATAGTCTAGGTTTAACGTTAAACAAAAAGGGGGTTGTATTGCGCTGTAATTGTGGAGTGGAGTTAATTCGCTGGCATGTCTGGATGGATATCGAGGGTCACCATATGGCCCTCTGCCGGCACCTGGGTCGGTGCCCTTAT
>CADDYV010000115.1 GCA_902810695.1 Actinomycetota bacterium | reverse complement strand
CTCTTCATCCTCGTTGTGTCGGCCGCAGACGATGGCCCTTATCTTCTCCCGGTCCTTGAGGTTGTGGCAGTACTCGTGCGCTGCGGTGGTGGTCTGGCGTCCTTTGGTGCAATGGGTGTTTATCAGGGTGCACGAACCAGTCTCTTCTGAGTAGGAAAAGGCGCCGAAGGGGTTCTCGCTCCTGAAAGGCGCCTCCACGACGAAGATCCCTTCCTCCTCCAGCAGAGCTGCCATGTCCCAGACCGGACTTACGCCCAGCCCCAGCCGCTGGCGAGTTTCCGCAGCGAAGGTCTCAGGACCTAGCTCCAGAAACATCCTCCTTGCACTCATGCTCTACCCACCGCCCGCTTCAGCTCCGCGTAGTCTCGACACATGTCGAGGAACTCGTCGAGCACCTCACGGTCTTGGGGTACCATGTCACCGGCGGAGCGGAGCAACACTTCCCCCGGCAGCGAGTCGCACCTTCTCGTGGCCTCGTTACCGTCAGTCAGTAATGATGCTACGGAAACCCCGTACAGTCTCGCCATGTCAGCCAGAACTAGGCTCTCGATCCTCTGTTCACCATTCTCCATCTTGGAGATCGCACTGCGCGGCAGCTCAAGCCTCCGTGCAACTTCGGCCTGACTAATGCCAGCCTGCTCTCTTGCGGCAGCTACCCGCGCCGCCAGCTCCTTGCGTCCAACCATTCTCTTGCGCCTCCGTTCTGGCGTTCTATAATCGAACATTAGTAGTATATCAAGGAACTAAATGTTCTAAACGGAAGCATTGGCATGGCCAAGAGTCCACCAAGGGGCAGGATGTAGAGGTGCGGTCAAGGAGCGCAGCCAGGTCAAGAACCAGAAAACCAATCGTTGGGTGAAACGCGATCGCGGGACAGGGCAGTTCATGAACCAAAAGGCCGACGGTTCTCTACGCGGACCGGTCTTGCTCCGGTCCTGCCTCCGCATTACCATTTACTCCCCCTCTGGGGACAGGAGGTTGTCCAGGGCCTTTACAGCCGCTTCTTGCATGTTTGGCAGGACATGGGAGTAGGTGCCCAGGGTCTCTGATATGTCGCGATGTCCGAGCCTCTCCTGCACTATCCTCGGGCTAACACCGGCCAAAAGAAGGAGCGTTGCGCAGGTGTGCCTGAGGTCGTGGAAGCGTATTCGAGGCAACCCAGCGCGCTCCAGCAGCGGCCTGAAGGAGCGGTTGGTCATGTTACCCACATCTAGGGGACCGCCGGTAGCGGAGGTGAAGACCAAGCTGGTGTCTTGCCACAGCCCCAAAGGCAACTTCATCCGCTCTTCGGCTTGTCGCGCGCGGTGCCGCCGGAGGGTTGCCACAGCGTCCTCGGTCAGAATGACACTCCGCTGGCTGTTCCACTTAGGCTCGGTGAAGATCAGACCATCCTTCTTGGTGCGGGTGAGCTGGCGACGCACGTACACAATCCCCCGATCGAGATCTACAGCCTCCCAGTCTAGACCGAGGATCTCGCCTTCCCTCAGTCCGGCGGTGACCGCCAGGACATAGAGAGCCTCCAACCGATCGCCTCGGACTGCCTCCCTGAAAGCAAAGTACTCCTTCCGGCTTAATGGCCGGATCTTCTTGCCTGTCACTCTTGCCGGTCTGGGGGCATTCACGGCCTCGGTCACATTCTTGGCGACCAACTCCCATTTGACGGCCTGTTTTAGAGCCTTGTGCAAGACCGTGTGAATGAGCTGCACCGTACGCGGCGAGAGACCGGAATCCAGTTTGGCGCGGTAGAGTGCCTGCACACGCGCGGGCGTGAGGCTGCGGAGCTTGACATGACCCAACGCGGGTACTAGATGCACACGGACCATGTACTCGTAGTTCTCGAAGGTGCGCTGCTTGACCTTATCCCGTACGGAATCTGAGAGCCAACGTGTCAGATAGTCCGATACCTTCGGATTCTCGGTCCAGAGAGAACCCCCCATCCCTGTCTGCGATGGCCTTCGCTAGCTTCTTTGCCACCTCCGCTCGTGTCCGTCCCGACACGTAGCGTCTCTTCTTCTCGCCGTCTGGAGTCTCTACCCAATAGGCGGCGCGGTAACCTTCACAGTCCTTGGCCTTGTATATGCTACCTTCGCCGTTGCCGCGCTTGCGAGTCATCTTTGCCCCTGACTACAGCTTCCAGTGCGTTCGAGCAGGCATTTCCATCGGTGTAGAGACTGGGCCAGATCGGTACGCGGCGTAGTGGTGTGGCCGATGGTCCAATGCACGTCATTCGTCATCTTCCCAAACCGGGTACGGTAGATTATGTTCTCCTTTCTCGATCCATGCTGCAATGACCGTCGGCAGAGTGCAGGTAACCCACACTACACCTAAAAACAGCCAGGTCCATTCGTACCGTGCGTTCGGTTTCCACCAGCCCAGCCACTCGGCGGTTCCGAAGTACCACCAAGATCCTGCTAACACCGCTGCAAGGAGCAAATAAGCGCGGTAGAGGCTCCTCGTCCGAAGTCTCTGCTCTTTTTCGTCCAACTCCCTCTTTGACTTCAACAGCTTATCGTCATCCTCGTAGTCCCGTGCCAGTACCGTATTGTGGAGATCTTCCAGGTAATTACGCAGCGGTATGTAGGCCGCTATCGAGAAGCCCATCGCCACGACGCTTATTAGCCTCAACAAAGGACTGCCAAACAAGCCCATGGGGCTGGCTGCTGCAAAACATCCGTAGGCTACACAGCACAGTACTCGACGTTGATTTCGACTTAGCTCTTGGAATCGGTCACCCAGCATGATCCACTCTCTTCCTAGGATCTTGTCGGCCACGGCCAAGCTCCTCTGCCAGGGGAGGGAACGGCTCTTGCGAGAACACAGCGTCCAACGGGAGATCGAAGAAGTTGCTAATCCTGAATGCGAGTTCGAGACTCAATCTGTAGTCCTGCCGCTCGATGTACCCTAGAGTGCGGTGATTAATCCCCAGAGCATCGGCCAACTCTCTTCGCGAGAGCCCACGGTCCTGCCTCAGAAGTCTTACACGATTGTATATCTTGATCCGTTCTTGACTCTGATTGTTCATGTGAACATACTAGCGTATATACTTGCTTCGTGCAATCTCCATTTGCCATAAATGATGGCAATTTGTACAATAAAATAGAACAACACATACAGAGCAGCAGATGATGGGCCTTAAGAAGAAGGAATGGGGCAGTCAAAGTAGATAGGAGGGTTGATGCAGACAGACCTCAAGGTGTGGCTCACGCCGCGCGAGGTGGAGCAAATGTACGGAATATCGCGCAGCCTGCTCTGGCGGCTGCGTCGTACAGGGATCATCCAGAGCGCGACGATCGGTACCCGCGGGGTAAGGGTATCGCGAGTCTCCATCGATGCATACATGGCCCGTCAAACGCAGGATACAGGGGACGATGGGTGACGTCGACGAGACTGCGGGTGCCTCGGAACGCTCGCACGAACACGTGATCTCGAATGAAGAGCGGGAATCTGGTTCCAACCGGCGACTGCTACTTCCGAACACTACTCAGGTCCCCAACGTGATCCTGGACCGATGGCTGGCAGTTATGAGCGGGGCTAAAGTCAAGGTGGTGCTCTACGTCGCCAGGCGTACGTACGGCTTCGGGCGTACGAGTGACCGCATCTCGGTCAGGCAGATGGTGGACGGCATAGTCAAACGCGACGGCACGCGTCTCGACTACGGTACGGGTCTCGGGCGTTCTACGGTCATCGCCACGGTTGATGAGTTAGTAAGAGAGGGTGTGCTGATCAAGCACGAGTCAAAAGCTCCGAGCGGTGCCGACAGGGCCGCAGAGGTCTCTCTCAACATGTCTTACGAAGCTCCACCACCCTCCCCCAGGCGTGCGCGGAAGAGGCGTGCAACATCGAAAGGAACAGCTGGTGGGGCAGGAGTGCAAGGCTCCGATCCACCGAGTCCAAGAACTGTACCCTCTCCGTCCAGGAGTTGGACCCCTGGGGTCCAAAAGGCGGACCTACAAAACAAAGTAGACCATAACCTAGTTGTGGGAAACTCAGAGGAATCGATCAACCGACGCGCGAGTGGGAAAGAGCCACCTCTCAAGTCATGGCAAGCGTTGGCCACAGAAGTCGAACGTGTGTGCGAGGTCGAGATAGGCCATCAGGCCGCCCGCATAGCAGACCAACTCGCCACGCTTGTCGACGTGCAGTACGACCATGCGCGGCGGCTGGCAAAGTACTGCGTCGACCGGGGAGAGGAAGACATGCTGATGCGAGTTGCGCTGAGGGTGGCGCAGACCGAGCCGACTTATCCCTGGCCTGCCCTGCTGACAGCGATCGTCAACGCTCGCGAAGAGGAAGGTGGACGCCGCAAGAGCCAAGTTAGGAGGGAGTCGATGTGAGCAAGATCGAGCGAAGCAAGAGGAGAAATCTGAAGAGGCGAGCGTGCAGGCTAGCGAA
>CADDYV010000114.1 GCA_902810695.1 Actinomycetota bacterium | reverse complement strand
GCGTGCTCGGGAGCGTCGAGGATCACATCGCAAAGCTGAAGGTCTTAAAAGAGCTGGGCGTGGACCAGTTCAACATCTACCTCATGCACGACGCGATGGAGGAGACGCTCGACGCTTACGGAAAGGAAATCATGCCGGCTCTGAGCGTGTGATCTGCTATGTAGAGAAGCGCCAATTACTGGCGTACAGCGTAAATGACTCTTTCGTCGACAGCGGGCTGAGACGATGAAGAAAAACGTCCTGTCTTTGGATCTCTCCCGGCAGGAAGAATACGCCTCACAGAATTTCTGCGCAGTTCAACAGAAATATCTTTAAAGCTAAATTCAGCTATAAGCTCTGCCATAGCTTCGACCAGACGAAATGTTTTGCCAGACTTGAATGAGTTTGCGACCGCGTAGGCTATTATTCCGCCTGGCCTTAGCACGCGCTCTATCTCAGAAAAGTGTTGTCTCATTGCTTGAAGATAAGCTCTCAGTGCACGGCCTGCGAGGGTCATCTCTCCTCTATAGAGTCCACAGTACCAGTTTTCCATAGACGGTGGTGGTGTAAATCCAGAGCCATCTTTCGAAATCTCGCGGGACCGGCCTATCTGCAGATACGACTCCTGCGGCCATCCGAATGCCAGATAACTCAGCCTCTGAACGTCGTAGTAGTCGTACATTGTGGCGTAAGGAGGGCTAGTTATTACAGCACAAACAGAGCTAGACTCCAGCGGAAGGGTTCTGGCGTCACCCGGTTTGATCGATGCAGGGATGGTGAGATTCTTAGATTCCATACGACAATCTCGTGCGAGAGCACGAGCTGCTCGTTGTAGATTAACGCCGATGGGTGGAGGAACGCGGGTAGGATCGGTCTGAGGTTTAATCGAACCGGGTAGCCATCGCGATGATGGTCTCAGAGCAGAGGAAATTGCCAGTTGAAGCCACCTTTTGAGCTTAGTGTCTTGTTCTGAACTGAGTTGAGTGAACCATTTTGTGAGGACGCAGGCGTTGTTTTGCCCGATCCAGTAAACGAGATCTTCTGGAACAGATGGTTTGTTGCCAGTTTTGCCAGTTGGCATCAAGAGAGCCATCTCTTCTGCTGTAGCAAGAGCTTTTCCCAGATCTTCGGGGGGAGCAAGGCGCACTTGTGCAATGAGTGTACCTAGATATGTTAGTTCTACTCCGACAGATGGCAGACCTAGTTGCCTAGCAGCAGCTAGGGTGCTGCCTGTTCCAGCAAAAGGATCCAGCACTAAGAGCGGTGCCTGCTCAAGTTTTTCTTGCACAGATGCGAATATTTCCGCGAGTGCACTCGCGGGGAAACGTGCCGGATAACGGTGAAACCAGCCTAGTTCGAGTTCGGGAAGTATCTGCATCCTCAGCTTGTTAATAGTCGGCGTGAGCAAGCTGGTCGGATATTTACGAAAAGTGGATCTCTAAAGACCGCACCGGTTAACAAGCATTGACCCGGTCCTAACGCTGGAACATTTGACCAGAGCGCCTCATGAACGCCGCCAGTAGTTTGTTTGACAGGATTTAGATTGGCAACAGACTTAAGTTGGTGGATAAACCTTGTATTGGCGAGTTCAAACAGCTCGTCTGGGACATGACTGGGCTGTTGGGAGACCAAGGCAAGTGCCATCCATCGTTTGCGTCCCCGACGGCTGATGATCTGGAGATTGTCTAGCACCGAGCGCATCTTTGAAGCTGTAGAGCGGGATACGAAGGTGTGAACCTCCTCAATAACTACGAGGACCGGAGGTCGCTTTTGCCCCGACGGCATACGCGCACCTCTCGGTGTTTGAATGACTCGATCAAATAGCGCCTGCAGCGTGTAGGCAATGCCAATGTTGCGGCTACGATCATCGGTTTCCGATACGTCGAGAACGGATAGCCGTCCTCCCACCAAAAGATCATCTACAGGTAGCTCTGGCACACTGCTTGTTGCGTTCCAGTCGAGCATCCCTGAGCGTCCGAGGTCAATTAGCTTCGAGCGGAGCGTACCTGCGGTAGGTAGTTCTTGTGACCTGATTCGAGGAACCAACGGGACGTTCTGATTTCTGTCTTCTTCCAGTCCGTCTACAAGGTTCTGCAATGTGTACGGTCGTGTGTCTTGCTGCAAGCTCCCGCCCTGCTGCGTGTTGCCGAAGACGCCACGGCGGCGCCCTCCACTGCTCTGCTGCGTTGCATTTTGCCGAGTCGCTTCTTCCGTGATAGTGCCGAACATCCGAACTTGCGGTTCGCTAAATGCGAGAATGTCCGCAATAATCACTGGCTGGAGCCCGGAGATTGGAACCTTAAACCCTTTGGGTGATGTAGCCTCGGATCTCCCAGAAGTGGGAACGTATACATGAAAATCATCAACGCCTCTGGGTTGCAGGTTATGCGGGTTTCTGAGTAAGCGAGCCAGATGGGTGTCATCTGTTGGCTCATCCATCCTCACGTACTCGCCTTCCACGTCAATGACGACGACGGCCCAACCTGCAGCCAGAGTTTCTTCCATCAACACCTGAGTCGTGTTGGACTTGCCGGAGCCTACTGTGCCAAATATGCCCGAGTTACGCGGAAGGAAGTTTTTGTTGTCGGATCTCGCGTGAACGCCCACTCCACTGTAGCCTATCAACTGACCGAGATAAAGATCGCCTTCGATATCTAGCAACTTGCGTAACCGATCAGGCGGGAAGATGTAGATCTCAGAGTATGGCCGGGGGCGTGTCGGTGAAGGTATCACCCTTTCGCCTTCCACCAGTTCACCAAGTATTTCTATGGTGCCATAGACATAATAGCTTGGCCTGAATTTGGTGCGTTCTGGGTGCAGCACAGTGGTACGGGTGATTGCGGAGTCAGAACTTACCTCGTGTGGAGAATGAAATGGTCCCTCGACTATGCGGCCCAGGAATTCAACTCCCTGCTCTGGATCTCGGACGCCAACGTACACGTCTCGACGGAAATGTTTTCTTCGGTCTGCAGAAACCATTGCCCCTGCAGAGGCGTTGTCTGCAACGCCAGTATCGAAGTTAATGAAGCCAAGCTCTACGAGCGAATCGCGAATAGCATGTATTGCTGACTCTTCTTCATCTGTCGAAGGTTGCCCATTTGTATTGACTGGTTGGATTTCATTGTCACTAGACCTATCGTGAACAGATTCTCCGTCCATCTCCGAATCGGCCTGTATATCTTCCGGTTCCTGATCGGGGTTCGGATTCTCGGTACTCATTATCTGGTCCTCCTAGGATCGATATCGAAAACACCTGCTTCGATACCGAGACTGAACAGTCTGCTCTCTACGAAATTGCGGAAATCAGAGCCTTTGAAAAGGGTTCTGGCTACCTGATCGGCTAGGTCGATGTGAAATGGGAAGCCCCTGACAACCAAACCTGAACCGTCAGTAGGTAATCCCCGAGTCCACAAAGAATCGGCAAGGAACAACGCAACAGCCTCTTCTACTCGATTAGTATGGCATTCAATGAGAAAAGGCTTAGGTCCTGCTTTGACCAGCGCCACGGACACTTTAGGTCCAACAGACCTAATGAACTGTCTGAAACGCTCAGCATCGAATTGGTTGAAGTTTGCTCGCGACTGGCCGGTCTCAGGATCACCTTCCAGAAAACTCATCAGTGTATCTTCAAGAGAACGAAACTCAATGTATTCACCTGGTTCCAAAAGTATTGCAGCGTTCAGGATATCTGTGTCGTCAGAACCTTCAGAAACGGCAATAAAGGTTTCAGTGTCGATGTATTTTTGGACAAGATCAAAGGTGGGCGGGAGATTTTGCGCTGGACGACCTGCGCCAGTTCGGAGTTCATGTGGAATAAGTTCACCGTGGATCATCCGCCAGTTAGCTGGTTGGTCCAGAAGTAACCGCCGCTCGCCAAAAAGCATTATTGCTCTCGCTAGCAGATTGGATACCGATCTTGCTTGGCGAAGCTGGGAGAAAAATTCAGTGGCAGTACTCGTCTCAGAAATGAGTTCTGTCTCAAAAACCCGGGTTACGAGATCGACAATTTCTCCGTGATTGAAAACGATAACGACACCAACCTGGATTTTAGCTCCTCCCAAAAGCGGAACCGGAGCTACCGTTCCATCAGAAGCAGCTATAGTTCCAGTCGTAAGAAGCTGTTCGGCTTGAGATAGGGCGTTAGAGGAAGGACGACGTATCTTCCCCTTAAGATCGGGTTTTGCTGATAGCAACTCTTCGCGGTACTTATCTCGGAGCTTATGTGCGTTGGACACAGAATGATCAACTCGCTGTTTTAACCCATCCAGATGTTCTTCCAGGGAAGACCATGGGGCGGAGCGTAGAGTTTCCTCAATAGAGGGATTAATTCGACCGGTCTTCAAGTAGCGGCTGTGCCCATAAACTTCTGTAAAAGTTGGTGAGTCGCTGGAAGAAGCGGCCATCGTCCTCCAGGATGATCGGAGTTCTGCATGTACTCGATCAGTTCGGGAGGTATTTACGATGGCCGAGCCTC
>CADDYV010000113.1 GCA_902810695.1 Actinomycetota bacterium | reverse complement strand
ATCCCGATCTGGACCGTCGGCGCCGCGCAGTAGTGGGTTATGCCCTCGGACTCGAAAAGCTCCCAGATCCTCGCAGGCTCGACCTTCCTGAGACAGACATGCGTTCCCGCTATGGCGGTCACACCCCACGGGAAGGTCCAGCCGTTGCAGTGGAACATCGGCAGCGTCCAGAGATACTTCGTCTCGTAGCCCATCCCCGCCTCGATGACGTTGCCCAGAGCGCAGATGTAGGCTCCGCGATGGGTGTACATCACGCCCTTGGGCCGGCCCGTGGTGCCGGAGGTGTAGTTGATGGAGATGGTCTCTTCTTCATCTGCGAGGACGCTCTCGACGGGCTCTGGCAGACCTTCGGAGAGGTAGTCTTCATAGGGGTCGCCCGGCTCACCGGTGTCTTCGATCCTTATCTTCTCGATGCCCTCCACATCGGCGACCAGGTCCTCAAGCTCGGCGTCAACGAAGAGTGTCTTCGAGCCGGAGTGCTCCAGGATGTAGCGGATCTCACCGGCGGAGAGGCGCGTGTTTATCGCTACGAGTATGTTGCCAGCGGCGGGCACGGCGAAGTGCGCCTCCAGCATCGGTGGCGTATTCGGGCACAGAAACGCCACCCGATCTCCTTTCTGCAATTTGGAACGCAGCCGGGAGGCGAGCCGGTTTACCCGTTCCTCGAACTGCCGGTAGCTGTAGCGGCGCCCGCCGTAGATAACTGCGGGTTTGTCCGGGAACATGTAGGCGCTGCGCCTCAAGAAGCTGACCGGCGTAAGCTCGCTACGATAGACCTTCTCCGCCACCTCGAAGACCCCTTTCCTGGTACAACCTTTCGTAAAGTATAAGCGTTACTTCCGGGTTGCCGCCAACCAGCAGGCGAGGGGCCGGGTGCTACTTTTGTTCTCCCAGACGCCCGTCCCGGTAGGCCCGGTGCTCGGCGGGGAGCCACAGGCGTTTGGGCGGGTTGTTTTTCCACGGGGGACGGTCCATACCCTCGTAGCGGTCGAGCAGGATCGGGGGCCGGGATTGCTGGCGTGCCTGCGTGCCAAGCATTGTTGCGTCCAGGCTCTCACTTGCGTACAGGCGAAAATCGAAGGTGTGCTCTCCCTGGTCCGTATGGTAGTCGCGGCCTGCGTACACGCCCGAGGTGCCGTCTTCCCAGGCCATCTTGGGGCTGCGCAGGAGGGTCCACTGCCAGCGATTTTCGTCCAGGCTCAGGCTGTAGGCGTCGGGCGTTACGAAGGCGAGGGCTGGGCCACCGGGCAGACTCACCCTCGACCAGCCCTGGACGGGCCACTCGGTCGGCCCTGGCCGGCGCTCCACGCATCCTCCGGCGAGTCCGTCGGTCCGCCGCGCGGGGGTGGAGGGCAGGCTGACGGGCATCTGCAGGAGCCTGAACTTCTCGCAGAATCCGACCTCCAGGCGCATCCTCAGAGATGGGTCGTAGCGGTGCAACGAGAGCGTCCAGCGCACGGTGGAGTGTCCCAGCCACCCCTCAAGTCTCACCCTCGCCCTCAGCGGGCCGCTCTCTTCCACGACCCATTCGCCGCCTTCGAAGACTTCCAGGATCGGCTCCTCGAAGCTGTCGCCGTGGAAGCCCCAGGTGCCGGTGTGATCCTGGCGGAGGTGGAGACCTATTCCATCCTCTCCGAGCAACTTTGTACCTTCGAAGGAGATCGCGCTTATACCCGAAGGTGAGAGCTCTATCCGGAGATGACTGTTGGCGAGGCGTTCCGGCGAGATTTCCAGGTCTGTCGGAATCAGTCCCGTCTCCGGTTTCGGAGCGTCGCGCACCAGGATCTGGCAGTGGCCCTGCGCCGGTATCTCTGCCGGGAAGATCAGGCGGTTAATGAGTTGCCAGATCGGGGTGTCCGGCTGGACGGGCTGGAAATCTATCGGGTTGCCTTCGAGGTCGGAGAGCCACCGCTCTCCCCAGACGTCGAAGTCCAGGAAGGGCTCTGCTTCTACCAGACCCTCCCAGGGAGAAGAGTCGGGATTTATGAGGACGAGTTGCTGGTAATTGGCCGGCGGGAGATTCCGTCTGGCCCACCGTCTGGTGGTCTCGACAACGACTTCCTCTCCGGTGATCCTGGCCCTGCCCTGCATCGCTCGCACCGAGTCCCAGGCCGAAGGGGTAGACGTTCCGGCGAGGAGGTCGTGGAACTGGGTGAAGAGCAGGTCTTCCCATGCCTCATCCAGCCGTTCGTGGAGCCGCTCTTTCTCCTCCGCATCCCGGCACAGTTTCTCGACGAGTTGCCCGGCCTGCTCCAGGAGATGCTCGCCCCGGCGTTGGTTCTGCTTGATGTCGTGCATGACCGAGTAGCAGCCGGGAAACGTTCTCTGAAGCTCCTCCGTGACCACGGGAAGTTTCTCGGATTGCGGCAATATCGCCTCGAAGAATGCCTCCGGGGTGCTGAAGCGCAGCTCCAGCCCCTCGAATGAATTCTCGTGCTCCAGGATGTATTCGATGTTGGCCTTGGTCGGACCGCCGCCGTGGTTGCCCACCCCGTAGAAGCACATGGCGTGTCCGAGTTCGGGGTCGGCGGCCTCGGCGGCGAGTGTGATCTGGCCGTACAGATCGTCGGAATGGGTGAGGTAGACGGGCTCTACCCTGGTGGCGATGATCTCCCCGCCTCTGGGTCCGCGCCAGCGGAAGGTCTGTGGAAGATCCACCTGATGGGTCTGGGGCCGCCCGAAGACGTAACCTGCGTAGCCGAGATCCGCGAGGATGTCCGGCAGGGTGGCCGGATGTCCGAAGGTGTCCACGTTATATCCTATGCGCGGGCTCACCCCGAACTTCTCCTCGAAGTAGCGCCTGCCGTGCAGGAACTGACGCCTGAGGCCGGCTTCTGTGGGTGCGTTGGCATCGGGCTGAACGTATTGCCCGCCCGTGATGTGCCACCGGCCCTCCGCGACCAGACGGCGCACGCGCTCGAAGAGATCCGGGTCCAGCTTCTCCACCTGCTTGTAGAGCCAGGCCTCGCCACGGGTGTAGATAAACTCGGGGTATTCCTCGCAGCGGTCCGCGGCGGAGCGAAAGGTGGCGAGCGCCTCGTCTACCCCCGACTGCCAGTTCCACAGCCACACGGGATCCAGGTGGGCGTTGCCGATCATGTGCAAGATCATCTTCGGGCCACCATCTCGCATCGGGTTCCCCCTAAACTATTTGCAGTTTGATTCTTGTTCTCTCTTGACGCCGTGCATCAGGCGCCCTTCGCCGCTGCCGCGTGCAGGTGCACCTGCGCCGACTCTTTCTTGAAGACCTTTACCGGCAACACGTGGTGATGGGCGGGACGGTAGGAGCCTCCGCCTTTCGCGCGCTCTAACACCAGCTTCGCGGCCTCGCTGCCCATCTCGAAGGACGGCAGGATCGCGGCAACCGTCGCCAGGGGCAGAAGGTCGTAGGGGCCGACATCATCCATCCCGGCGAGATCCACATCCGTGAGGTTTACGCCTAGCCCGACGAGGTCATTCGCCAGAAGCGCCATCGTGTAACCGTTGGAGCAGAGGAAAGCCGTCGGGTGGTAGGGCTTGCCGAGCCACGACTTCAGCAGTTCGAGCCGCCCAACCTGCGGCTTCCGGTCATAGGAGGTCAGGGCGGCGAGTTCCGGCACGAGGGGCAGGTTGCACGAGCGCAGCGCCTGGCGGTATCCCGCGAGGCGGTCCAGCACACTCGTGCAGTTGGTCTCTCCCCAGAGCGTGGCGATGTGGCGGTGTCCGGCCTTGATCAGATACTCCGTCAGCTCGTAGCCTATCGCAAAGTTGTCCGGCACCACCACGTTGGTCGCAAGGGATGGATAGTAGCGGTCTATCATGACCAGCGGAACCCCCCGCCTGCGCAGCGCATCGAAGCTCGACACGTTGCGGTAGCCTTCGGCGGGGAAGACGATCAACCCATCAACCCCGGCCTCGACCGCACGCCGCAGGTTGAGAGCCTCGGTCTCGGCAGAGTCCGCCGAGTCGAAGAGCAGCAACCGATACCCCGCCTCCCGGCACACGGACTCTACTCCACGCAGTATCTCGGAGTTGTGCCGGCCCGCGAGCTCATTCAAAATACACCCGATCGTCCGGCTGCTGCCCGCGTGCACCTCCGGCCCCTCCCGCTCAGTACGCTCCGCAACGAACGTCCCGCGTCCCCGCTTGCGGACCAGAACGCCTTCCCGCGCGAGCTCGCCTATCGCGCGTACCGCCGTGGTCGTGCTCACCCCAAAGCGTTCGCAAACTTCTCGCGTCGTCAAAAACGGCTCGTCCGGGCTGTGCCCACCGCGCTCGATCTCCTCCAAAAGCGCCTGCTTGACCCTGTGGTACCGCGGGGCTGGACCGTCTGGCATTCTTCCCTCTGTATCCGATTCTTCTCGTTTACGAGTGTACCCGAACCGATAAAACACATCAATGCAATTTACGAAGCCGGCAATTGATCCAATATCGCAAAGAATTTAACGCATTGACACGATTAATTTGCTTACATAAAATGATTGTGAAGGGAAAAACGGAGGAGAGTCATGAGTGAAGGCGGGAGTCGCGAGATAAATCGTCGTCAGTTCTTGGCGAGGGGGGCAGCGTTCACGCTGGCTGCGGCGGTTACCGGGCCGGGGTTGACGGTACTCTCGGGGTGTGGGGGTGGTTCTT
>CADDYV010000112.1 GCA_902810695.1 Actinomycetota bacterium | reverse complement strand
TTCCCGACCCGATGAAGTTCGCGAGCAAGTACCACAACAGGTTTGCCCGCCCGACCCGCCCGAACTGGTTGGCTGCATAGGCCGCGAGGATCATCAGCGAACCTAAGATCGAGATGACCTGGATCATCGCCGTCTGCCCCGGTGTGGCGTTGCGGCGAAGAGATGGAATCCCCGCGCAGGATCTTCACCAGCGCCCCCAGGCTCAGCAAAGTCCAGACTCCCTGCAGCAGCAAGAACCCCCACTGATCGGTCAGGACGGTGATCACCGCCAGAACACCCGCACCGAGAAAATTGAGCAGCACGTAAGAGAGATCGGAAGGCTCTATCCACCCCAACAGGTTCGCGAGATACGCCGCCAGTATGGCTATAGCGCCTGCGATCTCGACGATCTGCACCAAGCCGTAACCTCCGCCTTCTAGAACCTTTCGGATATGGGATCACAGCTCTCCACACCCACAGCATCAGCTTAACCGATCTCTCGACTGTCTCGACACTCTACCGGATTGCACTCCAGATCCTACATGCTCCCCTACCTCATGTCTTGAACACTATCCGCAGGTCCGCCACTTGACCTACCCTCGCCAACCCTGTATATTACGTTATACGAAATAACACGAGACGTAATAAATTAAGGAGATACATGGCGAACAAGGGAAACTTTGATATCGGTCGCTTCTCGGACCCGTCGCTGTTTGTTCTGGCGAGTTTGGCTGACGGGGAGAAGCACGGGTATGCGATGATGGCGGACATCGAGACGATGAGCGGGGTGAGGCTCGGTCCGGGGACACTGTACGGAGCGATAGCGCGGCTGGAGCGGCGCGGCATGATCGAGGTCGTCCCGACCGAAGACCGGCGCAAACCCTACCGCCTGACTGCAGCCGGAGCATCCGCCCTGCAGGAGCAGCTCCTCAGCCTGAGAAACGTCGTCCAGACCGGGCTCAAGAGGCTGGCAACCGCATGAAGGAGAAAAACGCCCGGCGGCTCGTCCGGCTCTACCCGCGGGCGTGGCGCGAGCGTTACGGGGCGGAGTTTGCGGCGCTGCTCGAAGAGCGCCGGATGTCGGTTTTGGACGTAGCGGACGTGGCGCTCGGTGCGGCGGATGCGTGGCTGAGGCCCCAGGTTACAGACGGGAGGATGTTGGTGTTGGAGAGGATGCGCGGGTCGGTGCTGGCGGTGCTCTGGGGTTGGGCGCTCTTCGTTGTGGCGGGGATAGGCTTCCAGAAGATGACCGAGTACGAAGACTTCGTCCAGGCGGCACATCGGGATTTCTGGGTCGGTGCGGCTTTCCACACGGTCGTAGTCGGGGCCGTCGTAGCCCTGGCGGCCATCCTGCTCGGCGGAGTGCCGATCGTGTTCGCCGCCCTCAGAAATGCTCTCTCCGAGGGACGCAAGGACGTGCCACTACTCTTTTGCGTGCCGCCGCTGTCTCTGGCAGCGTTCGTCGGGTATGTCCTGTTGCTCACAAGGGTCGTCTACCCGACCGTGGGACCTCACGCGGTACACAGTTCCCTGAATGTCGCGCTCTTTCTGTCGGTGGTGGGCGCTTTTCTACTCGCGGCGGTCGTGAGCATAGCCGCGGTCTCCCGGGCCGTCAGCCGTACCGCAATAGGTGAGCGGCTGTTCCGGTTCGCCCTCTATCCCGCGACGCTTGTCGCACTGGCGATGGGAGTGGTGCTGGCGGCCCTGGTGGTGTGGGGCATAGCACTCAAGGTGCAATCTCCCGCCCTCTTCGGCGGTGACGGAGGTATCCTGGCGACCCACACCGCTTATACATGGCTTGCGATAGTCGTGGAGATGGCTATCTCGGCCTGCGTGGTTGCCGTCGCGCTCATCAAGGGATTTGCCGCCGCCCGCACCATGCCGCGCGCGAGTTCCTGAATCCAGGGTGCCGCTACTCCGGCGCGTACCGAAGACTTTCCTCAAGGTTTTCCTGGCGCTCGCTGCGGTGGTCGTTCTGGTGCTGATAGTCGGCTTCGCCTACCTCGACATCACGCACGACCAGATGGTGAGTTTGCCCGAACCCACCGGACCTTACGCTGTCGGCAGGATCTCCTACGACTGGGTGGACACCTCGCGCCCGGAGATCTTCACCAGGAAAAGGAGCGACAAGAGGGAGTTGATGGTGTGGGCGTGGTATCCGGCGAAGCACATGTCACGCGCCGGAAGCGCCTCCTACTTGCCGGGAAAATGGGGCAAGGAGAGGGAGAAACGGATCGGAGTTTTCTCATTCCTGCTCCGGAACCCCGGCTCGGTACGAACCCATTCCTTCGCGGACGCGCCGATCTCGGATGCCAGGAGCCGCTACCCGGTCCTCATCATGGAGCCGGGCTTCGGGACGCTGCCCACCGACTACACTACCCTGGCCGAAGATCTCGCGAGCAGAGGATATGTGGTGTTCGCGAGCGCCCCTACCTACAGTGCATCGGTGGTGGTCTTCAAGAACGGGCGGGTTGCGAAGCAGCTTCCTCGCGCTTCGTTCCCCGAGAGGAGCGATAACGCGCCAGCCACCAGGGCCTCGGTCCGCGCAGACGAAGCCGCCGGGAACCGCCTGATCAAAGTCTGGTCCCAGGACGTGATCTTCGAGATGAACAAGCTACAGGAGCTCAACGGGGATCCGAAGAGCGTTGTCCATGGGAGACTTGATCTGCGAGAAATAGGAGTATTCGGGCATTCCTTTGGGGGCGCCACGGCTCTTCAAGTCTGTCACCTCAACAGCAGGTGCAAGGCGGCGGTAGATCTCGACGGCACCCCTTACGGAAGCGTGGTCCGCTCAGACTTCGGGCAGCCGTTCATGTACTTCGCGAGCCAGCAGACGGGTCCCTGCGACCGGGAATGCAAGCTGAGCGACGAGCAGATACGCAGGATCTACGACCACTCCAAAGGAGCGTCCTACTACCTGACCATCAGAGGCGCACGTCATTTCAACTTCAGCGACTATGCCGCGATCTCCACGCCATTCGAGGGCTGGTTCCTGAAGACCAGAGGACTGCTGGGACCCATCGGCGGCAGGCGCGGTTTGCGGATCACGGGCGACTACCTGGGGGCGTTCTTCGGCAGGTACCTCAAAAGCGAGCGCGAACCACTGCTCAATGGTCCGTCGCCCAAATTCACCGAGGTCCGGTTCGAGTCGCGCTAAAACTCGCCCGCTCCTACCGCGAAACCGTCTCCAGGCTGCGTCCGGTGGCACGCGGGCCCAGCAGCCCGACATCCAGACAGAGGACGCCCAGGATGATCGCCGCCCCGGCAAACACGGCGGTCGGGCCGTAGTTCTCCAGCGCGGGCAGGGCGACAAAGGGCAGTACAGCGCTCGTTACCCGGCTCAGGCTGTAGGCCGTACCGACGGCGGTGCCGCGGATGCGGGTCGGGAAGATCTCCGCCTGGTAGATGTGAAAGGCGTTCGAGAAAAGGTTGCTCAAGGCTGTCAGCAAGAATCCCGAGACGACGATGACGGGTACCGAGGAGGCAAACCCGAAGATAAGGCCCAGAATCGCCATCAGGATCGCCGAGCCGACGATGATCCACTTTCTCTCCAAACGCTCGACGACCGGGATCGAGACCAGCGAGCCGAAGGGGTAGCCGACGTAGATCATGGCGGTGTAGCCGAGTGTCTCCACGATATTGAAGCCCTTGTTCGTGAGCACCGTCGGGGCGAGCGAGCCGAAGCCGTAGTAGCCCACGGTCTGCAATATCTGAAAGACGAAGAGCATGATAGTGCGGCGGGCGTAAGGGGCGCCGAAGATTTCCTTCAGGGTCGCCCTCCGCTGCGGCTCGACGACAACCGGTTCCGGCTCGGGAAGCTCGGATACCCCCCTCTCCCGCATCGCCGCCTCCTCCATCCGGCGCATCGCCCGTTCCGCGTCCTGCGGGCGGTTCCGGATCTCGAACCACCTCGGAGACTCGGGCAGGTTGCGGCGCATGAACCACACGATGGCGGCCCCCAGAGAGCCGAAAATCAAAAGCCACCGCCAACCGGCGATACCAAGGTATTCGCTGGGAGCCAGAAGCTTGCCCGCCAGCCCCGCCACGGGAACACCGATGAATCCCAACGTGTAGGCTCGCGCCGTGTAGCGTCCGCGCACGCCTTTGGGAACCATCTCGCCCATGTAGATGTCGGTCATCGGCAGGGTGGCTCCGAGGCCCAACCCGGCCAGGAAGCGGAAGATGAAGATCCAGGCCAGACTCGGAGCGAAGGCCGCCAGTAGCGAGAAGATCGAGTAGATCAGGAGATCCACCTGATACATCGCGCGCCGCCCCACGTAGTCTGAGACCAGCCCGAGCACACTCGCCCCGAAGAACATCCCGATAAACCCCGAACCTATGACCAGCGCCTCACCCGTCGCACCCAGGTTGAACGGTCCGGCGAGCACGGCGGCGAGCACCCCGCCGAGGAAGATGTCGTAGAGGTCGAAGAACGTGCCGACACCCAACACGAGCATCAGCCTCCGGTGCAACGAGTAGATCGGCAACCGGTCTATCCTAGAGGCGATGGTTACTCTCGTGGTCTGCGCCTTCAAGCAAGCCTCCCTCCCACGCTCACACCCACCACCGGTAATGTTAGCCATTTTTTCGATGCTCTTCGTCCCCGCTAACCTGGGACCAGCCAGAAAGAACCCCATCCTGGAAGTACTTTTGCCTACTCGCGATCCTCAAAAGAGCTGCGGAACTGCTCGCTTCCGGAGTTCTACTGTGAGACTATCTGGGCGATCTGGTGCCGGTTCTGAAGAGAGAAGGATTGACCGAGGGGATCACGGTAACCGTCA
>CADDYV010000111.1 GCA_902810695.1 Actinomycetota bacterium | reverse complement strand
CTCCAGCGCACCAAACTGGCCGCTCATCGGCGGGATAATCCTGGGGGTTGTGGTGCTGCTCGTAGCGACAGTCCGCTACCTGCCACCGCTAGGGCCCTTGCGCCGGCGGCTGGGGAGGGCATGGCAGGTACTCAAGGAATAAATAAGGGTGCCCTTGAGTAGTAAGCGAGCTACTCCCCGCAAAGGCCAGATTTGGCGAGTAGCGTCCGCGTGCCAGAGGTTTGCAAGCGGGATCTGGCCGATGTTCGCAGCGGCCATCATTGCCATCGTATTCATCAGCCCGCAGGTCTCTGCAAGAAGCCACATCCCAAAATCTCCGCAATCAAGCCCTGCCCCCTCCAGTTCCTCCGCATCTCAGAGGACGACGCCTGAGGCCAGTTCCCGGCCAGCTACCACTCCGTCCTCCGTCTCCCCACAGTCTTCAAAATCTTCTGCAAGCACCTATCCCCACTCATCCTCTAGCCCGGTCTCATCATCGGCTGCCTCCTCGCAAACAGCGTCCTCTTCTCCCTCATCTTCCAGCCCGGCTTCACCGTCCCTTGCTTCCTCACAGACAGCGTCATCCTCTCTCCGGGCGAGCAGGGTGGCGCCCTACGCAACGGGAGCGACGGTAAGCCCGGCTACCGGAGGCACCAATATCCCACCAGGCACTTTTGTTACGCTGAGTGGCCCCTCGGTCAGCGAATCAAGCTCTGGCGACATCGGCACCGGAGCAATCGTCCTTCAGGCGCCTACTGGATTTCAATTCGACACCTCTCAGAGCGTAACAGCAAGCGTCTCCAGTCAAGGATTGCTCTGCGGGCCGCTCACCACCGTTCAATTGAACGGCGCCTCTTCGCAGACCGTAACGCCCGCCCCAACCCAGATCGCCATAAACGTCAGCCGCAGAAGCTTTCTGGGGTGCAGATCAACGATCATGTGGTCCGGGATCCGGGTCAAAGCCACCACCGCAGGAGCAAGCGGCAACATCACCAAAGCTCCCGGCGGCAGTTCGATCTCGGGCGTAACCGATGGGGTTACGAACTTCGGCACGCTCTCTGCCGCTGCCCCTGCGCTCTCGATGAGCCTGAGCACCTCCAGCGCCACCTTCGGCAACAACCTCTCCGCAAGCGGTTCGCCTTCGGATCAGCCCGACGTTGGCGTCTTTAGTGCTGCGGGCAGAGCCTACTACGTAAAGAGCGGCGCCCCATCCAGCTACGCGGTGAGCGTCACCGTAACCAGCAACACCCCCTGGAGCGGCTCCGTATCCGCCACCGAAAACACGGGTACTTCGGGAATGAAGATCTCAGAGGGAAGCATGAGGTGGACCCTTGGAGACACCACGAGCCTGGGACAGGCGCAAAATGCAACACCTTTTACCACCAGTGGTGACTCAACCGTGTTCAACAATGCAAGCTCATGCTCCAGCGGAGCACCGCTTCAGCCCGGAAGCTGCGTCTACAACTTCGACTACATCCTGAGAGTCCTGTGGACCGACGCGCCCGGGAGCTTCAACTCGGTTGTCACCTATACAGCAACACCGAAATGACTCAGCTTTTCTTTTGAGATCTCTGCTTCAGAAGCCAGAGAACCTGCAGATGCCTCCTACGCCACGAGCCTGTCCTTGCTCGCATTTCCTGGAAATTGGGCGAATAATGTTGCGGTCAGGTGCACCACTATCCAGAATTTGAGGATTCTACAGTTCGCGAAAGGGGTCGCTGGGGCACCGTTGCTCTCTGGCTCTCTTCATGACTTCATCTTTTTGATTTCACCTGCTTTGGATTGTTTCTCTGAAGCTCGCTCTCCTGTAGAGGCATCTACGATAAAGGGAGTCCACCGGCCCGTGGCCGCATCCCGCGCCCCTGATCTTTGGGGACGGCTCCGGTCGCTGAAGAACGTGAAAGGTGAGCAGCCACCTGTGTCGCGACCATCATGGGACAGATCTGGCCGTGTCCACGCACGAGACCTGACGCGCTCAATGTGAGAGACAAGTCCAGGTAATTACTCTTCGACGATTTTTCTTGAGTTCTTCCGCATCACGGGCATCATCCGGTCTCGAACCATCGCTACGGCGCGCCCGATATGCTCCTCACGCCCGGCTTTTCCCATCATTTGTAGCAGGTCCGCAAATGAGAGCGGGCCACGTCCAGGAAAGGTGGTGTTGCATACTATTACGCAGGTGGCGAGCAGATTCATACCGAGCTCCAGCGCTGTCTGTGCAGCGGTGGTCGGCGTTCTTTACCGACAATAGCGTTGCACGGCAACAGCCAGGAGATGTGCCGGCTGGTTTCCTGGGTAGGATCTCTAGTCGGCTGCCTGGGCCGATTGCAAGCCTAACGCAGGCCATGATCTCTTCTGGTCCACCGAAGGTTGAACCAGAGGCGCTTTGGTAATGCGTCGCACGGTTTTCTGCTCCGCTGGTAGGCGATAAGTTCGGCAATCGTTATCGTCCCGAGCTTGTGTTCCCCGGCAAAGGTCTCAATCTGTGGGAGGCGAGCCATCGTTCCATCAGTGTCCAGAATCTCGCATAGGACACCCGCTGCAGGAAGTATTGCTGCTCGAAGGCCATGCTCGCGCCGAACTTGACCCGCCCTTCATGCCCGGTATCCAGGGTACGCAGCAGGCGATCCTCTTCGTCGAGCATGCGTTTGGCCGTCGCGTAGACTATCTCCCCCGCAGGGGTCAGATGCACGTTTCTGTGCTCGTAGTGGACCAGCGGCGTGCCGAGCTGGCGCTCTAGGCTGCGAACGTGAAACGATACGGTTGCCTAGCTCAGAGAGAGTTGGCCTGCAGCAGCCGAGTACCCGTTACGTTCGACGACGGTAACGAAGACGAGGAGCTTGAACAGGTCGAGGCTCACTCCAAACTCTCGGCTTTCGCCCCGGCACGCCCTACCCCAGCACTATCTCCTCGTAACGCTCTGTTGAGTCCTCGGACCCTTCGAGTAGGTTCCACTCCCGCATCCAGCGGTGGGTGCGCTCGAACATCTCGCGCGTGTAGGGCTGGGGGACGATCCGCTCCCCAGGACCGAAGCGGCGAACATCCACGAGCCCGGCGAGGTCTTCTGGCATCTCGCGCTTCCAGTAATGCATGTAATGCTGCGGTTCAAGATCTATCTCCTGCTGCGCCCGTAAGAGCGCCCTGAAGTAACGCTCTACATCATCGGCTGCGGCGTGTGGGGAGATAAAGAAACCCATAATGAACGTCGTATCCAGCAGTTTGCGGAAGCCGAGTTGCTCCAGCAAGTAGTACGGTGCCCCCCAGACGTTCACTGCAGGGCTCCGACCGTCGAGTAGAAGCCTCGCCCGGTCGAAAGGTCTCCCGATATAGCTCAGCTTTATCTGCTCCCGCGACAGGAATGGTTCGAGAGCCTGTATCGCCGAGTAGTGGCTGCCGGAGTGGTACCCGACCCCAACCTCAACACCCGCGAGGTCTTCCGGCTGTTCCAACTCCGAATCAGAAGCGACGAAGATCCCAGAGGGGCACACCGAGTAAGCCTTGCCGTACATCTTCCCGTGCCCTCCCGTGGCGGATGCGTTAACAGCCCAGTGGCAGGCGCACGATACGTCCGACTTTCTTCCCGCTTCCATATCCTCCAGCGCGCCGCTGCGAATCTGTATCGGCACGTCGCTGGCAGAAGAGACGGTCCCGACAGTAGCACCTGCGAATCCTTCTGTCTCGAACTCGTAGTCCAACCCCTCCTGCTGGAAGAATCCGTGCTCCTCTGCCACCCACTCGTGCAGGCGGACGTGCGGCTGTATAACGAAGGTCATTTCCTCACCCCCATAAAGAGAAAGTTTGTGTAATTTCATTCAAGTATAGGTAGCCGCTAGCGGCGCGGCAATGCATCTCCGCTCATAAAAGTATCGAAGTTTTCTATATACCGCTGGTCCCAGCACAGGTTCTACTTACAAGATCCCCTTCAGGACTGCTGCGGGCCTTCGTCATCTCTGGAGCAGATCTACTCGCGTAGTCCGTAATTTCTTCACCGTTGGTAGAAGGAAGTGCTCCACGTAGCTCTGAAAAGCGAACTGGGTCAGCGGCATCTTCGACACTCATTGCCGCTTGTCTCCATTGTGTACTCAGGGCAGCGATCAGCGTTACATTCTCTCACCGAGTTTTTAAGGAGCACTCCCTTTTCAGGAACTCTGGCGTAAGGCTTCGTGAGAGCGACGTTCAAGTACTCGTCAACGAAAACAAGCTTGTTGGCCTCTACAAAGCACCTTACGTGCTCCCGCCAAGCACTTCTCTCTTCCCACAGCTCGTAGTGACGCTCCAGGATGGCATCATCGTTCTCCTCAAGCTGCTTCCATAACGCTCGCTTCTCTTCTCGGGTAGCCAGGATGCTCCGCTACAGCGCAAGTAGCAAATTCTGCCTCCGTATCCCTGCTGAGCGGCGCTTCCAGACTCGAAGCGAGAGCCTTTGCACTCGAACGTTCCTGTCAGGCATGAACCGGGAGCTTTTTCGGCTTTTAGACTGCCGTATGACACGAACTTCAACATCGGGCCTTTTATGGTGAAATCTGTGCGGTTCGTCTGTAGCATTTGGTTGCTACGTAGGCTGCGCCGGAGCCACTCCCCAACCGCCGCCTCCTGGCGTATAGATAGTTACCAGGTCTCCGGGTCTCAGCTCTCGATTAGCCTTGGCTGGCAATTCCTCACTGTTGAGAATATTTTTTCCGGGTTTGCCCATCCCGCCGCCATTCACTCCTCTGGGTCGGTGACGGCGACGGTCGGTCAGAAGCGAGAGGCTGGCTGGCTTCAGTATCCGTATGGAGCGAACGATACCGTCGCCGCCGGGATGTTTCCCCTCGCCGCCCGAGCCATAGCGCAGCTCATAGCGCGTCAGGCGCATGGGGTACTCCAGCT
>CADDYV010000110.1 GCA_902810695.1 Actinomycetota bacterium | reverse complement strand
GCTCCGGCGGGAGCGCGCCGCTTCTCGTGGGTGACGGGGCGGTGCGTTACCGGGACGTTCTCTCGAATCTGGGCCGCATACCACCCGATGACTCGCCCTTTCACCGGGTCTCGGCGGCGGGACACATACTGTCTGCGGAGCTTGAAGCGGTGAACCCCGAGGAGGTGGTTCCCCTTTACGTGCGAGAGCCGGACGCCGAGGTGCGGCGGGAGCTCAACCCCTGGAGCCGGCGCTGAGTGGTCCGACGATACGGCCCATGACGCTCGCGGATCTTGCGGCGGCCATGGAGGTGGACGCCGAGAGCCTTGAACAGCCCTGGAGCGAGGGGATCTGGCGCAAGGAGCTGAAAAGTCCCTTCGGGTACTACCTCGCGCTCGAGGAGGAAGGCGTGATCATCGGCCAGATCGGGGTGAGGCGCGCCGGTAACGAGTTGCACATCACGACGCTCGCCATTCGTCCGGAGAAGCGCCGCCGCGGCTACGCCCGCGCCCTCATCAAAGCTGCGCTCGATGCACACCCCGATGTCTGGCGCGTTCGCCTGGAGGTCAGACCCAGCAACACCGCGGCGCGTGCGCTCTACACATCATTGGGGTTCGTTACGATCGGACGCAGATACAGATACTACGGCAACGAGGACGCCTTGGTCATGACCCTCGATCTGTAGGTCCCTTCCGGGGGTCTCGCCTGCGCTTGCGTCTCGCTTCCCGGCGGCGCTGCAGTTCCTCATGGCCCTCGAAAGGTTTCAGAAGGTAGATCGCAGGGGCCAGACAGAGCAGGAATCCGGCGAAGATGACCGCTGCGATCCGCGGGTCTACCGGACCCCGAATCACGTACAGCAAAAACTCGAGCAGCAGTACGAATGCGATGAACAAAAACAGAAGCGAAAACGTGCGCATACACTGAGTATAGCCGCCAGCAGTAAATCATTGAAAGCTAACGGCTAAAATAATCGCATGATCCTGGCTATAGAGACTTCCTGCGACGATACCTGCGCCGCCGTCCTGGAACCCGACGGGCGACGAGCACTCTCCAACGTCGTCCACACCCAGACCGAGCACGCCCGCTATGGGGGCGTCGTCCCCGAGGTCGCCTCCCGCGCGCACCTCGAACGCCTCGACGGGGTGGTGGAAAAAGCTCTCTCAGACGCGGGGACGGACCTGGAGCAGATAACGAGCGTTGCAGTAACGGTGAGGCCCGGCCTGATCGGGGCCCTTCTAGTCGGGGTGGCGGCGGCAAAGGGGCTGGCTTACGCCTGCCGCCTGCCGCTCGTCCCGGTGAACCACCTCGAAGGGCACGTCGCCGCCGCCTACCTCGCCGACCCCCGCTTGGAGCCGCCTTTCGTGGCCCTCATCGCTTCCGGCGGCCATACCGCTCTGTACTCCGTTGACGAACCACACAAGATGCGCCTGCTCGGAGAGACCCTGGACGACGCCGCCGGTGAGGCTCTGGACAAGGGCGCCCGGATGCTGGGCCTGGGATTCCCCGGCGGCCCGGCGCTTTCCAAAGCCGCTGCGGGCGGGGACCCGGCGCGTTACGACTTCCCCGTTGCCCTCAAGGAGAGAAACAACTTGGACTTCAGCTTCTCCGGCCTCAAGACCAGCCTGCTCTACAAGCTCAGGGCGTTGGACGAAAACCAGATGCGAGAGGAACTCCCGCACCTGGCCGCAAGTTATGAGGCGGCTGTGGTCGAGGCGCTCGACCGCAAGCTCCTGCGGGCCGCAGACCTCAATGAAGCCTCGGCGATGGTCGTGGCCGGGGGGGTCGCCGCCAACGCCCGGCTGCGCGAGAGGTTGAGAAAGGAGTGCGAGGAACTCGGCGTGAAGCTCGTCATCCCGGCGCCCGAGCTCTGCACGGACAACGCGGCCATGATCGGAGCCGCCGCCCCATACTCGAAGGCTGCCTCTTTCCCTGATTACCTGGGCCTTAACGCTCGCAGCACATAACTCGTCCAAAACAGAAGCGAACATTTGTTGCTAGATGTTGCGCCGGTTATCCTGGCTGTCATATACTGCTTCCTGAGTTACGCTCGACATGCTTGCAGAATGTGCATCTGGAAGCATTAGCCCCTCATGGGTGAGAGCTGGAGCGTCTCAGGTGGGAACTAAGGGAAGGGGTGTCTATAGGAAGAATAGGAGGGGAATCCGAACGCTCGTATGCAAGAAGTGATGCTAGACAGGAGATATTCAGGCGGTGGAAAGATACGCCAGGAGGTATTCGGGCGGCCGCAAATTCAGGGTAACGTTGTGCCTGGCCCTCGTGATGGCTGCACTCGCCCTGCTGGTTGCCTCGACGGCCAACAGCTATGCGAAAACCAATAAAAAAGTCAACATACCGTTCAAGTACCATGCGCACCCTCCGAAGAAATTTGCTTTTTCGGCCAAGAGCAATCAGGGGTTTCCTCTGAAGCCTTCCCAGTGTGTGGCGAGGGCAGGGCTGGCGTGCTATGGGCCGAGCCAGATCCGCAGGGCCTATGACATCCCCAACTCTTTGAGGGGCAAAGGGCAATCAATCGTGATCTTCGATGCCTACGGCAGCCCGTCTGTAAAGCGGGATCTGAACACCTTCAGCAAGACTTTCGGATTGCCGAAGGCCAATCTGAACATCTACTATCCGCAGGGCAAGCCGAAATTCAACCCCAGAAGCTCGAACCAGCAGGGATGGGCGCAGGAGATCGCGCTGGATACCCAGTGGGCGCACGCGATCGCACCCAAAGCCACCATCAACCTGGTGATAGCCAGGAACAGTTCGGACATGGCTTTTAATTACGCCCAGACCTGGGCTTTGGGACACAACCTCGGCAACGTGTGGTCGCAGAGCTACGGGACACCGGAGGCGTCCATAAAGAGCGTTCAGGAAAATGTCCAGCTCAGGCTCTCGCACGACGGCTACGCGAACGCGAAGGGACGCGACATCTCCGTCTTCGCCTCGGCGGGAGACGGCGGGGCCAGCAATTACCCATACAGCAGGACCAAGAAAGCCAACGCCAGCTACCCAGCCTCTGACCCGCTGGTTACGGCGGTTGGCGGCACCAACCTGTTCGCCAGCAACAGGGGCGACTACCAGAGGGAGACGGTCTGGAACGACTCCAAGCCCGCACTCTGCCCCTATGGATGCAGGTACGGACCGTTCGGGGCGACGGGCGGAGCGCCGAGCAAGGTGTTCAAGAAGCCTTCTTACCAGAAGGGGTTCCAACCTACTCGGTACCGCACCACCTCTGATGTGAGCTATGATGCGTCGGTCTACACGAGCGTGCTGGTGTACCTGAGCATCCCGGGCCTTCAAAAAGGATTCTACTTCTTCGGCGGCACCAGCTCTGGAGCGCCGCAGTGGGCCGGAATCGGCGCGCTGGCGAACCAGGCCGCCGGCAAGCCGGTCGGGTTCCTGAATCCCACCCTGTACAAGCTCGCGAAGAACAGGGCGAGTTACCGCCACGATTTCCACGACGTTACGGTCGGCAACAACGCCTTCCACGGGGAAGGTTACTCGGCCAAGAAGGGCTACGATCTTCCTACGGGCCTGGGCACGCCCAAGGCATCGAACCTCATCAAGACCCTGGCCCGCAAGTAACGGTACAGAGAGAAGCCGCGGATATATCCGCGGCTTCTCTTGAATTTAGATCCGGTTGAGAGCCTGCTCCCGCTCCTCGCCGGTGAGAACCACGCTGTGGGCGCACTCGACGCAGGTAGCGTGGACGTTGTCGGGATGCTCTCTTCGATAGAAGAAGATGGCAACCTTCTTCGGAACCACGTACAATATGTGCTCCGTCCGCTGGTTGCAGCGTTCGCAGAGGCGCTGTTTACGGCCCACCTCTTGCGGCAGACGGTTCAGACTGGGGATGCGGTCCGGACGGAATATACTCGCGCTCTTCATATTTGAATTTTAACCCGCCGAGGAATATACTTCGCGCGCTGGCACTCTACGGGGTAGAGTGCCAAAACATGGGAAGGCCACAAAAGTCTCGTAGAGGAGGTTTCAGGAAGTGGCGCACAAAGAGTTGAAGTTCGACAATGAGGCGAGGCGGGCGCTGGAGGCTGGCGTAAACAAGCTGGCCGACGCGGTCAGGGTAACGCTCGGCCCGAAGGGCCAGTACGTCGTCCTCGACAAGAAGTTCGGTTCGCCCACGATCACCAACGACGGCGTGACGATCGCGCGCGAGATCGAGCTGGAGGACATCTTCGAGAACCAGGCGGCCCAGCTCGTCAAGGAGGTCGCCACCAAGACCAACGACATCGCGGGCGACGGGACGACAACGGCGACCGTTCTGGCGCAGGTCATCGTGCGCCAAGGCCTGAAGAACGTCGCGGCGGGAGCCAACCCGGTGATCCTCAGAAGCGGTATCGAGAAAGCCGTCGAGGCGGCAGTTGATGCGATAAAGGAGCAGTCCACCGAAATCTCCGGCAAGGATGAGATCGCACGTGTTGGGGCTATCTCCGCCCGTTCCGAGGAAGTCGGCAACATCATCGCCGAGGCCATAGACAAGGTAGGCAAGGACGGGGTGGTAAACGTCGAGGAAGGGCAGACCCTGGGGATGGACCTGGAGTTCACCGAGGGGATGCAGTTCGACAAGGGCTACCTCTCGCCCTACTTCGTGACGGACCAGGATCGGATGGAAGTAGTCCTGGACGATCCCTACATCCTGATCGCCAACCAGAAGATCGGCAACGTCCAGGATCTCTTGCCTATCCTCAACCAGGTTATGCAGTCGAGCAAGCCTCTCCTCATCATCGCCGAGGATGTCGAGGGCGAGGCTTTGGCTACGCTGATTGTCAACAAGCTGCGCGGCACGTTCAATGCGGCTGCGGTCAAGGCCCCTGGCTTCGGGGACAGGCGCAAGAGGATGCTCGAAGACATCGCCATCCTCACCGGCGGAGAGGTCATAACCGAGGAGCTTGGTCTCAAGCTGGAGAACACCCAGCTAAACCAGCTCGGTAGGGCAAGAAG
>CADDYV010000109.1 GCA_902810695.1 Actinomycetota bacterium | reverse complement strand
CCAGTCATCCGGGGTAATCCCAGAGTAGCTACGAGAGCTAAGGCGCATGCAGGAGATCAAATGGCCGCTACCCCTCGAAGCCCGTTACACGATCTCGCTCTCGCCGTGGAGCGTAGAAGCCTACGAAACTTCAGACGCACCCTTCGTCTGGAACGCATGCAGGGCATCCCCGCAGCGTGAAGGAGGTTGATGCTCGCATGCCACCCTCCAAACATGATGTGGGTGCTGAAATACCTCACGTTGCGATTGTATTTTCTACCTCTGCTGCAACGCATCATCGGCGCTGCGGCGTAGGCTGTTCACTCGGTTTTAGATCCCGGTGGTGCTACCTCAGCATATCGACTACAGAAAAGGCAATGGCTAATGTGTGGGGGTCTAGTTACCTTGAGGAGCCCCAACTCCAGAGGGAGCCTATGGGAAGTGCAAACAGGCGCTTTCCGTAGGGAATGACTTCCCTACCTGTATAGAGCAGGATGCCCCGCCGGAAGCGCTCCCCGGTAGCCTCGGCCAGCGCGCGCAGGCCACGGAAGTCGCGGGCTCCCACGGTGGCAGCGCCCTTGACCTCGATTGCTATCAGGCGTCCGGCGGTGTCTTCAAGAACCAGGTCGACCTCCTGGCCGGATTGCGTTCGGAAGTGGAAGAGGCGTGGGCGCGTCTGGCTCCAGGTGATCTGCTTTTTGAGCTCCATCGCCACGAAGTTCTCCAGGAGGGGACCGAGGAGGACGGGATCTGCAGAGAGTCTCTGCGCGTCCACGCCCTGCAGGTGTGCCGCGAGGCCGCTGTCGCAGAGAATCAGCTTCGGGGACCTTACCAACCGCTTGCTCAGATTCCCTGACCAGGCGGGGAGAGTGTCCACCAGGAAGGTGGTCTGGAGTAGGGTAAGGTAGCGCTTGAGGGTGCTCTGGGGCATCGCCACCGAGCGAGAGAGTTCGGAGTAGTTGAGGAGGGAGGCGACACGGGCGGCCAGTAGGGACAGAAGCCTCGGCATCTGCGTGAGGCGCTCGATATTCGCCAGATCCCGCACGTCCCGCTGCAGGATGGTGGTCACATACGAGTCGAACCAGGCCCGCCTGCGTGTGGGCGAATCCCGGCCGACCACCTCCGGGAATCCCCCGCGCAAGACTCGCTCCAGAAGCTGCACCGTCGTCTCGTCTTCTCCGGTCTGCTGCGGCGCCTGCCCCGAGAAGGCAACGTCCACAAATCCCTCCCGGACACCTTCCAGCTCCCCCTGGGAGAGCGGCCACAAAGTATGCACCTCCATCCGGCCTGCCAGCGACTCCGACAGGCGCGGCAAGAGCATTACGTTCGCCGATCCCGTGAGCAGGTAGCTGCCTGGTCGCCTTTCGCGGTCCACCTCGGCCTTGATGGCGAGAAAGAGATCCGGCGCCCGCTGCACCTCGTCCAGCACTACAGGGCGTCCCAGCCCCGCCAAAAACCCCGCAGGGTCAGTGGCCGCAGCGGAGAGTATCCCCGCATCGTCCAGCGTCAGGTAACGCCCGGAGAATTCCCCTATCATGCCGCTGCGCACCAGAGTGCTCTTGCCCGTCTGCCTGGCCCCGTTCAGCAGCACCACGGGGCTGTCGACAAGCGCCTCGCTTAGCGGATCGGTAATGTTTCTCCGATACATGGCTGAAAATTAACCATTTAATGGTCAAAAATCAACCGCAGGGCGGTTGAAACATCCTTGATGAGGTATCAGCTGATTGTGGCTCGGCTGCGCAGAAAGACAAGGCTGTATCGTGCGTTCTGATGTTTGGGGGGAGGTAGGGGTGGTATGGGAAGTTCGAACCTGTGCCGAAGGGCAAGGATGAAGAGGGAGGACCACGTGCGCTACGCCAGGGTCAGGATGTTGGGAGGCTTTGATGAAGATGTAGCTATACTTGCACTGAGAAGGGAATGTACAAGTCACGGACGAAGCTATTGGGGAGTCTCTTCATGATGAATAAGGGCGAGTTGATCGAGAGGGTAGCCGAAGAAGCTTCAATCTCCAAGGCTGATGCTTCGCGCTACCTCGGTGCTCTTTTGGAGACGGTTAGCTCTGAGCTGAAGAAGGGAGAGGAGATCCAGATAACAGGCTTCGGCAAGTTCTACGTGAGAGAGCGCGCCGAGGGAAGGCAGAAACCCCCAGACGGGTAAGAAGATGCGAATAGCGGCTTCGAAGGTGCCTTCCTTCAGCGCGGGCAGGGCTCTCAAGGGCTCGATCTAACGGAGAAGTGTGGGAGCTTATCTAGCAGTATCACCTGGTAGCTTCTAAAAATGACACTTTTGCATGCTGCTCTCGATGCTACCTGCTGCCGCTTGGTGTGCTCCCCGGCGCGCCGAACGGCACGGCCTGCGTCGAGAAGGCCGTGGCGGTGATCGGACACCGGCTTGGACAGCAAACTCACGCTATCGGAGCGGCGATCCAGCTGCTCTGGGCTACCCCTACGCCAGCAGCGCTGGCGGGACGCTGGCAGACGGCAGCGAGGTCCAGTTCGACCACTACGAAGGACTGGTCCTCTGGCACGGGCCGGAGGTGTCCCGTGGCCGTGAGAGCCGCCGAAGGTCAGCCCTTAGTTGGTTGGCATGGCCCTGCTACGCGGCAACGGTCTCGGAATAGAGACCGAGCGCAGCTTTCGACACCCCAACTATCTTGCACACCTCAGAGATGGGCGTCTCCCGGTCCCTCATAGGCCTGGAGGCCAGAGCCAGCTTGCATGCGTCCATGGAGCGGGGTCTGCCCCCGTTTCGACCGCGAGCTCTAGCCGCCCCGAGACCTGCCATGGTCCTCTCGCGGATGAGGTCCCTCTCAGACTCGGCTATCGAGGAGAAAACATGGAAGAGCAGCTTGCCTCCCCGCGTCGTGGCATCCAGCGACTCCCGCAGCGAGCGGAACTCCACGCCGCGCTGCTGTAACTCTTTGACCAGCTCTATCAGCCCCTTAAGGGAACGCCCGAGGCGGTCTAGCTTCCAGATCACGAGCCTGTCTCCCTCCCTGCAGCAGTCCATCGCCTCCTCTAGCTGCGGACGGCTCTCCTGGCGGCTACTGATGCGCTCTTCGAAGAACTTCTCGCAGCCAGCGGTTTCAAGCTCCCTGCGCTGGAGCTCGGGGTTCTGCTCGCGCTTGGAGACGCAGATGGAGCCGACGTCCATCCCATCCTCCCAGAATCGTAGTTCATCCGTCTACTACGTCTCATTATCCACATCCGGATAGTAGTTTCGCTACCTTCTTTTCGAGACGAATTTCGATACCATCTGGGGATGTTCGCAGCCCGGGTTATCGCCAGGCGGAGGAGAAGTCACAAATCCGATCGGTTTCGAGAAAGAGGGGTACGGCCAGTGAACGGCTCCTCGCGGCACCCTTTCGGTAGCTTGGGGGCGGACGCCGCCGCCAAAGAGTCCTTCCGGAAACAGTTCGCCGAACGTTGAACGCCACCTCCCGGAAACCCCCAAAACACCTCAAAACGGCCCCGAAACCGTGCCAGATAATCGCTCCCGCACCCTCGTTTTTCCGAAAACCCTATAAATAAGCCAAATACGTGCGACTACTTATCATGCTGATAATGGTGCTTATCTATCATCAATCGTAGGATAGTTTCGCTCGGCGGCCTGTCACTTTCCCTGCTTTCTGTCCTCCTTTTTGACCAGACAACCGTTCTTCTTGGCATGGCCGCGTAAGACCGTCCCCGAAATAACGACGTTCCCGCGCAGGACCATCGGATACTGCCGCCTTGCGAGGCAAGGCTTGTTTTCCAGGTAACGCTTCGTTGCTATCCGGAATGTATCAGGGAGTCGTGCGATGCCTCATCTTTGGCCACCTCACGAACAGCGCGGACAAAGTTTTCCACCAGCACCGAGCCGTCCCCCTCGACCCGAGCCAACCCCACCCAGCTGGTCGCATCGGGCGCGTCCAAGGGGCGGTAGACGACCCCTCTCCGGCTGACCCGTCCGGCGGATTCGGGCAAGATCGCCAGGCCGACATCGCTGGCGACGAGTCCCACGATCGTCTGGAGGTGGACCGCGTGCTGGACCACGTTCGGGAAAGCGCCAACGCGCTGGAACAGTTCGACGATTTGCGCGTGTAAGCTGGGCATCAGTTGTCGGGTGAAGAAGATCAGGGGCTGGTCTACCATCGCTTCCAGCGGCACGCTCTCTAACGCTTCAAGCGGATGTCCCGAGGGAAGAGCAACCAGAAACGACTCTTCCTGAAGCGGTTCGAATCGAAGCCCCGGAGCCCGAAGCGGCAACCGTACCAGCCCGACCCGGATCTCACCCGCGTAAAGAGCATCGATCTGCTGCGCGCTGGTCAGCTCCCTGAGCTCTATCTCGACGCCGCCGAACCTCTCGCGGAAGAGCCGGATAGCAGGGGGGAGCAGGCCCAAAGTCGCCGAGCTTATGAAACCCACCTCCAGCCGCCCTCGCAACCCCTGCTCCGCACCCCTCGCCTCGTCTCGAGCTTCCTCCACGGCACCCAGTATCGCTCTTGCCCTCTCCAGAAAGGCACGCCCCGCGTCGGTGAGCACCACCCGCCGGGTGCTGCGCTCCAGGAGCTTCGTCCCGAGCTCCTCTTCCAGCCCCTTAATCTGCATGCTCAAGGGAGGCTGGCTCATGTGCAACCTCCTGGCGGCGCGACCGAAGCTTTGCTCTTCGGCAACGGCGACGAAGTATCGTAACTGACGCAACTCCATAATCTATTTGTATTTCATATCAATAGCTGTGTCAAAAATATATTGGACGTGTAAAGTCGGCAGTGATAGTGTCCTACGTACCAAGGTGGATCGCGGTCCACCGGGATCGAGAGGAGGAAGGCAAAATCGCAAGCGAGGCATCCGAATCCATTATCCGGGCGGAGAGGCTAACGAAGGTCTTCGGGCGTGGGGCTAAGGAAGCTCTCAGGATGCGCCGCTCGGGCAAGAGCAAGGCTGAGGTCGAGAAGCAAACCGGGGCTACCATCGGGGTATTGGATGCCA
>CADDYV010000108.1 GCA_902810695.1 Actinomycetota bacterium | reverse complement strand
GCCCCGAATTTGCCCCCGAACGACGCCCGCACCGCTTCCTCTGCCTCCCCTAGAGAACGGGCGACCGTTACACCTTTCCCCGCCGCCGAACCGTCCGCCTTAATCACGACCGGGTACTCGCGACGCGAGCGCAGGTAGGCGAGGGCCGCGCCTTCCCGATCAAACGCCTCGAAGCTCGCGGTGGGCACCCCTGCGTGGCGCATGACTTCCTTGGCGAAGACCTTCGAGCCCTCTATCCGGGCCGCAGCCCTCGCAGGACCGAAGATCTTCAGACCTTCCTGCTGAAAGCACTCGGAGATGCCCCCGATGAGAGGCATCTCCGGCCCGACGATCGTGAGGTCTATCTCGTTTTCTTTTGCGAAATTCCGCAGGGATATCAGGTCATCGGTGGGGATGTCGGCGGTTTCGGCAATCCGGGATATGCCGGGGTTTCCCGGAGCGGCGTACATCTCGGGCTCCAGGTGGCTCGCTGCCAGCGTCTCGATCAGCGCGTGTTCGCGCCCGCCGCTCCCGACGACCATCACCCTCACGTTTCTCTAGGCTCCTATCTTCTCCACTATCGCCTGGTCTCTCTCAGGACCAACGCTTATCATGCATAGAGGAACCCCGACCTCTGCCTCTACAAACTCGACGAACTCCTGCGCAGTTTCGGGCAGATCGCCGCGCATCCGGCAACCCGTGATGTCTACCCCCCAACCGGGAAGCTCCTTGTAGACCGGGGTTGCGTGGTGGAGATCCGTCTGGCTCATCGGGAACTCATCCACCCTCTCGCCGTCTATCTCGTAGCCGACGCAGACCTGGATCCTCTCCACCACGGAGAGCACGTCCAGTAGCGTTAAGGCGAGGTGCGTGATCCCGTTCAGAGAAGCGGAGAACTTGATGGCCGGGAGATCTAGCCATCCTACCCGGCGCGCCCGTCCGGTGGTGGTCCCGTACTCGTGCCCGGCTTTCCTGATCGCGTCCCCCGTCTCATCGAAAAGCTCCGTCGGGAACGGCCCGTCACCAACCCGCGTGGTGTACGCTTTGGTGACCCCGACGATCTGATCCAGATACCTCGGTGGTATCCCCGCGCCCACGCAAGCTCCCCCGACCGAGGGATTGGAGGACGTTACGAACGGGTAGGTTCCGTGGTCGTTATCTAGCAGGGTAGCCTGCGCCCCTTCCAGCAAGACCTGCTCTCTATTTTCGAGCGCGCCTCGCAGCAATGCGCCCGTATCCTCGACCATCGGAAAGAGAAGTTCCTTGAATGAGAGCAGATACGAGACCAGCTCCTCGACCTCGTAGGGCTTCTCACCGTAGATGCCCTCGAAGATGGCGTTCTTCTCGCGCAAGGCGGCCTCGATCTTGGCGCGCAGTATTCCCTCATCGAAAACATCCTGCACCCGGATGCCCACACGCGATATCTTGTCCTCGTAGGTCGGGCCGATGCCGCGGTTGGTGGTCCCTATCTTGGCTTTGCCCAGAGCCTTCTCCCGGTGAGAGTCGAGCCGGATGTGGTAGGGCATGATCAGGTGCGCCCGGCCATCAATCCTCAGGCGGCTTCTCACCTCGATGCCGCGCTTCTCCAGGGCCTCGACCTCTTGCTTCAGAACCTCCGGGTTGATCACGACCCCGTTGCCGATGGTGCAGACGACCCCTTCACGCACTATTCCGGAGGGGATCAGGTGCAGCTTGAAGTCCTCTTTTCCGACCCGGACGGTGTGCCCGGCGTTGTTTCCGCCCGAGTAACGAGAGACGTAGCCCACGTCTGCCGCCAGGGCGTCGCAAACCCTGCCCTTGCCCTCATCCCCCCAGGCCAGTCCGAGCACGACGGTGGCCGTCACAGCGGTTCCTCCTTATCAGCCGGGATCATTGCGAAACCTTTGCGACACTGCAGGTAAATAAGGTAGGCCAACGCGCCCCTCGCGCTTTTTCTCTGATCCTGCGGGGCCGCGTTCTTGCCTCACTCTTGCAATGTAGCACAAGGGATGATGCTTTTGAAACAGCATCCGCGAAGAAGAACCTACTCGAAGAGCACAACGGGCTCACCGTAGTAGCGGATGCGCCCCTCCTCCCAGAACTTACCGACGAACTCGCGAAGCTCGGCGTTGCGCTCCCGTTTATCTTCACCCTTCATCTTCTCCAGCGGAAAGCGGACTCCGAGCACGCGCTCGTGAACCCTGAAGCGTGTGATCCCGGCTGGAAGCACCGCACCGGAGCCGACGATCTTTACCAGTTCCTCCGGCGCGAACCGCCTGTAGCTGATTATCGCCTCTCCAACTCCGATGCAAGTGTCTGCGCCAGGTTCCACGCGGCGCACCGCAGCGGCCTCCGGGTACGCCTCCTGCAACTTCCACAATACCCGCACCTCCGCCGCGAGCCCACTCTCGTCTGGCCGGATGAAGACCTTCTCACCTCCGGTAAACTCGACCGCCGCAAGCCACGAATCAGCCTCTCCTTCAGATACCTCCACGACTCCGGCGTTGCTCAGCGCACCCCGCAACCTCGCCGCGTTCAACAGGTGTCTCCACCCTTCCGCCCGCTCGGGCATCTCGACGAGTTGAACGAGGATGAACCTGCAGCCGATATCCTCCAGAGCCTTGACCCGATGAGCCCCATCGAGAACCAGGTAGTGTTCGTCACCGCACTTGGAAGCGATCACCGGATTGCGCTGTACTCCTTCAGCCTCGATGCGGTTGCGCAGAGCCTCCAGCCGGAGAGGGTCGTGAGCTTCGTGGAGAATAAGGTAGTCGAGCGGGATGAGCCGGAGGTCGTTGAGCGAGGAAATCAAATGCGCGCTAGAGACGAGCTTCTAAAAAAGACTAGAGATCCCCACCCCGGCGGCCCCAGATGAAGTCCAGCAAAACGAAACCACCGAAGAAGAAGACCGCGATCAGGACCAGAAATCCCACGATTCCGAGCAGCAAATCCAGCGTCTGCAAAGCCGCGTTCCTCTCCGTAAAATCCTGCCACGCAAGTCGGGACGGCCGGATTTGAACCGGCGACCACTCGGCCCCCAGCCGAGTGCGCTACCAGACTGCGCCACGTCCCGACGTTATCGAAATAAATGATAGCAGATCGCCAGCGAACTTCTCGTTCGCTGGCGAAAGAATATGTTGGGGAAGAGCCCCGGGTTACACCGTCACAGAAGCTCAAGCGCGTGCTCGGCCTCCGACAACGCCCGCAGCGTGCCCCTGCACCGCTGCTCGGCCTCGGCAACCGCGCGAGCTATGCTCGCCTGTCCCTCTCTGGACGCGATGTTGTAATAGCGCCTCTCGCGGTTTCTGGCGGCCCACAGATTCTCCAGCGCCTCAGCATGGTCGCGGCGCGCCTTCTCCAGTTCCCGCACGAGACGCCGTTTCTCCCTCACCTTCGCAAACATCATCCGGCTTGCACCTCCCGCTTACACAGCCGATCTTCGCGGATGACTTATAGACCTTTTTCGATCAAAAAGAAAGTCCTCCAGAAAAATAGCAACTCCGGATCGGGAGTTCCCCGTTGCGAGCCGCACACTACTCCGAAGCGTGCGTGCTATCATCGCGGACGATGGTGCGAGCAGCCTCCTACATAAGGACCGACCCCGAAGGTGAGCTACCAGCTCGCGAGGAGCAGAAGAGGGCCATCGAATCCTACGCCAGAGAGAATGGCTACGAGATCGTAGCTTCCTACGAAGACCCCGGAGCACCGGGCAAGCTCCTCTACCACAAACCCGCGCTCAAAGAGGCGATAAACAACATCAAAGAGAAAGAGGAGTGGGAAGTCCTGATCGTAGCCCACCCCCGCTGCATCTCAGACGACGAGACGGCGCTGCACGAGTTCGTCCACAAATTCTCCCTCTACGGCAACCGGCTCGAATGTCCCTCCCGTAGCTGGGACGAGTTTCTCGCAGCCATGAAAAGCTACCGCCGCGAGATGAGCCTGCGCTCTCGATGAGAATCTAGAGCTCCAGCAACGCCAGACAAGACCTTCGACTAAAGCCTCATCGTATCGCGAGAGCTACCTTCGCCCCCGACGGCTTGGCCTCCCTAGCTTACTCTAAAAAGGTATTCCCTCCGCCGCAGGGGAACGCTGTGCACGCCAGGGGTGCGATATCTCATCTCCCGATTGCTCTCTAGCGGCCAATGCTTCCCGAACGACAGCCGTATGGTCCGCTCCACACCTGCAGATAGTCGTCACCGAGCCGGTAACGGCGATCCTCTCTCCACACTCGCACTCAACCACAACGTGCTCCGGACACCATTTGTAGACCCAACCGTAGGGCATCTCTTTGGTCTCGTAGTGCGCCTCGATACACTCGACGATCCGCGCCATCTTCCCCTTCTCCTTTCCCCATCGCTCAAATCATTTCGTAAACCCATAAGATACTATCGTTACATCGTTTTGTCCAACCCCTGCTCCCAATATATAGCCGCTATCCCCAAATTTGACGCCACATTTGGTGACGCGGAGCGTCAATGGGTGGGTGGAACGACTGATGCATGATCCGGAGAAGTCTACGCGAGGAAGGCTCTGGGTCTCTCAAGCCGTCAAAGGGGGAGTAGATACGAAGATGTCATGGGAAGGGCAGTGATCGGATAGTAGCAAAGCGCGCCGAAGAACGGCGTCCAAAGAACGCCGTCGAAAGCAGCGGCTCTATCGAGAAGCTTTAGCCCGGGTTATCGAGAACGGGTCCCGCCGCGGGTGCTTACGTAGCCGAGAAATTCCGCAATGGCGAAGGCCGCAAGCCCCCAGAAGGCAAAGGATGCGTCGAAGAGGGCTCCCAGTATGAAGAGAGCTATAGCAGCTAGCAGGAGCAACCCGCGTGCGCCCAAGCCTAGCACGGTTCCTACACCCATAATGAATTCCTTTCCCTACTCGCCTTTCCTCTCATCACCACATAATTTACATCACTCTGCCAGGCAAGCACCGGTTATCCGGACGGCTTCCTCGCGCGTACATGCAGGAAGTAGGCGACGATCCGGTGTCCACTAGCAGGTTCAGCCACCCGCTCAAGGTTCGCGTGAAGATGGGGGTACGGAAAGGCCGCACTCCTTCTTTTTCTTTGGCCGGAGCGGAACTGAAAATCCACTCTTTGAT
>CADDYV010000107.1 GCA_902810695.1 Actinomycetota bacterium | reverse complement strand
GTAAGTCTTTTGTGGGGAGAGGAGCCCAACACCAGAAAACCTCAGGTAGAGCCACACGAGCAGGTTGAGATCCGGGCTACGGTTGCACCAGCGCCTCTGGTCGAGTTCGCCCGCACCGCATACCGGCAAGCCTAGCTTAACGGAGATTGCAGTTTATCTGCGGCCCGCTCTGACGATGGGGGTTTGATCGCTCTGGCGAGAATATATGCGCTTGCCTGGCATGGACGGCGTTGTTGGAAAGCGTTCCCGAAGCATCTCAGCCAGAAATATTCCGGTCAAGGCAGTGCCCCGTACAGACTGAAGATGACAGAACGACAGCATGACAAATTTCATCAACGGCGTGTTGACAGAGGCACCGGGCACCGCTACCATTCCAACAGGTGAGCCAGCAGTTGGGGGAAGGCGAGAATGGAGGATAACAGGGGGTTTCCACGAGACGTTGCGGTGGCGTGTGCCCTTTTCGGTGAAGATATCTTTCTACAGATCACTCTCTAATTTTGGCTGCAGCATAACGTCTGCGGACGCCGGATCGCTTTTGTGATCTCCACCTCGGTCGAGAGGGTAGGCTCTTTGCTCACAGCTTTCACCATGAATATGACCGGATTGGGGTTGGATCCTCTATCCCACCGGGGACGCTCGCTCTCTTATTTACCAGCAGATAGAGGACGCCTGCGCGATACTGCCGCAGCACCTGGGACCGTACACCCACACCATCCGTCCTTAGAGCGTTTCAAGAGAAGGAGGCAGCAAGGCGATGCACTACGAGACGCTTTTGACCGAGACGCGTGACAGGGTCGCCACCATCACCATAAACCGACCCGAGGCGAGAAACGCCCTCAACGCCCGGGTGCAGAGCGAGCTGAAAAGCGCACTCGACGAATTCAGACGCGAAGAGGAAATCGGGGTTGTGGTGTTTACCGGAGCGGGGGAGAAGTCGTTTGCCGCCGGAGCGGACATAACCGAGTTCAGACAGAGGAAGGCCCTGGACGTTCTGGCCGCGAACATGCAGCAGGTATACGATGAGATCGAAGGCTTCGAGAAACCAACCATCGCCGCGGTCAACGGCTACGCTCTCGGTGGGGGGTGCGAGCTGGCGATGGCCTGCGATATACGTCTCGCCTCGGAAAACGCTCGCTTCGGGCTGCCGGAGACCTCGCTTTCCATCATCCCCGGAGCCGGGGGAACACAGCGGCTGGCCCGCCTCGTAGGCAAAGGCCGGGCGATAGAGATGATCCTCACCGGACGTATGATCTCCGCCGAAGAAGCCCACAGCTTTGGTCTCGTCTCCAGGGTGCTCCCCCAGGGCGAACTCATGGAGGCCGCGTGGGAGACGGCAAAGACCATACTCTCCAAAGGCCCGCTCGCCACCCGGCTCGCCAAGCTCGCCATCCAGACGGGCTTCGAGACCGACCAGCGAACGGGGCTCGTGATCGAGAAGCTCGCCCAGGCTGTGCTTTTCGACACCGAGGACAAGGACGAGGGCGCGGCGGCATTCCTGGAGAAGCGCAAGCCGAACTTCAAAGGGAGATAGGTAGATGGAACCAAGCGTAGAGGACATAAACAACATCCTCGTCGTCGGAGCCGGAGCTATGGGGTCCCAGATCGGGATGCTCTGCGCTCTAGCCGGCTACAACCTGAGCGTGCAGGACATAGACGAGAATATGCTCGAAAAAGCCCAGAGGCAGCTCAAGAGCCGCATGGCGCGTAACGTCGAGAAGGGCCGGATAACACAGGAAGAGGTGGATGCCGCCTTCGAGAGGATGAGCTTCACTACCGACCTCGAAAGTCCGGCTTCACGGGCTGACTTCGTTATAGAGGCTGCTGTCGAGAAGCTGGATGTCAAACGCGACATCTTCGCTGCGCTCGGTACGACGGCGCCGGAGCATACGGTGCTTGCCACCAACTCCTCGACCATCGTGAGCAGCAGGATAGCTGATGCGACCAGCAGGCCTGATCGGGTGTGCAATATGCACTTCTTCAACCCTGCGCTGGTGATGAAGTGCGTGGAGGTGGTAAGGAACCCCGAGACCTCGGATGCGACCGTAGAGACGACCGCGGAGCTTGCGCGCAGGCTCGGCAAGCATCCCGTCATCCTCAACAAGGAGATCTCCGGTTTTGTCGCCAACCGTATACTCGGTGCGCTGATGGACGAGGCGATAAGCCTCTATGAGAACGACATCGCCTCCTTCGAGGACATAGACGTGGCGTGCAGGATGGCGCTCGGGCACCCGATGGGACCTTTCGAGCTCATGGATCTCACCGGAATAGACGTGGGCTACTACGTCAGGATGGCCCGCTACCAGGAGAGCGGCGACCCGGAAGACAGGCCAGCCAAAAGCATAACGGAGAAATTCGAGAAGGGGGAGCTGGGGCGCAAGAGTGGCAGGGGCTGGTACACCTATGATGAGGAAGGCCGGAAGCTCAGATGATGGTTGAACGGTGGCACAGGCTCGTCGGCAAACGCTCCGAAGCCGTCGAGAACCTCGTCGAGAAGGGAGCCGTGAGAAAGTTCGCCGAGGCCATAGGCGATGCGAACCCTCTCTACCTAGACGAAGAAGTGGCGAAGCGGAGCCGCTACGGACGCCTTCTCGCGCCGCCCACCTTCCCCCGCACCTTCGACTACGGCAGAATAGAAAACCTCGGCAGCCCCGACATCGGGCTTTTGCACGGTGAGCACCGCATCCGCTACGAGCGTCCCCTGTTCGTTGGCGAGGAGATCCGCTGTTACACAAGAGTTACAGACTACCGCGAAAAGCAGGGGCGCGGGGGACTGCTCGTGTTCCTGATCACCGAGCGCGTCGGGGAGGATACGGAAGGCAGGCGCATCTTCACCATGGAGGACGTCGCCATCCTCACGCCCGAAATCCGGGGGGTTGTCGAGCGATGAGCGCCGCAGGACCTGCCTGGAGCGTGGGAGAGAAGATCGAAGGCCGGAGACTGCCGCCCATCACGCGCCTCCAGCTCATAAAGTACGCCGGGGCTTCGGGAGACTACAACCCCATCCACCTCGTGGACGAGGATGCAAAGAGGGCCGGGTTGCCCGGCGTCATAGCCCACGGGATGCTGACGGCGGCGATGCTGGCCTCGCCCTTCTCACCCTACCTGGAGCACGGCTATATCAGGGAGATGCGCGTTCGCTTCTCCAAGCCCGTGTATGTAGGCGATGAGCTGCATATCGGTGGTCGCGTATCCGGGGCAGAGGTTCTTCAGACGGGGAATCTCTACACCTTCGAGGTACGCGCGGAGAGGGGAGAAGAGACGGTTGCCTCCGGCACCGTGGGCTTTCTCGTGTACCGAGCGGAGAATGATCGAGGGTGAGTATCTGGAGTGGCTTGAACCGCTATGGCAAGAGAACTGGTCGGCAGGTCTGGAGGGGAAGCGAGGTACCTTATGAATATGCGGATGCGTCGTGCGTTTCGGAGACCTCAGAGGAAGGGAGATATCAGGGAGCAGGCGATTCTCGACACGGCCGAGCGGCTGCTGGAGGAGAAACCGTTCTCGGAGATATCGGTCGGAGAGCTGGCAAGCGGGGCTGGCATCTCCCGGCCGAGCTTCTACTTCTACTTCGAGTCCAAGGAAGCGGTACTCAAGGCTCTCATTGACCGGCTGGCGGAGGCGGCGTACGCGCGCCGGGCTCAGGACCCTGACCTGCCCTTCGAGGTGGCGATCCGGCGTAACCTCGCAGGACATCTGCAGGCGTGGAAGGAACACGGCAGCGTGCTACGCACGGCCTTCTTCGCCCGCGATTCCATCCCGGAACTCGAGGAGCACTGGGAATTCTGGACTGCATCCTTCGTCAAAGGCGCCATCGGGCGTATACAGCGCGAGCGGGACGCTGGCCGCGCACTCCCTGGACCACCTTCGGCGGAGGCTCTGGCTGCGGCGCTGACCGCCATGAACGAGCGATGCCTGCTGGCTTTCTCTACCAGAGGCGCCGAAGATATTCCAGAACAGGAGTTTGTCGAGGTATTAACCACCGTCTGGATGCGCGCCATCTACGGGACCGGGCGAGATCCCGGCACATAAGAAATACATTGCAAGCGTCTTGGGGGCTATACGAGCAGGGAAGGAGGAGTGGACATGGGTGAGAGACCGTGGCTCAGGTTGTACAGGGGACATGTGCCAGAGGACTTCGAGGTTCCTGGGGTTTCTCTCTGGCAGTTTTTCGAGGACGCCGTCAAAGAGCACGGCAGCAGGGTAGCTCTCACCTCTGGCGAGAAGAGGATCACCTTCTCGGAGCTAGGTGAAATGGCAGAGAGGCTCGCTAGTGCGCTCGCCGCAAGCGGAGTGAGAAAGGGCGAGAGGATCGGACTGATGTTGCCCAACTGTCCGCAGTACGTCGCGAGCTTCTTCGCGGCGATGCGGCTCGGGGCCATCGTTACCCAGCTCAACCCGATGTACGTCGAGCGTGAGCTGGAGTACATCCTCAAGGATTCCGGCGCACGGACGGTCATCGTCTATGACGGGGCGTATCCCAGGATGAGGTCCATTAGGGAGGATGCGGGGGTTGAGGGTGTGATCGTGGCGAGCCTGCAGGGTCATCCGGAACTCGATGATGACGACCGCTACTTCGAGAAGCTTCTGGAAGAGGAGTTTCCGCCCGCGCCGGAGGTGGAAATAGAACCTTCCGAGGACGTGGCCGCACTGCAGTACACCGGCGGGACCACGGGGCGTTCGAAAGGGGCCATGCTCACCCACCGCAACCTGGTTGCCAACGTTCGGCAGAACATGGCGATAGCTATGCAGGACCCCGCGGAGTACGTCGGGGAGAAGATCGTGGCGGCGCTGCCTTTCTTCCACGTCTACGGGCTCACGTGCGTCATGCTCTTCGGGCTCGTGGCTGGTGCGAACCAGCTTCTCGTGCGGCGCTTCGACACGCAGGAGGTGATAGAGCTCGCCAGGCGCGAGCGGCCCGCGCACTTCGCCGGGGTCCCGACCATGTTCGCGGCGCTCGCTGGCAGCGGGGAGGACCTCAAAGAATGCGGCTTCGACGGGGTCCGATTCTTCAACTCCGGCGGGGCCCCGCTTCCGGTAAACCTCAAGCGCACCTTCCAGAAGAAGGTTGGAGTTTCGCTTTTGGAGGGCTACGGGCTCTCTGAAGCTTCGCCAACCACCCACGCCAACCCTCGGTTTCTCGGTGAGGGGCGCGAGGGGTCCATAGGTATCCCCATTCCGGGCACGGACGTCAGGATCGTAGATATAGAAACCGGCAAAAAAGACATGCCGCTAGGCGAACCGGGAGAGTTGGTAGTCAAGGGGCCGCAGGTGATGAAGGGCTACTGGAACATGCCCGAAGAGACATCTAAAGCCCTAAGAGAGGGCTGGC
>CADDYV010000106.1 GCA_902810695.1 Actinomycetota bacterium | reverse complement strand
GACGGCTACTTCTACATCGTGGACAGAAAAAAGGATGTGATCGTGGCCGGCGGCTACAACGTCTACCCGCGGGAGATCGAAGAGATCCTCTACGAGTGTCCCGGCGTCTCCGAGGCTATAGCGGTGGGAGTCCCGGACCCCTACCGGGGCGAGACGGTCAAAGCGTTCGTCGTCAAGGAGCGCGGAAGCGATCTCACCGAGGAGGATATCATCTCCTTCTGCCGGGAACGCCTGGCGCCGTACAAGGCGCCGAAGACGGTCGAGTTTCGCAGCGAACTTCCCAAAAGCGTGGTGGGCAAACTCCTGCGGCGGGTTCTGGCCGAAGAGGAGAGGCAGACAGCGGCTACCTCGCGGTAGGGAAAGGAGGAGTTACTTTGTCGGAGACGAACAGAACAAGCAACCTGCGGCGGGCGGAGATCGAGCACGTACGCCAGATCGTGCGAGACGAGACCAGGGGAGAATCCGAGGCGCCGCCTGCGACACCTATAGCGGACCCCGCTCCTCTGGGGCTGGCAGCCTTCGCCCTCACGAATTTCGTTATCGCCATAGTGAACGCGGGGTGGTTCGATCAGACGCTGACCTTCGTTCCGCTCGCGCTCATCTACGGCGGGACCATCCAGATCCTGGTCGCGATGTGGGAGTTCCGCAACAACAACACCTTCGGCGTGCTCGGGTTCGGCTCTTACGGTTCCTTCTGGTTCGCGTTCGGGCTCTTCTTCCTTCTTGCTCCGCGGCTGGGCATTACGCAAGCTACCGAGAACACCGCGGTAGGCTTCACCCTGCTCGCCTGGACGCTCTTTACGATCTACATGTGGATCGCATCGCTCGGGGTCAATGTGGCGATGTTCGTCCTGTTCACAGACCTTATGGTCCTCTTCATCTTGCTGGACATCGGGTTTCTGGCGGGGGCTCCGGGCTTTATCGTAGCCGGAGGCTACGCCGGGATAATTCTCTCCGTGATCGGGTGGTACACCTCGGCTGCGGGCCTGCTCGACTCCGTCTTCGGGCGCAGCGTCCTGCCGGTCGGTGGCCCTCTCGTTGGGAGGGCACGGACAGAGAGATCATAGCCACGCTAGAGATAATGCCAGGAGAAACTCGCGAGATGCTACCCGCCGGACCGGGGAATACTGGAAGGTCTTGACGTGAAAAGCGAGTAGTAAAACTGGCACTCGCGTTACCGTGCGATATTGACCGTAATCGGGACAAATGGTACTTTTGGGCTATCTGGTGATTATTCGCTGGGAAAGGGGCAGAAAGGGAATAGTTAAGGAGGGGTTTTAGGGAGCCTGGACAGGATCATCTGCCGGTGGGGATTTTCGGGTGAGATCAGGAGGAGCGCATGAGCGATAAGCGATACCCTATGGGTCGCGAGTTGAGCAGGGGGGACTTTCTGAAGATAGGCGGAGCCGGGCTTGCTGGTGCTGCGCTGCTTGCCGGGGAAAGCCCGGCGCAAGCGGCCAAGCCACACCCTGAGCACCATCACGGAAACCATCGTTTGAGCATCACCAGGCAGCATTGGGGAAGCGTGGACAACCAGCCTGTCTTTCTCTACACGCTCTCCAGCGGACGCCGGATGACGGTGAAGATCACCAACTACGGTGGGGTCGTCCAGTCCATCTGGGTGCCTGACCGCGCCGGCCACGTCGAGAATGTCGCTCTCGGGTTCTCGAAGCTCGCCGACTACGTGAAGGATTTCACCAATCCGGCGCCCGGCGGATCGGGCGATACGTACTTCGGGGCGATCATCGGCCGCTACGCGAACCGGATCGCGAACGGACGGTTCACGCTGAACGGCACCACCTACCACCTGCCGAAGAACAACGGCCCCAATACGCTGCACGGTGGTCCGAACGCGTGGAACACGAAGGTCTGGGATGCGAGCACGGAGAAAGGCAAGGACTTCGTGGCGCTCAAGCTCGCCTACACCGACCCGAACGGCTACAATGGGTTCCCGGGGAGAGTGAAGGCCGAGGTAACCTACAAGCTCACGCGGGACAACGCGCTCAGAATAGACTACCGCGCGACCACGAACAAGACGACAGTTATCAACCTCACCAACCATACCTACTTCAACCTGGCGGGCGAAGGCTCCGGCGACGTTTACGGCCAGTTGCTCAAGATCAACGCCAGCCACTACACGCCGATCAACGAGAATCTGATCCCGACCGGCCAGATCGCACCGGTGGCGGGCACACCATTCGACTTCCGCAAGATGAAACCCATCGGGCGCGACATCCGAGACGGCAACCGGCAGATCACGATCGCCCACGGCTACGACCACAACTTCGTGCTCAACGGGTCTGGCTTGAGGCTGGCTTCGGTAGCCGAGGACCCAAAGAGCGGTCGCGTACTGTGGACCTACACGGACCAGCCCGGCGTGCAGTTCTACTCGGGGAACTTTCTGGTTGGAGATCTGGTAGGGACCAGCGGCCACACCTACCGGCAGAGCGACGGGTTCACGCTGGAGACCCAGCATTTCCCGAACTCGCCCAACCAGCCCAACTTCCCATCAACGGTGCTGAAGCCGGGAGAGGTCTTCACCTCGACGACGATCTACGGGTTCTCAACCATGCGGCGCAGGCTCTAGTATCACAAGTACCAGGGGTTATTCTCAAACTTGTGTTCCCAGGGCGATAGCCGCAATGGTCGGCATCGCCCTGTAGTTTACGGCACGCTGGTGACGCTCTTGCTCGTCAAAGGAGCTTGGCGCTGCCGATAGTAATCGGGAAGATGATTGGTTTGCCGTTGCTATCAGCGCGCACGTGGATCTTGGTAGAGAAACCAGCACAGATTTTGCCAAGAGTCTCTGTATCCTGCGGATCTTCTTGCGGTGCCTCGGGGTGTGGAGAGTTTCCTTTTTGATAAAGACATCCGGGAGATAATTCAGATCAGGGTGTGCGATACGACTCGAGCAAAATATGACAGGGCTTATCTCTGGAGCATCTGCCTCCGGTAGAATTCGAGGCTAAACGCGTTCTGAAGGCTGCGGAATTCGACTACTCGAAGGGATTCAAGACGACGGAGAAGAATAGAAGCAAGATGATAACGACCGAGGCGGAGCTGGTTTCGACAAAGCTACTACTGGTGGTGATGTCAGCGGCTGTCTTTATCTCGGTCTTCAACCAGTCAATGGTCAACGTGGCGATACCCCTGATCCAGAAGCAGTACGGAGTTACCGAGGGGGAGGTCGGATGGGTCGCTACCGGATACCTTCTGGTCTATGCGGTGGGCGTGCCTCTCTACGGGAGGCTCTCGGACCTCTACAGTCCGAGACTGACCTTCTGCTCGGGCCTTGGCGGGTTTGCGGCTGGATCTCTGTTGTGTGCTCTGGCGCCAAGCTTGCCGGTGCTCGTGGGCGGGAGGGTATTGCAGGCTGCGGGGGCAGCGGCGATTCCGGCCCTCTCGTTCGGGCTCGTGGCGAAGGTGATCCCTGCTGGAAAGCGAGGGCCTGCGTTGGGGATTCTCTCCTCGAGCATCGGGGCAGGGGCTGCCTTCGGCCCGGTCTTCGGAGGTCTACTGCTCGGCGTGGCTAGCTGGCACGTCCTGTTCTACAGCACGCTCGCGCTGACCTTGATGCTGCTGGCGGCGGCATTGCGCCTCGTGCCCACTGACGCCGGAGAAAAAGAAGGAAAAGCTCGCAGGCTGGACCTGCCAAGCGGCGCGCTGTTAGCCCTGGCAGCGGGGCTCATGCTCTTCGGGGTTACCGAGGGACAGCTCTCTGGAATACTCTCCTTCTTCGCGCTGGGTAGCTTTTTGGCGGCAGGAGCGTGCGCCGCAGGATTTGGATGGCGGATCCATCGGGTCTCCGAACCTTTCGTACCTCCAGCCCTCCTGGAAAACCGCAGCTTCCTCGCCGCATCCGCGGTAGGGTTTCTCGCGCAGTTCGTCAACGTCGGCACCCTCTTTACCGTTCCGATACTTCTCTCCGAAGTGGGGGGACTCTCGGGCATCGTGGCCGGAATGGTGCTCGCTCCCGGGGCGATAGCCGTCGCCATCTTCTCCCCAACGGCGGGCAGACTCTCAGATCGTCTCGGGTTCAGGGCTGTGATCACAACCGGCCTGGGCCTGCTGCTCCTCTCGCAGCTCTTTTTCTCGACGTTCGGTGCGGGTGGATCTCCGTATCCTGCCGCCGTCGGCATGCTCATCCTGGGTTTGGGATTCGCGGCCATCAACTCCCCGACGGCGAATGCAGCCTCGGCTACGCTGCCCCCGAGTAGAGCGGGCGTTGGCCTGGGCATCTATCAGATGAGCTTCTTTCTCGGCGCCGGATTTGGTCCCGCAGTTTCGGGGGCCTTTCTCGCTTTCCGCGAAAATCGGCATGCCGGGGCGCTCAACCCCTTCTACATGCTCGGTGCCGCTCCTTACAGCGATACCTTTCTGGTCGCGAGTGTCGCCGTGCTCGTGGCGTTCTTTGCCGTCTCGGGTATCGCTGCTCGGAGAAAGCGGAACCGCGCCATCAAATACCGATAAAAGTACCCTCGCATCGTCCGGCAAACGTCAGGGAAGCGTGACGCTATGCTCGGCCTGCACTGGACCCGAATAGCTCGCCGAACGCTTCCAATGAGCCCAGGCTCTCCTCGGGACGGATGCGCTTGGTTATAAAGATAGATCCTCTGGAGGCTCGCTCCCCTCGGGCCATTTTTGCAGGTGCTGGGGTGGGTGGATTATGTGCTGGACACCGTTGAGCACTACCGGTCCTTTATCCCCCACCTCCACAAGCCCCTTGACCCTTAGCACGTCCTCGCCGTGGGCGTGCAGTAGCATAGAAAGCCAGATCCCGAACGCCCCAGTCAACCACTCCTTCGAAGGTGAGCGAGATGGAATGTGCCCCGCTTATCTCCTCGTGCATGCTCTCGCTGGCGGGCGGCTCCTTCGCCTCTACTGCTCTCTCTGCTTCTGGTTGCGGATGGAAGAGCGTTTTTGCTTCTGTTTCAGGCGCTTGTGCATCAAGAGAACCTGCGGCCTGCCCGAGACATCGGGGTGGATGCCACTGCATAGACAAGGAGGAGCGGGGCGTTACGTTCCAGAGACGCGCTGTTGACACCAAGACCAGAACTTTCTTACACTCATCAAGCGATAGTATTACAAGAGAACATACGGGAACCGGAGCCCGATCCCGGTTCGCACGGGCGGAACTAAAGTAGGAAAACTCATGGAAACCATTGGCGAGCAGGCGCAGAAGGCTCAGGGGTGGGTCGGTCAGAGCTACGAGCGGGTCGAGGACAGGCGACTTCTGACCGGTAACGGCAGGTTCATAGATGACCTCGAACCCCTGCCGGACATCGCTCACGCGGCCATCCTGAGAAGCACCCAGGCTCACGCGAAGATCACCTCTATTGACGCGAGCGCGGCGAGAGAGGCACCTGGTG
>CADDYV010000105.1 GCA_902810695.1 Actinomycetota bacterium | reverse complement strand
AACCAATCCGCGGCATTTAGTAGCGGTAAAGTTAGACCAAACCATGAAACCAACATAAACATTATTGCCCGGCGTACGGGGAAGGACGTCAATAGTCACACAGTCCTTGACGGTATAATAACCACCATCATGGCGACCATCCAAAGGATAAACATCATAGGCAGTCGGGAGGGTAGTCGGAACCGAAGAAGACTCAAAGCGAACCAAACAGGCAAAAAATTTAGGGTCGGCATCAAAAGCAATATCAGCACCAACAGAAACAACCTGATTAGCGGCGTTGACAGATGTATCCATCTGAATGCAATGAAGAAAACCACCATTACCAGCATTAACCGTCAAACTATCAAAATATAACGTTGACGATGTAGCTTTAGGTGTCTGTAAAACAGGTGCCGAAGAAGCTGGAGTAACAGAAGTGAGAACCAGCTTATCAGAAAAAAAGTTTGAATTATGGCGAGAAATAAAAGTCTGAAACATGATTAAACTCCTAAGCAGAAAACCTACCGCGCTTCGCTTGGTCAACCCCTCAGCGGCAAAAATTAAAATTTTTACCGCTTCGGCGTTATAACCTCACACTCAATCTTTTATCACGAAGTCATGATTGAATCGCGAGTGGTCGGCAGATTGCGATAAACGGTCACATTAAATTTAACCTGACTATTCCACTGCAACAACTGAACGGACTGGAAACACTGGTCATAATCATGGTGGCGAATAAGTACGCGTTCTTGCAAATCACCAGAAGGCGGTTCCTGAATGAATGGGAAGCCTTCAAGAAGGTGATAAGCAGGAGAAACATACGAAGGCGCATAACGATACCACTGACCCTCAGCAATCTTAAACTTCTTAGACGAATCACCAGAACGGAAAACATCCTTCATAGAAATTTCACGCGGCGGCAAGTTGCCATACAAAACAGGGTCGCCAGCAATATCGGTATAAGTCAAAGCACCTTTAGCGTTAAGGTACTGAATCTCTTTAGTCGCAGTAGGCGGAAAACGAACAAGCGCAAGAGTAAACATAGTGCCATGCTCAGGAACAAAGAAACGCGGCACAGAATGTTTATAGGTCTGTTGAACACGACCAGAAAACTGGCCTAACGACGTTTGGTCAGTTCCATCAACATCATAGCCAGATGCCCAGAGATTAGAGCGCATGACAAGTAAAGGACGGTTGTCAGCGTCATAAGAGGTTTTACCTCCAAATGAAGAAATAACATCATGGTAACGCTGCATGAAGTAATCACGTTCTTGGTCAGTATGCAAATTAGCATAAGCAGCTTGCAGACCCATAATGTCAATAGATGTGGTAGAAGTCGTCATTTGGCGAGAAAGCTCAGTCTCAGGAGGAAGCGGAGCAGTCCAAATGTTTTTGAGATGGCAGCAACGGAAACCATAACGAGCATCATCTTGATTAAGCTCATTAGGGTTAGCCTCGGTACGGTCAGGCATCCACGGCGCTTTAAAATAGTTGTTATAGATATTCAAATAACCCTGAAACAAATGCTTAGGGATTTTATTGGTATCAGGGTTAATCGTGCCAAGAAAAGCGGCATGGTCAATATAACCAGTAGTGTTAACAGTCGGGAGAGGAGTGGCATTAACACCATCCTTCATGAACTTAATCCACTGTTCACCATAAACGTGACGATGAGGGACATAAAAAGTAAAAATGTCTACAGTAGAGTCAATAGCAAGGCCACGACGCAATGGAGAAAGACGGAGAGCGCCAACGGCGTCCATCTCGAAGGAGTCGCCAGCGATAACCGGAGTAGTTGAAATGGTAATAAGACGACCAATCTGACCAGCAAGGAAGCCAAGATGGGAAAGGTCATGCGGCATACGCTCGGCGCCAGTTTGAATATTAGACATAATTTATCCTCAAGTAAGGGGCCGAAGCCCCTGCAATTAAAATTGTTGACCACCTACATACCAAAGACGAGCGCCTTTACGCTTGCCTTTAGTACCTCGCAACGGCTGCGGACGACCAGGGCGAGCGCCAGAACGTTTTTTACCTTTAGACATTACATCACTCCTTCTGCACGTAATTTTTGACGCACGTTTTCTTCTGCGTCAGTAAGAACGTCAGTGTTTCCTGCGCGTACACGCAAGGTAAACGCGAACAATTCAGCGGCTTTAACCGGACGCTCGACGCCATTAATAATGTTTTCCGTAAATTCAGCGCCTTCCATGATGAGACAGGCCGTTTGAATGTTGACGGGATGAACATAATAAGCAATGACGGCAGCAATAAACTCAACAGGAGCAGGAAAGCGAGGGTATCCTACAAAGTCCAGCGTACCATAAACGCAAGCCTCAACGCAGCGACGAGCACGAGAGCGGTCAGTAGCAATCCAAACTTTGTTACTCGTCAGAAAATCGAAATCATCTTCGGTTAAATCCAAAACGGCAGAAGCCTGAATGAGCTTAATAGAGGCCAAAGCGGTCTGGAAACGTACGGATTGTTCAGTAACTTGACTCATGATTTCTTACCTATTAGTGGTTGAACAGCATCGGACTCAGATAGTAATCCACGCTCTTTTAAAATGTCAACAAGAGAATCTCTACCATGAACAAAATGTGACTCATATCTAAACCAGTCCTTGACGAACGTGCCAAGCATATTAAGCCACTTCTCCTCATCCAACGCGTCAGTTTTTGACAGAATCGTTAGTTGATGGCGAAAGGTCGCAAAGTAAGAGCTTCTCGAGCTGCGCAAGGATAGGTCGAATTTTCTCATTTTCCGCCAGCAGTCCACTTCGATTTAATTCGTAAACAAGCAGTAGTAATTCCTGCTTTATCAAGATAATTTTTCGACTCATCAGAAATATCCGAAAGTGTTAACTTCTGCGTCATGGAAGCGATAAAACTCTGCAGGTTGGATACGCCAATCATTTTTATCGAAGCGCGCATAAATTTGAGCAGATTTGTCGTCACAGGTTGCGCCGCCAAAACGTCGGCTACAGTAACTTTTCCCAGCCTCAATCTCATCTCTCTTTTTGCGTTCTGCTTCAATATCTGGTTGAACGGCGTCGCGTCGTAACCCAGCTTGGTAAGTTGGATTAAGCACTCCGTGGACAGATTTGTCATTGTGAGCATTTTCATCCCGAAGTTGCGGCTCATTCTGATTCTGAACAGCTTCTTGGGAAGTAGCGACAGCTTGGTTTTTAGTGAGTTGTTCCATTCTTTAGCTCCTAGACCTTTAGCAGCAAGGTCCATATCTGACTTTTTGTTAACGTATTTAGCCACATAGAAACCAACAGCCATATAACTGGTAGCTTTAAGCGGCTCACCTTTAGCATCAACAGGCCACAACCAACCAGAACGTGAAAAAGCGTCCTGCGTGTAGCGAACTGCGATGGGCATACTGTAACCATAAGGCCACGTATTTTGCAAGCTATTTAACTGGCGGCGATTGCGTACCCGACGACCAAAATTAGGGTCAACGCTACCTGTAGGAAGTGTCCGCATAAAGTGCACCGCATGGAAATGAAGACGGCCATTAGCTGTACCATACTCAGGCACACAAAAATACTGATAGCAGTCGGCGTGTGAATCATTAGCCTTGCGACCCTCGGCAGCAAGAACCATACGACCAATATCACGAAAATAGTCACGCAAAGCATTGGGATTATCATAAAACGCCTCTAATCGGTCGTCAGCCAACGTGAGAGTGTCAAAAACGATAAACCAACCATCAGCATGAGCCTGTCGCATTGCATTCATCAAACGCTGAATAGCAAAGCCTCTACGCGATTTCATAGTGGAGGCCTCCAGCAATCTTGAACACTCATCCTTAATACCTTTCTTTTTGGGGTAATTATACTCATCGCGAATATCCTTAAGAGGGCGTTCAGCAGCCAGCTTGCGGCAAAACTGCGTAACCGTCTTCTCGTTCTCTAAAAACCATTTTTCGTCCCCTTCGGGGCGGTGGTCTATAGTGTTATTAATATCAAGTTGGGGGAGCACATTGTAGCATTGTGCCAATTCATCCATTAACTTCTCAGTAACAGATACAAACTCATCACGAACGTCAGAAGCAGCCTTATGGCCGTCAACATACATATCACCATTATCGAACTCAACGCCCTGCATACGAAAAGACAGAATCTCTTCCAAGAGCTTGATGCGGTTATCCATCTGCTTATGGAAGCCAAGCATTGGGGATTGAGAAAGAGTAGAAATGCCACAAGCCTCAATAGCAGGTTTAAGAGCCTCGATACGCTCAAAGTCAAAATAATCAGCGTGACATTCAGAAGGGTAATAAGAACGAACCATAAAAAAGCCTCCAAGATTTGGAGGCATGAAAACATACAATTGGGAGGGTGTCAATCCTGACGGTTATTTCCTAGACAAATTAGAGCCAATACCATCAGCTTTACCGTCTTTCCAGAAATTGTTCCAAGTATCGGCAACAGCTTTATCAATACCATGAAAAATATCAACCACACCAGAAGCAGCATCAGTGACGACATTAGAAATATCCTTTGCAGTAGCGCCAATATGAGAAGAGCCATACCGCTGATTCTGCGTTTGCTGATGAACTAAGTCAACCTCAGCACTAACCTTGCGAGTCATTTCTTTGATTTGGTCATTGGTAAAATACTGACCAGCCGTTTGAGCTTGAGTAAGCATTTGGCGCATAATCTCGGAAACCTGCTGTTGCTTGGAAAGATTGGTGTTTTCCATAATAGACGCAACGCGAGCAGTAGACTCCTTCTGTTGATAAGCAAGCATCTCATTTTGTGCATATACCTGGTCTTTCGTATTCTGGCGTGAAGTCGCCGACTGAATGCCAGCAATCTCTTTTTGAGTCTCATTTTGCATCTCGGCAATCTCTTTCTGATTGTCCAGTTGCATTTTAGTAAGCTCTTTTTGATTCTCAAATCCGGCGTCAACCATACCAGCAGAGGAAGCATCAGCACCAGCACGCTCCCAAGCATTAAGCTCAGGAAATGCAGCAGCAAGATAATCACGAGTATCCTTTCCTTTATCAGCGGCAGACTTGCCACCAAGTCCAACCAAATCAAGCAACTTATCAGAAACGGCAGAAGTGCCAGCCTGCAACGTACCTTCAAGAAGTCCTTTACCAGCTTTAGCCATAGCACCAGAAACAAAACTAGGGACGGCCTCATCAGGGTTAGGAACATTAGAGCCTTGAATGGCAGATTTAATACCAGCATCACCCATGCCTACAGTATTGTTATCGGTAGCAAGCACATCACCTTGAATGCCACCGGAGGCGGCTTTTTGACCGCCTCCAAACAATTTAGACATGGCGCCACCAGCAAGAGCAGAAGCAATACCGCCAGCAATAGCACCAAACATAAATCACCTCACTTAAGTGGCTGGAGACAAATAATCTCTTTAATAACCTGATTCAGCGAAACCAATCCGCGGCATTTAGTAGCGGTAAAGTTAGACCAAACCATGAAACCAACATAAACATTATTGCCCGGCGTACGGGGAAGGACGTCAATAGTCACACAGTCCTTGACGGTATAATAACCACCA
>CADDYV010000104.1 GCA_902810695.1 Actinomycetota bacterium | reverse complement strand
TCGGTGCGCGTCAGAGAGAAAAACGGTCCGTCCACAGCCCAGGCCGGTATCTCCGATTCAGGGCCTATACTGCACACGGCAAGCTTCTCTTCGCGCACCGACAGGGTCAGCGCGTAGCTCTGCGGTTTTTTCAATCAGACGCTCACTCGATGCTTCCCGCAGGCCGGGTGCGCGCGCGGCAGACGTCGCCTATGAGGTCCGCGACTTCTTTTGCCGCGGCGTTGTCCGGGGCGACGGCGAGTACGGTGTCCTGCCCGGCCACCGTGCCGACGATCTTGAGTCCCTTCACCCGGTCGAGGACGTTGGCGACGGCGCCGGCGGTTCCGTCGCGCGTGTTGAAGACGATGATGTTCTGCGCCGGGGTTATCCCGACGACGAAGCTCGGGAGAACTTCGATCCCCGCCGCGCCGGGCTCGTGGGGCAGCGCGAGGTAGCGGTTCCCCACCTTTATGACCCCCAGCTCAGCTAGATCCCGGCTCACCGTCGCCTGGGCCACCTCGACTCCTTCTCCAGCGAGAGCCTGCACCACATCGTGCTGGGTCCCGAGATCCCGCTCGGAGATCAACCTGAGGATCAGGTTCTGTCTGGTCGCCTTGTCCACGTTTAGTTTTGTAGCATCCATGCCGCTGCCTCCTACGCGAGATGCCCGAGCCCGGTATCCTCCGGATACCCGAGCGCGAGGTTCATGTTCTGCACCGCCTGTCCCGCGGCGCCCTTGAGCAGGTTGTCCTCCGCTGCGAAAAGCAGGAGCTTTTCGGCTCGCTCGTCCACCGCCGCCGAGAGCCTGACCCGGTTGGTGTTCGCGACGTGCGATATCTGGGGTAGAAACTCCCGTACCTCGACGAACCTCCAGCCTTCATAATCCTCCGCGTACCAGACGAGAACTTCGTCCGCCGCGGGCAACTCCTCCGGGTCCACGACTATGGTCTCCAGGATTCCGCGTGTCACCGGGATGAGGTGCGGGACGAAGGTAACGTCAGGAACCTCGCCCAGCCGCCGCAGGGCGTACTCTATCTCCGGCGTGTGCCGGTGGCGCGGAACGCCGTAGGGCGAGGCGTTCTCGTTCGCGCTCACGAAGTGGGTCTTCGCGCTCGGCCTGGCTCCGGCCCCGCTCACCCCAGAGAGCGCGTTGATGCTCACGGAGCGCACCCGAGCGCCCAACCGCCGAACCACCGGTGCGAGCGCGAGCACCGCCGCCGTCGGGTAGCATCCCGGGTTCGCCACCAGCCTTCCCTCCGGTTTCCCGAACAACTCCGGCAACCCGTAGTGCGCCTCCGGAAGAAGCTCCGGCGCGGGATGCTTCCCGTACCACTCCTCGTACAGCCCTGCGTCCGGCAACCGGAAGTCCGCCGAGATGTCCACCACCAGCTTCGTCCCTGCCCCGAGCAGCTCTCTTACCGCCTCCGCGCTCTCCCCGTGCGAATAGGCCACGAAAGCAACGTCGAGCACCGAAGCGTCTATCTCCGCGGGCGCGACGAATTTCTCATCCACCGCCAGGTGCGGGTAGACCTCGTTCATCACCCGCCCCGCATACCCGCGCGAGGAGATCCGCATCCCCCCTACCTCCGGGTGCCCGGCGAGCAAGCGCACCAGCTCCGAACCCGCGTACCCGCTGCCGCCGTAGATACCAACCGTAAGTCCCATGCTCCGTATTGAACCAGCCTACGGATAATTATTCAAGTTTTTGAATATGTCTATTGACCTGGGTGGGTTAGGATGTAACAATAGGGCCCGCGATGAATAAAGTTTCAATGAACAGTATAAAAATCACCTCTGGCGGGGTTGTTGCGCCGGGGGGTTTTGTCGCTGGTGGGGTAGCGTGCGGGGTACGGGAGTCTGCAACACGGGATCTCGGTCTCCTGGTTTCCGAGATGTCGGGTGCTTCGGCGGCGGTGTACACGCGCAACGCCGTCAAGGCCGCGCCGCTCGTCGTAACGCGGGAAGCTGTCGAGGGTGGGGATGTGCGGGCGGTCGTCGTCAATAGCGGTATTGCCAACGCCGCCACCGGCAGGCGCGGGCTCGAAGACGCCCGCCGGATGCAGGCACTCGCGGCAGAGGCCCTGGGGTTCGCGCCAGAGGAGGTGGCCGTAGCCTCGACCGGTGTGATCGGAGAGTACCTGCCGATGGACCGGATATCGGCCGGCATCGAGGCCGGGGTCGGCACTCTGGACGGAGATGGAGGAAGTTTCGCTGAGGCCATTCTGACCACCGACACGCGCACCAAGGAAGCTGCGGTTCGGGTAGAGATCGGGGGCAGAAACGTTACGGTCGGCGGGACGGCCAAGGGGAGCGGCATGATCCACCCGAACATGGGCACCATGCTCGCCTTCCTTACCACCGACGCCGCGGTGGATAAAGGTTGCCTGCAGGAAACGTTGAGTCAGGCTACGGAGCGCACCTTCAACCGCGTAACCGTGGACGGAGACACCTCGCCGAACGATATGGCCCTGCTTCTGGCGAACGGAGCGGCGGGCAACGAGCCCCTCACTTTCGATTCAGCGGACTATCCGGTGTTCGCGGAAGCAGTCGAAGCGGTGATGCAGAAGCTGGCGAAGGAGATAGCGCGCGACGGAGAGGGAGCCACAAAGCTCATCGAGGTAGTGGTCGAGGGAGCGCGAGACGAGGCATCGGCTGCAACCCTGGCGAAGTCCATCGCGGGCAGCAACCTGGTAAAGACCGCAGTCTGCGGGGCGGACGCCAATTGGGGCCGCGTGCTCACGGCGATGGGTTACTCGGGTGCGGCGTTCGACCCGGATGGAGTGGAGATTCACTTCGGTCCGGTCAGGGTATTCGCGGACGGCGAGCCTACACCACACGACGAAGCCGAGGCCAACGCGACGCTCGCCGGGGATGAGGTCAGGATCACGGTGCGTTTGAGAGAAGGTGGCGCATCGGCTGCGGCCTGGGGATGCGACCTGACCTGCAAGTACGTCGAGATCAACGGGAGCTATCGGACGTGAAGCCCGTCGTCGTAAAGGTGGGGGGCGGCGCTCTGGCGGGCGGCGCGCTAGAAGATCTGCCGGAGATACTGGCCTCCGGCACGCCGGTAGCCCTGGTGCACGGCGGCGGCCCCCAGCTAACCCGGATGCTCGACTCTTTGGGTATTACGAGCGAGTTCAAAGACGGCCTGCGGGCAACGAGTTCAGAGGCCGCCGAGGTTGCCGAGATGGTCTTCGCCGGGAGCGTAAACAAGGCGCTCGTACGCAGCCTGAACGCCCTGGGAGTGCCTGCGGTCGGGATATCGGGCACCGACGGTCCTACACTGCGCGCTGAGCCTATCCCGGAGCTTGGCCGGGTCGGGAAAGTCTCGCAGGTCGAGCCGCGTCTGGTACAGACGCTCTGGGATGGGGGTTTCGTGCCGGTCATCGCACCGCTCGGGCTCGGGCCTGAAGGGGCCTACAACGTCAACGCCGACTCTGCGGCAGCCGCGCTCGCTTCGGGGCTGGGTGCGGGGCACCTGTTCCTTCTCACCGACGTTGACGGCCTGCTCAAAGACGGTGAGCCGGTGGCCGGGCTTGCGCCAGAGGAGTGCGAAGGGTACGTGGCCGGGGGCCTCGCCGCTGGCGGAATGGTACCGAAGCTGCGGGCCGCATCCGAAGCCGCCCGGGGAGGGGTGCAGGCCAGGATAGTCAACGGCAACAAGAAGGGCTCGCTCGCCGGAGCCCTCGCTGGAGAAGCAGTCGGAACTCTGATAGCGGAAGGAGTTGCAGTATGGAAGCCGTGATGAAGACCTACAAGCGCCTTGGAATAGCACCGACAGGCGGGCGGGGAAGCTGGCTCTTCGACGAAGAGGGCAACCGTTATCTGGACTTCATCGCGGGCATCGCAACCAACTCTCTGGGCCACGGCCACCAGGCGCTGGTGAAAGCCGTACAGGAGCAGGCGGAGAAGCTCATCCACTGCTCGAATCTCTACGAGATCCCGATCCAGGGCGAGGTCGCGCAGATGCTCGCCGATGCCACCGATTTCGACAAAGTATTCTTCTGCAACTCCGGCACCGAGGCGGTGGAGGCGGCGATCAAACTGGCCCGCAAGCACGCCTACACGAACCACGGCCCCAAAAAACACGAGATCGTAACCTTCTCCAAATCCTTCCACGGCCGCACCTACGGGGGTCTCACCGCTACCGCCCAACCCAAACTCCAGGAAGGCTTCGGGCCGATGCCCGCAGGCTTCGTCTACGCGCCGTTCGGCGACCTCGACGCGGCGAAAGAGATGGTCGGCTCGCAGACGGCGGCGGTTCTGGTGGAGCCCATTCAGGGCGAGGGTGGTGTGAACGTGCCGCCCGATGGTTTCCTCGAAGGTCTGCGCCAGCTGTGCGACGAGCACGAGGCGCTCCTCGTCTTCGACGAGGTCCAGACCGGAGCGGGGCGTACCGGACACCTGTACGCCTACCAGGGCACGGGGGTCGTCCCGGATGTGCTCACGAGCGCCAAGGGTCTCGGCGGCGGCGTTCCCGTAGGCGCGATGCTGACCAAGGAGAAATACGCCGCCCTCACGCCCGGAACCCACGGCTCGACGTTCGGGGGCAACCCGCTCGCGATGGCGGCGGTCAAGGCGGTCCTGGAAGTGGTAAACGACGAAAATTTCCTCGAAGAGGTGCGCTTCAAGGGGACTATCCTCAAGAACGCCCTGCAGAAGCTCGCGGATCGCGTGCCCGGCGCGGCGGTACGCGGAGAGGGACTTCTGATCGGGCTGGACCTCGGGCCGGAGCTGGCGCCGCAGGTCTTCGAGCACTGCCTGGAGGAAGGCGTGCTGGTCAACCTGATCGGGGGTACGACCCTGAGAATGGCCCCGCCGCTCACCGTTACGCGGTCGGAGGTCCGCTACGCTCTCGATACCTTTCGAGGCGGCGTTGACGCAGCGGTAAGCACCCAGCCCGAGATGGCGGTCGCATAGAGATGATCCCGACTCAGGAAGACCAGGATATCTTTCCCTCTCCTCTCGCGGGCCGCGACTGCCTCACCCTGGCCGAGTTCTCCCCAGAGGACATACGGCTCATTCTGGACGAGGCTGCAAAGCTGAAAGCCCTGCGCAAGGCGCGCGTGCCGTTCCAACCGTTGCGCGGCAGGACGCTCGCGATGGTCTTCCAGAAACCCTCCAACCGTACGCGCGTCTCCTTCGAGGTGGGGATGTACCAGCTAGGCGGCCACGCGTTATACATCAATCCAGATGAGATCCAACTGGGCAAGCGCGAGACACCCTCGGACACCGGGCAGGTCCTCGCCCGCTACATAGACGCCATCATGCTGCGCACCTTCGACCACAAAGAGCTCGAAGAGCTGGCCGCAGCCGCCGACGTACCCGTCATAAACGGACTCTCCGACACCCACCATCCCTGCCAGGCGTTAGCGGATCTACTCACCATAAAAGAAGAGTTCGGTGCCCTGGAAGGCGTCGAAATATCCTACGTCGGCGACGGCAACAACGTCGCCCACTCGCTCGCCATAGCCTGCTCACTCACCGGAGCGAAGCTGACGATAGCCCACCCCGAAGGATACGCCCCGGACCCG
>CADDYV010000103.1 GCA_902810695.1 Actinomycetota bacterium | reverse complement strand
ACGTGGTGGCGCTCAGGCAGTCCATCGGTAAGGAGATGCAGCGCATCCAGCAGTCGGGCAAGCTAAAAGAGTTCCGTGCCTTCTCTGATGCTCGTGGAGGGTTCATGCTTGTGGACATAAATTCGGCTGGAGATTTGCGCGAGTTGCTAGGCTTTACTCTGCTGGATCACTTCCACATAGAGACCCGTCCGGTAACAACAGCTGAGCAGTTGGCAGAGTTCTTTGCGCAGGAGGCCGCCGCTGGCTGAAGCGTCTGCCTATACGCTTTACAAGCGTTACTGGGGCTGGAGCTCCGGCCTCTAGCTAATTGTAAGTTAGGAGGGAAATCTTCCAAAATCCTCCCTTTGGAGGATGCAGCAGACCCTGCAGGGAGGCATGGTGCCTACAGATAGGGAAGGCAACCCTTCCACAACGGGGGAAAGGGAAAACTGGCCATGAACGAACAAGAAAACACACAACTGGTGCAACAAGCCTACAGCTCCTTTCAAAGCGGCGATATTCCGGCAGTGCTCGACACCCTTTCCGAGGATGTCGAATGGGTGATCTTCGCAGTGCCAGGAGTGCCGGTTGGGGGCACATGGGATGGGCGTGAGCAGGTAGGAGGGTTCTTTCAGACTCTCTCTGAGACTCAAGAGGCCCGGCAATTCGAGCCAAGGGAATTCGTTGCCCAGGGTGATAAGGTTGTGGCTCTTGGGCACTATGTATGGCATGTCAAGTCCACTGGTCGGCGATGGGAGAGCGACTTCGCCCACGTGTTCACCGTGCGGGAAGGGAAGGTCAGCAGGTTCCAGGAGTATACGGACACTGCTGGCCTTGCTGAAGCTTACCGTGAAGGCTGAATGGTAGCCGTGTAGTTGAGCACCTTCTATTGTTGCGAGTAGTGTGTAGCTGCCCGGGTCCTTTATCGGGACTCCAGCCGTTTTGCTAGGATGGCACAGGTTCCAAGCCTGCTTCCTTGCGTTTATGGGGCTTAAGGGCCTTTGTTATGCTGGCGCGGGCCCCAAGAACGCTACTACTCCCCGCCAGGTGTTCTTGGGCCTTCCTCCTGTTGCCCTTATTTACCAACTGCTTAGAGGTAACCTTCTCGGTAGTAGTTTGAAAAAGGAGTAAATCTACTGCTGGGTCACCGACTCTGCTGGCCGAGTGGTGGTTATCGGGTCTGCGTGCCGATGCACTACCTTCCCCAGGTGCCCTCTTCGGGTCTCTAAAGATCATCGTAACCCGCAGAGAGTTATTGGACTAATATCCTCGCTTCCGCCACCCTGGCCTTTGCCCGCTCTACCCGCATGACTTTAGGCAAGCTCAGCAGTTACGCACTTCTCTCTAGGAGCGCAAAGCCAACCATCTCGCCCTCTTCTCTGAAACTGCAATGTGCCGCGCTCCAGCTCCATACTCGCAGCAACCTCATCCCATCCATGCGTGGGCGGAGCAAAGGGGGGAGCGAGGGTTACGTCTTCTCTAGGGGAGAACAGCTCCTTTACAGGCTCGGGGTTTCCTTTGAAGAACTCACCCAGCGCCAAGTTGTATTCTAGGATTCACCCTCATAGGTGGTACCTACTCCTTTCCTTACAGATACATTCATTACCTGCAACTGAATCTTTGAAACTTCTTGCCCCTATCCACAATCTGGTCAGCGACATGCATTTTCTCTAGCAGTAGCGCCTGTTAGCCTGCGCCCGGCCTACAAAAATACGCCATATGGGGGATGCACCAGACCTCCGTACGTGCGATTCTACTCTTGTAAGCTAAAACACAAGGAGGTTGGTATGGGTGCCCAACAGCAATGGCGCTTCTGCCAGAACTGCCATGAGCTGTTCTTCAACGGCTTCCCTGAGAAAGGACGCTGCCCGGCAGGTGGCGGGCATACAGCCTCGGGGTTCGAATTCTTCCTCCCTTACGACATTCCCGAAACACCAAACTCCCAGGGAGCCTGGCGTTTCTGCGGCAACTGTAGCGCGATGTACTTCGATGGGTTCCCCAGCAAGGGTGTCTGCCCGGTAGGTGGCGAGCATGCAGCTTCCGGATTCAACTTCATCCTTCCGCACAGCCTCCCCGAAACGCCAAACGCGCAGGGAGGCTGGCGCTTTTGTGGTAAGTGCAGCACGATGTACTTTGATGGGTTCTCCGAGAAGGGTGTGTGTCAAGCAGGTGGCGGACATGTACCAGAGGGGCTAGGATTCGTGCTACCCCACGACCTGCCACCGGTGTTGGATTTTGACTTCGAACCGATTGTGTTTGGCGGTGATGTGCCTGTGGGCGGCGCTGCTCACTTGACGATCGGCCAGAACGGTGCCTACCACTTCAGGGGTCACTTTCACGATTCTGGCGGGGTTGGGTTCGATGTGGCCCTGTTTTGGGCTGTGAAGGATTTTCAAGATCGAGTCTACACCTTCCAGGACACTGGAAGCGTAGGAGGCACCTTCACAGCTGGCTCACGGGACCATGACTTTGATGTCAACTCTCATGACGCTCGCATTGCCGATAACTGGGCGAATATAGGCGCTAGTCCAGTTGCACATGCCCAAGCAAAGGTGAACATAGACTTAGGCGCTTTGCGCGATAGTGTCATGCAGGCCATCGGCACCGTGATGGAGGTGGCCGCCATCGTAGGGGCGTAGGGGCCGGAGCTAACTCCCACTGACTAAGCAGCAGAGGGGCAGCTGGTAAGCTCAGAGAGGTTCCGTGTCAGGAGCTTTTCAAGACCACGCATCTACTGCCACAACCGAGACTCTTCGGGCTGGAGGAAGCACTCGGAGACGGCTGGCTGAACGCGCTCAAACTGGACGGTTATGCTCCCCGGATCTGGACCACCGCAGACCCTACAGCAACCGCTCTTCCCCTATCTGGACGCCATATAACGGCTGACGCCGAGGATCACCAAGTTCGACTATTAGGCGAAGTACCGACCCTGCGGGGGGCCAGCCAGGAGCCGCATTATTCTCTCGAACTGTTCCGGTGGGATGTCCTTTACCGAGGCTTTGTGGGCCTCGATGCTATCCCAAAGCTCGATGACCACAAACCTCTTCTCATCGTCCTGATCTTGCAGTAACCGACACGATCGGCACCCCTCCGAAGCCTCGATCGCGGGCACGATGGAGTTGAGAAAGTCCCGAAGTCCTTGAGTTTGCCCGTCTTTGGCTTGAAACTCGCTAATTCGCGTTATGCTCACGAACTTCTCCTGATCCTTTTCCGTCGGCTGCCCTATCGTCGTTCTACTCCCACCACGTTAGTCTGACAACCCTAGAACATAGACGTAGTCGAAGCCGAACCCTTCCTCAGACTTTCTGCCACTCTCGCGGCACCCATGCTTTAACCAGTTTATGTCCGAGTTTGCTAAGAGGTGATGGATAGATACGGTTTGAGAGAAGACATAAGCAACTAGCCCGCCATCCTTTCATCATACGATCCGGCTATGGTAGAAGCGTTAGTGGTGGGTCGCATACATTGCATCTCTAACGCCCTATAAGGTATTAGCGACCAGAAATGCAGCGCAGAACATCGCAGATCAACTAAACAGGAAACCGACTATAGCGCCCAACTCCTCAAAACGAGCGTGGATATCACCCGGCATGCTCCACACCAGTGCACCACCCAACAAGAGGGCCGACCCGACCGCCAGGCCAGCCACCGAACTCAGCATACCGTTGAGCACCGGGGATGATGAGACCATCGCGCCCACCACCAGAGAGCCCCCGAAGAATGCGAGGATCAGAGCACCAGAGAAGGAGTACACATTGAGAATCTGGTAAAGATCCCATTCTCTACCAGAGACGAAGGCAGGCCCCGAACCGGGGATCGGGTCGGTGCTCAGGTTGAATATGATATGAGGGCTGATCGCGAATTCGACCAGACCGACGAGCATTACCGCAAACCAGAGCGTCCCCACAAGGCCCACAAAGATACCCTTCCACTGAATTTGTCTCAATGTACCCTCACTTTCCGATGGGGACGTATGTTCCGGGCAGGGTTCTGTGATCGCCGACATTCGAGAAGCTTCTCCATGTACGGCCCACATCTACTACCAGTAGGAACTCATGGCAGCAAGCCGGGCTGCCATGAACTCACAGCTTTGCCGAGTAATCATCCACCAAGTTTTAGCACCACGGTCTTCATGGCCAGGGCTTGAAGATCGTCAACCCAACGGCCTCGGGAATAGTCGCCAAGACGTTTGGACTCGAACATCTGTGGCATAACTTTTCTTGACAAGAGTAGATAGTTACTGTTTACTAACCGATATGGATGACTCTGACATGAAGAGCGAGGCCGGTACCCGAAAGAGCGCCGAGGAGCGGCGAGCCCAGATACTGGAGGCTGCTATCGGCGAGTTCGCCGCCAAGGGATTGTGTGGTGCCTCGGTCGAGGACATAGCCAAAAGGGTGGGGGTCTCCCAGCCCTACGTCTACAAGCTCTTCAGTACCAAGAAGGCGCTCTTCCTGGCGGCCATGGGCCGGGTGCGCGAGCGTGTCCAGGAGGCTTTTCGACTGTCGGCGGCCTCGGATCCTCGGAACCCGCTGCAGGCGATGGGCCGTGCGTACGACCCATCGCTGTTCGGGCGCAAGGAGAGGCTGATGCTGCTACAGGGATTTGCCGCCTCCGACGATGAAGAAGTGCGCCGGGTGGTGGCTGATGGCTATGCCGGGCTCTGGCGCTTCGTCGAAGAAGCTACCGGAGCCAGCGATGAGCAGATATTCGATTTCTTCGCCAGGGGGATGCTTCTGACGGTTGACACAGCCATAGGGCTTATGCAGAGGCTGGGGAAGGAGGTTGGATCCGGGTAACACCCGGAAGGACGAATATCCGGTAATTTTTGCCCGCAAAGGTTAGTAACCAGTCATTGTCTAGTAGCAGGGAACTGTGATGTTCCACACCGTACTCATCGCTGCTCATGCGGCAAGCGGCCTTGCGGCTTTCGTGTTAGGTTTTGTGGGTTTACGTCCGATCACGAAGGGTATGCCGACTCTGGTTGGGCCGTATCTCGGCGCGCTGTGGTTGATGGTAGTGTTCCTCGTCGTGGTGGTAGGTGTTGACTGGATGGGTCTGGACCCGGCCAGCCGGGCCGCTTATGGGGGCCTGACTTTACTCGCGCTCTATACCGGTTGGCGGGGGTGGGGAGCGCTGCGGAATCTCCGGAGCCGGGCTGTGGGCTGGAAAGGCGGCTACATTGACGATGTGGGGTTTACTCTCATTGCCCTTTTCGATGGGTTCGTCATCGTCAGCGCCCTCGATCTGGGCGCCCCGATATGGTTGGTCGTGGTCGTTGGTGTACTCGGCATCCTCGCTGGTCGTTCTGGAGTACGGAGGATGAAGGAGAGAGTCGTCGTGTGAAGTCCGGAAACGGAGTTGACGAAGTGTGTAACGCCGTGGGGGTTTCCCGGACGAAGCTCTCTACCGTTACTTGATACCTAACGGAACCCCACGAAATCTATGTCCTCTAGGGAAATATGCCGAACCATAAGCTCCCTGCGCAAACTCTTGAAGGCGCTGGCAGTCCTGCTCTTGACGGTGCCTAGCGGCACACCGGTTCTCTCGGATATCTCTCTCTGGGAGAG
>CADDYV010000102.1 GCA_902810695.1 Actinomycetota bacterium | reverse complement strand
GCTCCCGGTGTATCCAGATTCGAGGCAGACACCGTGCGCGAGCTTGCCAAGAAGATGGGCTTGGACCCGGAAAGCCTGCAAAAGACGGTCCAAGAGTTCAACTCCGCTATCCAGCCCGGCGGGTTCAACCCGGCCATAAAAGACGGCAAGCGCACGAGGGGCATCACGCCCCCCAAATCCAACTGGGCGCTTCCGCTCGACAGTCCACCGTTCTACGGGTTTGCGGTTACCTGCGGCATCACCTTCACCTTCGGCGGGTTGCGCATAGACGAGGATGGCCGCGTGCTCGACCAGGCGAACCAGCCGATAGGGGGACTGTTCGCAGCAGGCGAGCTTGTAGGTGGGCTCTTCTACCACAACTATCCTGGGGGCAGCGGGCTCACAGCCGGAGCGGTATTCGGCAGACGGGCTGGCAGGACCGCCGGAGTAGGCGATGTATAGAGAAGTGGATCGGTAGAAAATCAGCGTAATAATAAGCAGGACATTGGAAGGAGAAGACACGTGAAGTTCGGGCTCTCGCTCTCTTGCCAGCACCCGACGGGAGACGACATGGTGCGCCGGCTGGACGAACATCTGGAGCAAACCGCCCTGGCCAGAGAGCTTGGCTTCGACGCCGTCTTCTACTTCGAGCACTTCCTGATGCCCCAGTACCAGATGCTCCACCAGACCACCTTCCTGGCTCGGGTCGCAGCGGAGACGGGGCACATGAAGGTGGGCACGGGCATCATGCTCCTGGCGCTCCATAACCCAGTCGAGGCCGCCGACATGATCGCCACGCTCGATGTCATCACAGGCGGCAAAACGATATTCGGGGTCGGCCTCGGCTACCGGGACGTCGAGTTCGAGGCTTTCGGTGTAGACAAATCGAAAGCCATCGAGGTGTTCGAAGAGCGGCTAAACGTCATCAAGCGGCTCTGGACCGAGCCCGAGGTAAGCTACGAGGGCAGCGGCTTCAGGCTTTCGGGCGTCCGGAGCACCCTTCGGCCCGTGCAGCGACCCTACCCCCCGATATGGGTCGGGGCCAACAGTACGGCAGCCGTGCGACGCGCGGCCCGCCTCGGAGATGCCTGGTTCATCAACCCGCACGCGAAGCTGAGCGTTCTCGAAAAACAGATGCCCGTCTACCGGAAGGCGCTGGCGGAAGCGGGCAAAGAGCCGCCAGACATGCTACCCATAGCGCGAGAGGTCTTCATCGCCGAGTCGAATGCGCAAGCTATGGAGCTTGCCAGGCCGTACCTGGAAGCAAAATACGCCACCTACGTTGATTGGGGGCAGGACAAGGTGATGCCTGGTGAGGACGCGCTGGCTCTGCCTTTTGAGGAGCTTACCCGGGAGAGGTTTTTGATCGGGGACCCGGACACCGTGGCCGGGGAGTTGCGTAGGTACGAGCAGCGCCTTGGGGTGAACTTCGTCAACCTGCGATTTCAGTGGGCAGGCATGGATCACAGGCATGTAACCGAGGCGATCCGGCTGATGGGAACCGAGGTAATGCCCCGTCTGAAGGCAAGCACCCGATAAGCAACCTCACAAGGTCACAAAGTGGTCTAAGGCGCGTTTTCCGGGCTTCTGGAGACATGTTCAATAGGCCATGTGGCTGATGCTCCACTCTCAAAAGATAGTCTGGATGGACGATGTGCGCCGCCCTCGGAGCGGCTATGCTTCTTTGCAACATAGCAGAGACCGGTAGCGGATACTTTTCCTCCCTCCCCCTTCATCCCCGCCCGCTACCGGCTTCTTATCAAGCGGAGTCCAACAGTGTGGACTCCTTTTTTACTCTTCGAAGCTCAGTTTCTTCGAATAACCCATCGTGAGACTGTGAGCATTTCCGAAGGAGACTAAAGTTTTCCTCCCTCTCTGCCGATAAATGAGGAGTCATAACGGAATCATGCAGACTTATTCCCGGAGGGGGAAATAAAGTGAAACGCTCGATGGGTCTTTTCCTGGTGATCGTCTCTCTGGTAGCCCTGTCTTTGGGCTTCTCGGGCACGGCTCTGGCCGGCACCGCAACTTACTCTCAGGTGGTAGATAACGCTACCTCGGGACACTTCAAGGCTTCCAGTAACTGGGGAGTGAGTTCCTACAGCAGCCAGAAGTACGGCACAGATTACCGCTTTGCTACTCCAAAAGCGGTTTCCGATGCCGCTGCCTTTGATCTCGGCATACCCGCTACCGCAAACTATGACCTCTACGCCAGGTGGCCTTCCAATCCGGGCTACAACTCTTCCGTGCCGGTGGGGATCAAGACTACTTCGGGGATGAAGTGGGTTCGCGTGGACGAAACCAAAAACGGTGGAAAGTGGGTTTACCTCGGCACTTTCCGCCTGGCCGCTGGAGATAGCTACGATGTCCTGTTTTCACGCTGGACGAGTACGCCAGGGTACGTGGTCGCAGACGCGGTGAAAGTGGTGTCCTCCTCGAGCAGTGTGGGCAGCTTTACCGGCCAGGATGTACTGGCCAAGGCACGGACCTGGCTCGGGGTGCCCTACGTCTGGGGCGGGGCCTCGCGCTCCGGCGTTGACTGCTCGGGGCTTACCATGGAAGTCTACGCCGCCTTCGGCATCTCTCTGCCCCACCTGGCCGCCGGACAATACAACTACGGAACCGCGGTGTCCTCTCCTGGACCGGGGGATCTGGTCTTCGGAGACTTCAACGGCAACGGAACCATAGGACACGTCGGGATCGCAACCGGCGACGGGCGCATGATCAACGCTCCCTATCCAGGTACGGTGGTGAGATACGATCCTATCTACCCGCAATACACCGTGGGCTACAAGCGCCTGGTCCCTTCGGGCGCAAGTGCAAATACGAAATATAATCGGGCCCTCACCAGGCGAACCACGCTCCGAAATCCCCCCAAGGGTTATCACCTGCCCGTAGATGACGACGAAGTAAGCCGCAATCAGTTACGTATGAAAAGTGGCTCGTAGGTCGCCCGGAGAGTGTGGCGGAGCAGTACGTCCTTCACGGCCTCTGTCGGCAGAGCAGGATGTTCACGGCCTTCACGCTCATCACTACCTCGTGGTTCTGGTTGAGCACCTCGATGAAGGATCGGACCACACCCCGATCCGGCCTCGAGCGAGAACGCTTGGTTCCCAGCACGCTCACGCGGATCGAGAGTTCGTCTCCAGGGCGCACCGGCTTGATCCACTGAAGCTCGTCCACGCCGGGCGAGCCCAGGCTTGCCACCTTCGAGAGGTAGTTATCCGCGAAGAGCCGCATCATCAGGCTGGCGGTGTGCCAACCGCTGGCGATCAAACCGCCAAATACCGTACTCCTGGCGGCTTCCGGATCGGTGTGGAAGGTTTGCGGGTCGAAGCGCCGGGCGAAGGCGATCACTTCCTTCTCCTCGACCGGGATCGAACCGAATTCGTGCACCGAGCCAGCGACGTAATCCTCGAAGTAGCGGTTCTCGACCGGAACGGTAAACGTAGAATTTCTCATAGCGCCTGTGTACCCCTTTCTGCACCCCTGCTGGCTGGTTAATCGGCGATTAGCTTACCCTTTACTTGCGCTCCCACATGCTCCTTGAAAGGCAGGAGTAACCACCCCGCTTATCGTCCAGAACCACACTATAAGAAATCAAAACCGTAAGCGCCCAGCGAGCTTCTGCTTATTAATAGTTTTGCAGCTCAGCGCCCAGGCTAAAGCTTTAACCCCTGCTTGCCGATAATAAGTATGGGTTGACGGTATGGAGATCATTTGTGCTCCACCGGCTTCCCGGCTTGCACTTATTGGCTTACTTCTAGAGAGGAGAAGTTTATGGAATCCACCGTGCGAGAATCCTCGCCAAGTCTGCTCCTGTATCTCTTTGCCGACAGGTTCGTGCCGGAGAAGAAGTTCAGGGGCGTTGGGGTGGAGATACCCTGCAGGGATGTCCAGGTAAAGCTCGAGGAGCTTGCCGCGGGGCTGTTTGCAGCGGCATTCTGGAGCCTGAGAGAGCAGGGAATTATAGGGCTCGAAGCGTTCAAGGCAAGGAGGATGCTGGTGGTTCCCACCACCAGGGTCCGGATCAGCGGGTTGGGCAGTGCTCCCCGACCGGGCCTGGAGGGGGAGATTCTGAAGACCCTCGGCGAAAAGGAAGAGGATCACGTCTACGCCCTCGTCCGCCGCTGGTTCGGCACAAACTCCAAGTCGCCGCACTGGGATGTGGTGCGCGTGGTGATAAAAGAGGCGATGGACCTCGGCTACATGAGCCAGAAAGAGGAGGAGACAGGGCGGGGAGCCGTGGCCGGGTTCTTCCTGGGCAAGACCAGGGTCAGGCTGGAGCCTAGCTGTGAGAAGATATCCTCACTGTCGGAGCATGTCGAGGAATTCGCTTCCCGGTGGGAGAACTTTCAAACCTCTGAGATGGAGCTCTACGGCGCGCTCCTCGAACAGTCAAGAAAAGCTATAAACTCGCGCACGGAGTCAGATAGCGACTACGACTTTCCCAATTAGGAAGCACAGAGAAACCCCAATCCGGATGGACCGTTGCCAGGAAACGCAACGGTCCATCTCCTCTCTCGTGCCGAAATTGACTCCTCCACGAGCTTTTCAATTCTCACATACTTCCGTATGGCCGCCTGTGGCATCGGTGAGCTAGACTTCAGCCAGGCTAGCGTATCAGCCTGTCCACGTAGCCGGCACCGATTCCAACCTTCTCATAGTGCTCCTTGCACACGCTGATCGTGGCACTCATAAGCAACAAGGGTGCGCGACTCGACTGGGGCTTCGTATACGAAGTCGCCTGCGGCGGCAGTCATGCTCGAGGTATCCCCACTTGCCGGAGTGGAGTCCAGCAGAGTGGTGTACGGATCCCCGGTGAGCGTGTCGCTCCTGCCGTGAGCAACGGCTCCGGGAACCACGGTCCGACGTACTCCTCCCGCCGGACGCGAGCCGAGCGCAGCACGTCGATCGAGATCCGGGTCACCACGGCCGAGAGGAAGGCCTTGGGCGATGTGGGTTGTGTCGGGGAGGCCTCGTAGCGCAGCCAGGTCTCCTGGACCGTATCCTCGGCCTCGCTCACGCTGCCCAGTATCCGGTAGGCGATCGCTGAACAGCAGCGGCCGGAGTTGCTTGAACTCCTCGGTCCGGGTCACGCCAGCGCTTTCTTGAAGCCCTGCCGCCACGACGGGTAGCGCAGCTCCCAGGAGAGCTCCCGCTTGGCCTTGACGTTGGAGAAGCCGCGCCCCTCGGTCATTATCCTCACCGCCACTTTCCCGGCCAGCAGACGGGCCAGCAACTTGGGGACCCGCATCGGCGGCTTTGCGTCCGCGCACGCTGCCAGGTAGGGCAGCCACTCGCTGGCCGGGGCCGGCTCGTCGTCAACGATGTTGAACACGCCCTTCGCCTGCTGTTCCACGGCCAGGACGGTAGCGCTCGCCGCGTCGTCGATGTGCACCCACGAGGTGTAGCCGGCGCCGTCCCCGATGAGCGGGAACATCCGCTTGCGCACGGCCTCGACCAGGGTGTCGCTGGCGCCCGGCCCGTAGAGCCAGCCGTACCTGAGGGCCGCGCCACCGGCCCCCACGACCACGTCCTCGAGGTGGCGGATCGCCTCCATCCCCGCCTGCGCCGCCGTCCCCTTCATCAGGTCCAGCGGGTCCTCCTCG
>CADDYV010000101.1 GCA_902810695.1 Actinomycetota bacterium | reverse complement strand
CTAGGGGACGAGTTGCCCATTTGAGGTCAGAGAGAGGAGAGGAAAACTGCCGTGCAGACGCTGTGGTTCATCCTGGTGGCCTTCATGCTCACCATGTATGTCCTTTTGGATGGCTTCGATCTGGGGGCGGGCGCGATCCACATTTTCGTGGCCACAGATGACCAGGAGAGGAGGATGATCCTCCAGTCCATAGGACCGGTGTGGGATGGAAACGAGGTGTGGCTCATAGCCTCCGGGGGAACGCTGTTCTTCGCGTTTCCTACCCTCTACGCCTCCAGCTTTTCCGGCTTCTACCTGCCGCTGATGATCGTGCTGTGGCTCTTGATGATCCGGGGTCTCGCCATAGAGCTGCGCCATCGCCTGCACAACCCTCTGTGGGCCTCCTTCTGGGACGGGCTGTTCTTTATCGGGAGCGCGCTACTTGCGATCTTCTACGGCGCTGCCCTGGGAAACGTCATCCGGGGTGTGCCCGTGGGTAAGAGCGGCTACTTCTTCGAACCACTCTGGACCAACTTCAGCCCCACCAATTCCACACCGGGCATCCTCGACTGGTACACGGTCCTGACCGGGCTCCTCGCCCTCGTTACCCTGATCGTACACGGATCTAGCTGGGTCGCCCTGAAGACCGAAGATCCCCTGAACACCCGCTGCCGTAGCGTGGTGCGCAGGTTCTGGTATGCGGGTATCATCCTCACCGCACTCACCACGATAGCGACCTTCTCCCTGCGTCCCGAGATGTTCTCCAACTTCTCAAGCCGCCCCTGGGGCTTCGTGTTCCCCCTCATAGCCCTCGCGGGTCTCGCCGGGGTAGGCTACTACATACGCAGCTACAGGGACGGAGCGGTTTTTCTCTCCTCGTGCGCCTACATCTTCGGGATGATGACCTCTACTGCCTTCGCCCTCTACCCCGATGTTCTGCCCGCGGTGAACCCCAAAAACAGCCTCACCGTCTACAATGCCTCGGCCTCCCACTACGGGCTCACGGTGGGGCTGGTGTGGTGGAGCATAGGCATAATCCTGGCCGCAGTCTATTTCATCTTCATCTACCGGCTTTTCCGCGGGAAAGTAAGGCCGGGCGACGAGGGATACTGAGCCCGCTTCAGGGCCCGAAGCAGCCTCGCCGAGATAGAAGATGCCTCTGTCGCTATAGAAAGTCGTTACTGTCGTTAAAGCGCACTCGCGGTTATCATCTCTTGCGTATGGAGGAGCGCCCGGAAAGGGGAGCCCGTGTGACCAACTACGGCTTCATCATAGACAACCAGAAGTGCATAGGATGCCACGCCTGCACCGTCGCCTGCAAGGCCGAACACGAGGTTCCCTTAGGGGTGAACCGCACCTGGGTGAAGTACATCGAGAAGGGCGAGTTCCCAAATACCCAGAGAGCTTTCCACGTGATGAGGTGCATGCACTGCGAGGATGCCCCCTGCGTGGAGGCGTGTCCGGTGACGGCGCTCTTCATCCGGGAAGATGGGATAGTGGATTTCAACTGGGAGAGGTGCATAGGCTGCAAGGCGTGCATCCAGGCCTGTCCCTACGATGCGCTCTACATAGACCCCGACTCGCACACCGCCGCCAAGTGCAACTACTGCGCACACAGGGTGGATGTGGGGCTGGAGCCTGCGTGTGTGAACGTCTGCCCGGAGCACGCGATCATAAGCGGGGACATGGACGATCCCACTACCGAGATCAGCCGCCTTCTGGCCCGCTCTAAGGTAACAACCCGCCGACCGGAGAAGGGCACCAAACCCAAGCTCTTCTACATAAATGGAGATGAGGCCGCATTGACACCAGAGGATGCTCCCATCCAGTCGGACTACATGTACTCCAGCCAGAGAAGGGGCGTGGGACATCACGCTCCGGATGAAAGAAGTAAGGCGGGGCTCGCCCAGGGTGTCATTCCTTTAGGCAAAAAGCCCGGCAAGGATACACCAGATCCACAGCCCGAGCGTGCAAGACGCACCTACGACGAGCCAAACAAGGGAGTTCACTGGGGCAAAGAGGTTCCGGCGTATGTGTGGACCAAGGCGATCTCCGCCGGAGCGGTGGGGCTCGTCTTCTTCGCTAAAGGGATCGGATTTCAGCTTACAGACACAGCACTGTGGGCGGGTGCTCTTCTGGGGCTCGTGTTCATGGCCCTCACCGGGGCTTTGCTCGTCATGGACCTCGACCGCCCCGAGAGATTCCTCTACGTGCTCCTGAGGCCGCAGTGGAGAAGCTGGCTGGTAAAAGGAGCCTACATCATCACCGCCTTCGGAGGCGTATTGACCCTGTGGGCGCTTCTGAAGTTCCTGAACGTCCTGGGTGTGATCCCGGATAGCACTAGCGCAGCGATAGATCTCGGCTTTGCCTGGCCACTTGTCGCACTCTCTTTCGCTGCGGCGGCCTACACCGCTTTTCTGTTCGCCCAATCCAAAGGAAGAAGCTTCTGGCAGAGTCCGGCTCTTCCCATCCACATGCTCGCCCACGCAGCCGTTGCCGGAGCGGCTGCCTTGTATCTCATCTCGCTGTTTGTTGCTGGACTGGAGCCTCTGCGCGAAGCTCTGAGGTGGACTTTAGGGATCGGGATTCTCGCTGCGGCTACCGCGATGTGGGCCGAGCTTTCGGTAAAGCATCCGGATCGGGACGCAGCCCGCGCGGCACAGATGATCTACAAGGGCCGCTACAGGAAATTGTTCTGGGTGGGTTCGATCCTCACCGGCACGCTCATTCCCCTGGTACTGGTAGGGATAGGCGGTGTGGCAGCAGTGGCAGTGGCCTCCGTACTGGCGCTCTCTGGAATACTTTTTACCGAGCACGCCTGGGTCGAGGCCCCGCAACTCATCCCGCTGGCCTAGAGAAAGAGAAAAAGATGCGCAAAGAACCCCAGAGATCGTTCATCGAGCGGGCAGCCACCAAACTGAAGCTCATCCCCGACGTGGACCAGCCACAGACAGAGGGCGTGGAGCGTATCGCTTCCGGCTCAGCCCTTACCGGTTACCCACCGCCCGAGAGGTGGGATGACTGGCAGGAGTACGAGGCGAAGGGCTGGAGCAGGAAAGAGAAGAAGAGCTACCAGATCGTACCTACGGTCTGCTTCAACTGCGAGGCAGCCTGCGGGCTTCTGGCATATGTAGATAAAGAGAAGGGTGAGGTGCGCAAGTTCGAGGGCCACCCCCTGCATCCGGGAAGTCGGGGCCGCAACTGCGCCAAAGGACCGGCCACCATAAACCAGGTAAACGATCCGAGCCGCATCCTCTACCCCTTGAAACGTAAAGGTATGCGCGGCTCTGGAGAGTGGGAGCGCCTCTCGTGGGATGAAGCATTAGAAGCTATAGCTTCGCGCATCCGCAGGGCCATCTTAGAGGAGCGCCGGGATGAGATCTTCTACCACGTGGGGCGCCCGGGCTTCGAGCTGGAGCACATGGACCGCATCTTCAAGGCGTGGGGTGTTGACGCCCACACTTCCCACACCAACGTCTGCTCTTCCGGCGGACGCTTCGGCTACCAGCTCTGGAGTGGCTTCGACCGGCCCTCTCCCGACTATGCCAATGCCCGCGCCATAATCCTGATGAGCGCCCATCTGGAAAGCGGGCACTACTTCAATCCCCACGCCCAAAGGATCATAGAGGGCAAACAAAAAGGCGCGAAGCTCATCGTGGTAGACCCCCGCCTCTCCAACACCGCGGCGATGGCCGACTACTGGCTTCCCACCCGCCCTGGCTCCGAGGCTGCTGTGTTTCTGGCGATGGCGAAGATCATCCTCGACGAGGGACTCTACGACGCCGAGTTCCTTAAAGACTGGACCAACTGGCGCGACTATCTAAAGCACAAACGTCCAGACAGAGACCCTGACTCCTTTGGGAATTTCATCGAGGCTCTAAAGGAAGACTACGCTTCCTACACTCCTCAGTACGCCGAAGCCGAGAGCGGGGTTGAAGCAGAGAAGATAGTCGAGGTGGCTCGCGTGATCGGAGAGGCATCTCCCCGGGTGGCTGCCCACACCTGGCGCTCTGCTACAGCAGCCAACCTTCACGGCTGGATGGCGGGTCGTGCTCTGGTTTTCCTGAACATCCTTACCGGTAGCTGGGGTCGCAAGGGAGGGACTAACCCCAACGGCTGGAACAAGTGGGTGCCCAAATACTGGAAGATGCCGCAGCCCCAGAAGGCGTGGAACCGCCTCAACTTCCCCGAAGAGTACCCTCTAGCCAACTACGAGATGAGCTACCTCATCCCCCACTTCCTGATGGAAGGGCGGGGCAGGATGGAAGTGTACTTCAGCCGCGTGATCAACCCGGTGTGGACCTTCCCCGATGGCTTTAGCTGGATGGAGGTTTTGCAGAACGAGGACTACATAGGCTGCCACGTCGCTCTTACTCCGACCTGGAACGAGAGCGCCTACTTCGCCGACTACGTCCTTCCTCTAGGCCACGGTCCCGAGCGCCACGACCTGATGAGCCAGGAGACCCACTCCGGAACCTGGCTCTCTTTTAGGCAGCCCGTATTGCGCGAGGCAGCCAGAAGACGCGGCGAGAAGGTCCGCTACACCTACGAGACCAATCCCGGAGAGGTGTGGGAGGATGATGAGTTCTGGATCGAGCTCTCCTGGAAGATAGACCCCGACGGTTCTCTGGGTATCCGCGAGCACTTCGAGAGCCCCTACGCCCCAGGTGAGAAGCTCACGGTAGAAGACTATTACCGCTACCTCTTCGAGAACGCCGTGCCTGGTCTGCCGAAGAAAGCCTCAGAAGAAGGGCTCACCCCTCTGGAGTACATGAGAAAGTACGGAGCCTTCGAGATAAAACGATCCACCTACGAGCGCAACCTGCGCGTGCTCTCCCCCGAGGAGATAGAGGGAGCGCGCCTGGAAGAGAACGGCACGCTAACCACCCAAAAGAGCCGCACCGAGGGCATGATAAGAGACAAACGTCTCTTGCCCCACGTAGGCGTAGAGGTACAAGGCAGGCCCAGAGAAGGTTTCCCCACACTAAGCGGAAAGCTGGAAATCTTCTCTCCCACGATGGAAACCTGGGGCTGGGGAGAGTACGCCGCTCCCTGTTACGAAAAGAGTCACATCCACCCCGAAAACCTAAAAGAAGGTCAGCTCGTCTTAAACGCAACTTTCAGGCTTCCCACCCTCATCCACACCCGTAGCGGCAACTCCAAGTGGCTAAATGAGATCTCCCACAAAAACCCCTTGTGGATAAACCCCAAAGACGCCAGAAAAAGAGGCATAAAGACCGGAGATCTGGTACGCGTCATCACCGAGATCGGCTACTCGGTAAACCACGCCTGGCTAACAGAAGGAATAGCCCCAGGAGTTGTGGCCTGCTCGCACCACCTGGGCCGCTGGAGAAGAAGGCAGGACAAAGCTGATCGCTGGAGCAACTCCCTGGTGGAGTTTAGCCGCAATGAGAGTGGCACCTGGCGGATGCGGCAGCTAGAAGGCCCTGCTCCCTACGAGTCCTCAGACCCTGATACCAAACGCATCTTCTGGAGCGATGGCGGAGTGCACCAGAACCTCACCTTCCCCGTCCATCCCGACCCCATAAGCGGGATGCACTGCTGGCATCAGGCAGTATACGTGGAGAGGGCAAAACCCGAAGATCGCTACGCAGATATCTACGTGGACACCAAAAAGAGCATGGAAGTCTACCGCAGATGGCTCTCCATGACCCGTCCCGCTCCCCTGGAAAACGGACTCAGGCGACCGGAAGTCTTTGATAGGCCCTTCAGACCAGCCAGGGAGATGTTCTTCGAGCAGAGATGAAGCTGGGCGGAAAGAAAACCAAGCCACAGAGAACCAAAAGCGGCGCTCCGGATCCGGAGCGCCGCCCGAAAAAGTCCTCTGCAGAAGAGCCCTACATCATGCCGCCCATGCCGCCGCCGGGCATCGCGGGCTGCTCTTCTTCGGGCTCGGCGACCACGACATCGGTGGTAACGATGAGGCTGCCGATGGAAGCAGCATTCTGCAAGGCACTCCTCGTGACCATCGCAGGGTCTATGATCCCCGCAGAAACCAGGTCCTCATACTCCCCACTCAAGGCGTTGAACCCGATGTGGTCGGCCT
>CADDYV010000100.1 GCA_902810695.1 Actinomycetota bacterium | reverse complement strand
GGAAGGGGATATCCGCTACCGCCTGCTCCAGACGGTCTGGCAATACGCCCGGAAAAAGCTCGGAGAGTCAGCAGAAGAAGAGGAAGAACTCAGAAGACGTCACGGGCACTTCTTCCTCGGGTTCTCGGAGAACGCCGAGGCGGGGCTGGAAGGGCCGCAGCAACAGGCGTGGTTGGATCATCTCGAAGCCGATCGCGACAACCTGCGAGAGGCTGTGAGGTGGTCCGTTGAAAGCGGGGAGGTTGAGGTCTGTCTGCGGCTGGCGGGAACCCTGTGGCGATTCTGTTACCTGAAAGGACACTATGACGAGGGACGCGGGTGGCTCAGGGAGGCACTTGAGAGATCTGGCGACTCCCAAACGCCTCTGCGTGCCAAGGTGCTGATCGGTGCGGGAGTACTCGCCTTTTTGCAGTGTGAGTACGGGCTGGCCGAGGGTCATCTCCAGGATGGGCTAGAGCTCTACCGGGATCTGGGCGATGAGCGGGGTGCAGCCTCTGCTCTACAGGTTCTGGGGAGCATAGCCAGGGAGCGGGGCGACTACGAGAAGGCAAAAGCCTATCACGAGGAGAGCCTGGAGATCTGGCAGAAGCTCGGCGAGGAGCGAGACGCAGCCCGATCGCTCAACTATCTGGGCTTCGTGGCCTGGCTGCGGGCAGAGCACGAGCGCGTGATCGAACTGTGCACTGAGACCTTAGAAACATTCAGGCACCTCGGGGACACTGAAGGTACTGTCTGGGCCCTGATCAACCTCGGCTCTGCGGCGCTCTACCGCAGAGCCGAGCAACAGGCTGCAGAACTGCTGACAGAGAGCCTCGATATCTCCAAGAGAACCGGATACATGGAGGGCGTGGGCTGGTCGTTGAATCAGCTAGGCGTGCTCTCCTACCGGCGAGGAAATCACGGTCAGGCGGCAGAGATGCTGCGTGAGAGCCTAAGCGCGCATCGGGACCTCGGCGACAGGTGGCGCATGGCGAGTGTATTGGAGGCTCTGGCGGAGGTCGCCTGCGCGCAGGGACATCTCGAAAGATCTGCGCGACTCTTTGGCGCGGCGGAGGCGCTGCGCGAAGCCATCGGGGCCCCGGTGCCACCCTGCGAGCGCCCCGAGTACGACCGCTGCGTGGCTGTCGCAGGCGCCGGGATGGACGAAGAAGGGTTTGCCGCAGCATGGACGCTGGGACGTTGCACGAAACTCGAAGAGACTCTCTCATACGCCTACGACGAGTTGCCCTCCGAACACCCAAAACCCCCCGCTGCGCCGGACGTGCTCTCCGTCCGGGAGGTGGAAGTCTTGAGGTTGGTCTCCGAAGGGCTCACCAACCCACAGGTGGCAAAGAGGCTCTACCTCAGTCCCCGTACCGTAAGCCAGCACCTGCGCTCGATCTACCGCAAGCTTGGAGTGCCTTCCAGAGCTGCGGCGGTTCGCAAAGCCAACGAGTTGGGTCTGATCTAACCCCACACAACCTGTCTCCCCTATTTGTACTACTTCATTTGACTCATCTCCCTGAATTTCGCGGATCTCAGGTAATTGCGTCAGGCTGACGATGTAGTGCTCCTTCTCTCCGAATAAGCTGATACCTGCAGACGCCGGAGTGGGTGTCAAGAAGAAGAGAAGGAGAGCCAAAGATGTATCCCGCACTCAGCAATCTCTCGATTCACCACCATCACCAGGAGCAACTGCTCGATGAGGCCGAGAAGGCCCGGCTGGCCAGGACCCTCAAGAACTCCGCCAATCAGAGAGAAGAAGGCCCTTCTTTAATGGGGCGGCGGGTATCCGGGCTTTGGGTCCAGATAAGGCAAGTGGCTTTCGGACACTAGCCCGTTGCCGGTGCACAAAAACCTCACCAAAATAGTTCACCTGGGGGATACGCAGGAATCCGCAGCGGTGTATGCTGCAGCAGTTACGTAGCTGGGACGCAGGCTCTTCCCCCTCACCCCACACTCTCTAAAGGAAGGAGGGGAAGATGCCACACAAGAAGAGGCTCTTCTTTAGCAGCGCACGAAACACGGTGAGGATCGCGCTCATCCTGACCCTGGCGACGCTGTTCGCGGTACTTTTGGCGGCAAGATCGGCCCAGGCTCAGTCGGGCAACATCTACGTCATCAACTCCTTAGGTGATGCCCCTGATGCCAACACCTCTGATGGTGCATGCTCCACGGCCTCGGGAGATTGCACGCTGAGGGCCGCCATCCAGCAGGCAAACGCCGACGCCCCGAACGGACCCGACGACATAGACTTCGGCATACCGGGGCAGGTAAACCTCACGGGGCCGCTGCCGGATATAACCAACAGCGTGAACATCACCGGCCAGCACAGCGGCAACACGGTCTTCAGGGGTGACGCTACTGGCAACTACAGGATCTTCACCATCACCACCAACTCCACGTTGGACATCGAGAACCTGACCTTGAGCAACGGCTTCCCGAACGACCCCAACTCCTGTGGCGGGGCCATAAACGTCTCCAATGGCAGCACCCTGAACCTCACCAACAGCACTGTAAGCGGCAACACGGCCTTTGCAGGGGGAGGTATCTGCAACAATGCCGGCATAGCTAACATCAAGGACAGCACCATCGGGGTCAACTTTGCCACCAGCGGTCTTGCGCATGGCGGAGGCATTTACAACAACGCTGGGACTCTGTCGGTAGTAGATAGCTTCTTCAACGCCAACCAGGCTGGCGATGGTGGTGGCATCTATGACTTCCTAGGAGGCATGTCTGTCTCTGGCAGCACCTTCAGAAAAAACATCGCCACCACCAGCGGCTCTACCCACGGCGGGGGCGGTATCCTCAACTACTACGGTGGCGGTGGAGGTTCCGTTGTCAACTCCACCTTCAACGGCAACTCCGCAAACGGCGAAGGCGGGGACTCCTACTCGCTTACCCCATAAACCTGGTCAACGACACCATAGCCGGGAACTCTGCGAGCTCCAAGGGCGGCGGCATCTCCGACTACAACGGCTCGAGCCTGCAAAACACGCTCGTCACTCTCAACACGGCGTCGAGCGCTCCGGATTTGTCCTCGTACCCCGGCTTCCCCTTCACCAGCCACGGCAACAACCTCATCGGCAATGCCGATGGCAGCGCCGGGTTTGAGGGTCAATTCGGAGATCAGTTTGGCTCTACCTCTAACCCTCTGGACCCCAAGCTCCAGACCGACTCAAACGGCAACCCTCTCCTCCAGGACAACGGCGGCCCCACCCAGACCATCGCCCTGCTTCCAGGTAGTCCCGCTGTAGACGCAGGGAGCGACAGTGTGCTGAGCTCGCCCTACAACCTCACTACAGACCAGAGAGGAGCCGGCTTCCCGAGAAAGCAGGGCGCCCACGTGGACATAGGAGCCTTCGAAGCTCCCGCGGACACCACCACTCCAACGGTGAGCATAACCTCAGGGCCTGCCGATTCCTCCACCACCAACTCCTCCTCTGCAACCTTCGGCTTCACAGCCTCCGATACGGGCACGGGAGTACAGTCGGTTGAATGCAGCCTCGATAGCGGCTCTTTCAGCCCCTGCGACACGCAGAGCTCCCAGTCCTACTCCAACCTCTCCGATGGGCAGCACACCTTCACCGTGAGGGCTACGGACAAAGCGGGCAACCAGGGCACCGCGAGCCGCACCTGGACGGTAGACACCACGGCTCCGGGTCCCCCGGTGATAAAGAGTCCCTCCAACGGCGCTACCTTGAACAGCTCCTCCTTCACGGTCTCAGGTACCGCGGAACCCAATAGCTCTGTTGAACTCTTCGAGGGTTCCTCCTCTGTGGGCAAGACCCAGGCAGACTCCTCCGGTAACTGGAGCATCTCTTTGAGCGGAGTGGCCGACGGTTCCCACACCTACACCGCAAAGGCCACGGACGCGGCAGGCAACACCTCCTCTGCCTCTTCTCCTTTGACCCTGACGGTCAACACCACCCCGGTGGATAACACTCCTCCTACCGTAAGTAGCGTCGTGCCAGCCTCGGGGGCCACAGGAGTCTCATCCTCGACCAACGTAACGGCCACCTTCTCGGAGGCTATGAAGGCTTCGAGCATAAGCCGGAGCACCTTCAAGCTCTACAGGGCGGGTACCACCACCGCCGTTGGGGCTACGGTGAGCTACTCCTCCACGGCGCACAAGGCGACACTCAACCCGACGAACAACCTCAAGGCGAGGACCAGGTACAAGGCCGTGGTTACCACGGGAGTGCAGGACGTGGCGGGCAACCACCTGGCTCAGAGCAAGGTCTGGTACTTCACCACCAAGTGAACCGGCTGAAGAACCAGGAGCAAAAACATGTGCGGAGCGGGGAGCCAACCTCCCCGCCCCACCCGAAGAAGGAGCAACGGGATGATAAGGAGACTCTTCCTGAGGATGGTGCGGCTGGCCAGGAGAACGTCCGTGGGGTTGGCTCTTGCGGTAATATGGCCCTGGTCCTGGGAGCTGGCACGGCGGCTGTAGCCGCAACAGGCGGCAACTTCATCCTGGGCAAGTCAAACGTGGCTGGTGCTGTAAGTAAGCTTACCGCCAAATAGCGGGACCTGCCCTCAACCTCGTCAACACCAGCACCAATTCCGCCGCCACCGCGCTCAACCTCCAGGTGGCCTCGGGACACCCGCCCCTTAAGGTCAACTCCACAATGCAGGTGCCCAACCTCAACGCCTCGCAGGTGGACGGCAAGAGCGCGAGCGGGCTGACCCGCGCCGCCTTCGGCGATACCACCTCCACCTTTACGCTGACCGGCAGCTACCAGCCCTACGGGCAGGTGACCATAAACGCCCCGGCGGCGGGCTACGTGGTGGTCAACAGCGCCGTGACCGTCGGCGGACCGTCCTGCGCCAACGGCTGTGTTGCGGAAGGCTTCCTCCAGAACCAGACTACCGGCATCTCTAACGTCGGCAGCAATAGCGCAACCGCCGTGCCCGCTGGCACTTTCAGCGACCTGTCGGACACGGACGTCTTCCCGGTGCAGGCGGGCAGCAACACCATCGTCTACCAGATCTCGTCGGCAACCAGCGGATCGGGGACGACGGTACAGGCCATTTCCTCGCACATGAGCGCCCTCTACACGCCCTACGACGGCAACGGCAACACTCCTTCGGCAGCGGCGATGAGCGCGAAGAGCAACCAGAGCGTACAGCGGCCCAACGCTCTCTCGCAACTCTCGAAGCAGTAGCACGACCAAGCACGGGGCCGGGGTTCCGACTGGTACGGGACTCCGGCCTTCTCTTTGCTATCGTTCATAGACGTTCCGAGAGCTTCGGTTCTCGGAAGTACGCAGTGGTCAGAACCTTCATGGGCTCATGGGCCTCCGTGCTCCCCTTCGCGGGAAGAATTCGCGCACGGGCAGCAGCAGGCCCAAAAGCGAGAGGGCGATGAACACGATCTGGTGGACGTGGTCTTTGCCGGGCGGCAATCCCCCTACGAGGTGCGCCGTCCAGAAGACCGGGTAATACCATAGAACAAACCAGGCCCACCGTTCCCGACGTCTGTAGGCAATCGTGGTGATAAGAACTCCGAAGATCCCCATCCCGATCAACGCCACGCCGATCGCTCTGAGGTATGGCGGCCCACTTGTAGTAGCGGGCATCAGCGCGACGATGAGGCCAAAGACGAGGATGGCCACGCCGATGATAGTGAGTGAGATCCATGCGATCCTGAACAGGACGCCCTCGCGCTCAGTCATTAGATTACCTCTTCTTTGTACCAACAACTCGATTCGTCCTCCTTTATCAACGTCTTCGAGAGCATGCCACACAACACAGAGAAGCGCATCTCTAACAAAGGCTATTCACCGGATCACCGAGAGTATCTTTCCGGAAATCGAGCGAATAATGTTGCGTTCAGATGAATGGTTATGCGGGTTGGGTGTGCAAAGGTTGCGAAAGGATCACTGAAGCGCCCTCCAGCGGTCCTGAATACAAGGCTGGGCAAATTCAGTACGAAAGACGAGAGACCTCAGCCTCTTTGACGAAGGATCTCAAGCAATCCCTCTGGCGGGACGCACTCTCTATGGCCCCGTTCTTGGTGTAGCCGCAGGTATGAATCCCACCCGCGTTATCCTCTCCGCTGCTCGGTCTGCTCCTGCTCGTGGAGTGCAACGGAGTCCGAGGGGGCAGCAGGTCGAGATCCTATTCCCAGGAGACTAAGA
>CADDYV010000099.1 GCA_902810695.1 Actinomycetota bacterium | reverse complement strand
GCCAACTCGGTGAACTTGAGGTATCCATCCGCAAGTATGGCGTCAACACCCCCGAGAAGGGCACGAATGCGTGGTTGAAGAACAACCGCAGTCTCGTGCAACCCTGGGTGGATGCTGCAAAGAAGGCCGGGAAGTAGCTAGGGGCCCGGAGCGAGAGGCTCAACGGCCAACGCTGGTCGGTTTCGAACTCGTCACAAAATAGAGAGAAAGGGTTATATGAAAAGCCCCGAAGTAATCGTTGTCGGCTGTGGCGGACTCGGATCCGCTGCTCTCTACTGGCTCTCCCAAAGAGCGGGATCTTCTGTGCTCGGAATCGAGCAATTCCGGCTTGGGCACGACCGGGGAGCGTCCCAGGACCACTCCCGGATCATCCGCCTCGCCCAGCACCAGTCAGAGTATGCCGCACTCGCCCCACAGGCCTACGACACCTGGCACCAGGTGGAGGAAGAGTCGGGCCAGCAACTCGTGTTCAAGACCGGCGGGCTGGTCATCGAGGCCGTGGACGAGCGGGATCCGGCCAAGGTCGGAAACCGTAACGTGGACGGCTACATCACGACCTTCGAGGAGCACGGCTTCGACTACGAACTGCTGAGCCCGGACGAGCTGATGAACCGCTGGCCCCAGTTCCGCCTGAAGGGCACCGAGCGGGCCATCTACCAGAAGGACTCCGGGATCGTGGCCGCCAAGAAGGCCAACGCGACCCATATGGCGCTCGCGCGGGCGCGAGGGGCGGCAATCCTGGAGGAGACGCCCGTCCGGGCCATACGTCCCAACGGAGATGGGGTGGAGGTGGTCACGGACGAGCGGACCTACTTCGCTGACCGGGTGGTCGTCGCGAGCGACATGTGGACGAACCAGGTCCTCAAAGGAACCGGCACACAGATACCGCTGACCGTAACCCAGGAGCAGGTGACCTACTACGCGACGCCGAACCTGCGCGAGTTCGCGCCGGACCGCTTCCCCGTCTTTATGTGGCACGGGGCGCACAACTTCTACGGCTTCCCCGTCTACGGCGAGGTTGCAACCAAGCTCGGCCAGCACATGGGCGGCCACGAGGTGACGCCGGAGACCAGAACCTTCGAGCCCGACCCGATCCGCCAGGCACGCTATCGTGACTTCCTGAGCCGGCACATACCCGGGTTCCTGGGGCCGGAGCTCTACACCAAGACGTGCCCGTATACGATCCCTCCGGACCAGAACTTCGTCATCGACACGCTGCCGGATCACCCGCAGATATCGGTGGCCATCGGCGCGGGCCACGCCTTCAAATTTGCCAGCCTCATCGGACGCATCCTCTCGGAGCTGACTTTGGACGGTGCCTCTACCTATCCTATCGAAGCTTTCGGGCTCACACGCCCGGCCATTACCGACAGGACGTTTCAGAGGACTTTTCACGCCTGATGGTAGACTTCTCGGCGATTTCCGCAGATAAAGCGCAAACAATAAAGACACCTGTGTCTCCCGTTTCAGCGGGCGCGGATGGGCGACCAGCGATTCCGAGGGACAGGCGCACCCTCGGGCAGACGAACACCCTGCTGGAGCGGGGAGTAGACCTGGAACGTCTCCGCAGGGATCGGCTTCGCAAGGTTCAGACGGAGATGCGGGTCCGCGACGTGGGCGCCCTTCTACTGACGGACCCCATAAACATCCGCTACGTAACCGGCGTCAGCGTGATGCCGCTGTGGTCGGCCACGAACCTCGCCCACTACGTGCTGGCGCCCGCCGAGGGAAGCCCGGTCGTCTTCGAGTTCGCCCGGGCGAAGTTCCGCGCCGAGGAGTTCTTCTCGGACGTGAGGAACGCCCACTACTGGCAGGCCCGCTTCGCCGATCAGATGGCCGCGGAGCGTTCGAGCGAATGGGCCGCGGAGATCAAAGACGTACTGAAGCAATGGGGCGTGAATGACGCCAGGCTCGGCGTGGATTGCCTGGATTACCACGGCTTTTCGGCGCTCCAGGGCCAGGGGCTCTGTCTCACAGACGCCGACGATCCCATCGAGGCCGCCCGCGTCATCAAGACCCCGGACGAGATCGGGCTTCTCAAACAATCCGCGGCGGTCTGCGAGGCCGCGTTGTACGACCTGGAACAGGCCGTTCGTCCCGGGGTGAGCGAGCACGAGCTCCTGGGCGTCTTCTACCACAAGATGCTGGCTCTAGGCGGCGAGCACTGCTTCTCGCGGCTCCTCTCCACGGGCCACAAGACCAACCCCTGGTTCCACGAGGCGGGCAGCAAGCTGGTGCGCCCCGGAGATCTCGTGGCCTTCGACACCGACATGACCGGCCCGGAGGGATACGTATGCGACATCTCGCGCACGTTCCTGTGCGGGGAGAAGGCGACTCCCGCTCAGAAGGAGGCGTACAGGGCGGCGTACGAGTTCACTCAAGAACTCGCTTCTTTGCTGCAGCCCGGTCTGAGCTATGCCGAGCTCGCAGAGGATCTCCCCGAATATCCAGACGCCTACAAGACCCAACGCTACTCGTTCGTCCTGCACGGTGTAGGAACAGACGACGAGCCGCCGTTCTTCCCGTATCCCGACGATCCTGGGGCTGTGAAGCTCGACGGAGAGTTCAGGGAGAACATGGTGGTGAGCGTGGAGTTCTACGCCGGGAGGGTCGGCGAACAGGATGGGGTGAAGCTGGAAGACGAGGTCTGGATCACTAAGGACGGCCCCGTGATGCTCTCGCTGTACCCCTACGAGATGAGGTTGCTCTCGTGAACTTGAGGATACGCCACGACGCCGGCTCTTTTCGACGGCGTCTCCGTGTTGGTAAGCAAACGGTCCTGACTTCAACCGGGTTGGGAAAGAAAGGAGGGACACCATGACCATCGATCGAGCAGACCACCAGGTAGCGGCCAACCCACGGCCCCGCACGCCGGAGGACTTCACCAGGGAGGAGACCTACAGGCGTACGCGCTTGCCGGTTAACCTGGCGTCGACCCTGTTGCCGGAGGCTTACACCTCTCCAGAGTTTTTCGCCATCGAGCAAGAACGGGTGTTCGGGAAGAGCTGGATCCCGGTCGGCTGTACCTCGCAAGTGGAAGAGACGGGACAGACGCTCGTGGCCGAGGTAGCGGGACGTTCGATCATCGTCACCCGCGACAAGGCCGGAGAGCTCAGGGCCTTCCACAACGTGTGCCGCCACCGGGCCGCCAGGCTGCTTGATGACGATTGCCCGGCGGTGCGCAACAACAGGATCCGCTGCCCCTACCACAGCTGGACCTACGACCTCGAAGGCAACTGCCTTGGTACCCCTCTCTTCGAAGGCTCGGACATCCCCGAAGATCAGCAAGGCATCTTCGACATGAGCGACGTGAAAGGGTTCGACAAGGCAGACTACGGCCTCTTACCCGTCCGAGCGGAGAGCTGGGGCTTTTTGGTCTTCGTCAACCTCGACCCTGTCGCTGCGCCACTCGAAGAGTACCTCGGCGACCTGCCGGAGCGCTGTTCGGGCTACCGGCTCGAGGAGTGGCGAGTGGTGCGGGAGAAGACCTACGAGATAGCGGCCAATTACAAGCTCATCGGCGAGAACTTCATGGAGTTCTACCACCTGCCGTGGGTGCATCCGGAATTGGTCCGGGTCTCCAGGATGGAGGACCACTACCGCTGGCAGGGGCCGGGGATGTACATGGGCTTCTGCACCACCCCCATCTCCCAGAACACGGAGGCCGGCGGCTGGCAGGGGTTGCCGCCGGTTGGCACCCTGAGCGGCACGGACGCCGAGAGCGGACGCTTCATCTGGCTCTTCCCCAATACTGCAGTCAACATCCTGCCCAACCACTCCTTCGTCATGGTCACACGTCCCGACGGACCGGGGCATACCACAGAGCAGACCTTTATCCTCTCCCATCCGGAATCCCTGGGTAGCCCGGATGCGGAGGAGAAGCTGGACCAGCTGGCTAAGTTCTGGGATCTGGTGAACCTGCAGGACATCGAGATCGTCGAGCGGGTGCAGGAAGGGATCTCCAACCCAGCTTACCGGGGCGGCCGCATGTGCTACCGCTTCGAGGAGCCGCTGCACCGCTTCCAGAACATGATAATCGACAAGATGGTCGGCATAGAGCGCATCCCGCCGGGCGACGACGAGGAGATGGTGCAGATGTTCGATTCGGACGAGCCTGGTGAAGCGAAATCGGGCTGATGGGTACCTCATCGCCAATAACCCGCACCCAGCTCTTTATCGCCAACGAATGGCGGTCCAGCCGGGACGGGCAGACGTTCGAGACGGTGGATCCCTCGACCGAAGAGGTGATCGCAGCGGTTGCGCGCGGGGGTGCTGACGATGTCGACGACGCCGTGGACGCCGCCAGGGAAGCCTTCGTCGGCCCCTGGCGGCGCCTCACCCCTGAGGATCGGTCCCGGCTCCTCTACCGTGTGGCGCGGACCCTCGAATCCAGGCTGGACGAATTCGCCGAGCTGGAGACGCTGGACACAGGCAAGCCCCTCCAGCACTCCCGAGGCGAGATCCGCGGTTGCGTCCGCTATTTCGACTACTACGCCGGCGCCGCCGACAAGATCCACGGTGAGACCATCCCGCTGGGGCCGGACTACCCGAACTACACGGTCCGCGAGCCACTCGGCGTGACCGCCCACATCGTGCCGTGGAACATGCCCTTGAGCATGGTCTGCCGCAGCCTCGCCCCGGCACTGGCGGCGGGCAACACAGCCGTCATAAAACCCGCCGAACAGACGCCGCTGACCGCGCTCAAGTTCGCAGAGATTTTCCTGGAGCTAGACTTCCCGCCGGGTGTCTATAACGTGGTGACCGGTTTCGGGGAAGAGGCGGGCCGGGCGCTGAGCGAGCATCCCGGCATAAACTCCATCACCTTCACCGGCTCCGTGGAAACCGGACGCGTCGTAATCAGGGCTGCGGCGGAGCACGTAAAACCCGTGGTCCTGGAACTCGGCGGGAAGTCCCCGCAAGTCATCTTCGCGGACTGTGACCTGGAGCTGGCCGCCAGCGAGGTGGTCAAGGGCATCTACTCCAACGCGGGACAGTACTGCGACGCGGGCTCCCGGCTCTTGGTCGAAGACTCGATCAAGGAGCCCTTTCTGGGGAAGGTAATCGAACGCGCGCGAGCAATAAAGCTCGGCGCGGGGATGGACGAACCTGACATGGGACCGCTGGTCTCCGACGAGCACTTCGAGCGCGTCTTGGGCTACATAGAAACGGGGCGAAAAGAGGGCGCGCGCATGCTCACCGGGGGGCGTGCCGAGGGGTTCGGGAAGGGATACTTCGTCGCGCCCACCGTCTTCGACGAGGTAGAGAGCGGCATACGCATCGCCCGGGAGGAGATCTTCGGTCCCGTGCTCTCCGTTCTGCGCTTCGCGGACGACGCGGAAGCTTCCAGCATCGCCAACCACTCCGACTACGGGCTTGCGGCGGGCATCTTCACCCGCAATATCGACCGCGCGCTTCGCGAGCGAGGTCCAGGCCGGCTACGTCATGATCAACGAGTACTTCTCGGGCGGCATGGGCTCTCCGTTCGGAGGCTACAAGCAGAGTGGTTTCGGACGCGAAAAAGGGTTGGTGGCGCTAGATAACTACACGCAGATCAAAAATGTGGTGGTGAAGGTAGGGGAGACCTTCTAACGACATGAAAGCGGTTCTGCTCACCGGCCACGGCGGGCCGGAGAAGCTGGAGTACCGAAAAGACGTGCCCACCCCCGAGCCCGCCGAGGGCGAGGTCCTGATCAAAGTCGGCGCTGCTGGAGTGAACAACACGGACATCTGGACCCGCGAGGGCGCCTACGGAACAGAGGACGACCCGGAAGCCACGGGCGGCTGGCGCCGGGGGGAGCAGATGGAGTTCCCCAGGATACAGGGGATGGACATCGTCGGTCGGATCGTGGAGGTTGGCGAGGGCATCCCGGAGGCGCGCGTCGGGGAGCGGGTGCTCGTCGATTTCGTGCTCCGCTTTGGCGAGGGAGAAGAGGAGCTAGTGGATGCAGACCTCATCGGCAGCGAGCGGGATGGCGGGTTCGCCGAGTACGTCGCCGTCCCCGCAGAGAATGCCCACGCTATCGACAGCCCCTTGAGCGACGAGGAGCTCGCCACCTTCCCCACCGCCTACCTCACCGCCGAACACATGCTCAACCGGGCGAGGGTGGCGGAGGGCGAGACGATCTTCGTGA
>CADDYV010000098.1 GCA_902810695.1 Actinomycetota bacterium | reverse complement strand
TCGAGGCCGACTTCCGGCGCGGAGAGGCGATCTTCGAGGCTCCGGAGGGTGTGAACCCCGAGGATCTAGAGGAGGCCGTCCGGGGTGCGGGATACGAGCCCCGCTCGCTGGAGGACGTTCGGGAGCGGCGGGTCCGGGCGGCTGCCGATGGTGGCAGCTACGACTACGACCTCGTGATCATCGGCTCCGGGGCCGGGGCGTTCGCGGCGGCGATCCGGGCGTCGGATGAGGGCGCGCGGGTCGCGATGGTAGAGCGCGGGACCGTCGGCGGCACCTGCGTCAACGTGGGGTGCATCCCGTCGAAGAACCTGCTCGCGGCGGCGGAGACCTACCACCGGGCGGGGAGCAACCCCTTCGATGGTGTCTCCACGTCCCAAGGTGGCGTCGACCTCGCTGCTCTCGCCGGCATGAAGGCGGAGGTCGTCTCGAAGCTGCGCAAGGAGAAGTACGAGGACCTCGCAGGAGACTATGGGTTCGAGATCATCCGAGGAGAGGCCACCTTCGTCTCGCCGGAGGCCATCGAGGCCGGGGGCAGGCGGATCACCGCCTCCGGGTACCTGATCGCGACCGGAGCCGCGCCGTGGGCTCCCCCGGTAGAGGGGCTCGAGGAGGTGGGATACCTCACCTCGACGAGCGCGATGGAGCTTGAGGAGTTGCCGGAGTCGCTGGTCGTCATCGGCGGCAACTACATCGGGCTCGAGATGGGCCAGCTCTTCGCCAGTCTAGGGAGCAGGGTCACCATTATAGAGATGCTCGACCGGCTCGCTCCGAACGAGGAGCCCGAGGTCTCGCGTTGGATCGAGACCGTGCTGCGGGAGCAGGGCGTGGAGGTCATCACCTCGGCCCGGGTCGAGCGGGTCGAGGGAGGTGAGAAGAAGACGGTCGTCGCCACCTCGGGCGGCAAGGAGCGTAGGGTAGAAACCTCCGAGATCTTGGTCGCCACCGGCCGCCGCCCGGTGCTCGATGGGCTCGGCCTGGAGTCCGCCGGGATCAAGCGCGACGAGCGTGGCAATCTGGTCCTGGACGAAGAGCTGCGGACGAGCAACCCGAGGGTATTCGCCGCAGGGGATGTTACCGGCGCCCCGCAGTTCGTCTACGTCGCGGCCGCGCAGGGTACGCTGGCCGCGGAGAACGCCCTCCTCGGAGCCGGGCGCAAGATGGACTACGAGGCTCTTCCGCGGGTGACGTTTACCACGCCCAACATCGCCGCGGTGGGCCTGACCGACGCCCAGGCTAACGAGCAGGGGTATGAGTGCGAGTGCCGGGTGATAGAGCTCGAGAACGTACCCCGCGCCATCGTCAACCTCGACACCCGCGGGGCGATCAAGATCGTCGCCGAGCGGGGCACCGGGAAGGTCCTCGGCGTGCACGCGATCGGGGATAACGCCGGTGAGATCATACTCGCCGCTGTATACGCGGTGAAGTTCGGCCTCACCGTGCAGGACCTCGCCGATACCTGGGCCCCGTACCTGACGATGTCCGAGGGCCTGAAGCTTGCCGCCCAGTCCTTCGAGCGTGACGTCTCCAGGCTCTCGTGCTGCGCGGCGTAAAGGAAGGATAAAGATGGGCTACGAGAAGATAAAGTTGCCGGAGGATCTGCAGGAGCGCCTGCGGGAGGTCTTCGGTCTTACGCTGCCCGCCGGGCTCGAGACGCTCGGCGAGCTGAGCGGCGCGTTCGCCCGCGAGCTGGAGCCCCCGCAACCGGAGGACCTCATCTCGCAGAAGAAGACCCGCCACGAGGCGCATCTGCCCGGCGAGACCCTCTACACCCACTGCTTCATGGACGCGCTGATGCTGCCGTTCGCGCTGCGCGGAGAGCCGGTAGAGGTCCGCTCCGAGAGCCCGGTAGGGGGTGAGGTCACGGCGCTCGTCACCGACGACGGTGTCGAGGCAACCCCCGAGGGCGCGGTAGTCTCCTTCGGGGCGGCGAGAAAAGGAGACGGGCCGGTGCAGGCTGTGCTCTGCCCGTATCTGAACGCCTTCCGCTCGCGCGAGGACTACGAGCGCTGGGCGAAGGAGAAGGAGCCCGAGGCGATCACCATAGCCCTCCCGCTGGAGGACGCGTTCGCCCTCGCCCGCGACTGGTCCGGCGACGGGGCGTGCTGCTAGAGAAGAGGAGGTGAATGCAAGGTGCCCGAGGAGAGGGTAAATGAGATCCCACCGCTTGCGAACGCGAGGATCGGCAAAGAAAGCCCGGATATGAAGGTAGCCGCCAAGCTCTTCGACGGCTTTGCCGACCCGACAAGGATGTCCATTCTCGCGTACCTGGCGCGGCGGGGCGAGGCGAGCGTCTCGGAGATAGTCGAGGCGGTCGGCGCGACCCAGCCCAGGGTCTCGATCCACCTGCAGTGCCTGGTGTGGTGCGGGTATGTGAAGGTCCGGCGCGAGGGAAGGCGGGCCTACTACGCGATAGCCGACGAGCGGGTGCTGGAGATCCTCAAGCTCGGCGAGGAGCTTCTCGCGGACAACCGCGAGCACGTCGAGGCGTGCGAGATCACCGGCGAGTGCAGTTGGACCCGGGAGGACAAAAGATGAAGCAGAAGATCCTCGGCTACGTGCTGGCGGCGACTGCGATCGTGGCCTGCCCCTGCCACCTGGTCATAACGCTTCCCATCGTGATCGGGCTTTTGGGAGGCACAGCCCTCGGCACGGTCTTGGCCACCCACACCGGGCTTGTCGTTGCCGGAGCGAGCGCGTACTTCGTCGCCGCCCTCGCGGCCGGCTTCTACCTCATAAGTCGCAGGAAGCGTTCGGAGAAAAGTGACAAGGGGGAGGCGTGCTGTCCTCCCCTCAGAGAACCCGCGGGCTCCGAACGCAGGCACCGTCCCAGGAAGGAGGGCACTCGGAGATGAGGAAGCTACTCGCGGTCGCTGCCGGGCTGCTGGTCGTGCTCACACTCGTGGGCTGCGGCGCGCAGGTGAGCAGTAGCGGCAACAGCAGCAGTTCCCCTTCATCAAAGCAGCAGAGCGCATCAAACACCACAGCGCAATCCGGAGAAAAGGAGGCCCCCAACTTCAGCATAAGGACCGTAAGCGGCAAGACCTTCGAGCTCTCCAAGGAACGGGGCAAGAAGGCCGTAGCCCTGTACTTCATGGCCGGCGGGTGCGGCTCGTGCATCCCCGAAAGCAAAGCTTGGTCCGAGCTGTACCCCCGCTATCACAAGAAGGGGCTTGACCTCCTGGTGATCTCGCTGAACCCCAGGGACAACGCCAGGACCATAGCCGAGTTCAGAAAGGCCGGGGGCATAAGACCCTTGCCCTGGGCGGTGGACAGAAACGGCGCGGTGGCCCACAAGTTCGGGGTAAACGCGCTCGACACCACGATCATCATCGGCCGCAAGGGTGAGATCGTCTACCGCGACGCCGTGCCCACCCCGAAGGGCAAGCTCAAGCAGGTGCTCAAGAAGGAGGGGGTGTGAACGCCTTACAGTCGTTTCTCGCCAACTGGCTCTCGGGGCTCGGCGGCTCCCTCTCGCTGGGGCTCGCCTTCGCCGCCGGGATGGTCGCCGCCGTCAACCCCTGCGGGTTCACGATGTTGCCCGCCTACCTCTCGCTCTACCTGGGCTCGGGGGAGGGGGAACTCGCCAAGAGCCCGCTGGCCTTGAGGCTTGGCCGGGCCCTGGTCGTGGGGGTGGTGGCCTCTTTAGGCTTCGTGCTCCTGTTCACCGCGATAGGGGTTGTGATCTCGGCCGGCGGCTCGGCGGTGCTCTCGGCGATGCCGGTGCTCGGGGTGGTCATCGGGGTGGTGCTGGTCCTGGTGGGGCTGTGGATGCTCGCCGGGCGCAGCCTCTACGTCGGCACCTTCGAGAGGCTCGCCCCGAGCCCGACGAAGGAGGTGAGCGTGAGGGGGTTCTTCCTCTTCGGGGTGGCCTACGGGATGGCCTCGATGAGCTGCGCGCTGCCGCTCTTCCTCGCGCTCATCGGGAGCAGCCTCTCCACCGGCGGGGCGCTCGCCGGGGCGGGACGCTTCCTGGAGTTCGGGCTCGGGATGGCGGCGGTGATCGTCACGCTCACGCTCGCCCTCGCCCTCTTCAAGCAGGGCCTCGTAAGGTGGATGCGCGGGGCGCTGCCCTACGTCCGGTTCGTCTCGGCTGCCCTCCTCATCCTCGCCGGGGTCTACATCATCTACTACTGGGCCGTGCTGGGCGGGGTGCCCGCGAGACAACTCCCCTGAGAAGGTCAGTAGCGCCTTCCCCGCTGCCGGGAGATGTCGAAGCGGGCGGAGGAGGCGACCGCCATCACCGCCATCACCCCGCACTGCACCGGGTCGCTCACCACCAGGTCCGCCGCCTCCGGGACGCTGCCAGCCATGTTCAGCGAGAGCACGATGATGCCCCGTTCCCGGATCTCGCGCACCGCCCGCGTGACGTCCCCGCCCATGAGCGCCCCGGCGAGGACCAGCGCCACCGCCCGCGGAAGCCGGGCCACGGCCCGCACCGCGGCGGCCAGGTTCTCCTCCCCGACAAGGGGTATGGTGTCCACCGAGATCTTCTCCCCCCGGATGTTGTGCCGGTCGGCCTCCGCGACCGCCCCGACCACCACCTGCCCCACCTGCGCCCCGCCGCCGACCACGATAATCCGCTTGCCGTAGACCTTCGCGAACGAAGGCGTCCGCTCAAGCTCGCGGACGATCGGCAGGGACCTCAAGTCCTCCATGAGAACCTCAGGGGAGGAGACGTCCTCGAGCTCGAGGTACGTCGTGGACCATCCCCCGCGCCGCTCGGAGATGTCTATGTAGGTTATGTTGGCCCGGTGCTCGAGGATGATCCCGGTCAGGGCATGCAGTATCCCGGGCTCGTCGGGCGTCCGCACCACCAGCGCGACGGGGGCCTCTCCCCCACACCCTCGCTCATGGAGATGTCCTCTCTGCGATCATAGCCGGGCATTCTAGCCGAATTCGAGCGCCCGCAGCGACGATAGATAAGGCCATCTGCTAACATACCGCGCGTGGCTGCAGGCCGCGATAACAGAGACCCCGAGAGACTGCAGCAGAGGCCCAGGAGGAAGTCCCTCCCGCGCCTGCTGAGCGAAGCCCGCGCTCAGGGGCACAAGCTCGCCATGATCTCGCTCTACGACGCCCCGACCGCCGCGCTCTGCTGCGAGGCTGGCCTCGACCTGATCCTGGTCGGAGATTCCATGGGCAACGCCATGCTCGGCTACGAGAACACCCTCCCCGTAACTATGGAGGACATCCTGCGGCACACCGGGGCGGTAGCACGCGGCGTCAGAGGCTCCTCGCGGCCCGAGGTGCCCGTCATCGCCGACCTGCCGTTCGGCAGCTACGCGACCCTGGAGCGCGCAACAGAGAACGGGGCCGCCCTGATACGCGCCGGGGCGCAGGCGGTCAAGCTCGAGGGCTCGGACCGGGCCGCGCTGGAGGGCATTCGGGCGATCACCGGCATGGGCGTGCCGGTGGTCGGCCACCTCGGGTTCACCCCGCAGTCCTCGCTGAGCTTCGGGAGCATCGTCCAGGGCCGAACCGCCGAGGCGGCCTCGCGGATGCTCGAGGAGGCGAAGAGCGTGGAGGAGGCCGGCTGCTGCGCCGTGGTGCTCGAGGCCGTCCCCGCCGAGGTCGCCCGGCGCATCACCGAGGAGCTTTCGATCTCGACCATCGGCATCGGGGCCGGGCCCGGCTGCGACGTGCAGGTGCTCGTCTGGCACGATCTGGTCGGGCTCTCGGACGGCCCCTCGCTGCGCTTCGTCAAGCAATACGCGGACGCCGCGGCCCTCATGCAGCGGGCGGTGGAGAGCTACGTCGGGGAGGTCCGCTCCGGCGAGTTCCCGGGGCCGGAGCACGGGTGGGAGCTGGGCGAGGAGGAGCTCCGGCGGTGGGAGGACGCCCGGGGATGAGGGTAGTAGAGACCCCGCAGGAGATGCGCGCCCTCTCCGAGGGCTGGCGCGCCTCCGGGGAGGAGGTCGGGCTCGTCCCCACGATGGGGGCGCTGCACGAGGGCCACCTCTCGCTCGTCCGCAGGGCCCGCGGCGAGTGCGGCAGGGTCGTCGTCTCCGTCTTTGTCAACCCCACCCAGTTCGGCCGCGGCGAGGACTTCGAGACGTACCCCAGGCGTCTGCAGCGCGACCGCGCCCTGCTCGATGCGGAGGGCGTAGACGCCGTCTTCTCCCCCACCGTGGAGGCGATGTACGGCGAGAAGTCCCCGGACCTCGGCTCCGGAGAACGCGTCTCGGTGGACCCGGGGAGGCTCGGCACCCTCTGGGAGGGCGAGGTGCGCCCGGGCCACTTCCGGGGAGTCGCGACCGTCGTCGCGATGCTCTT
>CADDYV010000097.1 GCA_902810695.1 Actinomycetota bacterium | reverse complement strand
ATGAGGCTGCCGATGGAAGCAGCATTCTGCAAGGCACTCCTCGTGACCATCGCAGGGTCTATGATCCCCGCAGAAACCAGGTCCTCATACTCCCCACTCAAGGCGTTGAACCCGATGTGGTCGGCCTGCGCCCGCACCTTGTCCACCACTATCGAACCATCCGCTCCCGCGTTCTCCGCAATCTGACGGATAGGCTCCTCAAGAGCACGGTGGATGATCCTCGCTCCTGTCCTCTCATCTCCATCGAGGGTGTCGAGCAGTTCGGAGACCTTCTCTTGAGCGTGCAAGAGCGCCACCCCACCGCCGGGGACGATGCCTTCTTCGAGAGCAGCGCGGGTAGCGGAGAGGGCATCCTCAACGCGATGCTTTTTCTCCTTGAGTTCGGTCTCTGTTGCGGCCCCTACCTTGATCACCGCAACCCCGCCCGCGAGCTTGGCGAGCCGCTCCTGCAGCTTCTCCCGGTCGAAGTCGGAGTCGGTGGTCTCGATCTCGCTGCGGATCTGGTTGATGCGGCCCCGGATCTGCTCGGTGTCGCCCGCGCCGTCAACGATGGTGGTGTCATCCTTGGTAATAACGACCCTTCTTGCCCTACCGAGCTGGTTTAGCTGGGTGTTCTCCAGCTTGAGACCAAGCTCCTCGGTTATGACCTCTCCGCCGGTGAGGATGGCGATGTCTTCGAGCATCCTCTTGCGCCTGTCCCCGAAGCTCGGCCCCCTCACGGTAGCCGCGTCGAACGTGCCCCTGAGCCTGTTGACGATGAGCGTAGCCAGCGCCTCACCCTCGATGTCGTCGCAAATGATCAAAAGCGGTTTATTGGACTGCATGACCTGGTTGAGGATAGGCAAGAGATCCTGAACGTTGCCGATCTTCTGGTTGGCGATCAGGATGTAGGGATCGTTCAGTACCGCTTCCATTCTCTCCGGATCGGTAACAAAGTAAGGAGAAGTGTAGCCCTTGTCGAACTGCATCCCCTCGGTGAACTCCAGGTCCATCCCCAGGGTCTGCCCTTCCTCGACGTTTACCACCCCGTCCTTGCCTACCTTGTCTATGGCCTCGGCGATGATGTTGCCGATTTCCTCCGAGCGGGCGGAGATGGTGCCCACCCTGGCAACCTCGTCTTTGCCGGAGATTTCGGTGGACTGCTCCTTTATCGCATCAACTGCTGCCTCAACGGCTTTCTCGATACCGCTTCTGAGGATCACCGGGTTGGCTCCCGCCGCGACATTCTTCAGACCCTCGTGGACGATAGTTTGGGCCAGCACCAGCGCCGTTGTCGTCCCGTCGCCCGCGATGTCGTTGGTCTTGGTCGCCACTTCGAGGACCAGTTGGGCGCCCTGGTTCTCGAAGATGTTCTTCAACTCGATCTGGCGCGCGATCGTCACCCCGTCGTTGGTGATCGTGGGCGAGCCGAATGTCTGATCCAGGATCACATACTTGCCCTTCGGGCCGAGCGTTACCCTGACCGCGCTGGCGAGCTTGTCTACACCCCGCTCCAGTGCCTGGCGTGCCTCGACCTCATACCTGAGTTTCTTGGGCGCCACTTCCAACCTCCTTACCGCTTTGACCTCTGGTCATACCCCAGCTTCTCTGGTCTTCATTTATTTTTGCCAGATACGTGTTCACACCCCGCATTCACTATAACCTCTCTGAGTTGTCAATCAAGTTACGATTGAAGGCTGTCCGGTTCATGTAGAGATGGATTTCGGTTGCTGGTGTCCGCGAGCATATGTAACATGAAGCTCCATTGAACGGTGTGGGATGTAGAGGAGGAGAACGGTGGTGAGTAACGGCAGGGGACCGATGGCGACGGTGTTCGCGGCGCCGGGGAAGTACATACAGGGACGAGGCGCTATCGGCAGACTGGGTGAGGTGTTGGAGCAGTTGGGCTCCGAAAAGCCTTTGTTTCTGTGTGATCCCGTAGTCTCAGAGATAATGGGCGGCGCTCTGGAAGGCTTGGCGGCGACTCACGTCGAGTTCGGGGGAGAATGCTCTCCCGAGGAGGTAGACCGCGTCGCGGAGGAGGCTCGCAAGGCTGAAGCTGATGCAGTTGTAGGCATCGGTGGCGGGAAAACGATGGATACGGCCAAAGCCGTGGCGCACCCGGCAGGGTTGCCTCTGGTCATCGTGCCGACCATCGCTTCCACAGATGCGCCGACGAGCTCGCTGTCGGTGGTTTACACCGCGGAGGGCGCCTTCAAAGAGTACCGCTTCTTCGGGCGCAACCCGGACGCGGTGGTGGTGGACACCGGGATCATCGCCCGTGCGCCGGTGCGGTTTCTGGTTGCCGGCATCGGGGACGGGCTCTCGACCTACTTTGAGGCCGACGCTTCCTCTCGCACCCGCAAGAAGACCATGGCCGGAGGCACCCCCACGATCGCGGCGCTCGCTATCGCCAGGCTCTGCTACGACACCCTTCTGGAGCATGGCCTCGCCGCCAGGCTCGCCGTGGAGCAGCAAGCCGTAACGCCCGCGGTGGAGAAGGTCGTGGAAGCCAACACGTTACTCTCGGGGCTCGGGTTCGAGTCCGGGGGATTGGGGGCGGCGCACTCGATCCACAACGGCCTGACCGTCCTCGAAGGCACCCACCACTACTGGCACGGCGAGAAGGTGGCCTTCGGTGTGATATCCATGCTGATGCTGGAGGAGCGTCCGGCGGAAGTGGTCGAGGAGGTGGTGGACTTCTGCCTGGAGGTGGGCCTGCCCGTGGCACTCGCGGACATCGGGCTCGAAGGGGTGAGCCGCGAGGAACTGGAGAGGGTTGCGGAGGCCGCCTGCGCCGAGGGGGAGACAATCCACAACATGCCCTTCGAGGTCTACCCGGAGATGCTGGTAGACGCCATGATAGCCGCCGACGCCTTCGGCAGGGAGCGGAGGTCTGTGCTGGAGGGCGAGGCGCGCCTGCCAGCCGTGGCGCATTAGACGCAGCTTCTTCATAGACGTCTACCCTGGGAATGCAGGGTGATGAAGGCGTTGTCCAACAACAAAGCGGGACTCCCCGGTCGGGGAGTCCCGTTTTTCGCTACGCTGCTCCGGCGAGCTTTCTACGTGTTTCCTCTGCGTCCATGCCGGAGAGCCGCAGGAGATTTTCGCCCAGGATCTTGCGCTTGGCCTGCTCCGTTAGCTGCGGGTAGCCGTAGCCCTCGACGAGATCCTGCGGGATCTCGAAGTTCCAGAAGGCATCGAGCGCCCACCTGGGGTGCCAGATGGGAGTCTCCGAGCCGTAGATGATCTTGTCCTCCCCGCACCAGAAGAGCAATTTGCCGAGCCACTCGGCGAACTGCCTGGGCGAGCGGACGACGAAGTTGATGGTGGCCGCGATGGAGGCATACAGATTCGGGTAGCGCACGAGCTGCCAGCACGTCTCGTCTATGAACGGCAACCCCACGTGGAAGATCACGAAGTTTATGTCCGGGAAGTTGGCCGCCGCGCCGTCCATGTCCCATGTCTGGGTCGCCTCTACGGGCTGCGGACCAAGCGGCACGCCCTTGTGCACCCCGATGAGGTTGACCCCGAGCTCCAGCGCCTTCTCGTAAATGGGGAATGCAACCCTGGGATCGTCCATGCGCCAGGGGAAGGGCTCGCCATAGTCGTAGCGGACGTTGTAGAACTTGAATGCCTTCGCCCCGTACTCCTTGACCTGCACCTCCATGAGGTCGAGCGCGCGCTTGCCCTCCAGTGGATTGACCGTACCCCAGAAAACGGTCCGGTCGGGGTTCTGATCCCGAAGCTCCACGCACCGCTCCCACGGCGAGAGGCCGTCGTGGAAGAGGTCGGTGAGAGGGAGAGGCATGGCGACGAGCATATCCGTGTCAGACTCATCGAATACCATGCGTGATATCTCAGCAGTGCTCCACTCCTTGAGAAACTCCTCCGCCGGAAGCTTGGGTTCGTTCTCCGGGGTCAGGACCTGGTGGAAAGCGTACAGGTGGTTGGCGAACATCTCACCCGGCTTGCCGAGGGCGTTGGAAGGGGCGAAGTTGAACGGGTGGGCCACGCAGTCAAAGACCAGCACATCGTCCCGGATCATGAGCTTTCTCCTCTCAACCGCGCCTCACGCAGCGGCATCAATCTCTCCAGCGGCAGCCTCAGCTTCTCGCGAGCATCCGCGCTCATCCTCTCCGGCGTCCAGGTGGGGTCCCACACGACCTCAACCTCTATCTCGTCCACGCCGTCTAACCTGCCGACCTCCTTCTCCACCATCTCCACAAGCCGCGAGGCGAACGGACACCAGCCGGTGGTAAGCACCATCTCGACCCTCACCCGCCGGTCGCATATCTCGATAGACTCGATTAAACCCATGTCAACGACGCTGATCCTGCGCTCCCGGCAGCACGGGTCATAGCAGTTCTCCAGAGCCTGGATCACCGCCTCCCGGCTCGGCGACACCTCTTCGATGGGACGTTGTATCCTCTGCACACTCCTCCTCTCCCGGAGACCCCACATCTCCGATCAAGCATGATGATCACATGCTACCCCCGACCCAAATTCCGGTCAACTTGATACGTGAAGGCTGCAGGTCCCTGCGATATAATCTCCGCTCGTACAGGCCGACGTAGCTCAGCAGGTAGAGCAGCTCACTCGTAATGAGCAGGTCAGCGGTTCGAGTCCGCTCGTCGGCTCTTTATTCTGTAGCCCTCTCCTTATCTCTATAGAGCGATGCCTTTAGAGACCGGTGATCCTGGAGTTCTTGAAGATAATTGAACTGGAGACTGTGAGTAGAACCGAACGATTTCGCTGTTCGGCGAGCCCTTATATGTGCGCACTGTAAGATGCAGGCCGGCCACACTGAAAAGCCCGTTGTGAGATGGCCAGTGTAAACTATCGTTCTACGGCGTTCTTCTCCTGGAAGATGAACTCCACAAGTTCTTTGCCAAAATCTGAGGCGGTGCTGATGTCTTCGGCTTCGATCTCGACCTCGTTCAGATATTGCAGCCGGAGAACGTCACCCCCGAGAGGACCGCTATGAGCTTCCGGGATTATCCCTCCGAAGAAAAACCCCAGTTGCTGCAGCCAGACTCCGGCAGGCGCAGTGGCTGGATGGCAGAGTGGCAAGTCCGCGTAGATGCAGTCTATACGATGCTGGCAAAGCTCCCGCAGCCGCAGGCGCAGGAGTCTTTGAAGGTCCGCTCCCGGCTCTGCAATTTGCAGGAAAGCTGTGTTGTGGTCCCGGCGCACGTTGAGGCTCATAACCGAAGAGGGCGGTATCTTCCCCGTATCCGGGGTGACCTCGATGAGGGTGCGGCGCAATCCGCTGTGCTCGACCATGCCTCGTATCACATCGGAGTAGTGGGCAGGGGGGTAGATTTCGCGCTCTGGCTCTGCGTTTACCCGCATGTAAAACAGAGCGATGGAGCCGCGTCTTCCTTCTCCGCGTTCGCTGATCTGCTCGTACGAGACGGATGCAGGAATGTAGCCCAGCAGGAAACCGGTCTCTTTAGCTCCGAGCTTGAGGTTGCCTTTCTGGCTGTAGGGATGGACAGCGGTGGCCTCGCTGTAGAGTCCGTACATACCCCTCTTTCTGGCTTCGTCTGCGAGAAAGGTTTTTATCCTCTCGAACAAGCGGTGGCCGCGGAAGCGGGGGTCCACAACCGCCTGACCGGCTTCCCCGACCGGTGAATCGGGGTTCTCGACCCTCACGGCCAGGTGTCCCACGAACTCTTCCTCGGGCGTTACCGCTACACAGGAGCGCATCAGGCCGCTCTCCTGGAGCTCACGGATGTGCTCGGGGTAGTAGATATAGTCCCAGTCGTAGCTGTAGCCGTAGGAGCGGTAGACGCACCGGGAAAGCTCCACCGACTCCTCCGGATGCATCATGCGAATCTGTAGTGGAACGTCATCGGATGCGGCGGGTGCCCGGACGACACGGTGATGTTCCTCTTCAGAGACGTGATCCCGGATGTCCGTGTGAGGCAGGCGCTTTATGAGTTCCACGCGGTTGCCATGGCGACCGAGGTTTACGAAACGTATTTCATCATCGAAAGAACGGGGCAGCATCTCCTTAAGCGACATGGCACCACTGCTCTGTAGACGGGCGTAGTCAAAGGGTATTCCTCTGTCCTCGACCGCTATAACAACCCGTCCGGGCCGACGGAGGACGTGGATATCGTACTTTCCTTCCCTCGATTCGAACGCATACTCGATGACATTGCGGCAAACCATCTCAACGGCCCGGTCCAGGTGCTCCGCTACTTCGCCTTTTAGACCAAGTTCATGAGCTGCACTCCTCACGAAAGAGACAACGGGCGGCAGAAATCTGGTGTCGGACGAAACCGTGACGCTGGCGATAAATTCTTCTTGCTGGGCCATGCTGTATCCACCTATTTAAAAGAGCTAGTTGGGTTACCAGTTCAATGCGCTCAGTAAATCTTAGAGGTATCCCATCTCTCGCGCCTGGCGTTCCAGGTCATCTCGGAACTTAGGGTGGGCGATCCCTATTAGCTTTCGCGCCCGCTCCCGGATACTGCTGCCACGTAGCTCCGCTACTCCATACTCGGTGACAACGCAATCAACGATGTTCTTGAACGTGGTGACCGCTGCACCCGGGTGCAACTGCGCC
>CADDYV010000096.1 GCA_902810695.1 Actinomycetota bacterium | reverse complement strand
GTGGCGTCCTGGTGCCCCTGCATGGAAAGCGCGGCCAATTGCAGGCCGGCGATCCAGCCCTCGGTGCGCTCTTCCAATGCGGCGATGTCTTCCGGTGAGAGGCTTAGACCCATTACCTGATTCAGAAACTCGGCAGCTTCGTCAGGGGTAAAACGCAAGTCCGCGGCGCGCAGCTCGCTCAACTGGCCCCGCGCACGCAGCCGGGCCAGGGGTAGATGTGGGTCCTCCCGGGTGGCGATGAGCAGGTGCATCCGTGGCGGCAGGTGCTCAAGCAGGAAGGCGAGGACGTCGTCAACCGCTTTGGCATCGATAAAGTGGTAGTCGTCGAGGACGAGAACGAAATCTTCCGGGATGGTGGCGATTTCGTTGAGCAGGGCCGTCAGAATCAATTCGGTCGGTGGCGGCTGAGGGGGTCGGAGAGCACCCAACACGCCTTCTCCAATATTGGGGGCAATGGTCTGCAAGGCGGCGACGAGGTAAGAAAGAAAGCGTGTTGGGTCCTTATCCCCTTCATCCAACGACAGCCAGGCGGCCTCTCGCTCGCAACCTGAGACCCATTCGCCCAGCAGCGTGGTTTTGCCGAAGCCGGCGGGGGCAGAGATGAGGGTCAGTCTGTGGTCTAGCCCCTCGTTGAGGCACTCGATCAGGCGGGGACGGAGGACAACTTTAGGCTGAGGTGGGGGGACATAGAGTTTAGTGGCTAAAATTGGCGTAGACATAGATCAACTTCCGAGTCTTCCGGCACTTGCTCTTCTATCACGGAGGCAAACGGCGGCGAGTTTCCTCTTGGCTTCCCGGTGAGGATCTCGCTAGAGCTTCCACGTTCTTCTCCTCCCGATGTCGAATAACCTGCGCGGTACGATCTGGAAGATGTACCTCACGATAACGTATCCTCCAGTCCCCAACTACGCCCGCCACCGACAAAAACCGGCTATCGTACACCCTGCAAAGGTCCCGTAGCCGGCCGCACCACTAACTCCCCGCCTCCAGGTGCCCGCTCTATCTCGCAGGGAGGGATCATAGCCTCTAACCGATCCGCTGTATATAACACGTGTAACTATACCAGAAAGGTCAGGGATATGCCCTTGGCCCTCACACACTCTTTGTGGCTACCTAACGATCTTTAACCTGGATTATTCATAGAGGCTGGTTGAAAAGGGGGAGCCTTCTCCTGTATACGGTCTATAGTTGCTCTGTAACTGACTCGGCCACCAGTTTTTAGGCTTATCTTGCACGCGGCCTACTGGGCTTCTTATTAGATCCTTATGCAGGAAGCTGATCGAGGCGGCGGATGCAGCTTGACACTTTGTGAGGCTCTTGGTGTCACCAAGATTGGTGGCAGGGTACGCCAGTTGCTCACGACGAAGGTACACCCGCATCTGGCTGGCGGGCATCCGGGCCAACGCCTCCGACAGGTGCTCTCCTCAAAAGATCCGGAACTCGCTCATGAATAATTCAGGCTAGAGGAGAATGAGCGTGAAGGCTTTCGGTGTTGGTATCATCGAGACGCTGCGCAGATCCAGGTGAGAAGGGCGTAACAGCCTGAATAAAAGACAGCAACAAGTGTGTAGGGGAGGAGATTGATGGCATACGCGGTGCTGGAACGGCTTTTCGGGCTCGAAGATCGGGTCGCCATCGTAACCGGCGGAACCGGCGTTCTGGGCGGCGCGATGGCCCGCGGGCTGGCCCGGGCAGGCGCCAGGGTTGGCATACTCGGACGCCGCAAGAGCCGTGCCGAGGAGGTTGCGCGTGAGATCTCCGAAAACGGTGCTCGGGCGATGGCTCTTCCGGCAGACATCTTGAATCGGGAGCAGTTAGAGGGAGCTCGAGAGGCCATGCTGGAACGCTGGGGGAAAATAGACATCCTGGTAAACGCCGCCGGGGGTAACGTTCCGGAGGCTACTTTAAGTGGCGAGAGGACCTTCTTTGATCTCCCCCAGAGCGCCTTCGGAGAGGTCTTAGATCTGAACCTGGTAGGCACCTTGCTACCCTGCCAGGTATTTGGCGAGGTCCTGGCGAAACGCGCCGGGGAAGATGGTGGGGGAAGCATAGTCAACATCTCCTCGATGGCCGCCCAGCGGACCCTCACCAACGTGGTGGGTTACTCGGCGGCGAAGGCTGCCGTGAACAACCTCACCCGCTGGCTGGCGGTGGAACTTGCTCGCAGGTACGGTGCGGGATTGCGGGTCAACGCCATTGCGCCGGGCTTCTTCGTCGGGGAACAAAACAGGGCCCTGTTGCTCAACGAGGATGGCAGTCTGACCGATCGGGGCCGTACCATAATAGATCACACGCCCGCCGGGCGCTTCGGGAAGCCGGATGAGCTTATCGCCACCCTGATCTGGCTGTGCGGCCCCGGTGCGAGCTTCGTGAACGGCGTCGTGGTGCCGGTGGACGGCGGCTTCAACGCTTTCAGTGGCGTATAGACGAGAGGAGCATTTTATGGACAGGCGAAGCCGGTGTACCCGCTGCACGGAGCACAGAGAACGAGACGCTGCTCTCGCTCGACAAGGCCGGCAAGGTGCTCGGTTACGAGCCGCAACACTCCAGGCGTCATTAATTGCTGAGGTTAGAGATCCTGTTTTCCTGGGTGTCAAGTACCGAAGGCAACTTACCTGAGAACACAGAACCACAGGAGATAGTACCAATATGCGAGTAGCCGTGGGCCAGTTTAGTGAACCTGGAGAGGATGTACTCAGATTCGCCAGCCAGATGGGAGCGAGCGGGGTACTCCTGAACACGCCCAAACTGCCAGGAACCGAACGTTGGGAGTACGAGGATTTGCTTGCTTTGCGCGAGCGGTGCGAAGCTTACAGCCTTCGTATAGAAGCCATTGAGAATACACCAATCTCTTTCTACGAGAAGGCCATGCTCGGTCTTCCGGGACGCGACGAGCAGATAGAGAATTATCAGGCAACCATCCGGAATATGGGAAGGGCAGAAATCCCGATCCTCGGCTACCACTGGATGTCCAACGGCGTGTGGCGCACCTCTGTTTCTGCAGAGGGGCGTGGTGGCGCGGAGATAACCGCTTTCGATATGGATATCGCCTATCAAACGCCGCTGGTCTACGGGTTTGAAGATGCGGAAGTGTCTTCTTCCCACATGAGATCAGTAAAGAACCCTCGTCTGACTCACGGCAGAGTCTTCTCCGAGGAGGAGATGTGGGAGAACTACAGGTACTTCATAGATGCGGTATTGCCAGTGGCCGAAGAATCGGGCGTGAAGCTGGCGCTGCACCCCGATGATCCTCCGGTGGCGGAGCTAGGTGGCATAGCCCGGCTAATGAGAAATTTCTCCAACTTCGAGCGAGCTATGCGGATCGGGGACAGCCCCAACCACGGCCTGAATTTTTGCATGGGCACCTGGTCAGAGATGGGCGAGGATGTGATCGCAGCGATCCGTCACTTCGGCTCGCAGGGAAGGATCTTCTACGTCCACTTCCGGGACGTGCAGGGCAGTGTGCCCAGGTTCCGGGAGTGCTTCCTGGGTGAAGGTAACGTAGATGTGGTGGAAGCGGTAAGGGCGCTCAAAGAAGCGGGCTTCGACGGGTTCATGATCGACGACCACGTGCCTACCATGGCCGACGATACGCCGTGGGGCCACCGTGGCCGGGCTTTTGCTACTGGATACATGATGGGTCTGGTCAATGCCACTACTCATGAGACCCGATGAAATCCTCGCACGAACATGGAGGGTTGCTATCCGGCAGCAAATAAAGGTTGGATGGCGTAGTGGCCCACCACATCGAAGTCGTACTTGCCACGCGCGATGGCGCCGGGGTCCAAGTCCGCAGTCAGGATGGCCTCGCTCTCAAAGTTGGGACCGGCCAGGATTTCGCCCAGAGGAGAAACGATAACCCAAAAGCCACCAGAGCGGCCTGCACTACAGCCGCACGGAAGGTGGTCTCCCGCATGCTCTCCTTCTCCCTGTTTGGTTTCGGACAACATAACGCTAGCTACACGGCTAGCTCCCAATGACCGCTACTAGAACGTGGTGTTGCCGGCGACGATTCATCTACACGCCAGGCTATCGCACCCCTCAGGCTTCGACGCGTTCTCTGGGCATAACTTCTACGTCCTCTGAAAAATCTGCGTCTTTGGTCTCCGGTCCCCACGCCGCGCCGACAATGATCAGCAGAGCCCCTATTACCAGCAAGGGAAGCGCCGTGTACTGGAAGGGCATAACGTTTGCAAGAGCCGCCTGGTAGTAAGCGTAGAACGCCGGGAGGATGACCGCCAGGCTGTAGCCGAGACCAAATCCCGAAGCCCTGATGCTGGTATGGAAGCGCTCGTTAATGTAGGTGGTCGCAAGCCCCCAGGGCCAGATGACCAGGGCTGTGATCACGGTCGTCAAGAGTATGACCACGAAAAGGTTCTTCGGAGCGGTGCTCACAAGCAGGTAATACAAGAAGGTAACCACAACCGCCATGATGGCACCTATGGCTATCAGGAGAGATCGGCGGCCTATCCTCTGGCTGATCACACCCGCCGCGATGTAGCTCCCTGCGAGCACGACGTTGGCGATCACCAGTGCGATCGTGACGTTCGTCTTGGAGAGTCCGATCGGATCGCCGAGCAATCCTGGCAGGATAGCCGCCGCCGTGTACAGCGACAGCCAGAAACCGCTCATCATCACGAAGACCTGCAAGAAATTCTTCAGGTTCTCCCCGCGGAAGAGGTTCTTGAGGGGAGCTTCCGATCCCCCGGTCTTCTCCCAGATCTCCGACTCGCTCACAAAGCGGGTGTAGTAGATCACAAACCCGAAAGCGATAGCGGCCCCGACGAGGAAGGGAATCCGCCACCCCCACTGTACGTAGGGAGAGTTCAGACCGCTTGAAGGCATCAAGAAGAGCAGGAACATCGTGATCAGGGAGATGGTCGCGTAGGCCAGCGGGTAACCGGTCATGATGATCGCTCCGTAGAAGCCCCGCTTCTCTTTCGGGCAATACTCCATGGCCAGCGGGCTCGCCGAAGTGTACTCACCACCGAGGAAAATCCCATCAACGAAACGCAGCAGCACAAAGACGATAACCGCCCCCATGCCCCACTGCTCATAGCCAGGCAAAAGGGCCATAAGTAGCGTCGCCACCCCGAAGCCGCTCACCGCTATGATCGTCGTGCGCCTGCGCCCGATCGCATCCGCGAAGTGCCCGAAGATGAAAGCTCCAACTGGCCTTCCGATCAGGGTGGCCGCGAAGATCGAACCGCTCACGATCGTGGTCGCGGTCGTGCCCAGATTCGGCGAGACGAAGTAGGCTATGGCCGGGGTCAAAACCACGATGGGCAGGTAGATGTCGAACATATCCACGAAGAACCCCAAAAAGGCCCCGCGTATGGCATTCTTCGCTTTCGGCGTTAATGCTCCACTTTGCTGCGCGCCCGCTACAGTTGCCATGCAACTCCTCCTTTCGCATAACCCACCACCGTAGGGTGAGTGTGTCCCGCTTTACCTCTCGCTGCTCGTGACTCGAGTTCTCCCTCGCTCGAACTGCCCTCTCCGCCCAATACTCCGCAAACAATTATGACCCAAAAGTAACAAGACTACAAACGCAGCCGAATAATGCTCGCCCGGCAACCTCGATGCACAATCCGGCGAGCAGTTGGAGACAAATCCAGTCAACTCGCGAGTTTGGGACCGATCACACTCCCGAAAGCCTCGACCTCGGCGGAGGGAAGCCCGTAAGCGGTCTCGTGGGTGTGGGCTGGAAAGAGAAAGACGTGTTCGATCGCCGCTTCCTCTCGTGCCCGTAACAGCCGCTCGGCGCAGTGTTCGGGCTCCCCGAAGAGACCCAGAGCCTCACAGATCTCTGCGGCAAGCTTTGCTGAGATGCTCGCAGGGCCGATGTCCTCGGGAAGGTCTATCCCGGCTTCCCTGAGCCAGCGAAAATTCGAGCGGCTCGGGTAGGCAAGCCAGGGCTGTCCTTCCCTGAACCACCGACGCGGCCATTGCCTGACCGAGTCCCTCTCGCCTATAGCCACCGGCACGATGAAGATCTCTCGCAGCTCCTTCGGGTCCCGGCCCGCCTTCCTGGCCCCGGCTTTCAGGTGCTCCCTGGCGAGGGCGACAGCGCGCGGATGGAGCCCCACCAGCATCAGGGCTCCGTCTGCCACCTCTCCCGCCAGATCCAGCAGGCGAGGACCCGACGCCGTAAGCAGCACCGGGGGCGGGGGATCGGGGCGGTTGTTGAGCTGTATGGACGTTTCGCCCGAGAGCACGCTCTCACCGGAGAGCAGCCGGCGGACGGTGAGCACATCCTCGCGCAGGCGCTTCAGCGAAGCCCTCCGTCGCCCTGCAGACTCTACCGAGAGAAAACCCGGTGCCAGTGTCATGAAGGTCCTGCCGGGGGCAACCTCTTCGAGGGAGTTGGCCAGAGCTCCGAGTACCAGAGGGTGGCGGGTAACGGTGTTGGAGGTGGCCGGATAGAGGCAGATACGGTCCGTGCGAGAGGCGGCCTGGGCCAGGGTCACGTAGACGTCCCTTCCGCTGTGGTGATGGTCGTGAATGCCGACGCCGTGAAAGCCGGCTGCCTCGCAGCGCCGGACGAACTCGACCACCTGTGGGATCGGGCGTCCTACCGGCACCCGGATGTCCACCTTCATTTATGTTGCCCCCATATCTGTATGCCTGTATCAAAGTCTACCAACGCAGATTATTCTGGCTTGTCT
>CADDYV010000095.1 GCA_902810695.1 Actinomycetota bacterium | reverse complement strand
TTAGATACCCCAACAGCTATCCAGCTCAGGCTCTTCCAGACCATGGCTGAGATCGCAACCGAGCAGAACTCGACGATCATCCTGCCCGTTCCCATAGACCTCTTGCAGCCCTTCATAGAGAAAAGCATCAAGAAGGGCAACGGACAGGCCATCCCTTCGCTGCCGGATCAAATGGGCACCCCTTCACTACTGGATCAATTGGTGGGGGCTTCGAACCAACAGAGTGCCAGGAAGGAGTAGGGAGAGTAAGCGTCAGCTAACTGGACAGACTCTATTTTATGGAGGAGTCGGCGCTCCATATTCCTGGAGCGCCGACCCTCTCGGTCTGTGTTCAACAGCGTTCGTTATAGCGATTCAACCGCTATCCGCTACCCGCAATGCCTGAAGAGGCCGGAGGCATCCCGAGCACTCTCAGCTTCGAGGTCTATACCCATCGCTTCTAGCAGGACTTCCCGACCGCGCAACTTGTCCAGGCTTCCAATGAGGTGTAACATTTTTTACAAAAGCGCGGCGTATTGAAACCGCTCTGGGCGGTTTGTTCGCGCATCGTTTGCAAGTGACCCTGGCTGTCCCGGGTCTGCATCCCTGGCCGCTTGCCCAAAACTGGATTGGAGGGCAAGATGTCCGCCAGATCAAAGCACAACGCTCCCGCGGGAGCGAACGGGGTCGAGGGCATCAGCCAGGCGGCTGGTGCTCCCAAGCACGAGGGTGTTCGGAGGCAGGTTCCTGGCGATTCGACAACTGCGCTGGAGACGCGCGGTGAGCGCCTTCGCCGCAAGGCTCACCGTATTCGCCTGTACCTCTACGCGTTCTTCACGGTCGCGCTGATCGTCTGCCTGGTCGCGCTCGCGGTTGCCAACACGCATCAGGTCAAGTTCAGCTGGGTGGTTGGTTCGTCTACGATGTCGCTGGTGTGGATCGGCATCTTCTGCGCCATCCTCGGCTGGTTGCTTGGGATCGTTACCAGTGCGGTCTTCCGCTGGCGCACACGGGCACGGCGCCACCACTAACCACACTACTCTGGAGCGAGGGTATCGTCGAGAAGCTCCATACGGTTATTGCGATTATTGGCGGGCCGTGGGGAGCCTGCTATTCCGTGCACCGTTGACAGATAATGCCGCGAAGGTCGAGGTGAAAGTAAGGTTTGTTTTGTAGATCTCCCGGGTGTATAATTGCAACATGAAATACAAATTGTTAGAAGAAGGAAGTAGGTGGCTTCCCATTGAAGAGGCAGCCACAACGAAGGTAAGGAACAGAGAGGTGCAAAAACCATGACCTACAAAACTCAGACCGGAGCGAAGAAGGCTGTGGCTAGAGCCTATAGCCCTGCTATCGTACGGTTGGCGAACGGCCGCTATACCTGGTTGCACGCTGGGTATCCTATTCCGCAGGGTGCCCGCGAGGTTAGTCGCTGGAGTATTAACCGGTGGCGTGCGTGTAAGTAGCTGCGGAATCTGGCTCTTTGCAAGAAACCTAACAATGCCTTCCGCCAAACTGCGCGGAGTGGCCTGGATAGACCTCTACAAACCTAGCGAGGAGGAGCTCGAATCTGTCGCCAAGGAATTCAACTTGCCCCCATTGGCGGTCGAGGAACTCCGCGGCGAGCCGTGCAATCCCGCGCAGCGACAGGTCGGCGGCAGCGCGCATCGGGTGACGGTGGGCGCGCCCAGCGTCGGTGCCAAGCACCTGTGGTAGACGGAGAGATCAGCGATCACGCCCTTCCACAGCGAAGCGTCCATTAGGAACCCGTGGAGCAGGACGACCACGGGGTCATTTCCGCCCGTATCCTCGTACTCTATGCTCCCCGCCGACAGCTCGATTTCTCGCATCTTCTTATCTCCTTCAACTAGTATGGAGTGCACTCCGAGAGAACTTACCAACCGGGTAGAGCACGTCTGCGATCACCGCCCCGGCTCCCGTTGCGACTAGCGCTACGCACGTGTCGTCTGGCGAGTAATGGACGATTTGCCCATTGCTGCCGCACTCACATATCCGAATGCGAGCACAGCCGCGGCGGTCCGCACGGCGTGAGCGATCTGCCAGCGATCACGTACGCTCGCCCAGTCTGCAGGAGGTGTATGCACGTTCCAGGTGAGCTCTTCGGTGTTGATGGGGATGTTGACCAGAAGGGACGTGGCGAAGACCACCAACAGCAGTATAAGCGCCGTCAGCGTCAGCCAGAGGACGCGTCCTCTGCTCTTAGCCGCGAAGATGACGAGGAACGCCGTAGCGACCAGCGCCGGAATGAGCGTGGCGGCAGGCAGGTCGTCCAGCCGGGCGAGCTCGACGAGCCGAACCTGAGTGTAAATCGAAGCATCGAAGCTCCGCAAGGACAACTCGATGACGAGCGCCGCAACGAGGAATCCTGCGAAGAGGCCCCCGAAGAGCAAACTCACAAAACGCGCGATGTTGACAACTACACTGTTCGTTATGGTTGGTTTCTCTTTGCTAGTAGGCGATGCCGATGGTTTGCTTGATCGTCTCGGGCTGCTCGAGCACACGAAGCATGAGATGGGCGACGTCGGCGCGTGAGATGCGCAGGCCACCACGGACATTCCGCCCGTACGCCGTGCGGTAGGTGCCGGTCAGTGGCCCGTTGGTAAGGCGTGGCGGCCGTACGACGGTCCACTCCAGGCCGCTGTCGCGAAGGATGTCCTCCATAAGTGCGAGATCGGCATAGGGCTTGCGGAGCGCTGCTTTCACCAGCGGAGAGAGCAGGTTCCGCATGAAGAATCCGTCGCCGGGGTCGTTTTTCGGCGGCTTCGGGCGGCCAGGCGAAGGCACGGTCCCGATCGGCCCGGCGCTGACAACGACGATGCGTCGCACCTCCGTTGCCTGCATCGCCTGGACGATCGCCCGCGTGCCCTTCGACACGATACCGTACTCGGCCTTTCTGCGCGGACCGAGGCCGGAGAGTACCGTGTCGGCTCCTCTGAGTGCGGACTCGAGCGCCGCCGGGTCGGGATCTGCCAGATCGGCGGTGACGATGCGCACCTGTCCGCGTACCTCTCCTGGCAGCTTCTTCGGGTTGCGTACAACTGCTGTGACGTCGTGGCCTGCGGCGAGGGCCTGCTCGAGAACTTGCCGCCCGATACCACCGGTCGCCGCGAATATGGTGAGTTTCATCTGTTGCTCCCTGGTTAGTGGGTGTTTACTGGTCGCTTGCGCCCTGCTGCGAGACGCTCACTAATTGCCATTGCGTTCTCCCGTCAGTTCCGGAAAGCGGCGGCGTGCTCGGCTGCCCATTCGGCGAAGGTGAGTGCGGGGCGGTTGAGGACCTGCTCCATGGTGTTCGACGACGGTCCCGGCTGCCTGGCGTAGTCGGCCAGGGAGCCGAGCAACCTGTCGGGGACGTCCTCGGGAAGGCCCTGGGCGAGCATGGCCTGGCGGAGCCGCTCGGGGGGAAGCTCCTCGAAGGACAACTCCTTGCCGATGGCCTCGCCGATGAGGCGGACCTTCTCGCGTTGGGTGAGTGAGTGCGGGCCGGTGAGCACGTAGGCGTGTCCGGCGTGTTTCGGGTTCACCAGCGCCTTTGCGGCGACCGCCGCGACGTCCCGCTCGTGGATCGTCGAGGTCGCCGCGTCGCCATAGGCACCCCGCACGACGCTGACCGAGCGGATCTGCGGCGCCCAGGCCAGGGCGTTGGCGGCGTAGTCGGCGGACCGCAGGAAGGTCCACCGCAGGCCAGAGGCTTTGACGGCGTCCTCGACCGCCTTGAAGGTATCGGCGAAGCGCCGATACCCGGCAGCATACTGCACGGTCACTGCCGACAGCGCTACCACCCGCTCTGCGCCCTGCTCGGCCGCCAGCGCCAGCAGCTTTGCGGTGGCGGCTCCGGCAGTGGCGTCCCCGAGGGCGCGCGGGCTGATCAAAACCGCCTCGACGCCGCTCAGCGCCGAGATCAGCGTCTGCGGGCGGGAGGGGTCGCCGCCCACCACGTGGGCGCCGCCGGGCAGTTCAGCGGCGGCGGGATTGCGGGTGAGCGCTACCACCTCCTGGCCGTCATCCACAAGCAGGTTCACCACCTCGCGCCCGACGTTACCGGTCGCTCCGGTCACCAGGATCATTTACTACCTTCCTTTGTTTTTGGTGTTCAGCGACATCGTGTCTTCTTTTTCTGGGAAATCGGCGTTGAGCGCCGACATGGCCAGCGCCCGCTTCACACCTTGTTCGCGGCCGAGCGCCGGTGTATATCACCGCGATCGTCGGATAGTGTGCCGCTTTGCACACTAGGACGCTTCCAGAGGACGATGACATTGATGATGGCCACAGCTACCAGCACGACCAGGACCGCAACCAGGACCCACGGCGAAACCTCGGCGCCAGAGCCGACGAGATCCCAACGGCCGATCGCGACCGCGGCGGCGATGCCGGCCCAGAGTCCCGTCTCGACGGCGTTGAGGCGTTCGTCGGCTCGCAGGTGGAACCCGGTGGCCATAAGGACGATGATGGCGAGGCCGACGGCGGCCAGCGGGGTCAGCCACGGCAGGACGCCGGTGGCCATGGGCAGCACCAGCCCAGCAGCGCCGAGGACCTCCGCGAAGCCAATGAAGACCACCTGAGAACGGGGCAACTCGGAGAACCCGGTCCATCTTTCTATGCCACGGCCCAAGATCTTCGGGGCGCCGGCCGCGAGGAAAAAGAGGCCCAGGAAACCCTGGACGCTCCAGAGAACGATATTCAACACATTCATTGCATTCATCTATCTACTACCTTTCTTTTCTTCAGTGTTCAGCGACATTGTCTCTCTATCGGACGTAACAGTGGGGCGGAGAACGGCCACTCCGGACCCGAAATTCCCGCTTCCTGAGCTCTGCTTACTCTTCTCTGCACCGTTCATGAGGACGCTCCTTCTTCCGGCTGATCTCGCCGCTGCGCCTCCGGCATGGGAGCCCGCAGGCCCGCAGCCAGGAAGGCGACCAAGCGCCTAAGCGTCCCGTCCACATCGGAGAGGTCCTCCCCGTAGGCGCCCGTGGGATCGGTGTCGGCCAGGATGTAGGTCAGGACACCTACAACGAGCTTGAATCTCCAATAGAGTTCTGTTCGCGGCACCTCGGGCAGGGCTCGAGCGATTGCCTCCATAAATCGCTGCCCCAACTCCTCGTAGTGCTCCCGGCTTAGCGCCTGCACCATCTCGGCCGGCTCGGTATACGAACGACCGAGAAAGCGCGTTATGATGACGCCCCGCTCTCCCAGATCCCGTATGAGGCGGAGATCCGGAGCAATGAAAGCCTCCAGGATCGCTTCGAGCGAGGGAGGATCGCTCCCCGCTTCAGCTTCCACCTGCTCCAGCATCGCAAGGCGCTCCCGGTTGATCGGGATGACGATCCGACCCAACACCGCCCGCAGCAGGTCCTCCTTCGTCCCGAAGTGGTAATGGACCGCTGCCAGGTTTACCCCCGCCTCCCTGGTCACAGCGCGCAGCGAGGTGCCAGCGAAGCCGTGTGCCGCAAACAGCCGCTCCGCAGCGTCCAGTATCCGTTCCTTGGTGTCAGTATCTGCCAACGCACCTCCTTTAATCAAACGACTGATATAATCATACGTATAATTAATCGCTCTGTCAAGGCTTGGCGACGGCGAAGATGTCATGAAGGGCAAAAAGGAGAAGTTTGAGCAGCAGAAAGTGCGGCCTGGCCCCGAGGTACGATCCTGTTCGGTTATTATTCGAGCTCCTACCAGGGCCCTGGACGGGGAGGCGGCTCAGGCGCTGCTCGCGCGAGATCCTCGCCTACGGCCGTTCTCGCGCTCAGCGACCAGCTCGCCCTGGGCGCGATGGAGGCCGCGAAAGAGCGCGGCCTCTCGTCCCGGTGGCCAGCTTCGACGACGTTGCCGAGGCGGCTGGCGCGGTCCGCGCCTCATCCCCGCAAGTCCTTCAGCTTCTCCTTGACGTCCTCGCGGGAGACTTGCGTGTAGCGGGCGGTCGTACTTATGTCCGGCGTACCCTTCCTGGTCACGTGCCCGAGGTAGTAGGCACCCTCCTCTAGGCGCCAACCCGCCTCCCGCGCCCAGTGGGCGAAGTTGTGCCTGAGATCGTGGAAGGTGGCGTCGCCGATGAGCTCCCACTCATCCCTGGTGGCCCGCGAGCGCATCTTGCGGAACCAGTGGTGGACGCCGGCCTCCGTGAGCCGCGGCGCCCTCTGGGACGTGAACGCGTAGGGCTCTGGGCGTCCCGGTCTCCGTTCTTCAGGTACTCGAACAGCGGCCGCCTCGCCCTGTTCAAGAGGTCGATGTCTCTGCGCTTCCCGCCCTTGTGCCCGACACGCAACCAGCCGACCTTCGGGCCGACGTAGCAGTTCTCCAGCGTGAGCCACGATACGTCGGAGACCCGGCACTCCGCCCAGTAGCCGAGGGAGAAGATCGCGGCACTCCTCGCGCTCGCCTCCTTCTCGACCAGGTTCTTCAGGACGTAGCGTTGGTTGGGCGAGGGGCGACGCGGCGCCAAAACCTGCGAGGCCGGCACCTCCACGCCGCGGGTCGGGTTCTTGCGCAAGAGCCCCTTCTCCTCGACCAGCCAGGTGGCGAAGCCGCTTATGGCGTTCTGGGCCTTGACCCAGTGGCTCGTCCCGTGCCCCCTGGCCTCCAACTTCGAGAGGTATCTCGCGCGCCGATGCAGGGTATACCTGGTCGGGCTGCTCCGCCATCAAACGCACATTGAGAACTTCGGCAAAGAGGTGGTGATAGCGATACCACTGGCGCTTGTCATCCAGCCCAATGACAAAGAAGTTGCCTCGCTCCAGGGCCTCCAACAACACGTTGCCTTCGTCCTGCCCGGTGACGGCATCGCACAACGGGCCACTCAACCTCTCGAGAATGGAGGTCTTAAGTAAGAAGCTGCGGATATGCTCGGACTGCTGCCCGAGGACCTCTTCGACCAGATAGTCCATCACGAAATGGTGGCTTCCGGTGAAAGATTGGATGAAGCGAGTGGCGTCCTGGTGCCCCTGCATGGAAAGCGCGGCCAATTGCAGGCCGGCGATCCAGCCCTCGGTGCGCTCTTCCAATGCGGCGATGTCTTCCGGTGAGAGGCTTAGACCCATTACCTGATTCAGAA
>CADDYV010000094.1 GCA_902810695.1 Actinomycetota bacterium | reverse complement strand
TCGAGCGCGCTGTCATTTTGACCTCCGGAACGATCTTGCGGGTTCCGCCGTTGGGAGCCAAATTACTGCGCAAACCGGAGCAGGCTCCGAGCGATACCCTTACCGGGGCGGAGCGCGAGCACATTCTACGTGTCCTTCGTGAAACGAACGGCATCATTAGCGGCCCCCGTGGGGCAGCTGCGCGCCTGGGCCTTAAGCGGACCACTCTGGCTTCCAAGATGCGCCGCCTGGGAATCTCCCGCAACGATCTTTGAGCAATCCACAGAAGCCAACGCTCCGGACTGTCGACCCGCCACTATTTCGTCATAAATGACGATGATCAGAGAAACTGTATAGCAATCCGCGGTTTCGGCACTCCATCACACGCCGACTCAGCTCGCCAAGCAACATCTTTTCAGCAAGTTACTCTCGATCACCTAATCTCCCATTTCTGGTCTGCGACGTGCTCTCTTCTCGGGTGTGAGTCGAGCAATGCAATTCCGACAATGCTATCTGAGGCTAGCGGCAATCCGAGGTTTTTGGAGTCGCTGCAAGATCTTCACGACAGTAAATTTACCCATCGGGTCGCCGTTCCTTTCCCTCGTGATTCTCGGCACACTCTTCTCGGCTGCTGGCGCTGCGCGGCGACTCTTCGCGGTGGGAAGGTAGGCGAAGTGAAGAATATCGAACGAATTACAACGGAGGAAACTCAAATGAAGAAAATCTCAGTATTGTTTTCATGCCTTTTGTTTGTTGCTGCATCCCTTTACGCAGCGCCTAAATCAACCGTCTGGCAGGGCACGCTGGTGGATAGCAACTGCTATCTGAAAGATCATGCCCTGACAGGCAACGACCACATGGGGGTCAAGCAATGCGGAACGCTCTGCCTGAAGACTGGTCTACCGGCCGGCATCCTGACCCGCACTAAGCAATTCCACGTTCTGGTCGCCCCGTCCATCGCCCTCGCTCCTTACGTGGGCGACGAGGTGCGGGTAACTGGCACGATGCATAACGAGGCCATACAGGCAGAGAAAGTTGAAGTTCGCAAGAACGGCAAGTGGGAGGAGGTCCAGCTTAAATCGATGATGTGAGTCCGGCGTCTTGTTTAAGGTGACGGGCTCCCGCGACACGGTGAGAGAGTCTTTCAAGACTCTCCCCAACCGTGAGCCGGATACCCTCAATAATCACAGAAAGGAGCACAAGTCCATGATTACGCTAAAAAGAGCTTATGACGCTAAGGGTTGTGTTGGCGGGAAGTGCTTTCTGGTGGAGCGACTCTGGCCGCGTGGCATCAAGAAAGAGAACCTACATCTTGATGGCTGGATGCAGAACGTTGCTCCAAGTCATCAGTTGCGGCGCTGGTTCCGTCACGATCCGGCCAAATGGGAAGAATTCAAGCATCGGTACTTTGCTGAGCTTGATGCAAACCCAGAGGCCTGGAAACCGTTGGCAGAGGCAGCTCGACACGACAACATCATTCTGGTCTACAGTACGCACGATTCGACGCATAACAACGCAGTTGCGCTCAAACAGTACCTTGAGACCAAGATGGCGATGAGCACGCGGGCGGCTTAAACGATGCTCATCGATCTAGGGTGCTGTGGTGATACTCGTTAAAAGCATCACCGCAGCTTCACTGCTTGGATAGCACGTAGAAAGGCAATGCAATGAGTACGGCACCAGTTTTAACGTGGCCGACTTTCAGCTCACGCCTGGTTGGCAGTTGGAGGGTTGCTGATCAGACGATGGCGTTTCGCTTTGATCGGCCGACACACTGGTCCTTTAAGGCTGGCCAATTCGTCGATATCACCCTGGTGAATCCGAGCGAAACCGACTCAGAAGGCAATGTACGCGGCTTCTCCCTTGCAAGCGCCCCGGATGAAGAAACGCTCCTTCTAGCAACTCGAATGAGGGATACGGCCTTCAAGCGATCTCTTGCGGCGGCATTGCCTGAAACAGAATTCAAGATCGAAGGCCCGTTTGGAGATTTCAGTTTGCATCACGAGACGCGCAGACCTGCGGTAATGATAGCGGGAGGCATCGGGATCACGTCGTTCCGGAGCATGGTTCTTGGTGCGACACACCGCAAGTTGAAGCATCGGATCGTTCTTTTCTATTTCAATCGCCGGCTGGAGGATGCTCCGTTTCTTGAGGAGCTCCAGCTCCTGGAGAGCCGCAATCCTTATTACCGATTGATCGCGGTGATGATACAGCCGGAGCGCTCGCGCCGCGGATGGGGTGGGGAAACAGGTCACCTAAGCGAAGCCATGCTGAAGAGTTATCTGAATGATCTGGACAGCCCCATTTATTACGTGGCTGGACCCGCACCGATGGTGGAGGGAATTCGGGAAGTGCTGAACTCGGCTGGGATCGATAAAGATGATGTTCGCACAGAAGAATTTGCAGGCTACTGAAGGTGTAAGGCACTATGTTCGCCCAGGAGGTGCTCTATGACAGACTCGATTCGAATCACCAAGGAAGAAGTCAAGCGGCGGATCGAGACAGGGGAAGATGTCGTATTTTTGGATATCCGGAACCCTCGTCCATGGGAGCGAGCGGAACATAAGATTAAGGGAGCGATCCGGCTGCCGTTTAACGAGATTGACCAACGCATCGACTCCATCCCAAAGGATAAGCCGATCGTCACCTATTGCACCTGACCGCATGAATCCGCGAGCGCCCGTGCGGCGGTCAAATTGATGTACTACGGTTGGACGGATGTCCACGCGCTTCTCGGTGGGTTTGAAGAATGGGAAGCGGCAGGTTTCCCAACCGAGGAGAACAAAATGGCGTTACGCAGGTTGCTGGAAGGGAGCGCTGATGCAAATCCTCTCCGTCAATGTTTCAATGGGCCGCGAGATCAGTTATATGGGCAAAAGTCTCAAGACCGGAATCTTCAAGGAGCCAGTCAACGGACGGGTGATGTTGCGCCGGCTAAGTCTTGACGGCGACGCCCAATCGGATCTCGTCAATCATGGAGGCATCTTCAAAGCCGCGTACGTATACTCGGTTGAAAACTACGAGTTCTGGCAGCATGAGCTTCATCGGGACGGCTTTGCTTTCGGCCAGTTTGGAGAGAATTTCACCGTCCGCGGAATGCTTGAAGATGAGGTTTCGATTGGCGACGTATTCCGTAGTGGGAGCGCAAAAATGGTAGTAACACAGCCGCGGGTTCCGTGTTACAAACTGGGGATAAAGATGGGTCTTGCTGAGTTTCCTAAAATGTTCCTTCAGAGCGGCCGCGTCGGGTTCATGCTCCGGGTGATCGAGGAGGGAGAAGTCGGAGCTGGAGATCCATTCGAGCGCGTCGAAACGGGGCCGCAAAAGATAACCGTCCGGGCGATCAATCACCTGCTGTACTTTGATCCAGACAATTTGGAAGATGCGCAAAGAGCGCTTCGCATTCCGGCGTTATCTCCTGGCTGGCGCGGATCATTCGAGAAGCGGTTGGCCGAAGCCAGGCAACGTGTTGAACCTCAGAAACTGACCGTTGAGGACGAAAAATGTTGTCCGCCTTAAGCAAGGATCGAGGTCATAGACGCCGGCACACGGCGCATATCATAGCCGGCCGCGCAACTTTGAAAGGAGTTGACCGTTATGAAATTCTTTCTGGATACAGCTAACCTGGATGAGATTCGCAATGCGGCGGAGCTGGGTTTACTGGACGGCGTAACGACCAACCCATCACTGATTGCGAAAGAAGGCGCAAAGTTCGAGAAGCGCATTGTCGAAATCTGCGAGATCGTGCAGGGGCCAGTGAGCGCGGAGGTTACTTCCCGGGATGTACACAGCATGTGCCGGCAGGGGCATGAGCTCTCGAAGCTTCACCCGTGGGTTGTTGTGAAAACTCCGACCACGAAAGATGGCCTGAGGGCAGCGCGATGCCTAATTAAAGATGGAATCAAAATCAACTCCACGCTTTGCTTTTCATCCTCTCAAGCACTTCTGGTGGCAAAGATTGGTGCCTCTTTCGTCAGCCCCTTTGTTGGACGGCTGGATGATATTTCGCACGACGGCATGAACCTGATTCGTGAGATCGTGACGATTTACCGCAACTACGGTTTCAAGACTCAGGTCCTCGCCGCTTCAATCCGGCATCCCCTCCATGTGGTTGAGGCCGCCAAAGCTGGCGCGGATATCGTTACCATGCCATATAAGGTCTTTGAACAGCTCTTCCAGCATCCTTTGACCGATAAAGGGCAAGATCAATTCCTCAAGGATTGGGAGCGGGTGAAATCGGTGGTCACATAGTCGAGTGTGGCCTCGCTTGGATTCGCAGACTGAGGCACTAACACGATTGAAGGCGCCAGATTCATCCCGCAGATCTGGTCAAGTCAGCGGAGATAACAAATGCAAGCAATCGAAGCGAAGGAACATAAGGTGCAGTTTCTTGAAGGCATGGCAGCACGCTTGCGGATTGATTCGGTTCGTGCAACCACCGAGGCTGGCAGCGGACATCCTACAAGCTGCGCCTCTGCCGCCGAAATCATGGCCGTGCTCTTTTTCTCTGTCATGCGATATGATCCTGCGAATCCTAAAAACCCCGACAACGACCTGTTTGTCCTCTCCAAAGGCCATGCGGCGCCGATCCTGTATGCGTCGTGGGCTGAGGCCGGATTATTTCCGGCAAAGCATCTCCTTACGCTGCGGCGGCTCGATTCAGATCTCGAGGGCCATCCGACGCCGGAACTGCCCTTTGTCAATGTGGCGACAGGCTCGCTTGGGCAGGGGCTATCCGTAGCGATCGGGATGGTGCTAAATGCGAAGAAACTCGAGCGGCAGGAACAGCGTATCTACGTGCTGCTTGGCGACGGAGAGACGGCGGAAGGCTCGGTCTGGGAAGCGGCACAGGTAGCCTCAGCATACCAATTGGATAATCTCTGTGCGACCGTGGATATTAACCGCCTTGGGCAGAGCCAGCCAACGCTTTGGGGGCACGATTTGGAGGCGCACCGAAAGCGTTGGGAAGCTCAGGGCTGGCAGAGCCTGACGGTTGACGGCCACAACGTGGCCGAGTTGCTCCAAGCGTACGAGCAGTTTAAGAAGACTTCGGGCAGGCCCACCGTCATTTTGGCTCGCACCATTAAAGGAAAGGGACTTCCGGGCATCGAGGATAAAGAAGGTTACCATGGACGGGCTCTCGATCACGAAACTGCGGAGGTGATTATCAGTTCCCTGGAGCGCCAAATCAAGCCCGACACGCAGTCCTGGAAACCGAACCTTCCCTCTGATCACCATTCCTCACAAGCTACAGCCGCAACCGCTGTACCGTGCAGTCAGGTAATTCAGCCGAGTTATGCACCGGGAGGTCCTCCCGTGGCCACGCGGAAGGGTTTTGGCGATGCGCTGGCGGCGCTGGCTTCCAGCGATCCCAGGATTGTCGTCCTTGACGGTGATGTAAAAAACTCGACCTACACGGAGGAATTCGCGAAGGTGGCTCCGGAGCGCTTTTTTGAATGCTATATCGCCGAGCAGAACATGCTGGGCGTCGCCATGGGCCTGGCATCGCGTGGCAAGGTTCCATTTGCGTCCACGTTTGCCTGCTTCTTTACGCGCGCCTACGATTTTATCCGCATGGCGGCAATCAGCCGCCTCAACATCAAGCTGGCCGGCACCCACGCAGGAGTCTCGATCGGTGAAGATGGAGCTTCGCAGATGGGACTCGAGGACCTCGCGATGATGACCGCGCAGCCAGGACTCACCGTCCTCTATCCCACCGATGCGACCAGCGCCTGGCGGGCGACAGAACTCGCAGCACGTCACCAAGGCCCTTCCTACGTCAGGCTTGGCCGGCCGGCTACTCTGATCCTCTATTCGCCCAGCGAGCACTTCGCCATTGGCGAATGCAAGGTGTTGAGACAGAGCCCGGAAGACAAGGTGTTGATCATAGCCGCAGGTGTAACTGTCCATGAGGCTCTTCGAGCGTACGAGGAACTGCAGCGCCAGAATCACCAGGCGCGCGTCATCGACCTGTTCAGTGTTCGGCCAATCGATCAAGCTGTGCTGGTTGAAGCCGCGAAGGCTGTAGGCGGCAGAGTGATTACGGTGGAAGATCACTACGGGCACGGGGGCTTGGGCGATGCCATCCTTGACGCTCTGGCGCAAGAGCGAGTCGAGGTACATAAACTGGCCGTTAACAAAATCCCTCACAGCGGCAAGCCGGCTGAACTGCTTGACCGCTATGGGATCTCGGCTGCGCATATTGTTCAACTGGCCAAATCGCTGGCTAGGTAAGGCGGCCTTGGCGAGGGGGATGTTCCGCGCCGTTTTGTAGCACGCAAGGCTTTACGCAGTGAAAGAGAAAGGCGAACCATGCGATCAGCCTTCAAGACGACTACCCTGGCTATTGGGGTAACGATCTGTCTGGTTTATCTCGCGGATTGTACTGCGACGAGAAAGCCGCTACCTCTAGAAAGAACCGTCGCCAACATGGCTAAGGATGTCGTCATTCCCCTTGAGGCGCACAACGCGAAAGATCCCGTGCCGCCCAGCGACGAAGCAATTAAGGCGGGAGAGCAAGTCTATTTACAAGATTGCGCTCTCTGCCACGGCGCGGACGGCCATGGCTACACCAATCTAGGCAGACACATGTTTCCTCCGGCGATGGATCTGACGTCCCCGCACGTTCAGCACTGGACGAATGGCGATCTTTTCTGGATCATCGAGAATGGCATCAGCCTGACCGGGATGCCTTCATGGAGCTCAACTATTTCAGCCACCGACTCCTGGAAAATTGCGCAATTTATTCACGCACTGCCCCGTTTGGATGCGGAACAAGCTTCGGCCGCCTCGACCCAAGCTGCGCCGCCGAGTTCATCCGACCAGGAGTTGATTGCCTATGGCCGAACCCTCTATCGCCAGGAGGGCTGCTTTATGTGCCATCAACTTGACGGGCAGGGGGGCAAGGTAGGCCCTGATCTTACTCATGAGGGCTCGCGCGGACGCACGGATGCCTGGCTGATCGGCCACTTCAAGGATCCGTCAGCTTATTCGCCAGGCTCCATCATGCCCGCGTTCAAGAATCTCACCGCGCGGCAGCTCCAGGCGCTCACCGCATTCCTTCAAAGCCAGAAGGGGCCGAGAAAATGAGGTGGCTATTCGCTTGATGGAAAGCCTCGCCCTGATCAAACGTCATCTT
>CADDYV010000093.1 GCA_902810695.1 Actinomycetota bacterium | reverse complement strand
TGAGGCCGGAGGTCATGGGCATCGGTCCGACGGTGGCGATCCCCAAAGTCCTGAAGCAGACCGGTCTCGGCCTCGACGAGATAGACCTCATCGAGTTCAACGAGGCGTTCGCGGCGCAGGCGCTGGCCGTGATCCGGGAGGTCGGGCTGGACCTGGAGAAGACCAACGTGAACGGCGGTGCTATAGCCCTTGGACACCCCATGGGCGCTACCGGTACCAAGCTGACCATCCAGCTCCTCTCCGAGATGAAGCGCCGCGCCTCGAAATACGGCATGGTTACCATGTGCATCGGCGGCGGCATGGGCGCCGCGGGTATCTTCGAAAATTTGCAGAACTAGCCGGGAGAATTCTCTGGAAATCCAGGCTCTATTTCACGAGTGATCTGGAGAGAGCGGAGATCAAGAGCCCGGCCAGGACTATCGCGATCAGGGAGAAGCGGAGGCTCGAAAGCTCCGCTATGCCGCCGATGAGCGCCGGCCCGAGGAGGAAGCCGTTGTAGCCGAGGGTGGCGACGACGGAACTTGCCTCTCCTGCCCTGCTCGGAGCGAGGTCCCCGGCGACCGAGAATGCTATCGGTGTCACCGCCGCGAGTGCGAGCCCGACAACGAGGAATCCTATGACGATAAGCAGCGGAGCGCGAGTGGCGAGAGCGAGCGTCATGCCTACCGCCATCAGTAATCCGGCACCCGCCAGTGTAGAACGATTGCCGAAGCGTTTTATGATCCCGGTGGCACCGAGGCGTCCGCCAGCCATCGCCAGGTGATATACCGCGACTCCCGAAGCACCCAGCATGGTGGGTAGCTCGAGCGTCTGCCTAAGGTAGACCCCCGACCAGTCTTCCATGGTTCCTTCGGAGAAGAAGGCGAGAACGGCCACCACACCGACGAGGATGACGGGCAGACTTCTGTAGAGCCCGACCGTGCGAACTCCTTCGTCCTCGATGGGTTCCTCTGCAGGAGGAAACGGGGATTTCCAGGCAAACAGAATGAGTGCCAGGACGGGGAGCGTAGATCCCAGATATACGTGCTGGTAGTTCGCGCCGGAGGATATTAGGAGGCCGCTTATCAGGGCACCCACGGCTCCGCCCATGCTGAACGCCGCGTGAAGCACCGACATGATCCGGCGCCCGGTCGCTCGTTCCAGGTCCATGGCGAAGGCGTTCACGACCACGTCGTAGACGCCGGAGGTTGCGCACCAGAAGAGCAGGATACACAGGAGCATCGTGTAGCTCTGCGCGAAAGCCAGACTGCCGAAGCTCACCGCCATCAGGGCTCCAGAGCAGACGAGTACGACGCGGCGGCCCCACCGGTCCGCAGCCCTGCCTCCCAGGAACATTACGGGGAAAGAGGCTGCCACCCCCCCTGAGAGCGCGATACCCAGTGGACCGGCAGAAAGATGGAGAGAGCGCGCCAGATCCGTAAGCAGGACCGCCCAGACTCCCCAGAGGCTGCCGAAGACCCCGAAAGCCCCCAGTGCCACGCCCAGAAGCCTGTACTCCACCGCGCGGCTCCGGATTCCAGTCGCTTCATATTTTATCCGTGCCGTCAACCCGTTCTCCAAAAGGTTGTTCTCTCGCCTGGATCTCTCACGAGAGGTGTTATCGGCACGCCGCCAAGAATTCTTTACATCGCTGGCTAAAGTTTTTTGTCCCCCGCTCCGATAACCATGCCCGGATGGATCGACCGGAGACCGAAGGCTGCGAAAAATGGAACCTGACAGGCTAATAACCAAAGAAAGGCAACCATACCACTCGAATCTGGCTGGGAACCAGCCACAACGACTACCCGCCACTCGGGACCCGGCACCAAAGGAGCACAGATCGAGACACAGACGCTTGCGAGCGTGGCACGTCTATCTCGCGCTCGGGGTCTGCGCTGCGTTCTCGTTCTTTTTCTTCGTTCCGGGAATCCTGCAAGATTCCATGTACGATTTTTTCTACGACTTCGTGGGGATATCGGCGGTGGTGGCGATCCTGGCCGGGGTGCGGATAAACCGCCCCGAGAGCGTGCTGCCCTGGCATCTGTTTGCCCTGGGAGAACTCATGGCGGTCATGGGCGACATGACCCTCAACTACTACCAGAACATTCTGCACCTTGAGGCTCCATTCCCTTCCTTCTCCGACGCATTCTGGCTCAGCGAGTATCCCCTTCTCGTCGCCGGGTTGCTGCTACTGATCCACCGTCGGGCACCGGGGCGCGACTGGGCCGGCCTGATAGACGCGACGATCCTGGCCACGAGTGTCGGGGTGTTTTCATGGGTATTCCTGATGAGCCCGTACGCGCACGACGGTTCTCTCTCGGTGCTCGCGAAAATAATCTCAATGGCTTACCCGCTGATGGATGTGATCCTGCTCGGGGTCGCAGCGCGGATGGCCGTAGCGCCCGGAGCGCGCACCCCAGCTTACAGATTACTCGGCCTGAGCCTCATATTCTTACTTCTCTCCGACACGGTCTACGCCAGGATGCTGCTCGACGGCACCTACTACACCGGCAGCCTGCCCGACCTCGGATACCTGCTTTCCTACGTGCTCTGGGGCAGCGCCGCGTTGCACCCGACGATGCGGACACTCTCTGACCCCGCGCCGGAGCGCGGCCTCAAGCTCACCCGGATGCGCCTGGCGCTGCTCGCAGCAGCCGCGATCTCCGCGCCAGCGATACGCGGGATACAGCTCATCCGGGACATTCCGGTGGACAGACCGGTGATCGTCCTGTCCTCGATGACGCTGGCTTTGCTGGTGATCGCTCGCATGGCGGCTTTCGTGCGTCAGCACGAGCACGCCATCTCGCGGGAGAAAATCCTCAGAAAAGCGGGCGCCGCGCTGGTCGCCGCCCCAGACCGGGAGAGCATCTATGACGCCGCTTTGCGGGCGGTGCTGGAGCTTGCGGGCGACCGCGAGCAGACGCGCGCGAGCGTGGCCGCAGGTCCGCCCGAAAAGCTGCTCGTCGTGGCTTCATCTGGCGATGGCGCGGAGGAAGCCAGGGGTAAGCGGATAGATCCTCTAGAACTCTCCGGACCGGTCCTGTCGGGGTTCGTGGGACAGAGATTCGTCGCGGTAGAGCACGTTGATCCGGAGGTTCTGCAAAAGGCTCTGGGGTTCAGCCCCAAAACCAGGGAAATATTCGTCTATCCGCTAATCACCAGGGAGAGTGCGAGCAGCGTGCTTCTGGTGGACACAAATCTGAAGTTCCTTGAGGAGTTCAAGGACGGACTCGAGGCGCTCAGCTCCCAGGTGGCGCTCGCTCTGGAGAGCGAGGAGCTGGCCGAAGATCTGCACATGCGCCAGAGCGAAGAACGTTTCCGCGCCCTCGTCCAGAACGCCTCAGACCTCATCCTGATCCTCGACCCGGATGGCATTCTGCGCTACGTAAGTCCCTCTGCGCGACGGATGCTGGGGCGGGATCCCGAGGAAGAAACCGGCGCGGGCATCTTCGATTGGGTGCACCGGGATGATGCGGGGCGGATGCAAGAGGCCCTCTCGAAATGTCTGGACACACCCGAGAGTACCGAGATAGTCGAAGTCCGACTCCTGCACGCCGATGGGGCCTGGCGCCGCTTCGAGATGGTAGGCAACAACCTGCTCGGGGAGTCCAGGGTCGAGGGGATCGTGTTCAACGCCCGCGACATCACCGAACGCAAGCACGCCGAGGAAGCTCTGCGTGAGGCCGAGCGTCGTTTCCGCACGCTGGTCGAGCAGATGCCCGCGGTTACCTACATCAATCCGCCAGATCAGATCGCGTACAGCACCTACATCAGCCCGCAGATCGAAGACTTGGTGGGCTACTCCGCGGATGAAATTAAGGAAGACTCCCAAGTGTGGGACACTAGAATCCACCCCGATGATCTGGAGCGGGTGATCTCCGAGGAAGAGAGCGCGATCGCAACCGGCGAGCCTTTCGGCACGGAATATCGCGTGATCGCCAGAGATGGCAGAATCGTCTGGGTCCGCGATGAGTGCGTCCTGGTGCGCGACGAAGCGGGGGAGCCGTACTGCTGGCAGGGTTTTCTTTGGGATATCTCCGATCGCAGGCAGGCCGAGGAGGCGCTGCGCGAAGCCGAGGCCAGGTACCGCACGCTGGTCGAGCAGGTGCCCGCGGTCATCTACATACAGGAATTCGGCAACACCGACAGCATGAGATACCTGAGCCCCCAGTTCGAGTCAATCTTCGGCTACTCGCTCGAAGAGCGCCTCCAGGATACCGAGCACTGGATCAAGTACGTACATCCTGACGACCGCGAGCGCGTGCACGCCGAGGTCATCCGCACCAACGAGACCGGCGATCCCTTCAGGATGGAGTACCGCCAGTTGACCAAGGATGGCCGGGTGATCTGGATCCGGGACGAAGCCGTTCTCGTGCGCAACGATGAGGGCAAGGCCAGTTTCTGGCAAGGGGTGATGATGGACATCACCGAGCGCAAGGTGCTCGAAGACAAGATCTCCTACCAGGCGTTCCACGACACCCTCACCGGTCTGCCGAACCGTACGCTTTTCATGGACCGGCTCCAGCACGCCCTGGACCGCATCACGCGGAATGAGGGTAACGTTGCGGTGCTGTTCCTGGATCTGGATGAGTTCAAAGTCATCAACGACAGCCTCGGACACAACGCCGGGGACGAACTGCTCGTGGCCGTTGCTGGGCGTCTCCGGGCCTGCGTGCGCCCGGGCGACACCGTCGCGCGTCTCGGCGGGGACGAATTTACCGTGCTGCTCGAGGACATCCTCGGTACGGAGGAAGCGGTTGGTGTGGCAGAGAGGATCTACGAGGAACTGCATGCCCCCTTCGATCTCGAAGGTCACGAGGTCTTCGTGACCACCAGCATCGGCATCAGCATGGGGTCCTCTGGAGAAGAGAAGCCCGAAGGGTTGCTGCGTAACGCGGATGTCGCTATGTACGAAGCCAAAAACAACGGCAAGGCGCGTCATGCGCTCTTCGACCCGGACATGGACGCTCGTGCCCTTGAGCGCCTGCAACTCGAAAGCGACCTGCGGCGCGCGATCAGAGAAGAAGAATTCCAGGTCTACTACCAGCCGGTGGTGGATCTGCAGACCGGAAGGATCTGCGAGGTCGAGGCGCTGGTGCGCTGGGATCATCCGGAGCGGGGTTTGCTCTCGCCCAACAGGTTCATCCCGCTGGCCGAGAAGACGGGTCTGATTGTACCCATCGGGCAGTGGGTGCTCGCGGAGGCCTCAAGACAGGTGAGAGCGTGGCAGGAGCAGCTTGACGAGAATCACCCGCTGATGCTGAGCGTAAATCTCTCCCCGAAGCAGTTTCAGCGCGCCGATCTGGTCGAGGACATCTCCCGAACCCTCGAAGAGACTGGCCTCGACCCGTGTAGCCTGAAGCTGGAGATCACCGAGGGAGTCGTGATGGAAGATGCGGATTCCAACGTCCTCGTGCTTCAAAGGCTGAGAGAGATGGGAGTGCAGATCGCCATAGACGACTTCGGAACGGGATACTCTTCGCTTTCGTACCTCAAACGCTTCCCGGTGAACGTCCTCAAGATAGATCGCTCGTTCGTCGAGGGACTCGGGCAGATAGACGAAGACACGGCGGTGGTGCGCGCCACGGTGGCGTTCGCCAAGTCCATGGGCCTGAGCGTAACCGCCGAGGGTATCGAAAACACCGAGCAACTGACCTACGTGCGGGCTCTGGGCTGCGATCTCGGGCAGGGATTTTATCTCCACGAACCACTCTCCGAGAAGCCGTTGAGCAGGTTATTGCTCGAGGCCGAGCCCAGGTCGGCAAAGCCGGGTACGCAGATTACGCCGAACGCGGCGAATAAAAACAGCGAGTTGGTGAAGAATCCGTAGACCATACGAATCCCATTTCCCAGGAGGAATAATATGCACGAGATAACCAGCATACGCCCTTTGATCGCAAGCGAGCGTTCTGATGGCGCGCTGCGATTGTCGGGTGAGGAGATGCGAGAGCTAGGCTACCGGGTCATAGATACTCTAGTCGAGCATTTCGAGGAACTGCCGGACAAGCCGGTTACGCGCAGAGCCGGACGCGCCGAACTCGACGAGCGCCTGCGCGAGCCGTTGCCCGAGTACGGCAGCGACGCCGAAGAGGTGTTCCAGCGCGCCAGGCACGATGTTTTCGAGAAAATGATGCACGTGGATCACCCCCGCTTCTTCGCCTTCATCCCCAGCCCGAGCAACTTCGTCGGGGCGATGGCGGATGCGCTGGCGTCCGGGTTCAACGTGTTTCCCGGCACGTGGCTGGAAGGCTCCGGTCCGACTGAGATCGAGCTGGTAACCATAGACTGGCTCAGGCAACTCTGCGGGATGCCCGAGTCGGCGGGTGGACTGTTCGTAAGCGGCGGCTCGATGGCAAACCTTACCGCGCTCGCCGTCGCGCGGGAAGTCAAGCTCGGAACGCAGATGTCAGAGGCCGTAGCTTATTGTTCGGACCAGACGCATTCTTCGGTGGATAGGGGTTTGAGGATACTCGGCTTCGCGCCGCACCAGATCCGCAAGATACCGACCGACGAGAAATTCCGGATCTCCATGCCCGAGCTTCGCCGCGAGGTTGCTGCCGACCGGGCGATGGGCCACAGGCCCTTCTGCGTGATCGCGAACGCCGGCACCACCAACAGCGGGGCTATAGACCCTCTGCCGCAGCTAGCCGACTTCTGCCAGGAGGAGGAGTTGTGGTTGCACATTGATGCCGCCTATGGTGGAGCCGCCATTCTGACCGAAGAAGGCAGGGTTCTGCTCGAGGGGCTTGAGCGGGCGGATTCTCTGACGCTAGACCCTCACAAATGGCTGTTCCAGCCGCACGAGATGGGTTGCGTGCTCCTCAAGGAGAGGCGGTTCTTGAAAGAGACTTTTCGTATTGTGCCCGACTACATCAAGGACGCCGACCGGAAGGAAGAGGAGGTCAACCTCATAGACTACGGCATCCAGATGACGCGCGGCTTCCGGGCACTAAAGCTGTGGATGTCTTTCCAGGTCTTCGGTCTCGAAGGGTTCCGGAAGGCGATAGCGCGCGGAATATCGCTGGCGAAGTTCGCGGAGGACGTATTGCGAGAGTCCCCGTGCTGGGAAGTCGTAACCCCTGCTCAGATCGGCCTCGTAACCTTCCGTTATGTCCCGGAAGGCTGGCATCCTCCGGAGGAGATAGACGCCCTCAACCGGAGGCTGGTGGAGGAGATGATCGAGGACGGATTCGCCATGATAAGCTCCACGGTGATGAACGGTCGCACGGTGCTCAGGCTGTGCACCAACAATCCTCGCACGACAGAGGCCGACATCCGCGAAACGATTGAATGCCTCAGCCGCTTCGGCCAGGAGCTGAGCCTGCGCACCGGTTAGCCCTGGAAGCAGAG
>CADDYV010000092.1 GCA_902810695.1 Actinomycetota bacterium | reverse complement strand
TGACGCCTTCCCCGGAACTCACCGAGGAGCAACTGCGGGAAATCCTCTACGACCACCTGATATCGCGCCGCACGCCTGACGTGGACTACGAGTCGTTGTCGCCCGAGGCTCAGGCAACCCTCGAACGGTACAACACGCTCTACAGGGGGGCGACGCTGGGGGTCGGTCGTATAGACCAGGTTACGGGCATATGGAATCCGCTGCTCCCGGAGACCAACGGTAACTAGACAGGAGTCCTGCTGGCACCTCTCTCGATCCCCCAATAGCGGAAGCGAACTCCTCCGAGACCTCTTTTGAAGACGTTCTAGTTATTTGCGATACAATCGGCTGAGGATGCAGCAGATATTCGCTCAACTTGCAGGTGGGGCCGTGGCGATAGTGGCGGAACTACAATTTGCGCCCGCGGGCTGGGTGGGGCTGTGTCTGATATTCGCGGGGCTCGTGCTACTCGCGGTAGACATCAAGGTGACCAACCACGGCCTGCTCACCGTGCTGGCGGCTCTATCGCTTCTGGGAGGCGGCTGGGTAGTTCTGGGAGCGGGAGACGTTCGCACCCCGGTTGCACTCGCTGCGCTCGCGCTGATGGCGCTCGTTATGGCCGCGGGTTCTTTCGTGCTTTTGCGATCGGTGCGCGCGGCCAGGAAGTTGCCGCCGGCAACCGGCGCGGAAGCGATGATCGGGGAGGCGGGCGTAGTCAAGGAACCGATCGGGACCGAGACGCCGGGGTGGGTGATCGTTCACGGCGAGAGGTGGCGGGCTACCCTGGCGAGGACGGCAGGCGACGTTTACGGGCAGGAAGGACAGATAATAGGTGTTGGAGGAAAGGTAATGGTGATAGGTTTGGAAGGTGGTAAAGTCGTGGTGGTATCCCTGGACCGGCGTCGTTTTGACGCGGAAGACGTGCATCAAACCTGAGAGTCAAAGACCCTAGAGGAGAGGAGATCCCCTCGTGCAAATGGAGTTGGGATTGCTGCAGACGGCGGTAGGAGCCGGCCTTATAGTAATCATCGCGATCGTAGTTATTGTGGCGATAATTCTCGCCAGCGCGGTTCGGATCGTCAAAGAATACGAGCGGGGAGTCGTCTTCCGGCTGGGACGGGTGCTCGGCAGGCCCAAAGGACCAGGGCTGATCCTGCTCATCCCGTTTATAGACAGGATGGTCAAGGTCGAGCTGCGCACGGTGAGCATGGGCGTTCCCTCCCAGGAGGTCATAACCCAGGATAACGTTCCCGCCAGGGTAGACGCCGTGCTGTATTTCAGGGTGGTGGACCCTACCAGGAGCATCATCGAGGTAGCCGACTACTCCTTCGCCACCTCCCAGATCTCGCAGACCACCCTGAGAAGCGTCCTGGGACAGAAGGATCTCGACGATTTGCTTACCAACCGCGACGCCATAAACGCCGAGCTGCAAAAGATAATAGACGAGCACACCGAGCCGTGGGGGATAAAGGTGAGCGCCGTCGAGGTCAAAGACGTGGAGATACCTTCTCAGATGCAGCGGGCGATGGCGCGTCAGGCCGAGAGCGAACGCGACCGGAGGGCCAAGATCATCAACGCCGAGGGCGAGTTTCAGGCTTCCCAGAGGCTGAGGCAGGCTGCCGACAGGCTGGAGAGCCCCACGGCGCTGCAACTGAGGCTCTTCCAGACGCTGACCGAGATATCGAGCGAGCAAAGCTCCACGATCATCCTTCCGGTGCCCCTGGAGATGTTGCGCCCGTTCATGGACGTGGCGGACGGCCACCGCTCGCCCAAGAAGCCTCCCGAAGTGGAGAAGAAGGAAGAAGAGCAGGCCGAGCGGCTCTACGAGGAAATAGTGGGTGAACACAAAGGCAGGGAAGAAGCCCCCTGAGACCCTCTTCATATCCGACCGAAAGCACGCTCGTCGGATAGTGGAGCAGAGAGCCACGGTCTTCACTCTGGCGCCTTCGCTCTTGGGCGGCCAAAACGGGTTCTGTACACTTCTGGCGCAGAGGATGTACAGAGTAGCCAGCCGAGAGAATAAAGGAGGAAAGCTTTGCAAGAGGAGAGCGAGCTCACCAGAAAATTAACCGAAGAATTGAGCCAGATTTTCGAGCAGGTCTACCAGGACTCCGAAAAGGCGATGGCGAAGTGCAGAGAGTTGGAAGAGGTCTCCGAGGGACACATGAGGATGGTTCATGGAGCCGTACACGTATCGGTTGAGGCGAGCAACCTGAGAAGCCAGGCCAATGTTTGCCGGGATGTGCTCGAGGAGTTTCGCCAGCACCACCTTCGAGCCTAGCTGCTCCTAGCACACCTTTTGAAGTTACCATCCGGCCTGGATAAAACCTGGCAGCGGAAAGAAGTTTGGATTGCGGTTCGCATCGCCTCTAGTGCTGCGTTGGGATATGCTGTGATCTGAAAAGGAACGCGGGATATGAGCAAGTCCTCACGCCGTACGCTACAGCAAGATTTGCCCCTGATCTTCACCAGGGTGGGGGGAGCCGCCTTTATCCTGGCAGGATTTTCCTACGGTGGATGGGGCTACCTGGACAACCCAGGGGACACGGGATACGTTTTCGCCATCGTTGCTGCGCTGTCCGCGACTACACCTGCGTTGTTCTTGATAGGGCTGGTGGGCCTGTATTTCTCGGTTGGGCGTGAAGGCAGCTTCCTGGGACATGTGGCGTTTCTCCTGGGAATTCTGGGAACCGCGCTGGGCTTTATGAACGGAATCGGGTGGGTATCGGAGGCTGGAATAAGCTGGTGGGTTCTGCTGTTTTTCTGTCTGACACTGGCAGGCCTTAACACCATAATCAGGAAAGCAACGCGGCGTAGAGGGATGTTGATAATCACCTCGGGGATACTGGGCTGGATTTCCCTGTTAACGGACCCTTCCTTTCCCGGCGCGGTAGCAGCGGCGCAAACGGTACACGTGATGTTCGCGGCGCTGTTTTGCCTGAGCTCCGTCGTGCTGGGGTGCATCCTCTTCTGGAGAGTCGCATAGCTTTATTCCTCAGGACCTCACAACGGCAGCCACCGCAAAAGAAGCCGGAAGCAACCGGATCCGGGCAAAATGGAAGGAAAAAGGCGCCGCAAGGCTCCAGGAGAGTTATCCTGTGGCTACCGGGTTACGTGAGGAGGAGAAGACGATGGACGAAGCCATTACCTGCCACCGATGCGGGCAAGCCAACCCTTCGCAAAACCGTTTCTGCGGCGGCTGCGGCGCCTCGCTCGGGGAAGACGACGCAGCGGAAAATCTCCCTTCGAGGAGCGAAAGCCGGCTGGTGCCGGCTCTCAAGGTTCCACACGCCATCGCCAGGGCTACCGAGAGCAAGACGCTCGCCACCCTCAGCCGGGTCGGAAAGCCCCTCGCTCTGGGGACCCTGGCTCTCGCCACTGAGGTTGGGCTCGCCTGGCTCTCTCACCGGGCCATCCGGGGAAAGCTCATCCTGCCGACTATCAGCAGTTCTCCGGAGGAAAGACCGGCTCTCCAGGGTGGTCCGCTCCAGCTCGAAGTCTACGAAGAGGTGCTGCTGTTCTCATGGGAAGGGGCGCCTTCGGGAAGGCACCTGGCGCGCAGGAGCGAAACCCGGATATCAAGGACTCCGGCTCCGCTGGAATAAGAAATCCCAGTCAGCCCCGGCTGATCTCACCGCCACGCCGGGCTGGAATCACAGCAAGAGAACTAAACTGGCGCCATCTGCTCCGCTCTCACCACAACGCTACAATAGCCAGAGTGGAAGGTGGAAAACGAGGCGGCTGCCGCGCGGTGACCGGCAAACCGGAGAGAGGGGTGTGAGCTTTGGCGCAGGTTAGAGAAGGGCCGGGCGAAGAGACGGCCAGAATACGGGTGCTCAAACGGCCTCCGGTCGGTGAGATCCGGCTAAACGAACCGGAGGTGCTCAACGCGATGGGTCCCCACTGGCCCGAGGACATGCTGGCGGCAGCCAGAGAGGTTGGCGAGGACGATGAGATCCGGGTCGTGCTGCTGACCGGCGAGGGGCGCAGCTTCTGCTCCGGGCTGAATCTGACCCATCTGGCGCGGGGCCAGATCCCCAACGAGTGGTTCCACACCTGCGAGTACGCTTTCCGCTCGATGGAGGTCATGGACAAGCCCGTGATCTCGGGCGTGCACGGCTACTGCATCGGCGGCGGGCTCCAGGTCGCCATAGCCTGCGACGTGCGCATCGCGGCGGACGATGCCATCCTGGGCCTGCCCGCCACGCGCGAGGCGTTCATCCCCGGCATGGGCACCTACCGGCTGCCGCGTGTGATCGGCATGGGCCACGCGCGACACCTGATCCTCTCCGGCGAGAACATAGACGCCGAGGAAGCCTACCGGATAGGGCTGGTCAACAAGGTCGTCCCACGCGATAAGCTGGAAGAAGAGCTCGAAGCCTGGGCGCAACGCTACCTCGAAGTGCCACGACCGAGCCTCGTCTGGTCCAAGCGACTCTCCAACGCGGCCTACGATCTCCCGTTCGAGGAGTTTCTGAAAGAGTACGACGAAGCGGTCGAGGCGGTGATGCCATCCGAAGAGCATCAGGCCGCCCGCCGGGAGTGGCTGGAGTCGCGGGGCTATGGTCCGACCGGTTGACACGGGAACGTTCTGGGACCGCGCGGCAGAGACTATGCCGCGCGAAGACCTGGTGCAACTCCAGACCTCGCGTATCCGGGCCTGCCTGCAGCGGCTCAAGAGTTCGGGCATACATTACTACGATAGGCGGCTGTCCGATGTAGAGCCGGAGCAGTTAAACTCGACCGACGACCTGCGTCGGCTGCCTTTTATGACCAAGGACGACCTGCGCGAGCACTACCCTTTCGGGTTGTTCCTGGCTCCGCAGGAGAGGATCGTGCGGATACACGCCTCCAGCGGCTCTACCGGCAAACCCACGGTCGTCGGCTACACCCGCGCCGACCTCGAACTCTGGGCCGACACCCTGGCCCGCGGGCTCGTCGCGGGTGGAGTTAGCGAGAAGGACACCTTCCAGAATGCCTACGGCCACGGGCTGTTCACCGGGGGTCTGGGGTTCCACGACGCGGCGAGCCTGGTAGGGGCTGCGGTCGTGCCCACGTCGGCAGGGCATACGGCGCGGCAGGTGATGCTGATGCGCGACTTCGGCACCACCGCGCTCGGCTGTACCCCATCCTACGCACTGCACGTCGCCGAGGTCGCCGCTGCGGAGGGCCTGGATCTGCACTCGCTGCCAATCCGCGCGGCGTTCCTTGGCGCGGAGCCGATGACGGAGAGGATGGAGCAGGAGATCGAGGACCGGATGGGGGTTGCGGTCTACGAGCAGTACGGGCTCTCGGAGATAATCGGTCCGGGGGTCGCCTCGGCGTGCGGAAAGTCGGAAGGCATGCACGTCTGGGAGGACCGCTTCGTACCGGAGGTCGTGGACCCCGAGAGTGGCGAGCGGCTGCCGGACGGGGAGGTGGGCGAGCTCGTCCTGAGCGCGCCGACCAAGGAGGCTTTCCCGGTCATCAGGTACCGCACGCGGGATCTCGTGCGGCTCATCCGGGAGCCCTGTCCCTGCGGGCGGACGAGCGCGCGTATCTCGAAGATCCTGGGCCGCACGGACGATATGCTCATCGTGCGCGGGGTGAACGTTTTCCCCTCGCAGATCGAACACGCCCTGCTCGGCGTCGAGGGCCTGGAACCCCACTACCAGATCGTGCTGGGGACCCGCGCCGACCGCCAGGATGAATTGCGCGTACGGGTCGAGATGTCGCAGCGAGTTGCGGCAGCATCGAACCTGCGGGCGGACCTCGAAGCCCGCGTCGTGGAGACGCTCCGCAACGTCCTCGACTTGACTGCGGCGGTCGAGCTGACCTCTCCGAACACCATCCCACGCAGCGAGGGGAAGGCCATCCGCGTTCTGGACCAGCGAACCCGGCAAGAAAGGTAGGCCGCCATGAGCACGGTACGCGAGGTTACCTACGATCTCCTCCGCTCCCTCGGGATGAGGCGGGTGTTCGGCAATCCCGGCTCCACGGAGCTGCCGTTTCTGAGGGACTTCCCGGAGGATTTCACCTACGTGCTGGGTCTGCACGAGGGCGCCGTGGTGGGAATGGCCGACGGGTACGCCCAGGGAACCAGGCAAGCGGCTTTTGTAAACCTCCACACCGCCGCGGGACTGGGGCACGCTTCGGCGGCGATCATGACGGCCTTTCATAACCGCACCCCTCTGGTTATCACCGCGGGACAGCAGGACCGCCGGCATCTCGCCTACGAACCCTTCCTCGCCGGCAGGCTGGTGGAGATGGCCCTCCCCTACGTGAAATGGAGCAACGAACCCGTTCGTGCCGGGGACGTGCCCGCCGCCATCGAGCGCGCCTACCACACGGCGATGCAACCGCCGCAGGGGCCGGCTTTCGTCTCCATCCCGATGGACGACTGGGACGCCCGCGCCGAACCCCACACCCCGCGCAAAATTGACTACTGGATGGCCCCGAACCCCGAGGGACTGGACGAGGCAGCAAGGGTTCTGCAGATGAGCCGGAGACCGGCCATCGTCGCCGGGGCCGGGGTTGACCGGGCCGGGGCGTTCCACGACGCGGTGGATCTGGCCGAGAGGCTCCGGGCGGCGGTGTGGGCAGACCCCATGCACGCGCGGGCGGGGTTTCCGCAGGATCATCCCCTCTTCCAGGGCGTGCTGCCTCCTGCCCAGGCGACCATCGCGGACCTGTTATCCGGGCATGATGTGGTGCTGGTTCTCGGTGCTCCGGTTTTCCGGTATTTCCAGTACGTGCCCGGCGAAGCTGTCAAGCCGGGGACGCGTGTGATCCACGTGACGGACAATCCAGAGGAGGCGTCCAGGGCGGCCACAGGCACGGGCATCATGGGGGATGTCGCGCTCGCAGTGCGGCAACTGATCGAACGCCTCCCGAAGGAGGCTGACCGCCCGGCTCCCGCTCCCAGGTCGCAAGCCGGTGTGCCAGCTACGGGAAGCTCGCTGACGCCCGAGCATGTGATGCACGCCCTGGCCCGGAGTTTGCCGAATGAGGCGATAGTAGTCGAGGAGACGCCGTCGAGCAGGAACCTGCTGCACGAGCACGTCCGCGTGAACCGCCCCGATAGCTTCTACAGCTCCGCGAACGGCGGGCTGGGCTTCGGCGCCTCCGCCTCCGTCGGTCTCTCCCTGGCCTCTCCCGAGAGGCCAGTAGCGTGTGTAATAGGCGATGGATCGCTGATGTACGGCGCGCAGGCGCTGTGGAGCGCGGCCCGCTACGGCGCGAACGTCGCTTTCGTCGTCATAAACAACCGACAGTACAGGATACTCAAGCTCCTGGCCGGAGGCGGCGCGGATCAGTTGCCCGGCATGGATCTCCACGAGCTGGATATAGCGGGAATGGCGAGAAGTCTCGGCTGCGAAGCCGTTACGATCAAAGATCCCGAAGAAATCTCCGGAGCCCTGGATCATGCGTTCTCAAGCGGAGGTCCGTGCGTCGTAGACGCGATCGTGGATCCATCCACGCCCAAGAGCCTGCTCTAGCG
>CADDYV010000091.1 GCA_902810695.1 Actinomycetota bacterium | reverse complement strand
TTCAACCTCTGCGGGCACGGCCACTTCGACCTCGGCGCCTACGAGCGTTATCTCGCCGGTGAACTCGTAGACCTCGAATACTCAGAGGAGGAGATAGAGCGGGCCGTAGCCGCGATACCGGGCTAAGTTTTGCTGGCTCATCGCCCGCGGGTCGAAGTGCGGCGATTATGCTATACCCTCATCTCGCGCGGCATCCGTGATGGAGGATTTTATGCAAGGCGAGGTAACGGTCGGATTGGGCAGGGATCTCAGGGTTGCTCCCCTGGGGGTCGGAGCCTGGGCCTGGGGGACGAAGCTCTTCTGGGGCTACGGGGGCGACTACGATAGAAAGGACGTTGGGGAGGCCTTCCGGGCCAGCCTGAAGAGCGGCGTTAGACTCTTTGATACGGCGGAGATCTACGGAAACGGCGCCTCGGAGAGAATCATCGGGGAGATCCTGCGCGAAGGCGACTTCGAGGAGAGACCCCTGATCGCAACCAAGTTCGCCCCGCTTCCGTACCGGCTGGACCCGCGTTCGCTCCTCAAGGCGCTGGACGGGAGCCTGAGGCGCCTCGGCCTCGAATCGGTGGATTTATACCAGATCCACTTCCCCTCTCCGCTCTTGCGGATGGAGGGACTGATGGACGCGCTCGCTGAAGCGGTGAAGGAGGGGAAGGCTGCAAACGTCGGCGTGAGCAACTTCAGCGCCGCCCAGATGCGCCGGGCGCACGACCGTCTCGCTTCCCATGGGATCCCCCTCGCCTCCAACCAGGTCCACTACAGCCTCCTCTACCGCGCCCCGGAGACGAACGGCGTGTTACCGGCGTGCCGCGAACTGGGAGTAACCCTGATCGCCTACAGCCCGCTCGAACAGGGGCTCCTGACAGGCAGGTACGCACCCGGTGCAAGACCCGTGGGCATGGTTCGGCGCTTCAGCCGCAACTTCGGAAGGGCCAACCTCGAAAAGATAGAGCCGCTCCTCAGCGCCATGCGGCGCATCGCCGAAGCCCGCGAGAAGACCCCCGCCCAGGTTGCCCTGAACTGGCTCATAACCCAGCAGGACGTTCTCGCCATACCGGGAGCCAAGAACGAGTCCCAGGCGCGACAGAACGCGGGCGCTTTAGGGTGGTCGCTCTCTCCGCGAGAGGTGGGGGAGCTGGATCAGGTCTCCCGCGACGTCAGCGCCCGCGCCAGGCTTTAAGGTAGTTATCTACTTCTCCAATACGCTGGAGAGCACGCTCGCGGCCTGTATCACGGGGCTCAGTACCGGTCCGAACGGCGGGGCATAGGCGAGATCAAGGTTTATGAGATCACGGTAAGAAAGCCTGCCCCAGATGGCTGTGGCGCATACGTCCACCAGCTTGTCGGCGCCCGCCCCGACGGTCTGCGCTCCCAGAATGCGCCCGGTGGACCTCTCGGCGATCAGCTTGAGGTAGACCCTTTCCGCGCCTGGATAATACGCTGCCCTGCTCGTCGAGGTTATTTCGGCGCTCGCGGCGTCGAAACCCGCATTTTGAGCTTCCCTCTCGGAGAGGCCGGACTTGCCCACCCCAAAGTCGAAGACCTTGAAGACGATAGTCCCCGTTACACCGGGGAACTCCAGCGTATTTTCACCGGTGGCGGCGTTTGTGCCCGCCACGCGGCCCATCTGGTTGGCCGTGTCTCCTAAAGGGAACCAGCCGGGTTTGCCGCTCGCGAGGTTTGTGCTCTCCACGCAGTCTCCGGCGGCCCACACCTCCGGCAGGTTTGTTTTCATGTAGCGGTCTACCCGGATCGCGCCGGATGCTCCCAGCTCCATCCCGGTTGTCTCCGCCAGGTCTACGCGAGGTTGGATCCCAACCCCAACCACCGCGATGTCCGCTTCGAGTCTTCTGTCCCCGAACCGCACGCCCCGGATATGCCCGTCTCCCTCGAACTCCTCGACCCTCGCTCCGGTTACGACCTCGACGCCCTTCTCCCGAAGATGATCTTCTACCACCTCTGCCGCACCCGGGTCGAAGGCTGCGGCGACGTGATCCCCGGACTGAACCAGAGATACCTCCATGCCGCCCCGGTTCTTGAGGTTCTCCGCCGCCTCGAGCCCGACGTACCCGCCACCAACCACCACGGCTTTCTTTGGGGATCGCTCCTTCACGTATCCCAGAATCCTGTCCGCATCGGTGAGAAACCTCAGCGTGAAGACCCCGTCTAGGTCGGAGCCTGGGATGGATGGCAGGACGGCCTGCGCTCCGGTTGCGATGATGAGGCGGTCGTAAGCATCCTCCAGCTTCTCGCTCGTCGCGAGGTCGCAAACGGATAGTCTCTTTCTCTCCGGGTCTATTCTCTCCACCCGGCAGCGCGTCCGCGCCTCGATGCCGTTTCTGGCGAACTCCTCGGGGGTACGGGCGACGAGTTTGCTGCGAGCCCCGATCATGTCCGAGAGAAAATACGGCAGACCACACTCGCTGATGGAGACCTCCGGCTCCTCCTGGTAGAGTGTGATCTCTATTTCCGGGTTCACCCGCCGGGCTCTTGACGCCGCTTTCGTACCTGCCGCGACCCCACCTACGATCACCAGCCGTGTCGCCAAACGATTAACCTCCGTACATCTCCGAACTCGGCGAATCTCTTCTAAAAAGCAACGTCCCCGGATATATCCGGGGACGCATTGCCGGGAACGTGTGGGCCCTCCTCTAGGACTTGGCGGCCTGGAAGCGGCGCTCGGCCTCTTCCCAGTTGACCACGTCCCACCAGGCGTTTATGTACTCGGGACGGCGGTTCTGGTACTTCAGATAGTAGGCGTGCTCCCAGCAGTCCAGTCCGATCACCGGCAGCTTGCCTTCCATCAGAGGCGAGTCCTGATTCGGGGTAGTCTCGATGGTCAGGGAACCATCGGGGGCGGCGATCAGCCAGCACCAGCCCGACCCGAACAGTGCACCCGGCGCGGCTGCGGCGGACCACTGTTCCTTGAAGTTATCGAACGATCCGAACGCAGCGTCTATGGCGCTCGCCAGGTCTCCGGTCGGCGCGCCGCCACCAGAGCCGGGAGCGGCCATGATCTGCCAGAACATCGAGTGGTTGGCGTGGCCGCCGCCGTTGTTCCTTACTGCGGTGCGGATGTCTTCGGGGATGCTGTTTATGCTGGCGAGGGTCTCCTCGATCGAACCCTTGTCGGCCTCGGGATGTTTCTCGAGGGCGGCGTTGAGGTTGGTTACGTAAGTGTTGTGGTGCTTCTCATGGTGCAGGTGCATCGTCTGCTCGTCAATAACCGGCTCCAGAGCATCGTAAGAATAAGGTAGCGGCGGAAGTTCGTAGGCCACTTCGCACTCTCCTTTCCTTTTGCTTACTACACATCAACTCTTAAATACCCCAAAAACCCGTGTCTTTAACTTGGGCGCAGGTGGACGAGCCCGCGCGCGGAAGTGCCTGTAGAATAACTCGGATGAAGTTCCGGTCTTCAGAGCCACGTTCCGGGAGCGTAGAAGAGAAGGCACGCATATCCGGGGGATGGTCCCAGGAGGAGATGCGCCGCCTGCTGGACAGGGCCGTGGCAGCCAGCTCCAACAGCATCGTGATCACCGACCCGCGCCGCCAGGACAACCCGATCATCTACGTCAATCCCGCTTTCGAGCGGACGACCGGCTACCGTGCGGAGGAGGTTCTCGGGCACAACTGCCGCTTCTTGCAGGGCTCCGACCGGGATCAGCCGGCGCTGGGGGAGCTCCGGGACGCCATCCGGGAGGGGCGCGAGTGCCGGGTCGTGCTCAGAAACTACCGCAAAAGCGGGGAGCAGTTCTGGAACGAGCTGTACGTCTCGCCGGTCTACGACGAGGCGGGGCACATCACCAACTTTATCGGGGTGCAGAACGACATCACCGAGCGCAAGAATGCCGAGGAGGAGCGGGATCTCCTGCTGGCGCGGGAGCAACTGGCGCGCGCGGAGGCGGTGGCTGCTCGCAGACGCCTCTCTTTGCTCGCCGCAGCGGGAACCGAGCTCTCAACCTCGCTCGACTACGCCGCCACTCTGGAGAAGATCACGCGCATCCTCGTCCCGGATATCGCCGAGTGGTGCCTCGTGGACGTGGAGAGTAACGGGATCGTTCGCCAGGCAGCCGAGGCGCACGCGGACCCGTCTCTGACGCACTACCTGCGCGAGTTGCGCGAACTTCGCAGGCCGAAAGATGCGGGAGAGGTGCAGGAAAATTCCTCGCGGTTCCTCTCCGAAACCGAAGTGAATGTGGAGTTTCCGCGTCTACCACAGGAGATCAAAGCCCGCTCCTGTATGCGCGTGCCGCTGCTTGCCCGGGGAAAGGTCCTCGGGGCCATCACCCTGGCCTCCACACATCCGGGACGCTACGACGACGAGGACCTCACGATGGCCGAGAACCTCGCCCACCGCTGTGCCCTGGCTCTGGACAATGCCCGGCTCTACGGCGAGCAGAACTACATCGCCCGCACCCTGCAGCAGAGTTTACTGCCGCATCTTCCCGAAGTACCCGGAGTAGAGGTCGGGGCGGAGTATCTACCAGCGGGTTCCGAGAGCAGCGTCGGGGGAGACTTCTACGACCTGATCGAGTGCGACGAGAGCGGCTGCTGGGTCGCCACGATAGGGGATGTCTGCGGGCAGGGAGCCACGGCGATTGCGACGACGGCTCTGGTCCGTCATACGGTGCGCGCGGTGGCCTTGCTGGAAGACAGCCCGCTCCGGATACTCTCCGACCTCAACGAGGCGATGCTCCAGCAGTTCTCCGCTCACCAGTTCTGCACCGCCGCGTGCGTGCGTCTGAGGTACAGGGAGGATGGCGCCGAGCTTACGGTGGCGCGCGGCGGGCACCCGCCGCCGCTGCTCCTGCGTGCCAGCGGGGCTGTAGAGAAGGTCGGGCATCCCGGCAGGGCAATCGGCGTGTTCGAGGATCTGGAACTCGATGAGGAGGTGGTACGGCTCGGAGGCGGGGATGCCCTCGTGCTCTATACCGACGGGGTTACGGAAGCGCGCTCTCCCGACGAGGACTTCTTCGGAGAGAACAGGCTGGTAGATCTGCTCGGCTCCTGCGCTGGAATGGACGCTCCCAGTATCGCGAAGCAGATAAAAGATGCCGTCCTCGGATACGCCGGAGAAACACCCCACGACGACATAGCCGTACTGGTCCTTCGGGTACCGAGGTAGCAGGGCGGACAAGCTTCCGAGCCGGACCCCCGGCTATCCGTGCCTCTCAGCTTCGGCGAGATCGGCGAGCACCTGATGGGCGCAGTTGCGGCCTGGAGCCCCGAAGACCGCTCCGCCGGGCCACGTTCCCGCCCCGCACAGGTAGAGGTTCTCGACCGGGGTCCTGTAACTGGAGAAGCCGGGGAGCGGGCGTCCCGGGAACATGCTCTCCGGCAGCATCTCGCCGTGGAAGATGTTGCCGCCGGTGATGCCGATGGTCTCCTCGACATCCCGCGGACCGAGCACCCGCATGTGCTCGATGGCATCCGGCAGGTTCGGCGCGTACTGCGCGAGTGTGTCCACGATGCGGCTCCCGATCTCCTCCCGGTGCTTATCCCACGTTCCATCCGCGAGGTCGTAGGGAGCGTACTGCGAGAAGATGCTCATGGTGTGCTTGCCGGGTGGCGCGAGACCATCCTCCGTGGCGCTCTGGATGTAGGCTTCCATGAACGGGTGCCCCGAGGGATGCCCCTGCTCGCAGTCCTCCCACGCTTTTTGCAGGTACTCTACCGAGGGGTTGATGACGATCGCCCCCGTGTGCTGCGGACCAGTTTTCCTGCCCGGAAGCGCCGTGAAATCCGGCAGCTCGCCCAGCGCCAGGAGCACCTTGACCACCGATCCCTTGAGCGGCAGGCCTCTTACGCCTTCGACCAGCTCCGCGGGCAGATTCTTCTCTCCCACCATCCCGAGGTAGGTGCGGTACGGGTCGGCGTTCGAGAGGATCGTGCCGGCTTCGAACCTACGACCGTCGCTCAGGATAACGCCGCGTGCTTCTCCGCCTTCTATGTCTATCCGCGCGACCTCGGCGTTTGTGAGGATCTCTGCTCCGTGCTCCTTTGCGGAGGATGCTATCGCTTCCGCGACCGCTCCCATACCACCGCGGACGAATCCCCAGGCGCCCTGATGCCCGTTCAGATTACCGAGGATGTGGTGGAACTTGATGTAGGCGGTGCCGGGGGTGCGGGGGCCGGCGTTCGTCCCGATCACACCTCCCACGCACAGCGGCGCTTTTAGCTCTTCGGACTCGAAGTATTCGTCGAGAAGCTCCGCGACGCTCGCCCGGGTGAGCCTGCGCCAGTCCTCCGTGCCTTCTGGACCGTCGAAGGCGGCCTCTATCTCCTTTCGGGTGGGCGAGGGGCGTGATATCAAGGGGCGCATTCGGGCGAGGATACGGTCCCACATCTCCCAGTAGGCGCCGTATGCCGCAACATCCTTCTTGGAGAACTTGCGGATCTGCTCCGCGGTCTTCTCCTCATCGAGGAAGGAGATCAGGTATCGCCCGTCGGGGAAAGGCACGAAGTACTGCGGATCGAGGGGGCGGATGTCGTAACCGTGGCGCTTCAGTTCGAGGTCCCGGATCACCTCGGGCAAGAGCAGGCTGCAGACGTAGGAGCAGGTCGAGAGCCTGTAGCCCGGCCAGATCTCCTCGGTAACGGTAGCGCCCCCGATCACCTCGCGCCGCTCCAAAACCAGGACCTTCTTCCCGGCGCGGGCGAGGTAGGCCGCCGCGATGAGCCCGTTATGCCCCGAGCCTATGACTATGGCGTCGTAGCGGTGCATCACCCCTCCAGGAACTCTTCTCTGGTCAGCATCATCAGGTGCTCCGGCTGCCTCTCGCCGGGAACCTGTATCGTCTTGAAGTAGCGAAATCCCGCCTTTTCGTAGGCCCGGATCGCCACCCTGTTCTCCGGTTCTGGCCCGATCACGCAGACTTTTATGTCCTCCTCTGCGAAGACGATCTCTTTGAGAAAACACTGAAGAATGTATGCACCGAGCCCCTTGTACAAAAGGTCTTCTTCCCCGATGAACAGGTCTACTCCGGCGGAGTCTTCGGTGCCGACGAGCCTGTCGTACTCTTCGTCGTGCGAGATGCGCCCGGTCTGGATGTAGCCGATGGGCCGGTTGTCGTGCAGGATGAGGTATGGATCAACCGGTTGTTCGCCCTCGATGTACGAAACATACTTCTCCGCCACCTCCTCGTAAGGGCCGACATCGTCGTACCACCATCGGGCGACGTGCGGCGTGTTGAGCCAGCGGTGGATGAGCGTAAGGTCCAGGGTCTTGAGTCTCTGGAAGGTTATTTTCTTTGGATCCGGGACCGGTTTTTGTTCTACCGCTTTCACGCGAAGCGGCATTCCTCGACCACCCTTTGCAACCTGGCTTTCGCGCCGGCCTTAAGCGTTTTGCCGTGGGCGAAGATCACGGTCGCAAACTCTTCTTGCAGCAGCTTCTGCGCGGAGCGTTTGGCGAGCGCGGGATCGGTGCAGAAAAATCCCCGTACTCCGACCCGAAGCTTGCGCGGAAGGCTCCCGAAGGCGTCGGCGGTGAAAAGAATGCCGTCCTCGTCGCGTAGCAGCGAGACGTGCCCGAGCGTGTGCCCCGGCGTAGAGATGATTCGGAAACCGGAGACGAGATCCCCCGCGCCCAGGATCTTGCTGACCGGCGCCG
>CADDYV010000090.1 GCA_902810695.1 Actinomycetota bacterium | reverse complement strand
CTCCAGAGGTCGCTGGAGATATGGGGTGCCGAAGGTGTTGTCCACGATCAGGGTGGCACCGGCGGAGCGTGCTATCTCGACCAGGCGCGGCACGTCGGCTACGCGCAGAAGCGGGTTCGAGACGGACTCGACTATGATGGCGCGGGGGGAGAGTTCTTGCGCTTTCTCGGATACCGCATCGAGGTCGTAGGCGTCCACGAAGTTGACCTCGACACCGCTCGCGCCGAAGATCTGGACCATAAGCGTCGCGGTGGAGCCGTAGAGCTGCTCGGCGGCGAGGACCGTGGCGCCGTTCGTAAGCTCGGCGGCGAGCAGCGCGGCGTGCGTGGCGGCCATGCCCGAGGCGAAGGCGAAGGTCCGGGCTCCACCTTCCGGGGCTTCGAGGGCTGCCAGCGCCTCCTCGAAGGCGGCGATGGTGGGGTTTCCGTAGCGGGTGTAGCTGTAGCCCGGCTCCTCGCCGCCCAGGACCTTGTCCGTAGTCTGCACGTCCGGGTGCCAGAAGGTGGTCGAGGCGTAGATCGGGGTCGAGATAGGGTGGTAGCTCCCGTCCTGGTGGTCCTTCTGGTAGCTCCGGCGCTCCCCGGAGTGGACGGCCCGGGTCTCAAAACGTCTCAAACTCATGCCTCCTCTCACGCCGCTGCAGAGAGCCTATAGTAACCTACCGTAGGCGGAAAGTTAGGAGGATAGACGGTGGAGAGCAGGATAGAGTACTTCGAGCGGATGCTGGTGGAGAACCCGGACGATCCCACGGGGCTCATGGCTCTGGCCAACGAGTACGGAAAGGCCGAACGCTTCGAGGATGAAGCGGCGGTGTTGCAGAGGTACGTGGCGCGCCACGAGGACGAGGGAAACGCCTACCTGCGCCTCGGAGAGGTGCTCTCGCATCTCGGACGGGAGGATGAGGCGCGAGAGGCTTACGAGCAGGGCGTCCGGCAGGCAGAGAAGTACGGCCATTCCGGGATGGCCGAGGACCTGCGGCTCGCGGCGCGACAGCTCGGTGGGTAAAGCGCGGGAAAAACAGACCGATCCCGGAATGTGCGTTATGATTAAGAAGGTCAAAATTGTCTGCTTACCTCGGAAAACAGGACGGCATGAGAGGGGGCTGCACTTCGGCTCCCCCTCGTCATAGATTGACAAGGGTAATGCCGCAAAGAGCGTACGACGTGAGGGTGTGATCCAGTTGTCTAGCATATCGGAGAGAGAGTTTTACGGTCCGAACCTCGGCTACGTGCTGGAACTCTACGAGAAGTATCGCGAAGACCCCGAGTCCGTTGACGAGAGAACGCGGGAGCTCTTCGAAACCTGGAGGCCATCACAACCGAGCGCGAACGGGTTTGCGCCAGCCGCAACCGGAGTTGCAGCCGAGGTGGAAAAAGTCGTCGGGGCTACGAAGTACATCCGGCACATCAGGGACTTCGGGCACATGGCTGCCAGGCTGGACCCTCTGGGCTCCGAGCCGCCGGGCGATCCGACGCTGGACCCGACTTTCTACCGCGTCAGCGAGGAGGACCTCGAAACGCTTCCGACCCTGATCGTGGGCGGCCCCATCGCCGAGCGCACCGCCAACGCCAGAGAAGCCGTTGAGGAACTCAAGCGCCTCTACTGCAAGACCACCGGATACGACTTCGGACACGTCCACGATCCGGAGGAGAGGTTCTGGCTCCGGGAGTCGGTCGAGTCCGAGCGGTTCGGGGGCAAGATGGACGATGAGGTCGCAAAGCGGCTTTTGAAGCGGCTTACCCGCGTGGACACCTTCGAGAAGTTTCTGCACAGGACGTTCCTGGGCCAGAAGCGGTTCTCGGCGGAGGGGACAGACATGGTGGTTCCGATGCTGGACAAGCTGCTCAAGTCCGCCGCGGAGGCCGGCACGCCGGAGGTGGTGTTGGGAATGGCCCACCGGGGACGGCTGAACGTGCTGGCCCACGTCCTCAACAAACCCTACGAGAAGATCTTCAGCGAGTTCCAGCAGCCCGATAGGGGCGAGCAATCCTCGGTCTCCGAGAGTTCGGGAGCGGGGTGGGTAGGAGACGTCAAGTACCACCTCGGAATCCGGGGTTACCACCTGGAAGACGGTGAGGAGGACTCGCGGGTTCTGGTCAATCTCGCGAATAACCCGAGCCATCTCGAGCACGTGAACCCGGTGGCTCTGGGGATGACCCGTGCCGCCCAGGAGGAACGCGACGAGCCGGGCGAGCCGCGGGTGGACCCGGACGCGGCCTTCAACATAATCCTGCACGGCGACGCCGCGTTCCCTGGCGAGGGAGTCGCAGCCGAGTCGCTGAACCTCTCCCGGCTGCCGGGGTACACGACGGGAGGTGCGATCCACATAATTATCAACAACCAGCTCGGATTCACCACCGAGAGGCAGGACGCCCGCTCGACGACCTACGCGAGCGACCTAGCCAAGGGATTCGAGATCCCGGTGGTGCACGTCAACGCCGACGACCCGGAGGCGTGCCTGGCCGCGATCAGCATGGCCTACGCCTACCGCGAGAAATTCCACAAAGACTTTATGGTGGACCTCATCGGTTACAGGCGTTATGGGCACAACGAGGGCGATGAGCCCGCCTACACGCAGCCCCTCATGTACGAGAAGATCGGCGAACACCCGTCGGTGCGCGAGATCTGGGCCAGGGAACTGGAGCGCCGGGGCATCATCGAAGAAGGCGAAGCCGATAGGCTCGTCGAGGAGGTCTACTCCGGGCTGAAGGAGATCCACGATAACCCCTCCGAGGAACCAGACGAGGATGTGATCACCGACGAGCCTCACACGCCGCTGGTGGAGATCCCGGAGACGGCCGTCTCCGCGGAGCGGCTCGGGGCGATCAACGAGGCGCTTCTGAAGCGTCCCGAGGGCTTCAACCCTAACCAGAAGCTGGAGAGGCTGTTCCGCAAGAACCGGGGCGAGCTCAACCAGATTGACTGGGCGCACGCCGAGGCCCTGGCCTTTGGCTCTCTGCTGGAGGATGGCGTGCCGATCCGGCTGGTAGGGCAGGACACCGAGCGGGGAACCTTCAGCCAGCGCCACGCGGCTCTCTACGACGTAAAAACCGGCGAACGCTACGTTCCGCTGCACAACATCCCCCAGGCGAAAGCCCCGTTCGCCGTGCACAACAGCCCGCTCTCGGAGATGGCGGCGATGGGTTTCGAGTACGGATACTCGACGAACGCGCACGAGGCGCTGGTCCTGTGGGAGGCGCAGTACGGTGACTTCGCCAACGTGGGGCAGCCGATAATAGACCAGTTTATCGTCAGCGGGCAGACGAAGTGGGGGCAAACCTCGGGGCTCGTCCTGCTCTTGCCGCACGGCTACGAGGGCCAGGGACCGGAGCATTCGAGCGCCCGACTGGAACGATTCCTGCAGCTTGCGGCGCACGAGAACATCCGCGTCGCGAACTGCACCACGGCGGCCCAGTACTTCCACCTCCTGCGGGCGCAGGCCGCGCTCGGGGATGAGCAGCGGCCGCTCATCGTCATGACGCCCAAGAGCCTCTTGAGGAACCCGGTGTCCGCATCGAGGCTCGAAGATCTCACGGAGGGTAGGTTCCAGCCCGTTCTGGACGATGAGGAGGCCCGCCAGAGGACGGATTCCGTCGAGCGGTTGATCCTGTGCTCCGGCAAGATCTACACGGAGCTTGTGGGGAGCGAGTACCGGGAGGAGGCGGTGGATACCGCTGTTGCGCGGGTGGAGCTTCTCTACCCGTTCCCGGAAGAGCGCATCAGGGAGGTGATCGAGGGCTACCCCAACCTGCGGGAGGTAGTCTGGGTCCAGGAAGAGCCGAAGAACATGGGCGCCTGGACGTTCATGGAGCCGCGCCTGAGAGAGATCCTGGGTGGGGAGATGCCCGTTCTCTATGTGGGCAAACCGGCGAGACCAAGCCCGGCGCAGGGCTCGGCGCGCTTTCACAAGCAGGAGCACGCGGGCATAGTTAAGGCGGCGTTCGCAGAGGTCGAAGAGAAACCAGGAAGAGTAGAAGAGCGCGAGGTGAGAAGTGCCGGTTGAGATACACGTCCCGGAACTGGGTGAGTCAGTAACAGACGCAACCGTCGGCAAGTGGTTGAAGCAGGAAGGGGATCAGGTCTCAGAGGGCGAGGCGCTCGTCGAGCTTGAGACCGACAAGATCAACTTCGAGATCGAGGCCGAGCAGGACGGCGTGCTGGAGTCCATCGCCAGGGGCGAGGGCGAGACCGTAAACGTCGGCGATGTCATCGGGACGATAGGCGAAGGCGACGGCCAGCCCGCCGCGGAGCAGGAAGAAGAGGAAGAGGCGGAAGAGGAAGAAGCCGAAGCTGAGGCTCCGCAGGAGAAGCAGCCCCAGGCGGAGGCCGAGCCCGCCGAAGAAGCCGAGGAGCCCCAGGAGACGGAGAACGGCCGCCGCGCCTCGCCGTCGGTCAGGAAGCTGGCACAGGAGTACGAGATCGATCTCGCGCAGGTCTCTGGTTCGGGCTCGGGGGGACGCGTTACACGGGAGGACGTGGAGCGCATCATCCGCGAGCAGGCCCGTCCTTCGGCTCCCGAGCAGCCTGCGCCCGAAGAGGATGGTCGCAGGGAGGAGAAGCCGGCGCCGCAGCCTGCTCCCGCCGCAGAAGATGGCCGGGCTGCTCTGGAAGAGCGGGTGCGGATGTCGCGGCGGCGCCAGACCATCGCCCAGCGGCTCGTCGAATCGCAGCAGCAGGCGGCGATGCTCACCACCTTCAACGAGGTGGATATGTCGGCGGTTATGGACCTCCGGCGGCGGCGCAAGGACGCCTTCCAGGAGCGCACCGGCGCGCGCCTCGGGTTCATGAGCTTCTTCACGAAGGCTTCGATCGCCGCCCTCAAGGCGTTCCCCCAGGTCAACGCCGAGCTGGACGGCAACGAGCTGGTGCTGAAGAAGTACTACGACATAGGCGTTGCGGTCTCGACTGACGAGGGGCTCGTCGTGCCGGTGATACGCGACGCCGACCGCAAGAGCTTCGCGGAGATCGAGCAGGGCATCGCGGACCTCGCGAAGAAGGCTCGCGACGGCAAGCTCACCCTCGAAGACCTGCGCGGCGGGACGTTCACCATCACCAACGGCGGCATCTTTGGCAGCCTGCTCTCGACCCCGATCCTGACGATGCCGCAGGTCGCCATCCTGGGCATGCACAAGATCGAGGAGCGCCCCGTCGCAATTGACGGCAAGGTGGAGATACGCCCGATGATGTACGTCGCGCTCTCCTACGACCACCGCGTCATAGACGGTGCCGAGGCCGTGAGCTTCCTGGTCCGCATCAAGGAGCTCATCGAGGACCCGGAGTCGCTGCTTCTGGAAGGATAAATCTACGGTCAGAGAGGAAGGCAGCACGGAGGCCCCGGTAAACTCGGGGCCTCTTCTTTTACCCGGCGTTGCTCGAAGCGGCTACAATGGCTTATGAGAAGGTAAGCATACCTGCGGGGTAAAGAATGGATCTCAGGTCAGTACAGAAACCGCTGAAGGAAAAGTATCGCGAGGACCCAAAGTCTTCGCGGATAACGCTTGAAGCCAGGGCGAGCCAGCAGGATGTCCCGGTCTCCTGCTCGGTGGACATCGGGCGCGCCGTGTACGAGGCTCAGGCCCACGCTGGGGTCGGGGGAGCCGGGACCGCCGCCTGCTCCGGGGATCTCCTGCTCGGGGCGCTCGCGGCCTGCGCCCAGGTTACCTGCCAGATGGTCGCCGAGGCGATGGGCTTGAAGACCGGGCGCATCGAGGTAACGGTGGAAGGGGACCTCGATCTCCGGGGAACCCTGGGGATGTCGAAGGACGTACCGGTTGGTTTCGAGCGGATCCGGACCCGCTTCGAGGTAGAGGCGCCGGAAGCTACGGAAGAGCAACTGGAGAACCTGCGCCGCAAGACCGAGCAATACTGCGTCGTCATGCAGACGCTAAAACAACCGCCGGTGATCGAGACGGAGTGGGCCTAGGAGATATGCCGCTCTCCGGGCTGAGCAAGAGAACAAGCCACCGTGCCCGATAGAGAGTTGACCGAACGGTTGCTCTCCGGCGACCGGCGGGCGCTGGCGCGTGTGATATCGAAGGTCGAGCGCGAGGACCCGGAAGTACCGGAGATAATCTCCGAGCTGTACCCGCACACGGGTGGGGCGATAACGGTCGGGTTCACCGGGCCGCCGGGGGTAGGGAAAAGCAGCATCCTGGCGAAGCTGATCCAGCTCTACCGCGCCGAGGAGAAGAAGATTGGGGTCGTCTCGGTGGACCCTTCGAGCCCGTTTTCGCGCGGCGCCATCCTGGGCGACCGCATCCGGCTCTCGGATCACTTCCTGGACCCGGGCGTATTCATCCGTTCGATGGGGAGTCGGGGGCATCTGGGAGGTCTGGCTGGCGGCTCGCGGCTCGCGGCGCTGGCGATGGAGGCTTACGGGTGCGACGTGGTGCTCTACGAGACGGTCGGCGTTGGTCAGGGGGAGGTCGAGGTGGCTTCGGCGGCGGATACGGTGGTGCTGGCGATACAGCCGGGCGCGGGAGACGCGGTGCAGGCGCTCAAGGCCGGGGTCATGGAGATAGCGGACATCTTCTGCATCAACAAGGCCGACCACCCGCAGGCGAAGAACGCGAAGCGAGAGGTGCGCCAGATCCTCGAGATCGGACACGAACTCGACCCAGACGCTACCGTTCCCCCGATCCTGATGACCAGGGGAGATACCGGCGAGGGCGTCGAGGAGCTAAAAGAGGAGATAACAAAGCACCGGACGTACCTGGAAGAGAGCGGAGAGCTGGAGAAGCGGCGGCGAGCTTCTTTGAGGGAGTTTGTCGTCTCCTGGGCCACGAACCGGCTGGAGAAGGAGATGCAGCGGCGGCTCGCCCGCGAGGACACGGAGATAATGGAGCAGGTCTACCGACGGAAGCTCGATCCCATCTCGGCCTCCGAGAAGATCTTCCGGGAGGTATAGGACCTCTGGCCCCGCAGCGGATAGTCAGCCTGGTTCCGAGCCTGACCGAAGCTCTCTTCGCGTTCGGGGTGGGGGAGAAGGTCGTCGGCAGAACCCGCTACTGCACCCAGCCGCCACGGGCAGTAGGGAAGGTAGCGAAGATCGGCGGGACGAAGAAGGTCAACGTCGAGCGGGTTCTGGAGCTGAAACCGGACCTCGTAATAGCCGTCAGGGAAGAGAACACCCGCGAGGACGTGGAGGCGTTAGAAGAGGCCGGGGTTCCGGTCCTGATCGGCGAACCGGGGACGGTGGAAGAGGCCATCGCGTTCTTGAAGGAGATCGCCGCGAAAGTCGAGGCTCCGCTGGCGGAGGCGTTTCTGAGACCGATAGGGCGGGTGTACGGGCGGTTGGCAGAGGAGCGACCGGAGCGGAGCAGGCGGGTCTTCGTCCCGATCTGGAAGGGACCGTACATGAGCGTCGGTTCCGACACCTACGCGCACGACGTTATACGGGTGTGCGGCGGCGAGAACATCTTCGGCGGCAGGGATCGCTACCCGACCGTTAGTCTGGAGGAGATCGAGGGCGCATCCCCCGACGCCATCCTGCTGCCGGACGAGCCTTACCCGTTCAGCGCCGAGGACCTGCCGGAGTTCTACGCTCTGGATACTCCCGCAGCCCGCGAAGACCGGATCCACCTCGTAGACGGCAAGCTTCTCACCTGGTACGGCCCGCGAATGGCGGGAAGCCTGACTCAGCTTGCGGCGCTCTTGCGAT
>CADDYV010000089.1 GCA_902810695.1 Actinomycetota bacterium | reverse complement strand
TCTCCGCCGTAGAACGTAAGAGAGGGAATATTGTCTGTAGAACGCAAGAGGGGGGATATACTCGCCAAGCTCACGAACCGCCGTAGCCCGGTGCTGCTGCCCTATCTGCTGATCGCCCCCCTCTTGCTGTTCATAGGTGGGCTAGCGATCTATCCTACCGTGCTCACGTTCGTGAAATCCTTCTTTATCGTAAACCCCATCAATCCTCCACAACGGTTTGCAGGCCTCGCGAACTATACGGGTTTGTTTTCGGACCCTGATGTGGTCCGAAGCTGGGTGAACACTGTGCTCTATGTTGTGATCGGTGTGCTCATATCTACGCTACTCGCACTTGTTATGGCCATCGGACTGCGGAAGCAGTTTTTCGGTAGGGCCGTGGTGCTGGCCATCCTTATTTTGCCCTGGGCTCTGCCCGGCATTACCGAGGGAATAATCTGGGACTGGATATACAATCCAAGCTTCGGGGTATTGAACAGCGTATTGCATTCCCTGCATTTAATCAGCCATTATCAATTGTGGATTTCGGGCAATCGTCTCTCTACGATATTCTTCATCGAGCTGGTTCAGATCTGGCAGATGACTCCTTTGTCTGCGATCCTGATTCTGGCGAGTCTCCAAAGCATTCCGACGGACCTGTACGATGCTGCCGCAGTTGACGGGGCAGGACGTTGGGAGATACTGCGGCGTATTACGTTGCCGCTGATACGTCCGGGGATCGCCATCGCCGTGGTGGAGTCGTTTATCACCTCTCTGAACATATTCGATCAGGTCTACGTCTTGAACGGGTCTTCGACTACGGCCAGCTCCGTGATGCTTGAGACGTACAATATCACCTTCCAGAACCTTAATTTCGGGCAGGGGTACGCTATGTCATTTCTGGCCGTGTTCGCCACTATGCTGGTCTGCCTTGCTCTATTGAAGGTTATCTACAGGAAAGTAGAGTTCTAATGCTGAAGAGATACAACCTGGGGCAAAAAGCGATCATTGCTTTCGTCTGCGTCTGGTCTTTGTTCCCGATCTACTGGGCACTGAACACGAGCTTGATGAGCAACGCGAACGCACAGTCAAGGCCAGCACACTTCCTCCCATTTCCCATATATCTATCTAACTACAGGTCTCTGTTCAGCACGTCTGATCTCTGGCCCGACTTCAGTCGGGCGTTGCTCAACACCGTGATCGAGTGTGCGTCGGCAACCATACTTACGATAATCGTCGCTGTCCTGGCATCTTACGCCTTCGCACGGCTGCAGTTTAGATTCAAGAGTACGATTTTCTACATAGTACTCGCTACCCTCTCGCTTCCCGTCTACGCTACATTAATTCCGCTATACCAAATAATGAAGCAGTTGCAGCTAGTCAACACCTATACCGGTGTAGTGCTTGTGTACACATCCGGCTTCCTGCCATTGTCCATGTGGATAATGTACAATTACTTCATTACTATTCCCAGGGAGCTTGAGGAAGCTGCTTTCGTTGATGGAGCATCTCCCGTAGCTGTACTGTTCCGTATAATGATGCCGCTGGCGCTGCCCGGAATAACCTCGGCGGCCATTATTACATTTTTGCTTGCGTGGGCACAGTTCATCTTCCCACTGGTGCTGACGTCGGACAACTCTACGCAGCCTCTCACGGTATATATGACGGGACTTCTGGGGCGACACACCGTCCCGTTCACGCTGATGAATGCCACGGGCATTCTTTCTATCGTAGTGCCCGGTGTGATCGTGATTTCTCTAAATCGGTACATAATCAGCGGCATTCTGGCTGGAAGTATCAAGTGAGTACCGTGGTCGGTTCCTGTAGTAAGCGTCTCGGGCTTGCTAACGCGGCAGGAAAGGATCTGGCGTGAAAGACGTCAAGGTGGTGATCATAGGCGCTGGTAGCACCGTGTTTACGCCTGGTCTGATAGCCGACCTCGTAAACTCACCCCACCTTAACGATTCGACTGTGGCGCTCGTGGATATAGACCCCACGGCTGTAGAGATAATGACGCGTCTGGCTGGGCGAATAGCGCGAGAGCGTGGCGTCACTCTAAGGATAGTAGGTACCACGGACCGCAGGAAAGTTTTGCCCGGGGCTACCTTCGTTACAACCACTATAGCCGTAGGAGGCGCAAAGGCATGGGCGAAGGACGTGCGTATCCCGGAGCAGTACGGCGTGTACCAGACGGTGGGGGATACGGTGGGACCGGGTGGTCTGTTCAGGGCATTGCGTCACGTGCCCGAGCTTGTGGCGATAGCGCGTGATATGGAGGAGCTTTGCCCGGATGCCTGGCTCTTTAACTACACCAACCCCTTAAGCATCAACGTACGCGGTATTCAGAAGTCGAGCTTCATCAAGTGCATAGGGTTATGCCACGGCATACTCCACACCCGGCGGCTGGTAGCACGAGAACTTAGATCGCCCCCACAAGAACTCAGCGTAGTGGCGGCAGGTATAAACCATCTGACGTGGTTGCTCGATATAAGACATAAAGGCCAGGACATGTATCCGCTGCTGCAAGAAGTTCTGCTTTCCCAGTTGGAGAGTCCTTCAAATAAAGACGATGGCGAGGTCTACGAAGATTTCCAGCAGGTCAGCGCGAAGTTGATGCAGATTTATGGTCTCTATCCATCTCCGGGCGACCGGCACATATCGGAGTTCTTCCCGTATTTCCTCCGTGGGGATGGAGATGTACTCGGGTATGGGCTGCAAGGCAGCTTGGACATGACCAACAATATCCTGACGGGCAAAGGCACATTGTGGAACCGGCTGCAAGGCGAAGCGAGCGGCACCACCCCGGTAGACCAGGACCTGTTGGCGGAGACACGCGAGGGAGAGCGGGTGGTAAGCATAATGGAGTCTATCCTTCTGGACAGAAACACTGTGGAGCCTGCGGTGAACGTGCGTAATGGCGGACTAATCTCGAATCTGCCGGAAGAAGCCATCGTGGAGGTGCCAGGAGTAATCAGTGGATATGGAGTCCGGGGGATCGGGGTAGGCCCTCTGCCGGACGGTATCGCGAATGTGCTTAGATCCAGGATTTATCAGCAGGAGATCACCGTAGAGGCTGCACTGACTGGCAACAAACAACTGGCTCTGCAGGCTTTGCTAGCCGATCCGCTTATCAAGAATATTGAGGAGGCAGAGGGTATGCTGGATGAGGGGCTCAGTTTGCATGCCGAATACTTGCCCCAGTTTGGGAGCCCCTCGCAATTCCGGCGCGTTGCGCACAATTCGCACCCCCCGACACCTTAGCACGTAACACGTCCCCCACGCGACCCTAAAGAGCCCCGAGGAACAGATGTTCATCGGCGCGGGAAGCGTGGTCTTCACCAAGAACCTGCTCACCGACATATTCGAGTTCCCCGAACTGCACGGAGCATTCATCTCCCTACACGATATAGACCCCGAGCGTCTACAAACGGTAAGGGCGGTACTGGAAGAGAGAAGGGAGCACCTCTACCACGCGGCGATGCTCGACCGGCATGCTCCGAGTGTACTGTCTCTATCGCAGTTGCATCATCTGGTAGATGAGCTTATAGAGGCCCACGGCGACGCTTTGCCAGAGGGGATCCGGCCCTCCGAAGCAAGGTTGGACCGCTAAGGCGGGAGATCCAACCAGAAATCCGGTAAATTAGATATCAAAGAGCTTTTTGATAACACCACGTTCTTTTTGGGAGGGAGGTTTTCTTGGACTACCGGAGGATGGGAGAGACCGGGCTGTTGGTGAGCGAGCTGTGTCTGGGGTGCATGACCTTCGGACGGGAGGCGGATGAGACTACTTCCAGGGAACTCGTAGATCGCTTCCTCGAAGCTGGCGGCAACTTCCTGGACACCGCGAACGTCTACTCGGATGGTGTCTCGGAGGAGATAACCGGGAGGGCCATAAAGGGCGTCCGGGACGATCTCGTGCTCGCCACGAAGGTACGCTTCCCGATGGGCGAAGGTCCCAACGATGCCGGGCTCTCGCGCAAGCACATCCTGCAAAGTTGCGAAAAGAGCTTGAGGCGACTCGGGACAGACTACATTGATCTCTACCAGGTTCACTGCTGGGATGAGCTGACACCCCTGGAAGAGACGCTGGCCGCGCTCACGGACCTGGTGCGCGAGGGCAAGGTGCGCTACATAGGCGTCTCGAACTTCACGGCCTGGCAGATCATGAAGAGTCTCTGGGTGAGCGAGGCCGGTGGGTTCGAGCGGTTCGTCTGCCTGCAGCCACAATACTCCCTGGTGGAGCGCAACATCGAGTACGAGATCCTGCCGGTCTGCCGGGAGGAAGGACTGGGGGTGATCCCCTGGAGTCCTCTGGGGGGCGGTTTTCTCTCTGGCAAGTACCGCCGGGAGGAGCGGCCGCCCGAGGACTCGCGGATAGCCGGGGCTACAGAGAATATGGAGGAGTACTGGGACAGGCGGGCCACCGAGCGGAACTGGAGGGTTCTGGACGCTGTAGGTGAGATCGCGGAAGAAACCGGGAAAACGTACGCCCAGATATCGCTCAACTGGCTGCTGCGCCAGGAGGGGGTGACCGCCCCGATCATCGGCGCCCGCACGATGGAGCAACTCGAAGATAACCTTGGCGCGGCGGGCTGGGAGCTTGCCGCAGAGCAGGTGGAGAGGCTCTCGGAGGCTGGCGCTCTCGAAGATGTCTACCCCTACCGGTTTATCCGCGAAGCCCAGAGAGCCTGATAAAGAGAAGGGAGACGGATATGCGGGCGGTAGTGATAGGAGGTAGCGGCCACATCGGGACGTATCTCGTTCCCCGGCTGGTAGAGGCGGGATACGAGGTGATATCGCTGAGCCGCGGGAAGCGTGAGCCGTATAAATCACACTCTGCCTGGAAGAAGGTAGAGAGAGTCGCGGTTGACCGGGAGGCGGAGGAGAGGAACGGAACCTTCGGCGAGCGGGTACGCGGGCTCGCGCCCGATGTGGTAGTGGATCTGATCTGCTTTACCCCGGAGAGTGCCCGCCAGATCGTAGAGGCGCTGCGGGGCAGGGTGGAGTACTTCCTGCACTGCGGCACTATCTGGGTGCATGGCCACAGCACGCAGGTTCCGACAACCGAGGATCAGCCCCGCCACCCCTTTGGCGAGTACGGCACGAAGAAGGCGGAGATAGAAGCCTACCTGTTGGGAGAAGCCCGCCAGGGTGGCTTCCCCGCGACGATTTTGCATCCCGGACACATCGTGGGAGAGGGATGGGTTCCGGTGAACCCGCAGGGAAACTTCAATCCCCAGGTCTTTGGCAGGCTGGCGCGCGGCGAGGAACTGGCACTTCCGAACCTGGGGCTGGAGACGGTACACCACGTCCACGCCGACGACGTGGCGCGGTCCTTTATGCGGGCGCTCGCGAACTGGAGCGGCGCAGTGGGGGAGAGCTTTCACGTGGTCTCGCCAAAAGCACTGACCCTCCGCGGTTACGCCGAGGCGTTAGCGTCCTGGTTCGGACAGGACCCCAGACTGCGCTTCGTGCCCTGGGAGGAGTGGAAGAAAAGCGTCCCGGAAGAGGATGCTGCCGCGACGTGGGATCACATCGCCCACAGCCCCAACTGCTCCATCGAGAAGGCCCAACGCCTTCTGGGCTACGAGCCCGGCTACACCTCGCTGGAAGCCGTGCGCGAGGCAGTCGGGTGGCTGATTAACGACCAGGAAGGAGCACTTCTGGCATGAAGAACGTGGTGGTAACCGGGGGGAGCGGCAAGGCCGGATTCGCGGTGGTGAATGATCTGCTGGAGCACGGATACGAGGTGTTGAGCGTTGATGTCGTACCCCCGAGAGAACCTTTGTGCCCGCATCTCACCGCGGATCTGACGGACCTGGGACAGACCTTCGAGATACTTCACGGCGCGGATGCCGTAGTCCATCTGGCCGCCATCCCCGCGCCGGGGATTCGTCCCGAGGGAGAGACGTTTCGCAACAACACCATGAGCACCTACAACGTTTTCTCTGCGGCACTCTCGCTGGGATTGCAGCGGGTGGTTTGGGCTTCGAGCGAGACTACCCTGGGGCTGCCCTTTGACCGGGAGAAGCCATCCTACGCACCTATTGACGAGGAGCATCCGCTCTACCCGGAGTCGAGTTACGCGCTCTCGAAGGTGATCTCCGAGGAGATGGCCCGCCAGCTCAACCGCACAGGCGGCATCCCCTTTGTGGGATTGCGTTTTTCTAACATCATGGAGCCGCACGACTACGAGCGGTTCGCCGGTTTCCAGGACGATCCTCACAAGCGCAAATGGAACCTGTGGGGCTATGTTGATGCCCGGGATGTAGCTCAGAGCTGCAGGCTGGGCCTCGAAACCAGCATATCCGGGGCCGAGGTGTTTATCATCGCGGCGGCTGATACGGTCATGAACCGGCCCAGCAGGAGCCTCATGCAGGAGGTCTATCCCGGAGTGCCGGTGCGGGAAGTGGAAGAGTTTGGCACCTTGCTCTCCATTAACAAAGCCCGCAGGCTCCTCGGCTACGATCCCCGGTATTCCTGGCGGGATCAGGTCTCCGTCAGGCCGTAGCTCCGGGGACTTCTTTCCACGCCTGCTCCACGCCCGCCCGGCTTTCGGAGATTACTTCTTCGAGATCCGCCTCCCAGAGCGGATCGGGAACGCCGCGGGAGAATATTTCGAGCGTGTAAGCGTCGCGGTAGCCGCTCTCGTGGATGGCGCTTAGCAGAGGAGGCAGCGGTATCTCTCCGTGTCCTACAATGTGGCGATCTTCGAAGGAGCGAGGGATTCGCCAGTCGCTTACGTGCACGGCGAAGATGCGTTCGCCGCAGGCTTTGATCTCCTCGGTGACGTTCGCATTCTGCCAGATGTTCCAGATGTCCACGCAGATGCCGAAGTTCTCGCGGTTCACCGCCTCGACGATTTTCATGGCCTGGCCCAGAGTCCAGATCGCACTCTCCACGTTCATGATCGTCGGGCTGAGCGGTTCCAGGGCAACCTGCGCCCCGCGCTCCCCGGCGAAGTCCGCGAGATCTGCGTACTCGCGCACCGCAACCTCGAAAACTCTCTGCATGTTGCCATCTGGCGGCGGACCGGTGTTGCAGATGAAAGGAGTGTCGGGAGCGTGGGGAGATACAAGCTCTATCGTCCCGCGGAACCTGGAAAGACGTTCGCCGATATCCTCGGGCTCGGGCTGCATCCGACTCGGGAAGAGCGTCCGGATCTCGGGCTGCACCGAGCAAACCTCCAGGCCGCTCTGCTCCACGAGGGCCAGTTGCTCCGCGGCGCGGTCTTTATCGAGCTTCTCCTCGCAGATCTCGATAGCTTCAACGCCGAGCCGCCCATAATTCTCAACGTCCTGCTCGAAGCTCCACGGAAGCGTCGTGAACTGGCTGACCCCGAACCTGGGTCTCAAGGGTCGCTCCGGTCGTAGAGGATTTTGTTCAGGAGAACGGAGGCGGGTTTATCGTGATCTTTGAGCGATTCCAGATCCGCGGTGGCGCGGCGGATCAGCAACAGAACCCCGTTTGCGGCGGTTGCGAGGACGACCTCTGGCGGTCTGCGGCGCACAGCAGCCAGAACCGGCAGCCCGACAATAGCCGCTCCTACGGAGAGCGGAACCACTCTGCTGTTCTTGCCTTCGAGGAACAGACGCTCCTTCAAAGGTTTTCCTCTCGAATCTTTCAGCACCGGCGCAGCCCGCAGCGCACACCCCCCGACCATGGTGGCGATCGTGGCCGGGATCTCCCTGGGAGCGAGAACAGCAGAAGCCCCAAGAATCGCACTGACCCCCCTGCCCCCATCAAACTTTAGGAAAACGGGCCAACACTGCCCCCCAACACCCGCCACCGCCG
>CADDYV010000088.1 GCA_902810695.1 Actinomycetota bacterium | reverse complement strand
CTCGCGGCTCGTGGTCAGCTCGCGGTTGGTCCAGACGGTGACGTCCTCGATGCCCTCGATGGGCGGGATGTTCGGGGAGGAGCCGGTGGCGAGAACGATGTGCTCCGCCTCCAGGGTCTCCCCGTTCACCTCCACCCGTCCGGGAGCGGCGATGCGGCCCTCGCCCTTGAAGACCCGAGCCCCCTTCTGCTCGTAGCCCTCGACCTGCGCCCCGTCGTCGAGGTGGCGCACCATGTAGTCCCGGTAGTCGAAGATGCGATTGAGATCCAACGCCGGCGCCCCGGTCCCGAACGCTCGCCGCGCCTCGTCCTCCACCTCCGGCGGCCTCAGCAAGGTCTTGGAGGGGATGCACGCCCAGTAGGCACACTCCCCACCTATAAGCTCCTTCTCCACCACTGCTACCTTCTTGCCGCCCTTGATGAGTCTGCTCGCCGCAACCTCTCCGCCGGGACCCATGCCCAGCAAAACCGCATCGAACCTCTCCGCCATATACCCTCCTTCGTTCGACAGATTCGCATAGGCGAATATAGATCTTATGCGGATAGAAGAATATGTCAAGGTCAGGACTTAGAACCTTTCCATAGGGCTCTGGTAGAATCAAATTCAAGAGCATCCTGCTCCACTGATTTGGGAAGGCGAGTCCAGGAGGAGTGGACGATTATGGAACGAACCCAGGCCAGGCACGAGGCCCTAGATCTGGACGAGTCGGACCTACTCAGGATGTACCGCGCCATGCTTCTGGCGCGGCGGGTGGACGAGCGGTCCTGGATCCTGAACCGCCAGGGCAAGGCGGCGTTCGTAATCTCCTGCCAGGGACAGGAGGCGGCGCAGGTAGGCGCGGCGTACAACATGCGTCCTGGCTACGACTACGTATACCCCTACTACCGGGATGCCGCGATCACGCTGTTCCTCGGTCAGAGTGCCCGCGACCAGTTCCTGAGCCTGCTCGGTAAGAAGGAAGATCCCAACAGCGGCGGGCGTCAGATGCCGGGTCACTTCTCCAGCCGGAAGCTCAACATCGTAACCGCCTCGGCCCCGGTGGGCGTCCAGTATCCGCAGGCCGTGGGCAGCGCCCTGGCGTTCAAGATGCGTGGTGAGGATGGGGTCGTGCTCGTCTCGGGTGGCGAAGGCTCGACGAGCCAGGGCGACTGGCACGAGGCGATGAACTTCGCCGGTTTGCACGACCTGCCCGTGATCTTCCTGGTCCAGAACAACGCCTACGCCATCAGCATCCCGGAGAAGCTAGAGGTGGCGGGCTCCATCGCCTCCCGCGCCGCGGGCTACGGATTCCCCGGACACGCGGTGGACGGCAACGATGTGCTCGCCGTCTACGAGACGGCAAAAGAGGCCTTCGAGCGCGCCCGGCGCGGCGAGGGGCCGACCCTGATCGAAGCCAGAACCTACCGCCTGACCGCGCATTCCTCAGACGATGACGACCGCAGGTATCGCGAGCGCGAGGAGATCGAGGAGTGGCGCCAGAAAGACCCCATCCTCCGCTTCGAGAAGTACCTTGCGGAGGTTGAAGTCCTCGATGAGGAGAAAAGAGAAGAGATAGACGCCGAGATCAAAGCCGAGGTAGCCGAGGCGAGCGACTACGCCGAATCCGCGCCCTACGCCGACCCTGAAGAGGTCTTAGAGCGCGTCTACGCGGAGGTCTGAGGTGGCTACCAAAACTTTACTCCAGGCGATCCATGATGGTCTCGCCGAGGAGATGCGCGCCGATGAGACCGTCATGGTCATGGGAGAGGATGTGGGAAGGGCCGGGGGAGTGTTCCGGGTAACGCAGGGCTTGCAGGAGGAGTTCGGGCCGGAGCGGGCGCTGGACACCCCGCTGGCCGAAAGCCTGATCGCCGGCTCCGCCATCGGGCTCTCGGTGAACGGGATGCGCCCGGTAGCGGAGATACAGTTCGCCGACTTCATCCCGCCGGCTTTCGATCAGATCGTCTCCGAGGCGGCCCGCTTCTACTACCGCTCCAACGGCGCCTGGAACGTGCCCATCACCATCCGCGCCCCCTACGGCGTGGTGCCGGGCGGAGCCCTCTACCACTCCCAGAGCGTCGAGGCGTACTTCTGCAACACGCCGGGGTTGAAGGTCGTCGCCCCAACCTTCCCCGCCGACGCCAAAGGGATGCTCAAGAGCGCCATCCGCGACCCCAACCCCGTCCTCTTCTTCGAGCACAAGCGGACCTACCGCATGATCAAAGAAGAGGTCCCCGACGATGACTACACCGTGCCCCTCGGCGAAGCCCGCATCCACCGCGAGGGGACGGATATCACTGTCTGCGCCTACGGGCTGGTGCTCTACACGGCGCTGCAGGTGGCGCAGAGGTTCTCCGAGGAGCACGGGATAGAGGTCGAAATCGTCGAGCCGAGGACACTCTATCCGTTGGACAAGGAGACCATCCTGAACTCCGCGAGAAAGACGGGGAAGTTCCTCGTCATCTCGGAGGCGAACCTCACCGGGTCCGTTTCCGGGGAGATAGCAGCCGTCGTCGCACACGAGGCTTTCGAGTGGCTGGACGCGCCGGTGATGCGCCTCGGAGCGCCCGACGTTCCGGCGGCGGCGTTCGCGAGGCCGATGATGGACTTCTTCGTGCCGGGCGAGGAAAGAATCGAGGCGGCGATGCTCGAACTGGCGCGCTACTAGGGAGGAGGCGAAGTGGCAAGAGCGGTAACCATGCCCCAGCTTGGGGAGAGCGTTACGGAAGGCACGATAGCGCGCTGGCTCAAATCCGAAGGAGACGAGATAGAGAAGGACGAACCGCTGTGCGAGGTGGATACCGATAAGGTCTCCACCGAGCTTCCCTCGCCTCTGGCGGGTAGGATCGAGAAGTTACTCATCTCCGAGGGAACGACGGTGGATGTGGGAACCGAGATCGCACTGGTCGCCGAGGAGGCGGACTCCTCTGCCGACGGCGGGGCTCCGCCGCGAGAGAGCATGGCCGCAGAAGGCCCGACCGAGGAGTTCCCGGCAGCCGGAACCGGCGCGCAGCCGGCTGGAAACGAGGAGAAGCAGCGGGTGGTCGCCAGAGCACGGGGCGGCGGAAACGGCCACGCGGAGATACCGACCGCCGAAGAGCTGCGTCTCACTCGTTCCTCGCCGGTAGTCCGTAAGCTCGCCGCCGAGCACGGGGTAGATATATCCGAGATCTCCGGCACCGGCATCGGGGGCCGGGTGACGAAGAAGGACATCGAGGGTTACATCGAGGAGCGTGAAGCCGCCCCAGAAGCCCCGCCCCGGCCCGAACGCGCCGCCCCGGAGAGGGAGCGCGTGCCTGTCTACGAGGGCGACCGGGTGGTGGACCTTACGAGCATCCGCCGGGCCATCGCGGATCGCATGTCCCAAAGCAAGCGCGAGGCTCCCCACGCCTGGACGATGGTGGAGGCTGACGTCACTGGGCTCGTGGCGCTGCGTGAGCGCGTGAAGCAGGAGTTCGCCGAACGCGAAGGCGTGAAGCTGACCTACCTGCCGTTCATCGTCAAAGCCGCAGTCGAGAGCCTGAAGGAGCATCCCATCCTGAACTCCGTGTGGGATGGGGACAGGATCGTGCTGCGCAGGCGCATAAATATCGGGATTGCGGTGGATCTGGAAGACTCCCTGATCGTACCGGTCATCCGCGACGCCGACGACTACGGCATCGTGGGCCTCGCCCGGAGGATAGACGAGGTGGTCCGCAAGGCGCGCGGACGCCAGCTCTCGCCCGACGACCTCACCGGGGGCACGTTTACCGTCAACAATCCGGGTTCTTTAGGGAGCGTGGTCTCCACGCCCATCATCAACTACCCGCAGGCGGCGATACTCTCCGCCGAGGCCGTCGTCAAGCGTCCGGTGGTGATAGACGACGCCATCGCCATCCGGAGCATGATGAACCTGGAGATCTCCTTCGACCACCGCATCCTGGACGGCGGGAAGGCCCTGCACTTCCTCAACGCCGTCAAGCGGCGGCTGGAGTCGTATACTGCGGAGAGCGCGGTAGGCTGAGTTCCTCTTTGACCGGGTATCAGGCGTACACCACCACTTCGCCGTCTTCCAGCACCGCCCGGTAGGTTCTCAGGCTCATATCTTTGCGTCCCGGCTCGCAGGGGGAGAGGCCCGTGTCGAGGTCGAACTCGAAGTTGTGCCAGGGGCAGACGATCACGCACCGCTCCGAGGAACGGTGCTCCCCGGCTGTCTCCGAGGTCCACATCTTCTCTACCTTTCCTTTCGCCAGGCTCGCGGCCTCGTGGGGGCAGGTGCCCGTTACGGCCCGGTAGGAGCCTTCCTCGAGGCAGACTACCGCCAGGCTGCGGCTCCCCGCCCTGAAGGTGCGCGCCTCTCCGGGTGCGAGGTCTTTCCTGGCGCACACCACGTACCGGCGCGGCGGGGCGTCCCTGAGTACCCTAGAAACCATAGAAGCTCCTTGCGTTCTCGGCGAGGATTTTGCGTCGAATTTCCCTCGGAAAGCTTCTGGGGAGCGCCCGGTAGGGGGAGTCGAAGTCCCAGTGCGGGTAATCCGAGGAGTACATGAGGAACTCTTCGGAGCCAATCATCTCGAACATCCGCCAGAGGTGCTCGGGGTCCTCGGGATACTCCATCGGCTGCGTCGAGAACTTCACCCGCTCGCGGATGTACTCGGAGGGCATCCTCTTCACCCACGGCACCTCGCGCCGCAAGGAACGGTAGTTGTGATCGAAGCGCCACATCAGGTGCGGAACCCACGTCCAGCTAGATTCGAGCATGGCCACGCGCAACCTCTCGAACTTATCAAAGACGCCGTGGGCGATGAGTCCGATGAGCTGGCACTGCCACGCCTGGGAGATCGCGGTGTGCCACTCGATGTAGTAGGGAGGAAGGCCCACCGCCGTCTCGGTGGCGTTGGACTGGTGGAAGGCGATCGCGAGGTCGTTGCGCTCCGCGGCCTCGAAGATAGGATGGTAGAAGGGGTTGCCGAAGACGTGATCTGGGACAACGGGTAAGATGATCTGGACGAACCCTGGATGCGCCCCGACCCGCTCTATCTCCCTCGCGGCGGCCTCCGGCTGCTGGGCGGCGATGGTAATGGAGCCTTTGAGTCGCCCGTCTTTCTCCAGCCAGTTCTCGATCAGCCAGTTGTTGTAGGCTCTGGCGAGCCCGGTCGCGAATTCGGGCTGGACCTGGACGTTGGTGGGGTGGAAAGAGCTTACCAGTATGGCGTACTCGATGTTGTAGGAGTTGAGCAACTGGCTCTGCACCAGCTTGAGGTCCGAACCTGCGGGTCTGCCATCGCCGGTAGCCGCGTCGGCCATAGCCACGCCCGCCACCTGCGGGTAGGAGTACGGGAAATTCCGGTTCTTCCAGCCGTCGGCGACCGCGACCCTGCTCTTCCACGGCTCCGCCAGGTACGGCACGAGATCCCGGACCGAAACCAGCATCTCGTGGACGTCCGCATCTATCACGGGAGTCTTTCTCACGTCAGGGGAAAGTTCGTGTACTTTTGTCTCTGCCACTTTTATCTCCTTCTCTACCGAAATCTTTGATGGATTGCTCAGGCCGCGTTTCGCTGCGGCTCCTTGACAGGCTCTCCCTGGTAGATGTCCTTCCTGTGGGTCTCGGCGGCCAGGTAAGCCGAGAGCAGACTTATCAGGGAGACGGCGGCCACCAGGGTGGCTATCGGCCAGGGCTTGCCCCCGGACCAGGCGAGGAGCGCGGCTGCGACCAGAGGTGCGGGCCCGCTGGCAACCACGCCGGAGAGCTGGAAGGAGACGGAGGCTCCACTGTAGCGCACCGGCGTGTCGAACATCTCCGAGAAGAAGCAGCCTTCGACGGCCCCCATCACGTAGGTGCCGAGAGCGAGGCCCAGTATCATGGCGAGCCCGATGAGCACCGGGACCTTCGTATCAACGAGCCAGAAAAACGGGAAGGCGAAGAGCGCGCTGAAACCCGCGCCCAGCATGTAGACCGGCCTGCGCCCGATCCTGTCGGAGAGCGCGGCGAACGCCGGAATCACAGCTACCGCCACAGCGGAGGCGATCACCACCGCGCTCAGGACGATGCTCTTGTCCAGCTTCAACTCCCCGCTTACGTAGTCGAGAACCCAGATGGCGTACAGGTTGAAGGTCAGACCCTCGGCCATGCGCGCTCCCATAGCCAGAAGCAGGCTCCTGCGATAACCGCGCCACATGTCCGTAAGCGGAACCCGCGAACGCTCCCCGCTCGCCTGCACCTGTGAGAAGGCGGGGGACTCCATGATCCTGAGCCGTATATAGAGACCCACACCTACCAGAACGATGGAGAGCAGAAAGGGAACCCGCCAGCCCCAGGCGAGGAACTGATCGTCCGGCAGCAGGGAGAAGGCGGCGAAGATCACCGTGCCTATCCCGAGCCCTACCGGAGACCCCAGCGCCTGCCAGCCCCCGAAGAGGCCGCGCCTTCCTTTGCCCGCATACTCGACAGCCATCAGCACGCCGCCGCCCCACTCTCCGCCGACGCCGATGCTCTGGAAGATACGCAGCGCCAGAAGCAGAACGGGAGCCCATATGCCTATCTGCTGGTAGGTGGGAAGCAGCCCTACGCCGAGCGTGGCGACGCCCATGATGAGGAGCGTCAGGATCAACATCGCCTTTCTGCCCAGCCTGTCTCCGTAATGGCCGAAAATTGCTCCCCCGATGGGACGCGCCACAAACCCTATGGCCAGCGTCCCGAACGAAGCCAGCGTCCCTAAAGTGGGGTTGACGCTCGGAAAGAACAGCTTGCCGAAGACCAGAGCAGAAGCAGTGCCAAACAAAAAGAAATCGTACCACTCGATCGCCGTTCCCACAAAACTCGCCAGAGCCACCCGCCCGGAAGATACCGGACGACCCAGATTTTCTCCGCCGAGTTTCTCCATCCCATCCTCCTCTTTCGATAGGGAGCATTGCTTAGTTTGTCCATCAATTCGACAAACAAACTAGGAAACTAAACCAGCTATGTTCTTCTGTCAACCCTGATCGCAAAAATTTCGCCGATTTTTGTCTTGCTCGTAAGCTTTTGGAACCGCTTGACATCTTCTCAAGGCGGCATTATGGTTCTGCAATGTTTACTAATGAAGTAGACAAGATAGGCTATCTTAAGAGGGGAGGAAGATGGTGCGGAGAACTGCTCTGGATGCCGGGACGGTGGACTGGAGGGAGGCGCTTCCGGTCATAGACGCGGACATCCACGAGTCGTTTGCCTCGCTCACGGACCTGGTGCCGTACCTTAAGGAGCCGTGGAAGGGGCTCCTCGGGCGCGGGGAGTGGAAGGGTTTTACGCAGCCGTTCGCCTACTGGAGTTCTGGCGGGAAATACTGGGCGGCTGAGGAGAAGGATGGGGACTCCTCGGGGAGCATGCAGACCTCGGCGAGCGATTATGGCGTGATGCGCGAGATGCTGCTCGACGCCTATCAGATCGAGCGCGGGATACTGACGGGGTATTTCTACCCGGTAATGCTCGGTGAGATGCAGGTCGAGTTCGCTTCGGCGTTAGCAAGTGCCTACAACGACTATCAGGTCGAGAACTGGCTGGAGAAAGACGACCGTTTCCGGGGAAGCATCCACGTTGCGCCGCAGGACCCGAAAGCGGCGGCGCGCGAGATCGAGCGCATGGGCGAGCACCCCCGGATGGTTCAGGTGATGCTCGCGCTCGGCGGTTACGAGAGGGCGTATGGGGATCCGTTCTTCGACCCCATCTTCGAGGCGGCTCAACGATATGATCTCGCCATCGCCACCCACCATGACGTGTACGTCAGGGGTGCTTTGGGGATGGGGCGTTACTACATCGAGCGCCACACGCTCATACCGCAGGCGACGATGGCGACCATCATCAGCCTCGTCTTCAACGGCGTC
>CADDYV010000087.1 GCA_902810695.1 Actinomycetota bacterium | reverse complement strand
TCTGGTCGAGCTCCAGTACGCCGCGGTCGTGGACCCGGAGAGTCTCCGGCCCCTGGAGGAGATGAAGGGAGGTCCCGCCCGCGCCATCATCGCGGCCAGGGTGGGCGGGACCCACCTCATAGACAACGCGGAGGTTGGAGCCTCTTAGATCACCGGGGTCTCTCGGTAGGTCCCGAAGACCTCCTTCAGAGCGTCGCAGATCTCCTGCACCGTGGCGTAGGCTCGCACCGCCTCCAGGATCGGGTACATCGTGTTCCCGTCTCCGCGGGCGACCTCCTTGAGCTCCTCCAGCCGCCTCTGGACGAGGGCGTTGTCCCGCCTCTTCTTGAGGTCTTTGACGCGCTCTATCTGTCGCTCTGCGACCTCCGGGGGGATCGAGTGCGTCTCGACATCCTGCTCCTCTTGAGGCTCGTAGATGTTGACGTTGACCATGTAGCGCTTCTTCTCTTCGATCTCGCGCTGGTAGCGGGCGGAAGCCTCGGCGATCTCGCGCATCTGGAAACCCTGATTGATGGCCGGGATCACACCGCCAAGCTCCTCTATCTGATCAAAGTACGCATACGCCTGGTGTTCGATCTCATCGGTCAGTGCCTCGACGAAGTACGATCCCCCGAGCGGGTCTATGGTATTCGTAACGCCCGTTTCCAGAGCGGCTATCTGCTGGGTACGGACCGCGATGCGCACGGCTTCCTCGGTTGGGAGCGCGAGCGCCTCGTCGAGAGAGTTGGTGTGCAGGCTCTGGGTGCCGCCGAGGATGGCAGCCAGCGCCTCGAAAGCCGTCCTTGCGACGTTGTTGTATGGTTCCTGGGCGGTTAAAGAGACGCCCGCGGTCTGGGTATGGAAGCGCAGCCTCATGCTCCGCTCGTCTTTTGCGCCGTATCTCTCTTTCATCTCGCGCGCCCAGATGCGTCTTGCGGCGCGGAACTTGGCGATCTCCTCGAAGAAGTCCAGGTGCGAGTTGAAGAAGAACGAGAAACGCGGCGCGAAGTCGTCCACATCGAGCCCGGCCTCTATCCCGGCCTCCACGTAGGCGAACCCGTCAGAGAGGGTAAAGGCGAGCTCCTGCGCCGCCGTGGACCCGGCCTCGCGGATGTGGTAGCCGGAGATGGAGATGGTGTTCCACTTGGGCATGTGCTCGGTGGAGTAGACGAGCATGTCCTTGAAGATCCGCATCGAAGGCTCCGGCGGGTAGAGCCACTCCTTCTGGGCGATGTACTCCTTGAGGATGTCGTTCTGGTTGGTGCCACCGAGCTTCTCCGGCGGGATACCCTTCTTCTCCGCCGCCACCACGTACATCGCGAGCAAGACCATCGCCGGGGCGTTTATGGTCATCGAGGTGGTGATCTCGTCCATCGGGATGCCGTCGAATAGGCGCTCCATGTCCTCCAGGGAGTCTATCGCCACCCCCTCGGTCCCGACCTCGCCCAGAGAGCGCGGCGAGTCGGAGTCGAGGCCCATGAGCGTGGGCATATCAAAAGCGACCGAGAGCCCGGTCTGGCCCTGTTCCAGCAGGTACTTGAAACGCCTGTTGGTCTCCTCGGCGTCACCGTAGCCGGCGAACTGCCTTATGGTCCACAGCCTGCCGCGGTACATCGTCGGGTAGACGCCGCGGGTGTAGGGGTACTCGCCGGGATAGCCGAGCTTCTCTTCGTAGTCTCCCTTGACGTCCTCCGGGGTGTATAGAGGCTTGATCGGGATGCCGCTCATGGTCGAGAACTCGGCGTCGCGCTCCTTGCTGTTCGCGTAGGCCTCTTTCCAGCGGTCGCGGGCGCTCTTTCTGGTGTCCAAAGCTATCTCTCCTCCTGGGTTTTTATCCCTTCTGAGAAACTGTAACATAAGCGAGTGGGAGACCCGGCGATGCACCGTCAACTGTAGAGAAACACGAACGGAGTTTTAACGTGAGCAGCAGAGTATTCCCCAAAGAGATGGAAGGCACGATCACCTTTACCCGGGGCGTGCCGCCGCCGGAGGCGTTTCCCATAGAAGATATCGGCAAATGCTTCGACGCGGCGATCAGCAACGACCCAGACGTGGTGTTGCAGTACGGTCACCAGCAGGGCTACCTCCCGCTGCGCCGGGAGCTCGCCTCGGAGTACGGCGTCTCCGAGTCGGAGGTGCTGGTCGGCAACGGCTCTCTGCAACTGCAGGACCTTCTCGCCGCCTGCCTGGTGCGTCCCGGAGACGTGGTGCTCACCGAACAACCGAGCTACGACCGCGCCCTCACGACTTTCCGGCGGCGCGGGGCGCGGGTGAAGGGTATACCCGTGGAGGACGACGGCATCAGTATCGAGCGTCTCGAAGAGGCGCTGGAACGCGAGGTCCCGGCGTTTTTGTACCTGGTCCCGGACTTCCAGAACCCAACCGGCGTTACGCTCTCGACGGAGAAGCGGCGCAGGGTAGTCGAGCTGGCCGAGGAGCGCGGCTTCTGGGTCGTAGAGGACATACCGTACCGCAAGCTCCGTTACCGGGGCGAGGATGTGCCGCTCCTGCGCGAGGTATCCGCGGCGAGGGTCGTTACCTTAAGCTCGTTCAGCAAGCTCCTGAGCCCCGGCATCCGGGTGGGCTTCGCCATCGCGCCATCTGCACTCATCGTCGCTCTGAGCGCGCTAGGCACGGAGACGTACCTCTCTCCGGTGCTCCCGACCCAGGCGGCGGTCGCCGAGTATCTGCGCCGGGGTCTCCTCGAACCCAACGTCGAGCGCCTGAAGTCGCTCTACACGCCGCGCTGGCAGGCGATGTTGGACGCGGTGCGCCGTGAGCTTCCCGGCGCGCGTGCCTTCGTCCCGGACGGCGGATTTTTCGTGAGCGTGTTTCTGCCGGGGGATGCCAACACCGAGAACCTGGCAGGTCGGGCGCAGCAGCGTGGCCTGGTGCTCACGCCGGGCCCGTCGTTCTTTGCCGAGAGCGACGATGAGGAAGCGCCGGGCGAGAGGTTCGTGCGGCTCCCCTTCTGTGCGGTTACGCCAGGGCAGATCGAGGAAGGCGTAAAGCGGCTGGCCAGCCTGCTCTGAGAGCGGGATTATATGCGGCGCATCGAGGTTATAAGGGAAGTTGACCGCCTTGATGAGATGCTGGTCGAGCTTGGTAACCACATCGCCTACGGGGACGCCATGAACGAGGAGCTCGCGCTGGAAGTAGAGCGGTATGGGGATCCCGCCGAAGCCCTGTCCGAACTCCAGGAGCGCAGGTTCCAGCTGGCGGAGCTACTGCGCCGCAATCCCGGAAGGGAAGAGTTCGACGTGTAGGCTGGTGCCCTGACCGGCTACCCCACCACAGGCCGCGAGTCCGCAACACCACCCGGTGCTCCGGGACGTTCGGTGCGCTCGCGTGCGATGCCGCGGGAGATGACGAGGCGCTGTATCTCGCTGGTTCCCTCGTAGATCTCCGTCACCCGCGCGTCCCGGTAATATTTTTCTACCGGATGTTCTTTCATGTACCCCTGGCCGCCCAGGATCTGAACCGCTTCGTAGGCGACCTCGTTCGCGACCTGCGAGGCGAAGAGCTTGGCCCGCGCCCCGGCCTCGGTGTGGCGCTCCCCCCGGTCCTTCATCCAGGCCGCCTCGTAGACCAGCATGCGCGCCGCCCTTATCTTCGTCTGCATGTCCGCCAGCTTGAACGCGATGGCCTGGTGCTCGGCGATGGGCCTGCCGAACGTAGTGCGCCCGTTCGCGTAGTCTGCGGCATACCGGAAGGCGGCCTCGGCGATCCCCACGGCCTGCGCGGCTATCCCGATCCTGCCTCCATCCAGTGTCCCCAGAGCAACCCTGAGCCCCCTGCCCTCGCCCCCGAGCACATCCTTCTCCGGCACGAAGACTCCATCGAGCAGCACGTCGTCCGTAGTTGCCGAGAGAACGCCCATCTTCTCCGCGTGCTTGCCGAAGGAGATGCCTTCCGCGTCCATGCTCACGACAAACGCGGTTACGCCCTCCGGTGCGCGGGCGAAGAGGACCATCGCGCCCGCAGCCCTGCCGTTCGTGATCCACTGCTTGTGCCCGCTGATGCGGTAACCGCTATCAACCCGCTCGGCGCGCGCCTCTATCGCCGCCGCATCGGAGCCCGCACCCGGCTCGGTCAGGGCGAAGCAGCCGATCCTCTCCCCACGAGCCAGGGCAGGAACCCAGCGCGCCCTCTGCTCCTCCGCGCCGTACTCCAGGATGGGCAGCGTCCCCGCACTGGTGTGCACCGCGAGCGTTACCCCCACACCCGCATCGGCGCGGCTGATCTCCTCCAGAAGCAGCACGTAGGAGAGGAAGTCCTTTCCCGCTCCCCCGTACTCCTCCGGTACGCACAGCCCCATGAACCCTTCCACTGCCAGCTTCTCGAAAACCTCAGCCGGAAATCGCGCCCTGCGGTCCCACTCCGCCGCGTGCGGCGCAATCTCCCGGTCCGCAAACTCCGCCGCGCGGCTTTTGATCTCCTGCTGCTCAGGACTCAACTCGAAATCCACAGTAATTCTCCGATCTCCCGCCACCTGCAAACCGTTATGTTAGCGTACCCTGGAACGCCGGAGAGCGTCTTCGCATATCTGGTATACTCTTTACATATCAACGTACGTAAGGATGTTGGGGCAGGTTATGGCTAACGAACGCTGCGATCTCTTGTGTGTTGACGCGCCGCGGGCCGAGGCGATACGCGAAGAGCTGCTCGACGAGGAGTTTGCCCGCGAGGCTGCCGGGCGCGTGCGCGCTCTCTCGGACCCTACCAGGCTGACCCTCGCGGCGGCTCTGGAAGCGGGAGGAGAGTTGTGCGTCTGCGACCTATCCTGGATCTGCGGGCGTTCCCAGAACCTGGTCTCGCACCACCTGGGAGTGTTGAGGTCCGGGGGGCTGGTCAAGAGCCGGAGAGACGGCAAGCTGGTCATGTACTCCCTGACAGACCAGGGGCGCTCGCTGCTGGCAGCCGTGCTGGATAAGAAAGGCGGACCGGTACGCGCGTGAGCGGGCAGCAGGTTCGGATCGGGGATCTCTCCCGGAATCGCCGGCAAGAGGAACGTTTGAAGCTGGTCCGGCGGGCGAGGCTTCTGGCATGGGCCGGGCTCGGCTGGCACGGGATCGAAGCCACAGTTGCTATCGGGGCGGGGATCATCGCGGGCTCCATCGCCCTTATTGGCTTCGGCGCGGACTCTCTGGTCGAGGCGGTCGCCGGGGTTGCCGTCCTCTGGCGCTTCGCCCGCTCCAGGATCTCTTCGGAGAGCGCCGAAAGACGCGCCCGGAAGCTCATCGGCGCGAGCTACTTCCTGATCTCCGCCTACGTGGGAGTTGAATCGGTAAAGACGCTCGTCGTCCAGGAACGTCCCGAGGCGAGCTTCATCGGGATCTGCCTTTCAATAGTAACGCTCATAACTATGCCGCTTCTCGCCAGGGCCAAAGTCCGCATCAGCGAGAAGCTCAACTCGGCGGCGCTCAGAGGAGAGGGCATCCAGAATATGCTCTGCGCGTACCTCTCGGTAGCATTACTGGCGGGTCTTGGAGCCAACGCCCTGTTCGGGTGGTGGTGGGCGGACCCGGTGGCCGCGCTCGTGATAACCGCGGTTGCTATCAGGGAGGGACAGAAAACCTGGCGGGGCGAGGACTGCTGCGTAACCGATCCAGCGGATGGCTGCTGTGACGATGAGTGCTGCGGGGATAATTGCTGCCGATGAACGTGACGTCCACTACCGAGATCCGCAAAGGGATACGCCTCGAAGTCTTCACGGTTGGCTGGCTGATTATAGAGGCGGCAATCTCTATCGGTGCGGGAATGGTAGCAGGAAGTATCCTGCTAACTGCTTTCGGGATAGACAGCCTCATCGAGATGGTCAGCGGTGGTGTGCTCCTGTGGCGGCTCTCACTGGAGGCTGGTGGCAAGGCCGACGAGGAACGTGCAGAGCGTGCTGAATGGCGTGCGGCGTGGGTGGTTGGTATCGCGTTGGCTCTGCTCTGTATCTACGTGCTCATAAGCGCAATCTACGCCCTAGTCACCCACTCAAAACCGGAAAGCTCCCCGGTGGGTATCGGGATGGCCGTCGCTGCCACCTTTGTAATGCCCTGGCTCTCGTTCTCCAAACGGCGGGTAGCTAACAGGATCGGCAGCGGAGCCCTGCGAGGAGACGCGGCAAGCTCCATGACCTGCGGTTACATGGCAGCAACCGTACTGATCGGGCTGGCACTGAATGCGGTTTTGGGCTGGTGGTGGGTCGAGAGCCTCGCGGCGCTGGTGTTTTTGTTCTGGCTCGTAGGGGAAACTCGCGAAGCCCTTGAAGAAGCACGCGGCGACGAGGAAAAGAATGAGGCATGACGCTGCTGTAAGTAGATTCAATACGGAGGACGAGAACGTGACGGACCACGAACACGAGCACAAGGGCCACTCCCACAACATAAGCGCCGACGCCAACCAGCGATACCTGGTGATCGCGCTGGTGCTCCTGGTTGGGTTCATGCTCACCGAGGTGGTCGTGGGTATTATCGTCTCCTCGCTCGCGCTCATCTCGGATGCCGGGCACATGCTCACCGACGCCGGGGCTCTGGGGCTGGCCCTGTTTACCATGCGCTTGGCGAAGCGTCCGGCCAGCGGAAACTACACCTACGGCCTCAAGAGAGCGGAGATTCTCTCGGCGCAGGCAAACGGGATAACCCTGCTGTTGCTCTCGGCATGGTTCATCTACGAGGCTATTCGGCGCCTCATCTCCCCTCCGCAGGTGGAGGGGCTCTTCGTCCTGATCGTCGCGCTGGTCGGCATAGGCGTGAACCTGCTCGCCACCTGGTCCATAAGCAAGGCCAACCGCCAGAGCCTCAACGTCGAGGGCTCCTTCCAGCACATCCTTACCGACCTCTACGCGTTTATCGCAACGGCGATAGCCGGGGCCGCCATCCTGATAACCGGCATAAACCGGCTGGACGCCGTGGCTGCGCTGGTGATCGCCGCGCTCATGCTCAAGGCTGGCTACGGGCTCGTGCGGGACTCCGGGCGCATCTTCATGGAGGCCGCCCCGAAAGGGTATAACCCCGAGGAGATAGGCCGGGCCCTGGTCTCCGAGCCGGGCGTGGTAAACGTCCACGACCTGCACGTCTGGGAGGTAACCTCCGGATTTCCTGCGCTATCTGCCCACGTCCTCGTCGAACCCCGAAGCAACTGCCACGACAAGCGCAGGGAATTAGAGAGGATGCTCGAAGGGCGCTTCGACATCCACCACACCACGCTGCAGGTAGATCATGCAACGTCAGAGGTAATAGAGATGGCTTCCAAAGAAAGTCAGGGCGAGGGGCTCCAACCTCCCGACCGGCGCTGAGACTCAAACCGCAGACAACCAGTAGCGCCCCAACCCGAAGACCGAGCGTTTGCCGACGTGGGTGAGCTGTCCCATGCACAATAGCGGCAAAAACTCTCCGACAGGCCCCTCATACGCCGCACTGCCCACTATCCCTTCCAGCGGTTCCGTCTTCTTCCTGAACGAGGAGAACCGGCGGAAAGAGATCCAGGTGGTGTCATCTCGCACGGTTTCGACCTGGCCAGCCTTCTCGATCATAGCCCTGAAATCCTCCCGCCACACCTCGCCGCAGTGAACCGCCGAGAGCATCGGGATGCGGATCAAAAGTGCCTGCACCAGCGCGGCAAACGGCGGCGCTTCGGGCGAGATCTTTCCCCCGAACTTCACGAACGCCGGCGTCAGAAACTTTAGCCCGATGCGCTCTTTATCCAGCTTCCGCGCCGCCCTCTCGGCATCCTCCCAGACGGTCGGCAAGCGCCTGTTACGCACCACCTCGCCGTCGAAGACTTCCTCCTGTGTTCCCACCAGCGGATTCTGCGCCACCACGCGCTCCAGACGGTACCGGGCCCGCCTGCGCCCGACTCCCTCCTCCCCCATCTTCGAGAACGCGTAGAAAAAGTACGGCATATACGCCGCCGCCCGGCCAACCACCGTGAACCCGAAGCGCATCTTCTCGCCGGGAGCGTACTCCATCTTGGTCCCGTCCGGCGGCTCGAAGA
>CADDYV010000086.1 GCA_902810695.1 Actinomycetota bacterium | reverse complement strand
CCCTTCCTTGATCCACTTCCTGAGAGCGCGGTAGACGGTGGGTTTGCTAGTCTTGAGGTAGCCCGCTATGGCCTTCGCGTTCCACCCTTCCGAGTGGAGTTCCACGATTGCCATCCGCCGCTCCGTTCCACATGCGGGAGTTTGAGCCCAGTTCGTGATGGGATTGATAGGCGGCCGATTCGTATTCTATGCCTTCAGATTTCTGCCAGCGTTGTCCCACCCATAGGTAACGCTAATAATGGCGAGGTTTGTAGCGGTCTCCGTCGGGTACCAGGCTAACCCTGTGGGCACATTTGGGATAGAGGTTCAGGGCGACGCTTGGATGCTTTGGCGAATCGAGTGATCAGCGCCTCCTTGAGCAACTGCTCCTGGGGAGGGTGGTAGCCTCGAAAATCAGTTAAGTGGTACATTCAGCTCTCCTTCCTCAGGATCCATCGGCTCGTACATGTGGTGATCGGGGAAGGAACTCGGTTATCTGGGCGTCGATCCACTCAACTCCCTGGTAGCGAGCCACGCTGAGGCGGTGGTGGCCGTCCAGCACGAAGTAAGAGCGGCCGAGCTTGTACAGACTCACGGGCGGTAGCTCCTCGCCCCGGAGGAAGGCCCTGTCTATTCGCTTCCACCTCTCCTTCGCGCCGGCTCTGGTGGGCGAAAAGTCCCGGTCGAAATCCGAGCATCGGTCCACGCTCCCGACGATCCCGTCAACCCTTACCGTCCTCAATCCTATGTTGACCCTGCCTACTGCCCCGAATTCCTTCCGGAGCTGATCGAAGCACCGCAACCGGGCTGAGGCAGGATCAGCCCTGACACGCGCACTCACCTGCCGGAGGAAAGCCCGCCTGCGGATACGGCTGAAGTCCGCGTCTGCCTGCTCGTCCGGAGTCATATAACCAACCAATTGACGCACCTCCTGCCATCACTTCCGGCCTGCATCAGACGCCGCTTCTCTTAGTCGTTTCAGGGGTTCTCATCGCTCTGACACGGCGGAGAGTCAATGATTCTGTGTGGGCGATGCTGCGTAACGGGACCACGTTCGAAGCTCCGTCTTCGGCATGACACTTTCGTAGAGGTAGTGCATCTCGATGGAGGTTATGGGATAGCGGAGCGTTTTGAGGAGCATGCCTGAGTTTCGCAGGGCAAGTTTCGCCTCTTCGCGAGTGAACTCCGGGGACGTGGTGCTCCGGCTCATCGGCCTCCTTCCCTTACGCAGCCGGCTTTATGTTCTGGTTGGCCGGGTCGTACTTCCGTTTGACCTCCGCCAGCCGCCCGTAGTTGCCCCGGTAGGTGGCGCGAACCCGCTCCTGCCCCTCCATCATGAGGTTGACGTAGGCCCCCAGAGAGCGGCGCGCGGAGAAGGTGAGCACCACCCTTGATGTCGTGCCGGATCTCAGAGGAAGCTGCCAGGAAGAAACCTAGCGCGCGACGGTTCTCGCCGAGCACCGCCCCGGTGAAGGTCTCGATGCCCCTTACCCGGGCTCTCTCGACGAGCCCGAAAAGCAGCAGCTTGCCCACGCCTCTCGACTGCCAGGCATCCTCCACAACCAGGGCGACCTCGGCCTCACGCCCGCCGTCTAACGGGACGTACATCGCGTGGCCGACGATCTCATCCCCCACGGTAGCTACGAGGGACTCCGCCTGGGGGTGCTTCATACCAAGGAAGTAGTCGAACATCCACTCCGGTATCCTCGGGTACGGCGTGTGGAATCTCCGGTAGATTGTCTCCTGAGACAGCCTGGAGAACATCCGGCGGAGCCCCTCTGCATCCTCGCGTGTGAGGCGCCGGACACAGACGGCCCACCCGGTGCTCGCTGTCTCGGATCTCGTCTGCGCAAAGGGTGTCCCGGCGACGCTGTCCACGCATCTTGAGCGTTGTGCGCTGTCTGTCTGAGGCGAACCCCGGAGATCACGCGCCACCTGTCCTTGCTGGTGGTTTCTTTCGATGCACCTCATGCCATCAAGCCTCGCTTCCCAAATCGTTTGTTTTTGCTGATACCGAAGGCTCGGCAGCGGCCGCCCGTCCCGGCCCGGACCCGACCACCCGGGTGGGCTTCCCCCTGCGGGATAGAACATCGCGTGCCGGTGATATCAAACCTCCGGGGAGCACAACTACCACCGAGGTGCGTGGGAAGAACCCGCAGCCCGAGGTAACCTAGACCAACATCGAGCCGACCCCTGTAGAACAAAAGCGCGGCTGCCAAGTACGGGTGAACCGCGGCATACATCATCCTATGTCCTCTAGGGAAATATGCCGAACCATAAGCTCCCTGCGCAAACTCTTGAAGGCGCTGGCAGTCCTGCTCTTGACGGTGCCTAGCGGCACACCGGTTCTCTCGGATATCTCTCTCTGGGAGAGTCCCTCAAAGTAGGCGAGATCTATCACCTCTCGATGCGATGCGTCGAGTGCTTCCAGTGCCCTCGTCACCTGCCAGGCCAGCCACGATCCATCCACAACCCGCTGAGGCTCAGCAGAGTAATCCCTGCTGGCTTCGAGGTAGGAGTCTCCTTCGGCTACCAGGCTAACCCTGCGTTTACGTTTGCGGTAGAGGTCCAGGGCGACGCTGCGTGTGACCCTGTAGAGCCAGGTGGAAAAACTACTGCGCGAAGGGTCGAAAGTGCCAGACGAACGCCACACCTTGAAGAAGACCTCCTGGAGCAGATCCTCGGCCAGAGAATGTTCTCCGAGGATTTTCAACCCTACTCCGAACACGGTGGTGCTGTAACGATCGTAGAGTGCAGAGAGAGCAGCCTCGGCCTTTGGACCACGAAGAAGTGCTACATACTGCTCGTCAGACGGTTTGTGCGCCAGATGTGGCATCAGTGAAGGCGGGCTCCTTTGTCCCCTGCCGCTCTCAAGAACGCAACTGCTCGTACTGGTCGTAGCGTCACCGTATTAGCTGAGGAGGACATATAGAGGTAAAGGGAAGCGGGCTTTCCCCGGTAAGAGAGTGAAGCCCAGTACCTAGTATCGCTCTGGTTGCATGATGGGTTAGGTGAAAAGTGCTTCCCATATGCGACGCGATCTGTGTCCTACCCGGGGGCGGAGATGCTCTTCTCGGGTCGCCGGCTTCAGTGCTCTGACGAGGCGAGCGTTTTTGGCTTCCTCGAGCAACTGCTCCTGGTGATAGTGGTAGACCCGAAGATCGGTTAGAGGGTACATTCAGCTCTCCTTGCTGTTCTCGCGCCCAACTCGGCGTCGTTGGGTCTTAGATTAGTTCCGGGGCCGCGGTTCGACATCGTCAGCATGACGCATTTATCAGAGATGCGTGAAGTTCAGGAGATAAGTCAAATGACGTATATAGAAGTAGGAGAGATAGGGTCAGATGCGGCTCAAACTATCAAGAGATTCCTGGAAACTAAACTCCGGAAGCGTCTTCTTCAGTTCCTCATTCCAAGCTTACCATGCGCCGCATAGCTGTAGAGCAGCCAATAACGATCTATCCGTGCCCTGGGTGGCGTCATTGGGGTCCGGCAACGGATTCGTTCCATTCGAGGATGCGCCAATTGCGGACGACGCCGTTCAGGACAAAAGCGTCACCCCTCGCGAACTCCTCGGCTGCCTCACGGGTAGTAAAGATACCCATAGCGCCCTCTTGAGGGTCGGCGAAGGTGCCGATCATCAGCAGCGTGCCTTGGATGTGGAATTCCGCGATGCGCGCGCTGTGGGCCGGAACGTGGGGTGGGGCCTTCGCCCGAACGTCGTCAGCGGATTCGTAGAACAGCACGTATTTCACAATGACCTCCCGCAGTGGACGGAGCGACAGAGCTACCAGGATCTGCTGTCCCAACCCTAAACCGGCCAAGCAAATCCTTCGTAAAACAATTTACCAGAGCACAAGGGCTCTTATAACACTTCCTGAACAGAGGAGAAAGAAGATGCGTCAACCACTCCGCCGCATAGAAAATACGGCTATCTCGGTGATCACGCTGCTCGTCTACGCGGCGTTGGGCCTCGTGAGCCTGCTCATACTGATACTGATGCTCGCCCTCGGCTTTTAGGGCTTCATTGATGCGTAACCCTTGAGAAAGGAGACGACATGAAAACCTCTCCCTTGCCATCAAAACCCAACCGTCTCATCTGTCCGCTCTGTGAAGCGGGTGAGTTACACCTCTTTGCTGGGGACGATGCTCGCTGTGGCCTGTGTGGGTACATCCTGGGTACCACAATGTTGCTGACTCTCGAACAGGTACACGCCCTGCCGGATGCTTTGGGTAAGCACGCCTGCGAATGCGGCCACCCGGAGATGCGCTACTTGCCAGATGGGATATTTCACTGCCCGGCCTGCGGCTCGGAAGTGCTGCCTACGCAGGCTATCTAGAGATCTTTTCATAATGCAGTGTGCGTCGGGCGCTCTCGGTTCCCATCTCATCAATGGATACGGACCTTTGCCTTCAGCGCTAGAGTCGTTATCCGCATGCTCCTGAATTTTCCCCTACCCCGAAGACCGTGCGGCTGTAATGCTTGTAGAGCGCAGAGATTGCCGCCTTACCCCCGGACCACGATACGCAAGGTGTGACTCCCTGGATCGGGCTTTTGTTCACAAAGATATTGGGCACGCCTGACAACTATTAGTAGCGACAATACCGCGAACGAGGGTGGTGCTCGTGCTTGTGGGTGTGATTCAGATTGACGCTTGCTCCGTCACCGCTGGTCTTTGGTAGGGATGAGTCCGAAGAGATCCGTTGCTCGTATAACCCCACGTTCAGAGAGGCAACCTCGGAGACAAAGAGAGAGTGAGCTAAATGGTAAAGGTTTCTATAGAGGTCCATAGTGGGAGTACCCGCTTTGGAGTGTCGGTGCAGGCTCAGGGCATCCAGCAAGCCGCGAGCATCGTTTCAGCATGGTATCCCGGTAGTGAGGTTAGGGTGAAGTTCCCCATCGATCCTGAGGGGTTTTTCGTCGAGGATTCTACTTCCCGACTGGGCGAAGTTTTATCCCCTAGCACAAAAGACCCAATCCGAAAAACCACCCCGCTCGTATAACCCCGCGTTCTCTCATGAGAAACGAATCGAAAGGAGACGTGCAGAGAGCTATGGACAACTTTACCGAAGTGAACGCTAGAGAAAGCAGGGATGGGAAGATGCGCACCGTAATCATCCGAGGCGCCACCGCTCCAGGTAAGCTGGTGGGGGCGGCCATCTCGCTGATCGTGGTTGTCGGTCTCGTCCACGTTATTGACGCCACAGCGAACCTGCAAGATTATCAGGGGCCTTTGGAACTGGGCAACTTCTTCGGGGCACTCGTGGCAGCGATCGGCATCTATCGGGGGAATAGGTGGGGCTGGGCCTTGGGGGCTCTGGTCGCCGTGGGAGCTTTCGCGGGATACGTGATCAGCCGCACCGTAGGTCTGCCTGGGTTGCCGATCGACGATGAGTGGCTGGAGCCACTGGGGATACTCTCCCTTATGGTGGAGACCCTTTTCATAGGGCTTGGCATAACGACCGTGGCTCGTTACGTAAAGGAAGCAAGGAAGGTCCGTCGCTGAGATGGCTTCCAGATAAGGTGCAAAGCAGGTATGTATTCTGAAATACATTTATCAAAAAAAGTACAAATGGGGGCAGCGTGAAGCTCTGGCCTCAATTAGCCTACATTGGATAGGTAGAGGCTTGGAACTGCGTTCCTCGTAGAGAAGATGGGCACCCGGAAAAAGGAGGCAAGGATGGCGCGTCGCAAAGCCCCTGGCCTGTGACCCCCCTGAGAATCGGGGAACAGGCGCCGTCGCCGCCCTCGGCTACACGACCCGGCGGCACGGCCAGTGATAAAGGAGAGAAGACCATGGAACCACGCACGAACCAGACTGCCCACCTCACCAGCCGACGCACCTTCTTACAAGGGGGTCTCGCGCTCGGAGCCGGAGCACTCGGCGCCGGATTGCTGGCGAATAGTGAATCGCCATCCGCTCTCGCTGAAGGAGGCAACTCTCTCGCAAAGGGAGATGCGTCCATTCTCCGCTTCCTGGCGGCGGTCGAAATAATCGAAGCTGATCTGTGGCAGCAATACAACGAACTTGGCGGCATCCAGGATAAAGAAGTCCCTGGGGGGAGCGGCAACGCAGCCTACACCACGGCACTGGAAGTGCTCGATGAGGACATGCCCCAGTACATCCACGACAATACAGACGACGAGATAAGCCACTTCAAGTTCCTCAACGCTTACCTCTCCTCAAAGGGTGCAGAACCAGTCAGTCTGGAGCGGTTTCGCAAGTTGCCGGGCAGTCAAGCGAACGGTGCCCGAAAAGGAGTCAAACGGCTTACCAACCTCATGGAGCTCACCGTAGACACAAGCTGGTACACCCGCTACCGCAGCAGCACGAAGAACCCCGATTTCGGGGACACCTTCCCGCAAGCCGTTCCAGGGTTGAGCAAGGGTAAATTTCCGGCCATTCCCCGCAACAATGGAGATCTCACCCCCAAGAAGCACATCCAGGCCATCGCCAATACTGCGGGCTTCCATTTCGGCTTTATCGAGCAGGGTGGTACGAGCCTCTACCCCTCACTTGCGCAGCGGGTGAGAAATAAAGAGGTGTTGCGCGTCTTGCTGAGCATCGGGGGAACCGAGACTATGCACTTCCAGATCTGGCACGACACGGCCGGCAACGCACCGCCCTTGAAAGACCCCACCAACGGGTTGGTGTTCCCGGATCTCAACGCCCCACCCTTTGGGGGACAGTTATTCCAGACCAGCCTGATCATGCCCGAGCCCACCATCTTCCTCAGCCGCAAGTTCCCGCGCGTTTCGATCATTCGCCCGACCGAGACGAAGGGGGCGGCTATGGGAACGCTCAAGGCCTTCATTGATGATGGGCTCTTCAGAGGCCAATCGAAAGAGTTCTTTGCCTTCATGCGCAAGCTGGCTAAGGAGGCAGACGCAGCCCGACCCTAGAGGAGCACGGATGGTCGGAAGATTCCGGCACGGATGAACGAAGCCCGGGAACACTAACAGGTACGAGAGGCTCCTCTAAGAGGAGCCTCTTCACCGAGGTTGCCGGCAAAAGGTGTTCTGGACTCGAGCTCAGGGCGGCCTACGACATCCTGGGCACTTTGACTCTTCAGAAAGCTCAAGCAAACCTCGGAAAAGGAATGCAGTTCAACCAGGCTGAGCTGGTGGACCCCGACAAGGAGTAGATCATGAACACGAGACGATACCGGATCCTGGTCGCCCTCTGCGGCATTCTCGGGGTCATAGCACTTGGTGTCTACTATGCCGTGCCGGTTCCGCTGCCACCAGATAACGCGACCGCCACCCAGGTAAGCGAGTTCGCCAACCGGTATCATGACACCAGCCTTCTAGACGCCTGGCTTCAGGCTACCGGATCGCTCCTCTCCGTAGTCTTCTTCGTGGCGATCGTCCACATGGCCGGAGCCGCGACCAGGATGGCGGGTATGGTGACGTTGCTCGCGTCGGCAGTCCTGTTAGCCATGGGCCTTATAGAAGGGGCTTTGGCTATCGACACCGTCCAGGCAACCGCGAACGGGCATCCTGAGAGCGCACTGACCAGCTTCGACCTCACCGGAGTGTTCGTTCACGTCTTCACGATTGCGCCGGCGCCGGCAGTCTTCCTGGCGCTGGGGACGGTCCTGCTCGGCGCGCGTCTACTACCGCGGCTCTTCGGCTACCTGGCTCTCGCGCTCGGAGTCGCGTTTGAGATCTTGGGTTTCGCCGGCCTCTTCAGCGCCACCGCAGTCACCGGGGTCATCTTCTTGTTGATCGGTCAGGAGATATGGATCGTGGCCGCCGCGATCACGCTCGTGGTTCGTAAACAACCCGCAGGCGTCGTCAGGATAGAAGAGCAGACAACCTTACGAAAACACTAACGTACTGAATCCATATGGTCTTCGGCTAACATCTGCGCTCCGTACGCAGGATATAAAGTACGCTCGCAGCACGACGAGCCTTGCTCGCGCGGTCTATCCAGGTGGAAGGCTACTGGGTGTGCAGTCCCAGGGTGTCGTGGGGTATCGTTCTCCCACCTTGAGAAGGAGGCACTATGGCGCAGCTT
>CADDYV010000085.1 GCA_902810695.1 Actinomycetota bacterium | reverse complement strand
GATGGACAGGACACTCCTCGGGGTAAAAGTCGTTGGAACCCATCTGAAAGCTGCCGCCGGGTATCCAGACCATATTATCGCTGTGGCCTACCGGGCTGGTCGACTCAAGACCTCTGGGGGCGGCTTCTGCTCTACACTTACCGTCTGTATCCTTTCTGAACATCGCTCTAGCGAGACTCCCCGGTTTCCGGGACGAAGCCGACTGGCGAGCCAGGAGGGATGAGCGCCTCTCTTTTGGTACTTTCCTCAAACTCTCTGATGGCTCGCTGGGCGTGTTGCATTACCCACCAGCGCACGTACTGCTGGTTGACCGGTTCCCGTTCTTTCGGATCCTCTTTGAGATGGATGATCCGGGCGAAGCCGAGCGGCAGTTCCGGGTCGTGGAAGTGCTGCTGGCGTTTGAAGCTGATCTTGAAGTGGTTCCACTTGACGGCATGCAGTTCCTCGTTGAGCCAGACTATGCACGCCTCGCGGTTGGAGTTGCCCTGCTCGCCCAGGAAAAACGAACCCTGGTCCAAGCCGTCGATCACTCGATCCTGTGGAGCATCGCACCCAACCCAGCCCAACAACGTGGTGAACATGTCGGTAACATGAACCATCTCGTCGCTCTCGCGGCCCGTCGCTACCTTCCCCGGCCAGCGGATCAGACACGGCGTACGGATACCGCCCTCCGCCGAGCTGAAGTAGGAGCCGTCAAAGAACCCGGCGGTGCCCCGCCCGATCATATGGTCTTCAGCCCCGTTGTCACCCGCGAAAACGACAATGGTATTCCCGGCAATGCCCAATTCATCCAGGTAGTCGAGTAGCTCGCCGAAGTCGTGGTCTAGCATCAACAGACAGTCGCCCCAGTCGCCGTTGTCACTCTTCCCCTTGAACTCCTCGCGCGGGATCATCGGGAAATGCATGAGCGAATGGTTGTAGTAGAGGAAGAACGGCCTATCCGCCTCTGTGTTGCGCTTGATGAAGTCGAAAGCGCGTCTGGTGTATTCGAGGTCAACGTTCTGCTTTATGTCCCGATTGAGTTGCTGGTCGGAGAGGGTCCTGACGCCCTCACCCTTACGGCCCTCGTACATGTAAGAGTAGCCGTCGCGCTCCGGGTCGTAATGAGGGTCATCCGGCCAGAGACACTCGTCATAGGTGCGTGCTGGCCCGTACCACTCGTCGAAGCCGTGATCCGTCGGCCAGCGACCGTCCTCCGCCCCGATGTGCCACTTCCCGTAGCACGCCGTCGCGTATCCCGCCTCGGAGAGAATGTCTCCCAGAGTCTGCTCCCAGGCCACCAGACCGCCCGCGTTGCCGCCCAGAGCTATAGTGTGGTTCCCGGAGCGTATCGGGTAACGCCCCGTCATCAGGGCCGAGCGGGTAGGCGTGCATTGTGGCTCCACAACGTAGTGCGAGAGCTTCAGACCCTCGGAGGCGAACCGGTCTATGCGCTCCGTGTCAGCCCCGCGCAGTATGCCACCACCGTAGCAGCCCAGCTCGCCCATACCCAGGTTGTCCACGTGAAAGAAAACTATGTTCGGTCTCTCAGCCAAGTCCCACCTCCCGAACGATATTCCCCATATGCCTCAAGCTCTTATCCTCCCTACCATGCTTGCGACCCGCTTGTGATCACGCCAAAACCAAGCCCGCTCCAACCGTCTCCTCCCATAGCCGCAGGTGCGACCATATCGCATTTCAAGATTAAAGGCAACTAACTTGATCAAAAAACAAGAATAGCTGTCCGCAACACATACGTCTTTCACCACCGAGCGGCTCTTTGCAAGTAGCACTTACTTGACGCCCAAGGACACCCGGTGTATCTTTCCGACTTTGTACACTGTTAAAGTAGACAAAATAGGGAAACTCGAAACTCAGGGAGGTCAGGAGAGGTGGAGGATGCTATCGGGCGAGGGACTGGAGACGAGGCGGCGCAGCGGGCTGCCACGGAGAACCTCAGCCAACAGATACCGTTCAAAGATTACCTGATGGTTTCTCTGGCCGCGGGTTTGGGCTATGGCTTCGATGCGTATGCGGTCAACATCTACGGCATTATTCTGCCGGCGATCACCGCGAGTCTGGGAGCCAGCGCGAGCCTTATGGGTTTGATCGGTTCGATCCAGCTCATCGGCTACACCATCGGGACTATAGGATTCGGGGTTCTCGCGGACAGGTTCGGGCGCAAGGACACCCTGGGAGCCTCTATCCTTCTCTACGGAGCTACCACCACTCTGGGCGGGCTGAGCCACAACATTCCCTTCTTCGCCGCAATGCGCTTCATGACCGGCGTGGGCGGAGCCGGCGAGCTCGCCGTGGGTGCGCCGTACACCGCGGAGATGTGGCCAGCAAGGTTTCGCGCGGTCGGGGTAGGAGGGATCATCTTCTCCCTCTACTCCCTCGGATACATACTCGCTGGTCTTGCGGCCCTGGTCATCGTGCCGCGCTACGGTTGGGAGTGGACGTTCATAATCGCCATCATTCCTGCGATTGCAGTCTTCCTGTTGCGACTTCTGCTCCAGGAGTCGGTGCGCTACGTGATCGAGAAAACAGAGAACAAGTTTGAAGCAGCCCAGGCTCTCGCAGAAGCTCAGGAAGACGGAAGCATCCGCGACCGAGCCAGGTCGGTGCGGGAGGTCGAGAAAGCCGCCAGGTCCCACAATAGCGACCGGGAGAAGCTCTGGAATATTCCCGGCGTAAGAAAGCGGATCGGGATCGGCTGGTTGCTCTATACCGCGAATGCCACCGGGTACTGGGGGCTAACGGTATTCTTGACCACGTTCATGGTCGAGAAGTTCGGGGCTTCGTCAACCGAAGCCATAAAGTACGCTATCGGGTTCTATGTCCTGCAGTTCTTTTTCTCGTACCTCGGCACAGGGCTGTCGGATTGGATCGGGCGCCGGCCTGCCGGGGTTATGGGTGCCCTGATAATGATAGCCGCGACCGTACTCGCGGCGACAGCAAACTCGCTCGGTGTATTCCTCGTCTTCGGCTCGATCATGATCGCGATGTTGGGCTGGCTGTGGGGCCTGGGCGACACCTACATCAGCGAGATGTTCCCGACCAGCGTCCGGGGCTCCTGCTTCGGCATCTCGGTTGGAGGCGGGAGGGTCGTTTCGATCTTCGCACCTTTCCTGGTTGGCGCAGGGATAGACGCCTTCGGTGGAGCGACTATACCTTTCCTGATCAGTGCAGGTCTCTGGGTGCTGACCATCATCGGCTATTTGCTCGGACCAGAGACGAAGGGCAAGGAACTCGAAGAAATCGCCGAAGAACTAGCCGCTTGAAGACGGCATAAAGATCTAGGAGAGATAGATGCACGCGATCACAGTGCTACAAGAGGATCACGAACGCATCCTGGCCCTCTTTGAAGAACTGGACGCCGTTGGACCGGAAGCTTCCGGAGAGAAGGTTCGGCTCCTCGAGCAGTTCGGAAATCACCTGCTCGTCCACGTAATAGCCGAGGACAACATCTTCCTCCCGCAAGTTGAGGACGCCGTCGAGGAGAGTAAACAAACGACGAGTGAGTTTTTCGAGCAAAGCGCTAGCGTGCTCGTGGAGGTCTCCGAACTGACAGCCGCCTCATACCAGAGCCACAGGCAACTTACGGCTCTGTTGGAGGAGATGGAGAGGCTTGAGCCCGACAGCGGGAGATGGGAGGAGAAGTACAGAGAGCTGCGGGATGTGGTGGTCCAACAGATCGAAGATGAGGAGAGGTTGTTTCCGAAGGCAAAGCTAGTCCTTGAGGACGAGGACTTCGAGCGGATCGGGGACCTCATAGAGCACTGCAAAGGACAGGTGAGAGGATTCGCGCAGGCGAAGCTGGCTTCTTCAGCAAGCCAGAGTTCTCGGACCAGGAAAGTAGATGCCAACACCCGGTAAGGAGGGCAAAAGTTTATGGGACGCACATCGAAAGAGTGGAGCCAAAAGCCAGACCTTCCCGAGACGCACTATGTGGATCAGAGAGTCTACACAGACCCACAGATCTTCGAGGAGGAGAAGGAGAAGATCTTTGCCAGGACCTGGATGCTCGCCTGCCACGAGAGCGAGGTCTCGGAAGCGAACGACTACCGCACATACCGCCACCCGGCAGGTGCGAACCTGATCGTGGTGCGCGGGGAGGACGGGGAGATAAGATCCTTCTACAACGTATGCCCGCACCGGGGCAATACGATCCTCTACGATCCATCGGGCAACGCCAAGCGCATGACCTGCATCTTTCACGCCTGGTCGTTCGATTACAAAGGAAACTGTGTCGGCCTGCCGCGCGAGAAGGCGGGTTACTGCACGGAAGACGGTTGCAGCATAACCAGGGGCGACCTCGGCTTGCGCGAGGTAAAAACCCAAGTCGGCTACGGGGGTTTCGTCTACGTCAACCTCGATGATGAGTGTGGGCCTCTGGAGGACCATATAGGTTCTGCATTGGACTGTATGATCGAGCAGATAGACACCGAACCGCTGGAGGTGTTCACCTACCACAGGGCGGTGGTGCACACCAACTACAAGCTCTGGCACGACACCAACAGCGAGTTCTACCACGACTACCTCCACGTTCATAACCGCCTGACCAGCATGAAGCAGGAGGGCTACTTCGATAGAAAGATGATCCCCTTTCCAAACGGACACGCGGAGGTGGGATCTCACGAGGTCCACTACGAAGCCTACGGTGGTAGCAAGAGCCGGGAGGAAGCGGGATTTCCGGGCATGTCGGGCAACCCCTGGTACATGGTAGACCTCTTTCCGGGCTACACCTACAACCTCAGGGCCTCGGTCCTGCGGATAGATTCGCAGATACCCCTGGGACCGAGCAGGACCATGATCGAATATCGTACCCTGGGTCTCAAGAGCGACACGCCCGCGCAGAGAAAGCAGCGCATCCAGGACCACAACGTGATCTGGGGTCCCTTCGGACGTAACCTGCACGAGGACCTGCTGGCCGTGCATGGCCAGGGCCGCGCCATACCGAGCGGCGCGAGCTACATCATCCAGGCCCGCGAGGAAGACAGCACGATCCACGACGAGATCGGTATGCGCCACTTCTACGCCGAGTGGAGCCGCCGCATGGGCCGGCTGGCGAGCGATCCTTCCAGGAAACCTGCCGCCCGGGATCTCACCACTACACCGGGAACGTGAAACACGAGAAGCTGCGAAAATAGGACAAGGAAATGGATACCGAAATCAAAGCCAGTAGAGACGTACAAGAGGAAGTGCGGGAGCTCATCTACCGCTCGTGCCTGTACCTGGACAACCAGGACTTCGCCGGGTGGCTGGGATTGTGCGCGCCGGATCTCCGCTACACCATTACGGCCTACAGCCCGGAAATCCGCAAGGAGATGGTCTGGCTCGACCACGACCGCGAAGGTATGGAGAGCCTGTTCGACATGCTCCCCAAACACAATAGCGATCACTCGCCACTTACGCGCCACGCCAGCGTGTATCTGGTGGAGCATGATGGAAGCGCGAACGAGGCTTCAGCGGTGACTTCGCTCGTGGTCTACAAGACGCAACTCGACGGAGGGGCTACGGAACTCTTCGCTGTTGGAAAGTACTTCGATACGGTGAGGCTGGAAGGTGAGACACTACTTCTGACCAGCCGCAGCGTCCGTCTGGACACGCGGGAGCTTGGCATAGGATCCCACCTGCCACTTTAGAGAAAGGGATCGAGAGGATGATAGAACGCACGGAAGCCCAACAGTTCAGCCGAGAAGAAGTGGGACTGGCGCTCAGGAACCACGGGATGCACCTCGAAGGGCTGCGTTATCCTACAACACCAATCGGGATGCACTACCTCCTGATCCACTTCGACATACCCGCAATAGACGAATCCTCTTACGCGCTCGAGATAAAGGGCTGCGTCCGAAACCGGATGAAGCTTTCTCTGGAAGACCTCAAGCAACGTGAGAAGGTGAGCCGTACTGTCGTGATGGAGTGTGCAGGCAACGGAAGATCAAAACTCTCCCCGCGTCCTATCTCGGCACCCTGGGGCGAGGAAGCCGTCGGTTGCGCCCGGTGGACGGGCACACCCCTCGCCCCGATCCTGGAGGAAGCTGGTCTCTTGGACGAGGCCGTCGAGATCCTATTCTCCGGCTCAGACCGCGGCATAGACGCGGGTGTGGAGCACACCTTCGAGCGCAGTCTGCCGGTACAAGAAGCCCTGCGCGAAGACCTGCTGCTCGCCTACGAGATGAACGGCCAGCCTCTTCCTCCACAGCACGGCTATCCCCTGAGGCTCATCGTACCGGACTACTACGGAGTCGCATCGGTGAAATGGCTTGAGTCCATCACGGCGCTAAATGAGCCGTTCGACGGCATCCAGCAAGTAGTCAAATACCTCTACCAGGAGTCCGAAGAAGATCCCGGAGTTCCCATCACCCGCAAGCTGCCGCGAGCCCTGATGGTGCCGCCCGGCATCCCGGAATATCTGACACGCAGACGCTACGTGAGCCCCGGGCGCATACCCATCGAGGGCCGGGCGTGGTCGGGGTACGGGAGGATAGAGCGGGTCGAGTTCAGTTTTGATGGAGGGAATAGTTGGGAAGACACCCGGCTCGGCGAACCCGAGGATCCTGACGCCTGGACACCGTGGTCCTATGAGTGGGTGGCAGAACCGGGCGAGTACGAGCTGTGCGCTCGGGCTACCGACGAGAGTGGTAGAACACAGCCGCTTCAGACGGACGAATCCTGGAACGTCGGCGGCTATTGCGTAAACGCCGTCCAGCGCGTACCGGTGTCGGTCAGGCCATAGAATAGCGCTGTTTCTACGCTCAGATAGGGGCTCCTATTCATGATGTGGGTCCCAGAGAAACCAAGAACAGGACTATCAGGGTTCACCATCGCCTTTTGTAGGCTTCTAGCCCATAGTAGCCCTTAACCTTCTCGAAGTATTACTCGCCAATGTTTTGGTTGACCGCTTGTCCGCTCTTGCCTTCGGTGTATTTGCTCTTCAACTGACAGGAGTTGCAGACCGCTGGATCCGCCACATAGCGGGTGAGTCCGAGCTTCTTTCTCGTGCCGGGTTGCCAGTCTCATTCCCCTTGCTATGATGACCTCAAACGGACTATTCTCTGGAGAGCACTTGCCACGCCTCACCACCAGCAAATCCTTCTCCGTGGGCAAGCTCAAAGCCTTCCTCCGACTGGACGCCGGGCTCAGCCGGGATATACCGCCTGACCCCTGGAGAACAGTGCAGCGGCTTGTCGGGGGGCTTCACAACGCCCGCAGAACGTCCCAGAAGCGGGCGAAGAGAATCGCCGCGCTGAAGTCCGAGATCGAAGAGCTGAAGAGTGCCCGTGCCGAAGAGAGGAGGTTGCGGCACTACCTGCTCCGCGATGCCTTCGACAGGCGCGGGCCGTGGATCACCGGGGTGCGGATAGACGGCGAGATCTACGGCAGGGCAACCCGCCACACCAGCCCCCGCCTCAAGGAGTTCTTTCAGGCGTTCCCGGAGGCCTCCAGGGGCAGGGTTCTGGAGCCTGGATCGCTGGAAGGAGCCATGACCCTGGAGCTCGCGAAAAGGGCAAGGGAGGTGGTGGGCTTAGAAGCCAGGCGCCAAAGCGTACAGCGGGCAGAGTTCTTGAGAGGTCTATTTGGAGTAGAGAACGTAACCTTCCACATCACCAACCTCGAGGAGGATGACCTATCGTCCTACGGTACCTTCGACGCCATCTTCTGCTGCGGGCTTCTCTACCACCTGCCCTATCCCCGCAGCTTCGTGGAGCGTATGGCCGCTATCTCCCCAAACCTCTACCTCGATACCCAGTACGCCCGGACCGAGTGGGAGCTTGCCGAGCGAGAGGGCCTGCAAGGTTGGGTGCGTAAAGAGAATCCAGAGGACCCTCAGAGCGGGCTCTCGGGCACCGCCTTCTGGCCCACTCTGGAGGAGTTATACAGGCTCCTCTCGGAGAGCGGCTACGGAGCGATAGAGACGCTGGCCCTGCTACCCGACAACCGCCACGGACCCAGGGTACATATCGCTGCCAGTCGCCGCTAGAGCAGCCAACCGGCCTGGGGTGCACTTCTTCAACCGGAGAACCTCAGTAG
>CADDYV010000084.1 GCA_902810695.1 Actinomycetota bacterium | reverse complement strand
AGTCCCGGTTTCTCGCCGGGCTTTCCTACATCAATTACTACACCAATGTGGCGGCTACGCTTCATCCGGCGTATTGTGTTCTGGGGAGCACCGCCCTTCTTCTATGCGCTACAGGCCTCTTCTTTCTGCCCACAACCCTCTGATGCCTACAGACTCGGCATCGAAGAGCATCACATATCCGCAGTTGCCGCATGGGACTTTCACCACCCCGCCGCCTTCGGTCAGATCCTCCTCGCCCTCTTCCAGGAGTGCCCTTACGTAGGCGGCCTCGGAAAGGCGCAACCTGCCGCTGCCGCAAGCCGGACACCGAACTATTTCCTTTGAGCGCATCCACTCTTCCAGTACTGAGCGTTGTTCTGGACTAAGGGACACTCTGGATTCCTCCTTTACCCTCAATGAGCATTGTACTTCTGCTAGAGTAGCACTCAATACTTCTACGAGGAGACCAGGACCCAGTTGGCTTTTTTGGGGCCTCAACTCTCTTCACTGTAGGAACCCCGAGAAGCGAAATTTCACGACAAGTAATTTAGATGACAATACTGTGTTACAATAGTTTGTGCTATCAGCGATCTCTGCTCGGGGTTGGGCGGAAGGAAGGCAAAGACCGAGAATGGGACGATTACGACATCGTAACTGGGGGTGGTGGATTCGACGACGCCTGCGTTTCCCACCCCTGTGGCACCGGAAGACGACCTATTGAATCTCAAAGGTATAGGGGAGAGTGTTCAATTAGTAAGTTCAGGCGATGGAAAAGAACCAGCGAGTAGCCCAAATGGCGGTCGATGTGTTGGCACGACAGGCCGGCATTCGTGCGAGGCAGGTTGGAGAGACCTTCGAGGAGGCATTTAGGGCTGTGCTGGAGACCGAGGCTGGACGACAGCTCAAGGAACTGCGTGACGGGCCGCACCGCGACAAGAAGGCGGAGCAGTGGCAGAAAGACCTTATACGGGAGCGTGCGCGGGAGCGGGCCAGGGAGAGGGCCCGAGCCAGACTCGCTGCCGCTTGGGTTGCTGCTCACAAGCAGGAGGATTACCTGGCGCGCAAGCGTGCGCAGGCTGAGGAGCGAAGGCGCATACAACGAGCGGCAGCTTGGGAGTGGTTCATAAAGGAGGAACGGCGGGAGCTACAACTGCGCAAAGAGGGGCAGCTCGCCAGATCGTTGGGAGAACCTCTGTCCGGGGAGTCCAAAGAAGCTCTGCAGAGACTAGCCTCTGAAGATCAGAGACAAGCCGAGGAGGGGTTGGTGGCTCTGATGAGAGATGGAAAGGTGTTCTACAAGCACATAGACGAGCTCTGTGCAGAGGATGTGCCCTTGAGGATGGCGGCTAACAGGTTACGGATGACGTGGCTCAAGGAGCGGGCGGACATGTGGCTAGGCCACGGTGAAGTTCCTTTGTAGGACCTTCTCTAATGTGCGTCGCGGATCCAACTTTTCTGGTATACTGCAAAAGCAGTTGAAGGTGGGTTTCGCCGTAGTTGAAAATGCCGCCCCATAGCAGCGGGTGGCTTTTCTTTTTGCGGTAGAGCCCAGGAGTAAAGAAAGGCGGGCTTCAAGTATATGGCCCAAGGTACAGTGAAGTGGTTCTCCGAAGAGAAAGGCTACGGATTCATCCAGCCCGATGAAGGTGGAGATGATGTTTTCGTGCATCACACGGGAATAGTCGGTAACGGCTTCAAGTCTCTTGATGAGGGTGAAAAAGTCTCTTTTGAGGTGAGTCAGGGTAAGAAGGGTTTGCAGGCAGAGAACGTTTCGCGCGTCTGATCAAACACAGAGGAGCAACCGCTCTAGGGGCCGGGGTCCGTACGGACCCCGGCCCTTCACTTTGGTTGCAGCGACTGCATGGAAGGGCTCCCGGGCTTGATAACCTCACACGTAGCCTGGGGACCTCTTTAGCCTGACCGGGTATTCAGCAACGTTAGCGGCCAACTTAGCTCGAACGGTGTTTGTCTTCGTAGTGGTGGCGGGTATTGCGGCCGGCTTTCGACTTCTGGACCTAGAGACGTATATTGCGATTGAAGCGATCCGGGCTGAAGGGAGTTGCTAGAGAGGCCACTTCGCCGCTAACAATCTCCTTTGCAAGCAGACGTCCGATGAGGGGACCCAGGGTTACGCCGCTGTGGGTTACCGCCTCGTAATATCCCGGAAGCGCCGAGACGGACCCCACGCAGGAAAAGCCATCTTCGGGTACCGGACGGATGCCGACCGAAGACCCGGAGATCTCCGCGTCTTCCAGAACCGGAAGCAATTTTTGCGCCCGATCGAGCAATTCCGCGCACAACGCCTCCTCATCCTCACCCCTCTGGAGCCGCTGATCAATAGAATCGTGATGCACGAGCACGCTCCCCACTCCGTCAGGGCGGATGTTTGCCGCGTGCGTGTGCATGAGGCGGGATATGGGTTCGTCACTAACGGCGAGCCTTAACAGCAGGCCGCTGATCCGCGCGAGCGGTAGCGGCGGCCCGAACATGGATGCCACCCGGTCCGCTTCAGGTCCTGCAGCGTTGACCACCGCATCAACCGGGATATTCTCACCGCGCTCCAGCCGAAGAGTTGCCACACGTCCGTCCCGGATCCCGGCGGACTCGACGGCGGCATCGAAACGCGTCTCGGCCCCGTGCTTTTCGGCGAGCCGGATGAATTCTTTAGCCAGCCTGGGAGCGTCAACCCAGGCTTCTTCGGGAAAATAGGCGACCGGAGTTTCTGGAGTTGGAAAAGCTACGTGAGGTTCCAGGGACTTGTTTATCTCTCCCGCTTTGCGCCATTCGGCCCTGTACCCCCACGACATAAGCCTTCTTACCCGGCGCTCGAGTTCTTCCAGCTCTTTTTCGTCCGTAGTCCACATGAGATTTCCCCCGGGATTGAGCCAGGGGGCTTCGCCAAGTTCCTCTGGCAACCCGAGGTGTTCTCGCATTCCCGCGAGGTTGAACTCGTAGTACTCACGTGGCGTTTTACGGTTGGCATTCAGCCACGCGAAGCTTGTAGACGTCGTCCCATTGCCCGGCTGGTCCCGATCAATGACGACAACCTCGATGTTTTCGTCCTGAGCCAACCTGAACGCTACCGAGGCTCCTACTATCCCTGCGCCAACAACAGCTACTTTCATGGCAGCTTCTCTCCAGGCTTCTTCTGCGTTCCGACATACTCTACGTCGCGTTGCGACCCGTTTGTAGTGTTTGCCGGATCAAATACCCATTTATAGCCTGGATCTACTCCCCGACTCGCGTCCAGAGACCCGCACGCTTGCCCCAGCCAGATCTCACCCCAGGACGACACCTTATTTCACTTGAGCATTACTAACACTATGTTAAAATGTCTTTACAACTATGGGATGCTATTCGGGTGGACTGATGGGGAAAGGTCTGACCGGTATTACGCTAGGTTACGGTGGTCTGGTACCGCTGTACTATCGGGTGGCTCGCGTTCTGGAGTGGCTGTCGAGGGATATCGTTCTGTAAACAAAGGAGTGTGGCTCTTGGCGGGCAATCAATGAGGTTATTGGTGGAGCCGAGAAAAGGAAAGGAGGAGTAATGGACGGAGAGGGCTTCAGCCGCCGGGACTTCCTGAAGGCAGGTGGTGCGGGGATTATCGGCGCGGCCATGCTGGGGGCTGCCGGCTGCGGGGGCGGGCAGCAGGCCAGCAGCAGCCAGTCCGGAGGTGGGGGCGGGCTGGTAAAGCGGGGCGACATCCGCATCGAGTTCATCAGCCACGGTCCGGCCTCGGACCCGTTCTGGACCATCGTGATAAACGGGCTGGATCAGGCGCAAAAGGATCTGGGGGTGGACGTGAAGTACCGTGCCCCGGACACCTACAGTGTGCCCCAGATACAGCAGAACTTCGACTCGGCGATCGCTACCAATCCTAGCGGCATCGCGGCAACCGTTGCGGACACCAGCGCCTTCGGGCCCAAAGTTCGCAAGGCGGTAAGCAAGGGAATACCGGTGGTCATGCTGAACGCCGGGCTGGATGCCTGGCAGAAGCTCGGCGCGCTCAACTACGTGGGGCAGACCGAGTACGAAGCCGGGGTGGAGGCCGGCAAGAAGATGGCACAGGCGGGTGTGAAGAAGGCTCTCTGCATCAACCACCAGCAGGGCGTGGTTACACTCGACCAGAGGTACAACGGGTTCAACAAGGGGCTGGGCGGCGGCGCGAAGCAGATCGCGGTGAACGGCAACGATCCCACAGCAGTAGCCAACGGGGTCAAGACCGCGCTCCGCAATAACCCCGACGTTACGGGGATACTAACTCTCGGTCCTCAGGGTGCCATCCCAACGTTGAAGGTGCTCAAGGGAAACAAAAAGATAAAGTTCGCCACCTTCGACCTTGCGCCCGAGATCCTGAGCGCCATTAGCGCTGGCAGGATGCTTTTCGCCGTGGATCAGCAGCCGTTTTTGCAGGGATATCTGCCGGTGGCCATCCTGGTCACCTACGTCCAGTACCTGCTGCATCCCATAGGGGTGATACCTACGGGGCCGTCTTTCGACACCAAGCAGAACGCGCAGAGGGTGATCAAGCTGAGCAAGGAAGGCATCCGCTAGAAGCTCTGTGCGGGGTGGAACCCGCTGCAGCGGGTTTCACCCCTACGGATAGGAGGTTCAAATGGCACAAACCGCTACGGCTGACGAACGGGTCCGTAGGGTAGGAGCATTCCGGAAGTGGCTGACCCGGCCGGAGCTAGCTGCTGTCGCGGGATCGGTGCTGGTGTTCGTATTCTTCGCTATCGTGGCTGGAGATTCTGGATTTCTCACCCTGGGCGGGGCGGCGAGCTACCTCGAGGTTTCCGCGCAGCTCGGGATCGTTGCCGTGCCGGTCTCGCTGTTGATGATAGCCGGGGAATTCGACCTCTCCGTGGGCTCGATGGTCGGTGCTGCGGGGATGCTCGTGGCTATAGGGATAGTCGAGTACGGCTGGCCGCTGTGGCTGGCGATAGTCGCGGCGCTCGTCTTGGCAATGCTGGTAGGGCTGTTCAATGGCTATGTGGTAACCAGAACGAGGCTGCCCTCGTTCATAGTAACTTTGGGGATGCTGTTCGCTCTGAGGGGGCTCACCATAGGCTTCACGCGTCTGCTCACCGGGCGCACCGAGATAGGGGGGCTCACCGGGGCGACCAGAGGCAGCCCGCTGCCCCCGATCTTCGCAGGGACGATAAAGGGTTTTCCGGTCTCCATAATCTGGTGGCTGGTGCTGGCGGTTATCGGTACGTGGGTCTTGCAACGCACGGTGTTCGGCAACTGGACCTTCGGGGTGGGTGGCGACCCGAACGCCGCGCGCAACGTCGGCGTTCCGGTCAACCGGGTGAAGATTACGCTGTTTGTGTGCACGGCGCTCTCGGCGGCGCTTCTGGCGGTTATCCAGGTTCTGGACGCCGGCTCAGCCGATGTGCTGCGTGGACAGCTTCTGGAGCTGCAGGCCATCGCTGCTGCGGTTATCGGCGGGGTGCTCTTGACCGGCGGGTACGGGTCGGTGGTAGGTGCGCTCTTCGGGGCGCTCATCTTCGGAATGGTGGAGCAGGGCATCTTCTTCACCGGCATCAACACCGACTGGTTCCAGGTGTTCGTGGGGGTGATGCTGCTCATCGCCGTGCTGTTCAACAACTACATCCGCAGACGAGCATCGGAGGCACGATGATGGCGAACAACGGAGCACCTCTGCTGGAGGCGAGAGAGGTCTCGAAGTACTTCGGGCATGTGATCGCGCTGGAAGGCGTCTCGATGAAGGTGCACGCCGGCGAGGTGATGTGCCTGCTCGGGGACAACGGCGCGGGAAAGTCTACCTTTATCAAGACTTTCTCCGGGGTTCACCAGCCCGATCGGGGTGTGCTCTTGGTGGACGGCGAGGAGGTCAGATTCAATTCCCCGCGCGACGCTATAGACCGGGGGATAGCCACCGTCTATCAGGACCTGGCGATGATCCCCTTGATGGGCATCTCACGCAACTTCTTCATCGGGCGTGAGCCGACCAGGGGGGCGGGACCGTTCAAACGCTTCGACGTGGCGAAGGCCGACCGCATAACCCGCGAGGAGCTGCACAAGATCGGCATAGATCTGCGCGACACCGCCCAGCCGGTCTCCACGCTCTCCGGCGGGGAGCGGCAGTCGGTGGCGATAGCCCGCGCCGTCTACTTCGGGGCGAAGATCCTGATCCTTGACGAGCCGACCAGCGCCCTTGGGGTCAAGCAGGCGGCCATCGTTTTGCGATACATCGCCCGCACCCGCGAACAAGGCATCGGGGTGATCTTCATCAGCCACAACGTGCACCACGCCTACGCGATCGGGGACAGGTTCACGGTCTTGAACCACGGACGCAGCATGGGCACCTTCGAGAAGGGTGATATCAGCATGCAGGAACTGGAGAAGATGATGGCGGGGGGAAAGGAGCTAGACCAGCTCAGCGCCGAACTCGAAGGGAGCTTATCTGCGAAATCGGAGGCCCAGGCGAACGAGCCGGACAGCTAGCGCGACTGGCTCCGGTTAGTCCTCGACTCGCAACACCAGCGCCGCCCCGGTATCTCCCGCAGCACAGCCGGTGAAGAGGCCGGTGCCTCCGCCCCGAAGCCTCAACTCTTCGATCAACTCCGCGGTCAGACGCGCACCCGTAGGTCCCTGCGGGTGGCCGAAGATGAGGCTTGAGCCGTAATCGTTCATGCTCTTCAGAGGCACTCCCATCTCTCGCGCGAAGTAGACGTCGTTGACGGCGAAGGGGTTGTGCGTCTTTATGACGTCCACATCGGCGATGGATATAGCCGCGTCGGCGAGTGCCGCCCGCGCCGCCGGAACCGGTGCCTGGGGCATCCGGGCCTTGCCGAGGCGGGCGAACCCGCTCGCGAGCAGGCGCACCACTCCGCCATCCTGGCCCAGCTCTCGCGCACGCTCTTCGCCGGTTACCACCATCCCCGCTGCCCCGTCCGCCGGATGGGTCTGGCTTCCGTAGGTCACCACACCACCTTCTGATACAGGCTTGAGCCTGGCAAGTCCTTCCCGCGTTGTAGGGAAGATGCCGAAGTCCTCATCGAGGATCTTGGACTCGCCGCGCTTTTTGGGGATTGTTACAGGGACCATGTAGCGTCTCTGGAACTCGCGGTCGTTCTCTAATGCGTTCTGATACTGCGCGTAGCGCAGGGCGGTGGCGTCGTCTAACTCTTCTCGGGTTATGCTTGACTCTCTGGCTACGAACTCGGCTGTGGTGAACATCGCCTCTCCCGCCCACGGATCTCTGGCGAAGCTGTCCAGTACCCAGTTCTCGACTTCTGGTGAGCCGCCCGGAGCAGAGGGTTTCGGGTAGATCAGGCTGGGGCCATTGCTGGTGCGGTCGGTTGTCAGCACGAGGGTGACTTCGCTATCGTCTCCCTCGATCCCGGACGCCGCTGCGTGGATGCAGGCCACAGAGGTGGCGCAGGCCTGGGAGATCATCGGTCCCGTAATGCCTGGAGCACCGATCCTGGCCGCAACTGAGGGCGCGCCGTAGAAGATATCCTTCTGCGGCACGGTCCAGCCGAGCACGAGTCCGGTGAGCTCTTCTTCGGCGGAGAAGCTGCGTTGCTCGAAGGCTGCCCTTGTTACGTCCACCGCCAGATCCTGGCTGTTGATCTCTGCGAGAGGACCCTGCCAGCGCGCGAAGGGCGATGACCAGGCAAAGCCTGCCGGAATGAACGCTTTCTCGAACTTCACTGCCCTTCTACTCCCTTGCCCGTCTTCGGCGACTGTCCCGCCTTATCACGCTCCTCCTCGGCCAGAACCCGCCTCAAGAGCTTGCCGACGGCGCTCTTGGGCAACTCGTCGCGAAACTCAACAAGCTTTGGAACCTTGTAGGGAGCGAGGTTCTCCTTGCAGTAGGAGATCAAAGCCTCCTCACTCAGGGTGCTGCCGGATTTTCTCACCACGAACACCTTGACCGTCTCGCCCCGGTACTCGTCCGGCACGCCTACGGCGACTCCTTCGACCACCTCCGGGTGCTGGTAGAGCACCTCCTCGACCTCGCGTGGATAGACCTTGTAACCACTGGTGTTTATGATCTCTTTCTTCCGATCAACGATGTAGAGGTAGCCGTCCTCGTCCATGCGGGCTATATCCCCGGTGTAGAGCCAGCC
>CADDYV010000083.1 GCA_902810695.1 Actinomycetota bacterium | reverse complement strand
AGGCAAAGTGAGTAGGGTGGAAGGAGGAGGTTATGACAGCGGGAGTGGCTCCCGACCGCTTGCAAAGCATTTGTTTAGGCAAAGCTCGCTAGGAAAGTGATCAAATTTGTTCAGGAGCCCGCTCCATCCTCCGGTTTACAGTTGGAGAGTGTTTCTCATGCTTATCCCCGACTGATTGGAGGATGGTAGAAATGAAAGCTGGAGCGTCTGCCGGGCCGCAACCGGGAGCATACCGGGCACTGGTGCTCGCCACCGTGGGCTTCGCTTTGTGCTTCTCGGTTTGGGGGCTCGTAGCGCCCCTGGCGCCGCAGTTTCAGAAGCTGTATGCGCTGTCGAGCACCCAGATCAGCGTCGTCATAGCCACGCCGGTCATCCTGGGCTCTCTGTTCAGGATACCGATGGGCCTGCTCACGGACCGCTTCGGCGGGCGGGTAATCTTCCCGGTGCTGATGCTGGTTTTGATCGTGCCGGTGTTCTTCATCGGGGTTCTGGGAGGCTCGTTCGGGGGGCTGCTCTTCTGGGGGTTCTTCCTGGGGCTGGCGGGAAGCTCTTTCGCCGTGGGGGTCCCCTTCGTCAACAGGTGGTTCCCGCCGCAGAGGCAGGGGCTGGCTTTAGGCATCTACGGCGTAGGCAACATAGGGACGGCCATCGCGGCTTACAGCGCCCCGGCGATAGCGGCGTTCTACGGCTGGCAGTGGGCCTTCTGGGTGTTCATCTTGCCGCTGGTAGTGATGGCGGTGATCTTCTGGGTCGTGGGACGAGACGCACCCGCTTCGGGACCCAGGGCTTCGGCTACGGCGGGGATTTCGCTCTTCCGCCAAGAGGCCATGCCGTGGGTTCTCTCCCTCTTCTACTTCCTCACCTTCGGCGGGTTCGTGGCGCTGGGACTCTACCTGCCCAAGCTGCTCGTAGATCTCTTCGGGTTCACCCAGACCGGCGCAGGTTTGAGGGCGGCGGGGTTCGTGGTGCTGGCGACGCTGGCGCGCCCGGCGGGAGGCTGGCTCGCCGACCGCATCGGCGGCTCGCGGATGCTCACGGTCGTCTTCGTCCTTCTGCCGGTCATGGCGGTCATCCTGAGCTTCGAGCCAGGGATCGTGCTCTTCACCGTGGCGGCTCTTTCGGGCGCGGTGCTCTTCGGGCTCGGCAACGGGAGCGTGTTCAAGCTTGTGGCGCAGTACTATCCGGGGAAGACGGGCGCCGTTACCGGTGTCGTAGGTGCCGCCGGGGGTCTGGGCGGTTTCTTCCCGCCGCTGGTCCTGGGCGTCGTGCGCGACGCGACGGGCTCTTATACGGTGGGGTTCATACTGCTCGCGCTGTTCGCCGTCGGGTGCCTGCTCGTCAACGCGCTTTTCGTCAGGAGGCACCCGTCGGGAAGTAACGCGGCTATGGAAGGGAGGGTGAAGTAGCAATGCCGAGGGCGATCAACCCGCTCTTGAGGAACCTGCAGTACTTTCGCAGAGGAGAGAAACGCTCCGGCGGCTGGAGCGAACTGAACGCCAGGGACAGAGAGTGGGAAGGGACCTACCGCCAGCGGTGGCAGCACGACAAGATCGTACGCTCCACCCACGGGGTCAACTGTACCGGATCGTGCTCCTGGAAGGTCTACGTAAAAGACGGCATCATCACCTGGGAGTCGCAGCAGACCGACTACCCCTCAAACGGTCCCGACTCCCCGGAGTACGAGCCGCGCGGCTGCCCCAGAGGAGCATCGTTTTCCTGGTACACCTACTCGCCCTTGAGGATAAAGTACCCCTACGTCCGTGGCGCCCTGCTAGAACTCTACCGCGAGGCGAAGCAGCAAGCAGGCGATCCGGTAGAAGCGTGGGCGAGCATAGTCGAGGACCCGCAGAAGGCGAGAAGCTACAAGGTCCAGAGAGGTAAGGGCGGGCTGGTGAGGGCCACGTGGGACGAGGTGCTGGACATCATCGCTGCAGCCCACGTGTACACCGTAAAGGAGTACGGCCCCGACAGGGTGGTGGGCTTCTCGCCTATACCCGCGATGAGCATGGTCTCCTACTCGGGAGGGACGCGCTTTCTGTCGCTCATCGGCGGTGTGATCCCGAGCTTCTACGACTGGTACGCCGACCTGCCGCCTTCCTCGCCCCAGATCTGGGGGGATCAGACCGACGTGCCAGAATCAGGTGACTGGTGGAACGCCGCCTACCTGATGATGTGGGGCTCCAACATCCCCATAACCCGCACCCCGGACGCGCACTTCATGGTCGAGGCGCGCTACAGGGGCCAGAAGACGGTCGTCGTCTCGCCGGACTACTCGGACCATACCAAGTTCGCCGACCACTGGCTGCCCATCCAGCCTGGAACCGATGGGGCTCTCGCGATGGCGATGGGGCATGTGATCCTCAAGGAGTTCTACCTGGAGCGGAAGGTTCCCTACTTCGAGGGCTATGCCAAAAAGCACACCGACCTGCCGATGCTCGTCACCCTGCGCGAGCGCGAGGGAGCCTATGTCCCCGACCGCTTCCTGCACGCCGCCGACCTCGGCGAGGAGAGCGAGAACGCCGAGTGGAAGACGGTCCTCGTGGACGAGAGGACCGGAGAGCCGGTGGTGCCGAACGGCTCTTTAGGCTTCCGCTACGGCGCCGAGGGTGTCGGGAGGTGGAACCTGGATCTCGTGGAGACGGTCCCGGCGCTCACCCTGCTCGGGCACCACGAGGAGCTGGTGGAGCTGGACCTGCCGCGCTTCGATGCCGGAGAGACGGAGGGCGGGGGCGTCCTGCGGCGCGGCGTCCCGGTAAAGCGGTTCGGCAGGCACCTGGTCACGACGGTCTTCGACCTGCTCCTGGCACATTACGGCGTCGGACGCGAGGGGCTGCCGGGCGAGTGGCCTGAAGGCTACGATGACCCCGAGCCCTACACCCCGGCCTGGCAGCAGGAGATCACCAGCGTGGACGCGGGCCGGGCCATACGCATAGCCCGCGAGTTCGCCCGCAATGCCGAGCGGACCGAGGGACGCTCGATGATCGTCATGGGAGCGGGCACCAACCACTGGTACCACTCGGACCAGATCTACCGCTGCATGCTCGCCCTAGTCCTCTTGTGCGGCTGCCAGGGCGTAAACGGCGGCGGCTGGGCGCACTACGTGGGGCAGGAGAAGGTGAGACCACTCACCGGCTGGTCCACCATCGCCTTCGCCTTCGACTGGAATCGCCCGACCCGCCACATGGCGGGCACCGCCCTCTGGTACCTCGCCACCGACCAGTGGCGCTACGAGTCGTTCACCGCGGAGGAGCTGGCCTCGCCGCTTGGCAAGGGGCTGCTTAACGGCAAGCACTTCGCCGACTGCAACGCGCTCGGCGCGCGCCTGGGGTGGCTCCCCTCCTACCCGACCTTCGACAAGAACCCGCTGGAGATCACGGCAGAAGCCGAGCGCGAGGGTATAAGCCCGCAGGAGTACGTGGTGCGGGAGCTGAAGGAGGGACGGCTGCGCTTCGCCGCCGAGGACCCCGACGCGCTGGAGAACTTCCCGCGGGTCTTGACGCTGTGGCGTTCGAACCTGCTCGGCTCCTCGGCCAAGGGACACGAGTTCTTCCTCAAGCATCTTCTGGGAGTGCCGGATGCGGCGGTGCGCAGCGAGGAGATGCCGGAGGGGATGCGCCCGGAGGAGGTAGTCTGGCGCGAGGAGGCGCCGGAGGGCAAGCTGGATCTGCTCGTCACCATAGACTTCCGCAAGAACGGCTCCTCCATCTACTCGGACGTGGTGCTCCCCACCGCGACCTGGTACGAGAAGCACGACATCTCCTCGACCGACCTGCACCCCTTCGTGCACCCGTTCAACCCCGCGATCACACCGCCCTGGGAGGCGAAGAGCGACTGGGACATCTGGAGCCTCGTCGCCGAAAGGTTCTCCGGGTTCGCGAACAAGCACCTCGGCGTCAGAAAGGATCTCATCGCCGCTCCGCTCAACCACGACACCCCGGATGAGCTGGCGCAGCCCTCCGGGAAGGTGCGCGACTGGAAGAAGGGCGAGGTCGAACCCGTCCCCGGCAGGACCATGCCCAAGCTCATCGCCATAGAACGCGACTACGGCGCGGTGGCTGAGAAGATGGGCGCCCTCGGACCAGCGGTGGAGAACGTGGGGATCGGGGCCAAGGGCATCGTCTGGAAGCCTCACGAGGAGGTCGAGTACCTCCGGCACAAAAACGGAGTGGTCTACGGCGGAGCCGGCGACGGCCGCCCGGAGATCCGGCACGCGGACCAGGTGTGCGAGGCGATCCTCACGCTCTCCGGGACGACCAACGGTCGCCTCTCGGTCGAGGGTTTCAAGGAGATGGAGGTCCGCACCGGCCGCAAGCTCGCCGACCTCGCCTCAGAGCGCGAGGAGGAGCGCATCACCTTCGCCGACGTGCAGACCCAGCCGCGCAAGGTCATCGCCTCCCCCGAGTGGTCGGGGACCGAGAGCCGCGAGCGGCGCTACTCGCCGTTCACCATCAACGTGGACCGCTCCATCCCCTGGCGCACCCTCTCCGGACGCCAGCACTTCTACCTCGACCACGAGTGGATGCTGGAGTACGGCGAGGGCCTCCCCGTCTACCGCCCGCCCCTGAACCTGGTCCGGCATCTCGGTAAGCTAACTTCGGGAGAGGGCGCCGAGGTGGTGCTCCGCTACCTCACGCCGCACTCCAAGTGGTCCATCCACTCCGAGTTCCAGGACAATTTGCGGATGCTCACGCTCTTTAGGGGCGGGCCGGTCATCTGGATCAGCGACCGTGATGCAGAGAGGATCGGCGTCAAAGATAACGACTGGCTGGAGGCGTACAACCGCAACGGGGTGGTGGCAGCGAGGGCCGTCGTTTCGCACCGCATCCCGGAGGGGACTTCGATCATGTACCACTCTCAAGATAGGCACCTCAACGTGCCCATAAGCGAGGTATCGGGAACCAGGGGCGGCACGGAGAACTCCTTGACCAAGATCTACGTCAAGCCCACGCACATGATCGGGGGCTACGCCCAGCTCTCCTACTTCTTCAATTACTATGGTCCCACCGGCTCCCAGCGCGACGAGCTGACCGTGATCCGCAAGCGGAAAGGGGAGGTCGAGTACTGATGCGTGTCAAGGCGCAGATAGCGATGGTAATGAACCTGGACAAATGCATCGGCTGCCACACCTGCTCGGTTACCTGCAAGAACGTCTGGACCAACCGGGAGGGCGCCGAGTACATGTGGTGGAACGACGTGGAGACCAAGCCCGGCGTCGGATACCCCAAGGAGTGGGAGAACCAGGAGAAGTGGCGCGGGGGCTGGAAGCTCGGTGAGGACGGCAAGCTCGAACTGAAGGCCGGGGGCAAGCTCTGGAAGCTGGCGAACATCTTCTACAACCGCGACCTGCCTACCATAGACGACTACTACGAGCCCTGGACCTACGACTACGAGACGCTCACCAGCGCCAAACCTTCAGCCCACCAGCCGGTGGCGAGGCCCCACTCGCAGATCTCCGGCGAGGAGCTGGACCTGAAGTGGGGGCCGAACTGGGAGGACGACCTGGCGGGCGCTCCGGAGAGTGCGCCGCGCGACCCGAACATCCGGGAGGAGCTGGAGGAGCAGATCCGGTTCGAGTACGAGCGGGTGTTCATGATGTACGTCCCGCGCATCTGCGAGCACTGCCTGAACCCCTCGTGTGTGGCCTCTTGCCCCTCGGGGGCGATGTACAAGCGCGAGGAGGACGGCATCGTGCTCGTCGACCAGGAGCAGTGCCGCGGCTGGCGTTACTGCGCCTCGGGCTGCCCGTACAAGAAGGTCTACTTCAACTGGCATACGGGCAAGGCCGAGAAGTGCACCTTCTGCTACCCCCGCATCGAAGCCGGGATGCCCACCATCTGCTCGGAGACCTGCGTGGGACGTCTACGTTACATCGGGCTTGTTCTCTACGACGCTGACGCGGTCGAGGAAGCCGCGTCCGTGGCGGACGAGAAGGAGTTACTCGACGCGCAGCGTTCGGTGTTTCTGGATCCGGGTGACCCGGCGGTAAGGGAGCAGGCCCGCTTCGACGGGGTACCGGAGGACTGGATCGAGGCTGCGAGGAGATCCCCGATCTACCCACTCGCGATCGAGTGGGGCATCGGGCTGCCGCTGCACCCGGAGTACCGGACGCTGCCGATGGTCTGGTACGTGCCCCCGCTCTCGCCGGTGATGAAACTCTTCGAGGACCCGGAGGACGCCGCCGACCCCGACGACGTCTTCCCGGCCATAGAGGAGATGCGTATCCCCGTCAAGTACCTGGCCAACATCCTCTCGGCGGGAGACGAGGAGGTGATACGGGATGTCCTCAAGCGACTGGTGGCCATGAGGGGCTACATGCGCGAGAAGAACCTCTCCGGAGAGGCCGACGATAAGGCGGCCGCCTCGGTGGGCATGAGTCCGCGGCAGATGGAGCGCATGTTCCGCCTGCTCGCCATCGCCAAGTACGACGAGCGCTACGTCATACCGCCAGCTCACCGGGAGTTCGCGCACGAGCTGGAGGCCCAGCAGGGCACCTGCGGCCTGGAGTTCGCGGGCGGGCCGGGGAGCTGCGCGAGCGCGGCCACCGACAGCGGGCGCAACGAGGCGTTTTACGCGCAGAAAGAGGATCTGGAGCGCGAGGCCGAGCGGCGCGGGATGCAGCGTCCCAACGTCAACTTCTTCCGCTCCAAAGCAGACTTCGAGGCGTTCCACCTCAAGGGAAAGGAGGCGGGTGCGTGATCTTCAAGCTTCTCTCCCTACTTCTGCGCTACCCCGGCGATGAAATTCTGGCCGCCAGGGAGGACATCGCGCGAGCCATAGGCGAGCTGCCGCCCTCGAGTGCCAGAGAGTTCATGCTCCGCTTCGTGGACTTCTGGATAGACGAGCCGCCGCAGCGGCTCAGGATACGCTACGTTGACACCTTCGACTTCAACAAACGAGGAAACCTCTACCTGAGCTACTACCGGTACGGCGACGCCAGGATTCGCGGGCAGGTGCTCGCGGAGACGAGGGAGGCGTACCTGCAGGCCGGGTTCGAGCCCGCCGACACGGAGCTTCCGGACTACCTGCCGCTGATGCTGGAGTTCGCGTGGGCGGTGCCCGAGGAAGGAGAGAAGCTGCTGGCGTGCCACCGGGGGGATGTGGAGTTGATCCGCAAGTCCCTAAACGACGACGGCAGTCCCTACGCGCTCCTGCTGGACGCCCTGATTACCGTGCTGCCCGAGCTCGACGAGGGGGATGTGGACGAGCTCAGGAAGATTGTCATGCACGGCCCGCCGCAGGAGACTGTGGGCCTGGAGCCCTATGGCTCGGAGGAGCCCGCGGACGCTCCTTCGCCGAACGTGGCCTTTTTAGGGAGAAAGAGATGAGCCTGCTTGATAACTTTTTGTGGGTGATCTGGCCCTACCTGGCCATGGCTTCCTTCGTCATCGGACACGTCTTCCGCTATAGGTGGGACCAGTTCGGTTGGACCTCGGAGTCGAGCGAGCTGCTGGAGAAGAGGATGCTGGTGTGGGGTTCGATCCTCTTCCACTGGGGGATAATCCTGGCCTTCTTCGGACATGTGATGGGGATCATCATCCCGATCCAGTTCTACCACGCCATCGGCTTCAAGGATCCCTGGTACGAGCTTCTCTCTTTGTGGGCCGGTACGATAGCCGGGGCTGCGGCGCTTATCGGTATCCTGATCATAAACATCCGGCGCTGGTTCGTCAGGCGGCTGCGGACTCACACCGAGAACATGAAGTTCGCAATAGATGCGCTGCTGCTAATCGTGATAGCAATCGGGCTCATCGTGACGCTCGGGTACAGGATCTGGGTGGGCCTCTTGAACATGCCGGGGGGCGCTTTCTTCGGACAGCCGGAATTCGATTACCGGCCCACCATCGGCCCCTGGTTCCGCAGCCTGTTCTCCTTCGCCCCGGACCCGAACCTGATGGCTCCGGTACCGCCGGTCTTCAAGATCCACATTCTCTTCGCCTTCCTGCTGTTTTTCCTGTGGCCCTACTCGCACCTGGTTCACGTCTGGAGCGTCCCCCTGGGATACCTGCGGCGCAGCTACATCCAGTACCGCAGCTCCAACCCCCGCCTGTCGCTGGCCCGTGACCGCATGAGGCGCGAGGGCAAGAAGCCCCCGAAGGTCGAGCGCGCCCGCCGCGTCGAGTGAGAGAGAAAACCGTAGTTATCCTCGGGGCCGCAAGCTCCTACGGAACGGCGGTGGTCGAGGCGCTGGCCGGAGAGGGCATGAACCTCGTCCTCGGCGGGTGGGAGCGGGATCGGCTGGAGGCTCTGGAGAAGGAGACCCGCGAGCGGGGCGGACAAGCGCTCGCAATCGGAGCCGACCTGTCCAAGCGCCACCACGCGATTCACCTAGTCGAGGCTGCCCGCGAGGGTTTCGGCGGCGTGGATGCGCTGCTGTTCATGGCCCGGACTCCGGCGCCGTCGCTGGCGAGCCTCGATGTGGGTGCCTGGGAGCGGTCCGTGGATGCGAATCTCAAGGGCTTCCTCTACTGCCTCGCTGCTGCCTTACCGGTCATGCGCGAGCAAGGGGAGGGGTGCGTGATCTTCGTCAGCTTCGATGAAACGGAACGTGAAGACCCGATATACGCCGCCTGCCGCGCCGCTGTTCGTACCCTGCTCGAAGATATGCGTCGGGAATTCATCGCCGAGGGCATCCGCGTCGATGAGGTTACGCTCGACGGGCAACGTGCAGCCCCGGAAGATGCAGCCAGAGCCGTGCTGCGAATACTTGGCGAGCCCTCAAGTTCGAGTAATAGTCTTTGACCAGGCACCGAGATCACCGTGCTCCTGCGAAA
>CADDYV010000082.1 GCA_902810695.1 Actinomycetota bacterium | reverse complement strand
TATCCGTAGTAGAGATTTCTCACCCGCTTCATGTAGTAGCGCCACCACCAGTATCTTCCCGGACACTCGGTCTGAGCTACCTGGTTGTGCCCCAGAATGTGGTGGCGGTTGGGTGGGATGCCATACCGCCTGCACAGATACGCAACCAGCTTCGCCGAAGAGTGGTACATCGCACTGGTAAACCACCTGGGATCGTTGAAGTACCCTTCGTGCTCGATGCCAATGGAGTGGACGTTTACCGGCCAGTTGCCTGCATGCCAGGCTATGTTCATGTCGCTCACGCACTGGGCTATCTTCCCATCGTGAGAGCGGATGACGTAGTGGGCAGATACCTGCGCTCTCGGGTCCTGAAACCAGTTTATGGCCGAGGACCACGATCCTTGGGTTACGTGGATGATGATTTTGCCTATGGGGTTGGAATGTGGCCGGTTTGAGGCTGTGTAGTTGTGGCTGTTGGCGGGATACCACACCTCTGCTGGTTTGTGCCTCACTGCTTCTGGGTGGGCTTCTTGCGGGGAGGTGTTCGTGTGTGTCGGTCCTTCGGGCACAGATAGGTTTCTCTGGGCAGAGAGGTTGATCTTCTCGCCCGTGCTTGTCTTGCCGGAGACTCCCTGGCGAAGAGCATTGAAGACCTGATCGGCGAAGAGGTGTCCACTACCTACCCCTGCGACAACCTCAGAGCGGCTACCGGCTACGGCCGGGTAGTAGCTCCCAAGAGTTGCGTTGTTGCCGCTACCCATATCGTCGCGCATGGCTCTGGATAGGAGCGCAGCCCCACCGCGGATGTTTGAGGCCCGATCTCCTTTGAGTTTCGCCTCGGGGATGCCCGTGAGCTTTGAGGCTTCTCCCAGAGTGTTCTGCCAGGGATTTTTGACCAGGGCCATGATCCCATAGGAGCCATAGGCGTGGAGATCTCCCTTGTGGTAGGCTTCCATCCTTTCAGGGGGCATCTCCCAGCGCGTATTTACATAGCCCATCGCAAGCAGCAGTTCCGCGGGCACACCATACTCTTTAGCCGCGCGATCAAACTCCTTCTTCAGCGAAGAGTTGGTCTTGGCTGAGGCTTTGCCGGAGCCATAAGAGCCGAGCAGGGCAGCACCGGCGAGTCCTGCTCCGCCTAGCTTGAGGAACTCCTTGCGATCCATGCTGTTGCGGTACTCAGCATCGTGATGCTCGCGACACATGTCTTCCCCCTCCTTGAACTCGGTTGTGTCGCTCTGTACCCGTAACGGGCGTTACTTCATTATTATCATTCTATCTAGGCTGGAATGTAAAGGGCTCTAAAGGAAAGAATTTACAGTTTTAACCGAGGAGATCGTGGCGCTGGTGTGGCTGACCATCTCGGAGACAACCCTGGGGTAGACACCCTGCAAGAGGAGGAGCGTTGTACACGTGCGTCTCGAGTGGGCGCGCCGGGATTTCTCGCGCGCGGAATTGGTCAAGATGCCCGATGGTGTAAGGATCGCCAACCGTACAATTAACGAAGAGTCTGGATCGCTGGCAGGAAGGAGCCCGCTGTGGTTGCCAACGGAAGCGCAAGGAATGCAAACGGCATCCGGGAGATCTTTCGTGGCTTCGGCCGTTAGAGTCCTCACCCTGCGCGAGCTGAACCGGGCCACCCTGGCCCGGCAGCTGCTCCTCAAGCGAGAGGCATTATCAGCACAGGAAGCCATCGAGCGCCTGGCCGGTATGCAGGCCCAGATCCCAGGTCCCCCACACGTCGGGCTGTGGAGCCGTCTCGAAACCTTCCAGCGTAGAGACCTCGTTGATCTGGTGATGGCGCGTCGGGTTGTGAGGGCGACCTTGATGCGCACCACGATCCACCTTATGTCCGCGAGAGACTACGCGTCGTTTCGCCTCGCCCTGCAGCCCGCGCTCACTCGTTCTCTAGATACCGTGGCAGGCAAGCGGCTCGCGGAGCTGGATATGGACCGGCTCATCGAAGCAGCCCGGATGCGCTTCGAGGCAGGACCGTGCACCTTCGCAGAGCTGCGGCCCGTCCTGTCGGGAGTGGAGCCGGACCGCGACCCTTCGGCCCTTGCCTACGCCGTCCGCACACATCTACCGCTCGTGCAGGTGCCATCGGGCGATGCTGTGTGGGGATACGCGGGCAACGCGCCTTTCGCGCTGGCCGAATCGTGGCTGGATGTCCCGCTCGCTCCGGATGGAGGCGCGCACCGCCTTATCTTGCGCTACCTGCAAGCGTTTGGTCCCGCGAGCGTGCAGGATTTCCAGACGTGGTCGGGGATGGTCAGGATGTGGGAAGCGTTTGAGGAATTGAGGCCAGGGTTGCGTATCTTCAGAGACGAGAGCGGCAGAGAATTACTCGACATTCCGGATGCCCCGCTACCCCCCGAAGATACTCCCGCGCCCGTCCGCTTTGTCCCCGACTACGATAATCTGCTCCTGGCCCACGCTGACCGCGCGCGGGTGATCTCCGATAAACACCGCAAGAGGGTTTTTCTCTCGGCGGCGCGGGTTCGGGGGACTTTCCTCGTGGATGGTTTCGTGCGCGGAGCATGGAAGTTAGAGAGAACCAGAAAAGAAGCGATGCTCCTGATCGAACCATTCGAATCTCTCTCGGAGGAAAATCATTACGCTCTGGCCGTGAAAGGAGAGAAGCTCGTCCGCTTCGTTGGGGAAGGGGCAGAAACATTCGGAGTCCGGTTTGTGTAGCCCGCTAAAAATCTGCAAAGCCGCGCTTGGCACCAGCTTCTCGATGGGGCGCAGCGGCTGGCCGGGTCGGTCGCCGAGATGCTACCCTCGTGTACGTCGGAAGCTATGAGAATCCTTCTTGTGATTAGCTGCGGCGATCTATCCGCTCTGGGGAGCCTCTGTATAGTGAGCCGGAAGGGTTGCTGAGGCCTCTGGCGTCCTTTTTAAAACGGGCTTGAACCGATAGCCAAATCCCCTGATGTTATGAATGTAGGTGTAGTCCGAGGGTTTCTCCACAGCAGCGCGGATGCGGCTGACGTGGACCGTTACCGAGTGGCCTGAGGCGTCTCGCCACCTGCCGCCCGCCCTGAGGGCAAGCTCCTGTCGGCTCAGGGGTTCTCCGGCGGATCGGGCGAGCACCGTGAGCAGCCTGAACTCTTGGGGCGGAAGAGGCGTCCACCTGCCCTTCACCCGGACCAGGTAGTTCCGGACATCTATCTGCAGGTCTCCGACCTCAAGGAGTTGTTGGTATCCGGCGGCACTCAGGCGGCTGCGAACAGCGGAACGAATGCGGGCGAGCAGCACCTCCAGTGAGAAAGGTATTCTCACGTAGTCATCAGCACCCGCGTCGAGTCCCTTTATCGTATCCGCTTCCGAACCACTATCCGAGAGGAGTATGAGAACCACTCCGGGAGCCTTGGTACGGATGCGCTCGCACGTTGCGAGGCCCCCGTTATCGGGAGCCTCGATACCTAGCAGGACAATGTCCGGCTTGCGAGCGGAGTCCAGAGACTTAAGGACTTCCGGCCCGTCGTTTGCACTCAGAACCTCATAGTCCTCACGGACCAGCCGCTCTTTTAGCGCCATGAGATCGGAGGATTGATCCCCTGGAACTAGCACTCTGAGTCGCCTTTCGAACATCAACTGGATTGTGAGAGCACAACTGCCCGAGCGCAATCCAGATCAGACGGATTAACCTCGATTTAATCCATGTTTTACGGTCATGAAACCCAACCATCACAGAGTTCACTTACCATTCCCAACAGCAGCGTTTGAAGAGAGCCTTGCTCAGAGAGTGAATGGGCTTCTTTCTCGAACGTTCTTGTAGAGATAGAGAACATAAGGAGGATCTTTGACCAGAGTAGTACGATGGCAACTCCTGGTAGCAGGGCTGTTGGCAATCATGGCGGTTGCTGTCTCTGGGTGCGCCACTACTGCAAGCAGCTCGGGTGGGGGTAATAAAGGTGGCGGTGGCAGCAATGGCGGTGGGGCCGACGTCAAGGCCGCGAGCACCCTTAACGGCGCTGGCGCAACGTTCCCGGAGCCGATCTACCAGCAGATATTCAAGCAGATGGCCAGCAAGGAAGGCATACAGGTCAACTACAACGGCGTGGGATCCACCGGCGGCATCCAGCAGTTCACCAAGGGAACGGTCGCCTTCGGAGCTTCTGACGCGCCGATGACCGACCAGGAGGTCAAGGCGGTCAAGGGTAATGTCATGCACGTCGCGACCTTCGGCGGCGCTGCCGTGGCCGCGTACAACCTCAAAGGCGTCAAGAAGCTCAACCTCACCGGAGCGGTGCTTGCCGACATCTTTGCGGGCAAGATCAAGAAGTGGAACGACCCGGCTATCGCCAGGCTCAATCCGAACGCCAAGCTGCCCGACGCGAACATAGTTACGGTACACCGCTCGGATGGTTCGGGTACCACGAACATGTTTACCGGCTATCTGAGCGCCATAAGCCCTTACTGGAAGCAGCATTTCGGGTATAGCACGGAGATAAACTGGCCCAGCGGCATCGGCGGCGACGGCAACGACGGGGTGGCGGGACAGATCCAGCAGAACCCCAACTCCATCGGCTACATCGGCCTCGAGTACGCGAAGGCCAACAAGATACCGTACGCCAACATCGGCCAGAAACCCGGAAAATACGTCACCGCGAGCGTGCAGACCGCCAAAAACGGGCTCTCGCAGGGTAAGATCCCGAACGATCTTCGGGCGACTATCTCCACGCAGGCTCCATTCCAGGGTAACGCCTACCCGGCGGTGAACTACACCTACCTGCTGGTGCACAAGAACATGAGCGATCTCGCGCAGTGCAAGGCTGTTGCGCAGACCGCCTGGTACATAACCCACCAGGGTCAGAAGCTGGGACCGGGCCAGAACTACGTCCCGATTCCGCAGAGCGTCAAGGTCAAAGACGAGCAGGAGATCAAAAGCATGAAAGCCCAGGGGCAGAAGTGCTACTCTGGCAAATAGTCATCGCGGAGCTTGATGGGTGGGGGAGGCCGCCTGGCCTTCCCTTCCGGATTGCTTCTTTATCAGAAGAGGTGTCATCTTGAACCTCTTCAAGCGGCTGCGGCGGGGAAACCTGGGCGACAATATCTTCGGGTTCGTGGTCCTGCTCTTCGGGGTTTCGATCCTGGTGATTATGGCCGGGATCGTCTTCCAGCTCTGGTTGCAGAGCGCGCCTTCGCGGGAGAAGTTCGGCTGGAGCTTCCTGTGGAGCACGGCCTACGACGTACAGCGCCAGAACTACGGTGCTGGCGTCTTCATCTACGGGACCCTGGTTACGGCTTTTATAGCTTTGATCCTGGCTGCCCCGGTGGGCGTCGGGATAGCGGCGTACCTGGTCGAGATCGCACCGCGCCGGCTCAACCGGGTGGTGGGTTCGATGGTGGAGCTTCTGGCGGCGGTGCCTTCGATCGTTTACGGTTTGTGGGGCTTCTACGCCCTGAACCCGTTTTTGAGAGACTATATCGCGCCTCCTCTCCAGGCGGTCCTGGGGTGGCTACCGCCCTTCAGCGGCGAGTTCGTGGGCACCTCGGTCTTTACTGCGAGCGTGGTGCTGGCAATTATGATCCTCCCGACCGTCGCGGCGGTCTCCAGGGATGTTCTGCGGGCGGTTCCCGACGCGCAGAGGGAGGCGATGCTCGCTCTGGGCGCGACGCGCTGGGAGATGTTCAGCCGGGCTGTTTTGCCCTACGCCAAAAGCGGAGTGCTGGGAGCGGCCATACTCGGGCTCGGGCGCGCCGCCGGGGAGACGATGGCCGTTACGTTCATCATCGGCAATAATCCCCAGATCTTCAAATCGCTCTTCGGCCAGGGGGCGACGATAGCCAGCGAGATCGCAGCCAAATGGCAGGAGGCGAGTGGGCTTACCCTCCCCGTGCTGATGGAGCTCGGGCTGGTGCTGTTCGCGATCACCATCATCATCAACATCAGCGCCCGGCTTCTGGTGATGCTGCTCGTCAGAGGGCCGAGAGGAGGTTTGCGCGCGTGAGCCAGTTGAGAAGACCCATGACCGGACGCTTCAAGCGCCGCAGGATTATGGACCGCGCTATGACGTTCGCAGCCTACGCGTGCGCGGCCCTGGCCATCATTCCGCTGACCTGGATCGTCATCTACGTTTTCGTAAAGGGCATCGGGGTCTGGAACGCCAGGTTTTTCACCCAGCTCCCCGCGCTCTTCGAGGCGGGGGGCGTAAGGAACGGAATATTCGGGACGCTGGAGGTCGTCGGGCTCTCCGCGGCGATAGGCGTCCCGGTAGGCGTGATGGCGGGGATATTCCTGGCCGAGTACGGCGACAACATCCTGGGCGGTACAGTAAGGTTCACAGCGGACACCATGACCGGAGTGCCTTCCATCGTGGTCGGCCTGTTCGTGTACGGCGTGGTTGTGCTCAACACCGGCGGCGCCTACAGCGCGTTCGCCGGGGCGGTCGCGCTGGCCATCCTGATGATCCCCATCATCACCCGCACCACCGAGGAGATGATCCGCCTGGTCCCGAACTCCATACGCGAGGCGTCGCTGGCACTGGGAGTGCCGCGGTGGAAGACCATCCTGCGCGTGGTACTGCCCACGGCGTTGAGCGGCATCGTTACCGGCGTTTTCTTATCGGTGGCGCGGGTCGCTGGAGAGACGGCTCCGCTCATAATGACGATCTTCGGAACGTACTACGCGATCAGCAAGAACATCTTCGATGGGCCGACAACCACCCTCTCCCTTCTGATCTACAAGCTCGGTGGGGCTCCCAACCCCGAGGTCGTCAAGGTGGCGTGGGGAGCGTCGCTGTTGCTCATCCTGATCGTGCTGGGGTTGAGCCTCCTCGCACGTCTCATTTTCAAAGGAGAGGGAGCCAAGTTTTGAGCCCTGAACACCGCCCTGGAAAAGTGGACTCTAGCCAGATTGATCGGAGGAAGAATTTGGATCCTGAAAGAGCGGCTGACGAACAGGTTGGCTTGCGAGCAGAGGAGAGGCGAAAGCCTGAAGCTTGGAGACATAACGTGAGCTATCTGCATGAGATTAGCGAGCCTGTTGTGGAAGTACAGGACCTCAACATGTATTACGGTGCCTTCAAGGCGCTCGATAGCGTCGGCATGAAGATAGCGAAGAACAGGATCACGGCGCTCATCGGGCCTTCGGGGTGTGGCAAGAGCACCTTCATCCGCGGCCTCAACCGTATGCACGAGACGGTTCCCGGGGCCCGCATAGAGGGCAAGGTGCTGCTCGACGGGGAGGATGTTTACGCCGAGAACGTGGACCCGGTGCGCGTCAGGCGCAAGGTGGGGATGGTCTTCCAGAAACCAAACCCGTTCCCTACCATGAGTATCTACGACAACGTGATAGCGGGCATTAAGCTCGGAAGACGGCACAAGAAGAGCGAGTTGGATGAAATCGTCGAGCGCACGTTGAACCAGGCGGCGCTCTGGGGCGAGGTCAAGAACAAGCTCAAGGACAGCGGGATGTCGCTCTCCGGCGGCCAACAGCAGAGATTGTGCATCGCCCGGACGCTTGCGGTGGAACCGGAGGTTATCCTGATGGATGAGCCAGCAAGCGCCCTGGACCCGATATCGACCCAGAAGATCGAGGACGCCATTCAGGATCTGAAGAAGAGCTACACGGTGGTAATCGTTACGCATAACATGCAGCAGGCGTCTCGCGTCTCGGACTATACAGGATTTTTCTTTATCGAGGAGATGGGTGCTCCGGGCCAGCTCTGGGAGTTTGGGGAGACGGAGAGGATCTTCTCCAACCCGAAGCGCAAGGAGACCGAAGACTACGTAACGGGCCGGTTCGGCTAGGCTTATGCCCCGAAAGGCCTTTCAACAGGAACTCGACCAGCTTGTCTCTGAGGTTGTGGAACTTGGCGAGGAGGTTGGGAAGTCGCTGGAGAGCATGGCGCAGGCGATACAGAACCGCGATGCGCCGCTCGCCAGTAAGGAGATCGGGTCGGACGCCCGCTACAAGAGACGCGGGATGGATATAGATAGCGAGTGCATGGTGCTACAGGCTCGTCAGGCCCCTGTGGCTGGAGACCTGCGCCTGATCTACACCATCCTCTCCGTAACCAATCATCTGGTCCGCGCTGGCACGCTCTGTGAACATATCTGCAAGGCAATGGAAGAGACCGCAGGCCAGGAGCGCAACGAGGACCTTGAGGCTGTTCTCATAGCGATGGCCAGGGCCGCCAGCAACCTCTTCAAAGACGGGTTAGAGGTCTTCAAAAGCTGCGATATAGAGCGGGCTCGCAGCCTGCGGGCTCTGGATGATGAGGTAGATCTTCTCTACTCCGAGGCTCTAAACCTGGTTGCCAACCCTTCTAGCGATGGTAGATCAGGATCCCCGGAGTGGCGGATGCGGGCTGCTCTTATGGTCCACTACCTGGAGCGGATAGCTGACCACGGAGTAGACATAGGCACGAGCACCATCTTCCTGGTAACTGGCGAGCGGATCGAAGACGCCATGCGCCAGTATCTGGATCGCGAGCTTGGGGAGAAGTGAGGTGGAGATAACGATCCTTGAAAGCGCAAAAAGGCCGGCCGCCTGGATACGACCGGCCTGCCCCAGCAAGTAGATCCTCAAAAGCAAGGCGGGGCTGGAGAAAGTATATCTCTTATCCTCAATATACGCTACCTGAAGTATTTGAAAAAATTGTATCCACAATATATAGGGCTTGAGTGCATGAAAAGGCGGACCCCGAAAGGCCCGCCTTTTCTCTACATCCTATGCGGTCGGCTAGTTAGCGGATGATCCTGCGGGCGAGCAGGCCACCACCAACCAGAAGAACTCCAGCCCCGATCGCAATCAGCGAGGCACCACCGGTGTTCGGCAGAACCGCGGCGCTGCTGGCA
>CADDYV010000081.1 GCA_902810695.1 Actinomycetota bacterium | reverse complement strand
TCCCGAGGGTGGATCGCCAGAGTTACTCGATGACAGAGAACCCCAACCAATGCTACATTGTACCTACTTTGCACTCTCTGTCGCACCGGTCCGCGACTGGATGTTTCTTCATATCTCTGTAAGATAGACAAAGTCTTTTTAGATAAACGGAGTGATAGGCAGAATTTATGGCAAGGTTCGACGAATTTTTGGAGGCGAACAGGCAGTACGCGGCTTCTTTTGAAGCGGGCGATGTTCCGGCGCCGCCGGCCCGGAAGGTCGCGGTGGTAACGTGCATGGACGCGAGGTTGCACCCCGAGAAGTTTCTCGGTCTCGAAGCGGGGGATGCGCACGTTATACGCAACGCCGGGGGCCGCATCTCCGAGGATGCCATCCGCTCTCTGGTTATCTCCGAGCGGTTGCTGGGCACCGAGGAGATCGTGGTCATCCACCACACGGACTGCGGAATGTTGACCTTTCGAAACGAGGATCTTACGGAGAAGATAAAGCAGGATCTCGGCGTGGACACCACCGGGCGCGACTTCCTCCCGTTCTCCAACCTGGAGCAGAGCGTGCGCGACGACGTGCAGGCTCTACGCGACTCCGATCTCATCCCGGACGACATAACCATCTCCGGGGCGATCTACGACGTCAAGAGCGGCGTGTTGCGGGAGGTCGTGCGAAGCTAAAGAGTTGCGGCATCCGGGGCTCGTGCATCGGAGTGGTATTGTAGGATTAAGAGTACAGACTCGATACGAGATATTTTTCCGGGGGTGAGTCGGAATGGCCGAGAATCTGGTTACCAAGATCTTCAAGGACCACATGGTCAGCGGGTCGTTTGAGCCCGGCGAAGAAGTTGGCTTGAGGATAGACCAGACGCTGCTTCAGGACGCGACGGGCACGATGGCCTGCCTGCAACTCGAAAGGATGGGGGTGGACCGGGTCCAGGTCCCGTTCGCCGTGCAGTACGTAGACCACAACATCATCCAGCTGGACTTCAAGAACCCGGATGACCACCGCTTCCTGCAGGCGTTTGCCGCCAAATACGGCATCCACTTCAGCCGCCCCGGAAACGGTATCTGCCATTACCTGCACGTCGAGCGGTTCGCGAGGCCGGGGGCCACCCTGATCGGGGCCGACTCGCACACTACCTCCTCGGGGGCTCTGGGCTCCATCGCCATCGGCGCCGGAGGGCTGGATGTGGCGCTGGTGATGGCCGGGGAGCCCTTCCAGCTCGAAATTCCCAAAGTGGTAGGGGTAGAGCTTACCGGCGAGCTTCCGGAGTGGGTTACGCCGAAGGACATCATCCTGGAACTTCTGCGTCGAAGGGACGTGAGCGGGGGCCTCGGTAGAATCTTCGAGTTCTACGGACCGGGCGTCGAGACGATAGACGTTACGGGTAGAACCACGATCTGCAACATGATCGCCGAGCTGGGAGCTACGGGCGGCATCTTCCCCTCCGACGAGCGCACCCGCGAGTGGCTCGAAGCCCAGCAGCGCCCGGATGACTTCGTCGAGCTGGCGGCGGACGAGGGGGCCTCATACGACGAGCACGAGCACATCGAGCTGGACAAGCTGGAGCCCCTGATCGCCAAGCCCCACTCGCCGGGCAACGTCGTGCCGGTGCGCGAGGTGGCGGGGACCAAGGCGGCGCAGGTGTGCGTCGGAAGCTCGGTCAACTCCGGCTTCGAGGACCTCGCTATCGTCGCGGCGGTCTTGAGAGGGGAAACCGTCTATCCGGGGCTTGTCCTCACGGTAACGCCGGGGAGCCGCCAGATCCTGGACTCCATCGCCCGCACCGGCGTCTACTCGGATCTGGTCCTCGCCGGAGCCAGGATGCTGGAGCCGGTGTGCGGGCCGTGCGTGGGGATGGGCCAGGCTCCGCCGTCGGACTCGGTGAGTGTGAGGACGTTCAACCGCAACTTCCCCGGTCGCTCGGGGACGCAGACGGACAACGTCTACCTCACCAGCCCGACCACCGCGGCGGCGACGGCTCTCAGAGGAGTCATCACCGACCCGCGGGAGCTGGGGGACTACCCGGATCTCCCGGAGGCCCCGGCGAACCCGGCGGTAGACGACCGGCAGATTCTGGCTCCCGCTCCGGAGGAAGAGGCGGAGGGCATCGAGATCCCGCGCGGCCCCAACATCAAGCCGCCGCCGGAGGCTCCGGAGCTACCCGACTCGCTCTCCGGCAAGGTTACGATCGTAGTCGGAGACAACATCTCAACCGGCGACCTCGCGCCCGATGGGGTGGAGGTGATGGCGTTCCGCTCGAACATACCGGAGATCGCCAAGTACACCTTCAGGCGCTTCGACCCCGAGTACCACAAGAAGGCGCAGGAGATGGCGCCGGGCTTCATCGTCGGCGGGACGAACTACGGCCAGGGATCTAGCCGCGAGCACGCTGCGCTTGCTCCCCTGCACCTGGGCGTGCGGGCCGTGATCGCGAAGGGCTTTGCCCGCATCCACCGCAGGAACCTGCTCTCCCAGGGGATTTTGCCGCTGCGCTTCGCGGACGAGTCAGATTACGACAAATTCGAGGAAGGCCAGGAGTGGGAACTTCCCGACATAAAGAAGCACCTGCAGGACGGCGATCGGGAGATCCCCGCCCGCATGGACGGCGCGGAGATCACGCTTCTAGCCGAGTTCTCCCAGAGAGAGCGGGACATACTGCTCTCGGGCGGCATCCTGAAGAAGCTGCGTAGCGGCGCCAGCGGAGCCACGACCGTAGGCCAGGGCGAAGGCACTGGCCCGGAGCACCGTCGCTCGGACCACTAGGACACATCTTCAAAGCTCCCAGCCGCGCATCCGCGCCATGCCGCAGCTTGCTACTCCAGTTGCTGCAGCGTAGCGTTGGGTATACAGTACACCTGGATCGGTAGAGGATAGGTGGACGCGCTCGGGTGGCCGGGCAGGTTGTGGAACCCGGAGAATCCAGGGGTGGATGGTAACTGTTGCGGGATGGGCTAGCGGGTACTTTCCCGTTATTTTTCCATGCCTCATCCTGAAAAGCGGCGTATATGGGACGCGGCTGTTCACTGCTCACCGGCGGATAGACCGCCGGGATCTTCGAAGAGGGCGTCGGAGCTTGAGCGTAGCGAGATGAGTTCGTGTCAGGAGAGAAGAGATGACGACAGAAGATGTGCAGATCAGGTCCAACCCCACAGCCCTCATAGGGCGACTCCAGCAGGCGATCAACGACCACGACCTCGATGCGCTTACCGCTTGCTTTGATCCCAACTATCACAGTGAGTTTCCGGCGCACCCCGACCGCGCCTTCCGCGGGCATGAGCAGATGCGCAAGAACTGGATGCAGATCTTTGCCGCCGTGCCCGACATCGAGGCGGCGCTGCTGCGCTGCGTCCCGGATGGGGATACAGTGTGGGCCGAGTGGGAGTGGAAGGGCACGCGTACTGATGGCATCCCGTTTGCCCAGCGCGGTGTAACCATCCAGGGGGTGCGGCGGGGCCGGATCTCCTGGGTCCGGTTGTATATGGAGCCGGTGCAAAGAGGTACCGGTACCGATGCCGCTGTCCGGCAAAGCGTGGGTGGGAGAGAGACCACGTGAAGAACCTTTCGTTTCGATGACTTTACGCAGGAGGCGAGCGATGATCCTGATCGCCGGTGGAACGGGGAGGCTGGGGACGCAGGTCGTGCGCCTGCTGAGAGCGCGCGGACTCGAAGCGCGAATTCTGACGCGGGAGCCAGCGCGGGCCCGACATCTGCAGGGCGATCTCGTCGAGATCGTGCCGGGTGATGTGCGAGATCCCCATACCCTCGAACGGGCAGCGGCCGGGGCTCATACCGTCATCTCGGCGATACAGGGTTTTAGCGGAACCGGCGACTGCAACCCCGAGACGGTAGACCGGCAGGGTAATGTCAACCTGATCCAGGCTGCTCGGGCAGGCGGAGCCGAACACTTCGTTCTCGTGTCGGTGCAGGGCGCGGCCCCGGATCATCCGATGGAGCTTCATCGGATGAAGTACCTGGCCGAACAGGAGTTGCGGGCGAGCGGGCTTGCCTGGACCATCATCCGGCCAACGGCCTACATGGAGACGTGGGCGGCCCTGATCGGGGAGCCTCTCATCAAAACCGGAAAGACGCGTATCTTCGGGCAGGGCAACAACCCCATCAACTTCGTTTCGGTGTACGACGTCGCCCGGTTCGTCGAGCTTGCCGTCGTAGACTCCACAATGCGCGGCGAGCTGGTGGAGGTCGGCGGGCCGGAGGACCTTAGCATGAAGCAGTTCGCGCAGACCTTCGAGGTAGTTGCCGGGCTTCCCGGCAAGATAAGCGGCGTACCCCTGCCGATGATGCGCCTGATGGCGGTTCTGATGCGCCCAGTGAATCCTACGCTGGCGCGGCAGATCCAGGCCAGTGTGGTAATGGACACGCAGGACTTCTCCTTCAATTCCTCAGAAACCATCCGCCGCTATCCGGCGATCCCGCCCACGAGTCTGGAAGAGGTAGTGGGGCGGGACTACGTCGGTTGAGCCAGCCCTGTAGCGCGTTCATAAAAGATAGGCGGGCGGCGGTGGCCATCATGCCCGAAGAAACCACGTGTCTACGTCGCTGAGCGTCGGAAAGGAACTCGCCTAGATCTACAACGTCCCGCATTCCAGTTGACAATCACTTATAAGCCATATACCATCCATACAGATGGTAAACAGATGTCAAAAGATGGTAAGGATGACAACGGCTGACCTGGAGAAGATCACGATCAACATGGCGCCGGTGGATCTGGGGCAGATAGACCTGCTGGTGCGGGAGGGTTTCTACCAGAACCGCACCGACTTCATCCGCACGGCGATCCGCAACCAGCTCACCGCGCACGCTGAGGCGATCAAACGGACGGTAACTCGCAGGGAACTGGTGCTTGGCCTGCAGCACTACACCCGCTCCGACCTGGAGGCGCTACGTGCGGCCGGTGAGAAGCTGGAGATCCGGGTGCTGGGGCTGGCGAGCATCGCCGATGATGTCTCTCCGGAACTGGCTCTGGAGACGATTGACTCCGTCGTGGTGCTGGGAGCTTTCCGGGCGAGCCGGGAGGTGAAGGCAGCTTTGGCAGGGCGGATCCGGTCGTCGTGATCCATGAGAAAGGAGAGAATGTGCATATGCGTAGTCAGATGCAGGGCGGTATGGCGGAGGCCACGCGCCTGACGCGGGAGGGACGGCTTGCTGAAGCGACCACTGTGATCCAGAGTACCCTCGGAGGCCGATTTACCCCACCAGCATCACCTGAGACGTACAGCGATACAGGTGGTGAGACAATCGAGACGACTTCCCGCGTCGTAGACGAAGCACCAACCAGGGTGCCCTCGCACTCAGACCCGACCAGGTATGCCCTGCGGGGCGTCCCGAGGCGCTCCGAGCGCTGGCGTGGCATACCGCACCTGCCTGCCAGTCCACCAGGCGCTATGTTCAGGACAGTGGAAAGTGCTCCCGCCCCTACCGGGGGCAGCTTCATCGAGCGATCCTATACCAACAGGGCCGGTACCCGTATCTACAAGCTCTATGTCCCGAGCGGCTACGTGGGGCAGGAGGTGCCCCTGCTCGTAATGCTCCACGGCTGTACCCAGAACCCCAACGATCTCGCCGCTGGCACCCGCATGAACGTGCTCGCCGAGGAGCACACTTTTCTTGTCGTCTATCCTGCGCAGTCCTCTGGCGCCAACAGCTCGAAGTGCTGGAACTGGTTCAAAACTGCCGACCAGCGGCGAGGGTGTGGCGAGCCGTCCATCATCGCTGGCATCACTTGCGAGATTTTGGGCGAATATAATATTGATCCTGGTCGAGTATACGTGGCCGGGATGTCGGCCGGTGGGGCGATGGCTGCGATCATGGCAGAGACCTACCCCGATCTCTACGCCGCGCTCGGGGTTCATTCCGGCCTCGCGCCAGGATCTGCCCGCGATCTCTCCTCCGCGTTCGCCGCGATGCAGCGTGGAGGGGAAATTACCGCAAGCCAGAGCATCTCTACCGGCAAACCCGCGCGGACCGTGCCGATGATCGTATTCCACGGGGATCGCGACAGGACCGTGCATCCGCGAAACGCGGACCAGTTGCTCGCCCATCACCTGACCGCAGCCACCGGCCATAACAGGGTTGCCCAGCCGGTGAAGGTACGTACAGGCCGGGTGCCCGAGGGGTACGCCTACACCCGCTCCATCCACCACGATGCCGAAGGTCACTCCATCATAGAGCGGTGGACCATCCACGGGCTCGGTCATGCCTGGTCGGGGGGAAGTCTCTTCGGCTCTTACACTGACCCCAAGGGGCCCGACGCCTCGGCGCAGATGGTGAGATTTTTCCACCAGCACCCGCGAGAAGAGCCCGTGGAACGGTAGACCAATCGACCGGCATAGGCAAAGCTAGAGGGCGAGCGCCCGGTTCTGCCCGACGAGATCCTTGCCGAAGCTGTGGTGCTCTGCTTCCTCCAGGATTACACATGGTGTGAGATGGACGGTATCTGCCGATCCTGCACGGCTAACTCTTCGAGGAAGAGCGAAAGGTAGCGGAGAAGAGGAGTGCGGCGGCGCCGAGCACGATGGCGGCATCGGCGGCGTTGAAGACGGGCCAGTTCTGCAGCGGCCAGAACTGGAGGTCTATGTAATCCGTTACCTCGCCGGTGGCGAGCCGGTCGAGCAGGTTTCCTGCCGCGCCGCCCAGAATGAGGCCGCACCCCAGGGTGGTGAGCTTCGAGGGTCCTCCTGCGAGGAGCATCCAGAATACGAACCCGACTGCGATGGCGCTTCCGATCAGGAGCACCACGCTCTGCCCGGCGAAGATGCCGAAGGCGCCGCCAGAGTTCTTTACGTAGGTGAGGTGGACTATTCCCGGCAGCAGAGAGGTGCTCTGGCCGGGGTGCATGGAGTCCTCGATGGTGCGCTTGAGCGCCTGATCCGCGGCAAACACGAGAGTTGCGACCACGAGCGCCGCGACAATGGCGCCAAGACGTTTCATGCCGTGATCAAAGCTCCCAAAAATCCGCTTGCGCAACGGAGAAATCGTAGCACAAAGGCTTTTGCCAGCCTGAGACCGGGATGCCCGGTGCTCTCAGAAATATCCACATAGGGACCACCACGGCTGCGACGGTTCTACTCGCCAGCTTGATGTCTGCTTTGCGAGCTTTCTCGCGGCTTTGGCGAGAACTTCATCGGGGTCGGGCGGATGGCGAGGGTGATGCGCAGCGGGATCAGACCTATCGGGCTCAGGGTGCAGGTCTCCTGTCTGGGCCTGGCGGTCCACCGCTTTAATTTGCGAATAGCTTCATACTTTTTATGGTAACGTCCTGCAAAAAGTAGTAACGTGCCGCTTATGAAAACTCCAGCAATACGTAAAGCTTCGTGGCCCTACCGGGCCCTGATTCTCGTAGCACTTCTCGCACTGGTTATGGGCCTGTTCGCCAGGATTTATCATCTAGGCTTCCCGGATACGAGGATGTGGGATGAGGTCTACTTCCCGAAGTATGCTTATGACTATCTTACAGGCAAAAACTTTTTCGATCTGCATCCGCCACTAGGGAAGTTCATCATCGCAGTAGGGATAATCATCCTGGGCAACGACCCTCTGGGATGGCGTATCATGCCAGATCTCTTCGGAGTAGCCATGATCTTCCTGGGCGCTTTTGCCGGATGGTACTTCCTCAAAGAGAGAGTCGCTGCGATCCTTCTCTGTAGCTTCATCGCCGCAGACACGATGATGATCGTCTACTCGCGCTCGGGGCTGATGGATGGGATGTTGATGTTTTTTGTTTTGGCCACAGTGCTGGCTAGTTGGCGGGTGGAGAGAAAAGAGCAGGTTGTATGGGTAGCGGCATTATTTGGGCTAACGGTAGCGATCAAGTGGGCGGCTGCTCCGGTAGTGATTCCTGCTGCATACATCCTCTGGCGAAAGGGGTATTTGAGGCCTTTCATAGGCAGCTTGTATCTATCGGTATTGATCTATCTTCTGATAGTTTATGCGGGGCAGATAATCAATCACACCTCCAATCCCTGGCAGGCGTGGAAGGATGTGTGGTTATGGCACCTGAAGGCCCTCCACCAGATCACGCGCGCCGTCCCCAACACCGAGGCTTCGGAGTGGTGGGGCTGGCCGTTGATGACGCGCCCGATACTCTTCTTCTGGAACAAGCCAAGCGCGCCGGGCGAGAGTGTGAGGACCGTCCTGGCGCTCGGCAATCCGGTGATCTGGTGGAGCAGCACGGCGGCGGTGCTCTTCGGTTTCTACGACGTGGCGCGCCGGAAGCTGGTCCTGAAGCAACCGATAGCGGACCATCCGCTTGTTCCGGTGCTTCTGGGGTGGGCGTTTCTGATCCTGCCGTGGGTTCCGGGCACCAGGATACCGTTCGTCTACAACTACTTTCCGGCCTACGCCTTCGCGCTTCTGGCGCTGGTCTACTGGCTGCGTGAGATCTGGAACCTTCGTCCCTGGCTGGTCGTATTCTTCTCCGCCTGCGCGCTGGCCTGCGGCCTGTTCTTCCTCCCGATGGCGATGGGGCTGCCCATGAGCGCGCAGAGCCTGAACGACCACATATGGCTGCTCTCGTGGAACCACCCGGAGTACAACAAGGCCTTCGAGATCAACCACATGGCCCACTTCTGAGAGCGGGCAGCAGGCGCATCTTTACGCGGGTTTTCCGTATCCTCCGCCGCCGGGGGTCATGACGGTAACCTCGTCTCCCGCCTCTAGCTGGCGGCTGGTCTTGGGCGGCAGCTCCTCGCCGTTGAGCAGGTTCTTGCCGGGCGCTCCGGGTTCTCCACCGCTGGCTCCCCGCGGCCTGTGGCGACGGCGGTCGGTCAAGAGCGAGAGGCTGGCTGGCTTCAGTATCCGTATGGAGCGAACGATACCGTCGCCGCCGGGATGTTTCCCCTCGCCGCCCGAGCCATAGCGCAGCTCATAGCGCGTCAGGCGCATGGGGTACTCCAGCT
>CADDYV010000080.1 GCA_902810695.1 Actinomycetota bacterium | reverse complement strand
AGCCCCGGCACACCAAGAAGCTCGCGCAGCTCCGGCTGGGTCTGTCCTTCTAACTCCTTGAGGCGCGAGAGCGCGCCGGTCTCTACGATCTCCCGGATCTGAGAGGCCAGATCCTTTCCGATGCCGGGAAGCTCGGAGAGGTCTTCATCGTTCTCGACCATTTCCGCCATGCTCTTCGAGTGCCCCGAGACGGTCCTGGCCGCCTCCCGGTAGGCTCGCACCCGAAACTGGTTTTCGCCCTCTATCTCCAGCAGGTCCGCGACCTTGTTGAAGATGTTAGCTACGTCTGAGTTGTGAACGGGCATCTCTCACTCCTTCGTCATCATCTGCTGTAACCTCAAGGCATCCTGGGGTGCGTAGCCCGCCTCGTCGTTGTCGAAGTAGCAATAGACTTCTTTTTCCTCTTTTAACCACCCGGTAAACGCTCCGGCCCATCCCGAGAGCCGCTTCGCGCCGTACCGTCCCTCGTAGGCCCCTTCCGGGCCGTGCAATCGCGCGTAGACGAAGTCGGCGGTCGTCTTCTTCGGGGAGCTCTCGCCTCCCAGGTCGTAGACGCAGAACGCCACCCCGCGCGCTGCCAGCATCTCGTAGATCCGCTCGTCAAACCAGCTCGCGTCGCGAAACTCGACGGCGTAGCGGTAGCCTTCGGGGAGTGCTCCCAGGAAATCCTCAAGGCGCTTCGGGTTCAGCTTCCAGCGGGGCGGAAGCTGGAAGAGTATCGGACCCAGCTTGTCCTCTAGAATGTCCAGCCGGTCGAGCAGCCTCTCCAGCGGTTCCTGGGGATCCTTGAGCTTCTTCATGTGGGTGAGGTAGCGGGAGGCTTTGGCGGCGAAGATGAACCCGTCGGGTGTGATACCACGCCACTGGGCCAGCGTCTTCTTTTCGGGCAGACGGTAGAAGGAGTTGTTGATCTCGGCGGTGCGAAAGCATCCGGCGTAATGTTCGAGGAACCGGCTTGCGGGCAGGTCCTCCGGGTAGAACGGACCCTTCCAGTGCGTGTAGTGCCATCCAGAGGTGCCGATGTGGATGTTGGCAGCGTGCTTCACTTCATCTCCTAGAATGACCGGGCTTCTTTTACCCTTTCTTACCCACCGCACCCGGTGGCGATTGCCGGAGAAATCTGGCGGGATCGCTCCGCCCATAGCGCGCTTCAGATGTATAGTTGTATTGTGTCTGGCGTTTCGTTATCGGGGGAGCTTGGGTAAGAGCCAGAAGCGTTCGGGGCCTGATCCGTGCTGCGGATGGTCGTTCCTTCGGGGAACATCCTCTGGAAACGGCGGTGGATATAGCCTGGGCGACGTATTTCAAGAAGGAGTTGGGGGGATGCCCTGATTCGGGATAGCAGCGCGTGGCCGGGCGCATTCGTGCTTCACGCGCCCAAGGTAGGTTCATATCTGATCCTGGCTCGCGGCGCTTGTATCCAGCCGGCGGGGTGGTTTATCCATAGGGAATCGGGAGCCGGTCGGCGATGGTGAGTGCCCGGAGAATGCTCCACAGCGTGTACGGCTGGGTCGCCGGCGGCTACGAGCGACGGGCGCTGGATCTGCTGTTGCTGGTGCTCGTCCTCGACTACGCTGACAGGACGCTGGTGGGAGCTCTGGGACCGACGCTCAAGCAGGCTTTTGGCATAGGCAACTTCAAGCTCGGGCTTCTCTCGGCGGCTTTCCTCTTCGTCGGGGCCGGTGCGGCGTTGCCGATGGGGATGCTTACGGACAGAATCAGCCGCACGGCGCTTCTGGCGGGCAGCTTCGCCCTGTGGGCCGCGGCGATCGGGGTGGTGGGCGCCTCGGTCTCGTTCGCGATGTTCTTCGGGGCCCGCGTGCTGCTCGGCATAGTCTCCGCGGCCTCCGGCCCGACTATTCCCTCACTCGTGGGAGACATCGTGCCCACCGCCCGGCGCGGGCGGGCGCTCGGGATCGTCAACGGCGGGCTGCTGGCGGGTCTGGGCATCGGCTACATCCTGCCGGCGACGATCGCGTCCCTCGTCTCGTGGCGCTGGTGTTTCTGGCTGCTCGGGATAGCTGGCGCGGCTCTGGCCTACGCCTTCTGGCGCCTGAAGGAACCAGAGCGCACCGGCGTGATGGGGCCTTCCGGCAGGAACGGTGCCAAAGGCGAACAGGAGAGCAGCCGGGTACGCCAGATGGTGCGGGAGAGAAACGTCGAGCCGAGCCCCAGCGCGATGCTCGAACGGGACCCCTCGGAGATGACGATGTGGGATGCCGCGAAATACACCGTGCGGGTGCGCACCGACCTCATCGGGCTCATAGCCCGCTCTATAGGCGACTTTTTCTTTCAGGGCATCGCTACCTTCGCGGTGGTGTTCGCCACCGGCTGGTATGGGATCTCGCAGGGAACTGCGGACATGGTGATCCTGGTGATCGGGGTCGGCGCCATCGCCGGAGTGCTGCTCCTGGGAAGGGTGAGCGACGCCCTGCTCGGACGCGGACGCCTCAACAGCAGGATCTGGGTTGGGGCTTCTGGCTACTTGCTCGCCGTCGCCGCGCTCTACCCGGCGTTCATCAGCCGCTCGCTCGCGGTGGCCGTCCCGCTCTTCGCCGTAGGAGCTTTCTTTCTCGCAGGAGCCAGGCCGTCGCTCGACGCCATCCGCGTGGACGTACTGGTGGGAAGGCTTAGAGGTAGGGCCGAGTCCGTCCGGCAGGTTTTGCGCTCGGTTTTCGAAGGGGTAGCGCCGGTTGTTCTGGGGGGACTCTCCGGCATGCTCGGCGGCGGAGCAGAGGGATTGCGGCTCGCGTTTCTCATCGTCCTGCCAACCTTGCTGCTCAACGGCGTCATCATACTCATCGCGCTGCGCACCTATCAATCCGACGTAGCCGCAGCCATAGCCTCGACCGAAAAAGACTCGGAATAATAGCAGGAATGCACGAAATTTCCGCGGAAGCAGGCTTTGTAGAGCGCGAGACTCCCAACCCGCACAATAGTGGAAGGGCCGGCTTCTCACCGGTCCCGGTGGATCACCACGCCTCCGGAATCGGGAGAATTCTCGCCCCACTTCTCGGGTACATCGAGCTTGCCGCCCCGCTCCTCGCAGGCGCGCCCCAGGTCCTCGAAGGAGAGAGCCTCGAGGCCAAGGACATTTCCCTCTGCGTCAACATCCACGTAGACCTCGGCGGTCCTGGAGAACTCCTCGGTTCGCTCCGGGTTACCCTCCCTGATCCGCAGGTAGAGGATGCCTGACTCTCTGTCGTAGCTGCTCTGCATAGGCGAAGGCGCCAACCCCTCTCTCAATTATGACTTATCAACGCTGCGACATCCTCCATACCACGATCGCGGATCACCTAATCACGCTTCCCGCAGGCTTACCTCTCGAAGGAGCTATTGCGCACGAGCAGCACACCACATGCTGTGGGTCCTGATCGCCCACAGCCGAGATCTTGCGTTCGGTCTATTTGCTCGAACCAGGATAAAACGAAGGGAGAACCCAGGGCGTGGGAGATTATCGTTCGGGCGCGGGCCGACCGAAGAGAGGTTGCGTCTATCGCTTTCGATCTAACCTCCTTCGACGTCCACGACCTCGGATGCTTCGAGCGCGTCGGCGAGTATTCTCAGGTTGGCTGCCACATCGGTCAAAAACCAGCGGACCTCCGAAGAGGAGCGAACGTTCACGCCGGGGTATTCGTCGCACTCTTTGATTAGCTCTCTGGAGCACTGGGGGCAGAACTCTCCTAAAGTACGCAGCGGTTCTTGATCGTCGTCCGGGGCGGCCTCCAGGAGCACCGTCTTCGGGGAGCCGAAGATCGCCCTGTCGCACTTCAGGCAGTGAGAAGTTCCCGGTCCTGTCTCGATGCCTAAAATTAGCTTCATCGCTCTTTGCCTCCCGTGCTCGACGGCCCCGATCGCCTGCTCTGTGGTGGTCTCCCTCTTCATGTATTTCGTCCGCTCCTTGCTTCATCTATCTCTTTACCCTGGCAGCGTGCTCTAGAGCTTCCATGTCCACCACATAAATGTGGCGGTCTCGCTGTTTCACCGCCCCGATCTCCCTGAGCCTGGCAAACGCTCTGCTGACCGCCACGCGCCGCGCCCCGACCATCGTGCCCAACTGCTCGTGGGTGTAGCGGTTGGGCACGGTGTAGCCTTCGCTGCTCACCAGACCTTCGCTCTCTACCAGATGCAGGATAAGACTGGCCAGGCGTGCGGTAACGTCCTTGCTGGCGAAGTCGGCCATGCGCTCGGCGAACAGACGCAGCCGTCTGGAGAGCAGACGCACCAGGTCCACTCCCACCTCGGGGTTTTTCCTTATGATGTCTTCCAACTGGTCTCTCCCGAGCCGGGCAACCAGCGAAGGCTCAAGGGCCCTGGCACAGCCCACCCTCAGACGCCTGGGACCGAGCCCCATCTCACCGAAGATCGTGCCCGCTCCCACAACCGAGAAGGTGAACTCCTCACCGCCTGTGCCCGCCTCGTATACCCGCACCCGCCCGCTCTTGAGCAGAAACAGCTCCTCGCCGCGCTCCCGCGGCGTGTACAAAAGCTGCCCCGCCTGTAGATGGGTGTCGGGCAACTCCCTGGCAAGCTCTGCTACTTCCTCTTCCGAGAGGGATTTGAGCACATCCACCTCGGAGAGCAGTTTCGCCTCATCTTGTCGTGGTATAGACATACACCCCGCCCCCTGCTCAAGGCATTCGTCTGGCGTGCCCAGAGAGGATAGCGCCGCGCATGGCAAGTGTCTGTATCCTCAAGATACAGTGTATGTACCCCTGTCCAAAATGGTCCGAAGGATGCACGGGTGGTTCAGAGGAGCTTTATCTGGTGTCGGCCTGCTCGGGAGATGAGAGTTTGAGGTTCTTCTGCGGACGATTTTGCGGCACACGTTTACTCCGGCGTGCTGGCGGGCATGGCTTTTGGGAACAAGTCGCGAGGCAGGAAGGTTTCAGGAGTGGCAGAGAAGCTCGAAGAGCGGGGATCTCAGGTTGGGAAATTGGCTCTGAATGAGAGGGCTGGCGGAGCCAGAGACGGCGTGCCGGCGAGGGCTCGCGGTGAGCGTAGAGCGGTATGAGTGCGGCAACCATCTCCCAGGTCGTCTCCGCCGCCGCCAATATCATCTACGCTGGTGCTCTGGTGGTTGCCTACTATCTGATAGTCAAGCTCTATCGCGAGATGCTCCAGGAGATGCGCGACCAACGCCTGGCCAAGGAGAGGCCTCAGGTTCTGGTGCAGGCGGATTACGGCCACCTTCCCGAGATAGACCTCGTCATAAAGAACATCAGCGGTGGGGCGGCCAAAGAGATAACCTTCGATTTCTCCGCGCGCGTGGAGAGCTCAAGCGGCTTCAACATCTCCGAGCTACCGTACTTCAAGAGAGGCATCAACTTCCTCGGACCTGAGGGTGAGATCCGCTGTTTTTGGGACTACCTGGAGGATCTGGTGCCGGTTCTGAAGAGAGAAGGATTGACCGAGGGGATCACGGTAACCGTCAGGTACAAGGACTTGAGCGGAAAACGCTATGAGGATCGCTGGACCTTCAACCCGCTTCTCTATGAGAAGAACCGCTCGGTTCGCCAGCGGGACACCGACGATCTCGTAGAAGCCGTGGAAAAAGTCTCCGAGATGCTCGATGAAGTGTTGAGGCGGGGCGATGCTCCCGATAGCGCACAGGAGAGCCGGATATCAGGAGAACGACCAGATTCCTAGCGGCCCCAAAGCTATCGTTCTCCGTGATGCCCTCTCAGTTACCCTGCCATTGGCTATCCCCTTACGGTTTCAGGACTACCTTGATCGTCCCGTCCCGTTTTTCTGGAAGATATCGTAGGCGGGTCTTCAGGTGCTAGGGGCAGTTTAACTTCCCCATATCCGGGTATAGCGGTAACGAAGAAAGGAGCTTATGAATATGAGTGTTGCAACTGTAACTGAGATAAGCGCCATCTCTCCGGAGGGTTTTGAGGCGGCCATAAGGGAAGGCGTAGAGCGAGCGAACAAGACCCTGCGCAACATAGAGAGCGCGTGGGTCAAAGACATGAACGTGATGATCGAGAACGGTCGAATCACCGGCTACAAGGTGAACATGGAGATCACCTTCGTCCTGGAAGACACGCAGTAGCAGGTTTCTCTGGATGAGCGTCTCTGGCGGCTCCTCCGGGGCCGCTTTTTATCTGGCAGCTTAACTCGCCGGGGCTTCCTTGTTGTGATTGCCTGTGGACTGGTTTTACCAGCCGGTTCGAAGGGAAAGGTATTGCCGCGTATCAGGTGGGACACCGCTCACCTCGATGGAAAGGAGCTTCGCGTGACCGAACGAGATATGCCGCCTCCGGAGCGGCCCAAGAAGCGTCACCAGGAAGGTGAGCAAGAGCACCTGCGAGAAGATGCCGGGGTCGAGGGAGGATTGCTGGAAGACCAGGAGCAGGTAGTAGGCTCGCGGAAGGATGCCGGTCGCACGGAGGCTGGATCGGACCGAGGGAAGAGCTTACTAAAGAAAATCAAGGATAAGTTGACAAAGGGGTAAGCACCCTTCTTCTCTTGGATCTGACCCTTTCTTACATCGCCCTAGCCCCCCGCTTGCGGGTTAGCACCCAGTAGCGAAGCCCAGGTCTGACGCAAAAGCCCTAGGATCGTCCCGGCTCCGCAGGCGCTATGTACGGGCATGCTCTGGGTATGGCAGGTCCTGGCGAACGAGGAGCTTTCGACCAGAGCAATCTCCTCGCCATGATCCACAGAAGACCATCCCGCTTTAGGAGTTCTCTGAAGGAATCTTGCGGTAGGGTTTGGAGATCTGCTCGCTACACAGCTCAAACAGTTTGAGGATGTGCCGCTCTTCTACCAGCACCGTTCCCGGTATCGGCGTGCCCCGGCTTTCTGGAGTGGGAGCCCGGCGGTTGGAGTACAGAGTAACTGGAAGGTTTGTGTGCTATGAACTGGACCTCACCGCCGTAGTGCTCTCTTGGTATCCTTCTCCCGGGACCTGGGTATAGCCAGTGTGGCGGGGGCAAGATGCTGCTAACCTCGCAGCAGAGAGCAGGAGATCAAAGGAGGTGGAAGTTTTCCGTTCGTTATCGGCCCGTATGCGGCGGGCGAGGCCCAATGTCGTAGTGTTTTTTACCGACCAGCAGAGGTGGGACACGACTGGCGTTCACGGCAACCCCCTCGATATCACCCCCAACTTCGACCGGATGGCCCGTTCCGGGACCCACCTCTCTTGCTCTTTCACCAGCCAGCCTCTGTGCGGGCCTGCCCGCGCCTGCATGCAGACGGGACGTTACGCCACGTCCACGGGCTGCTTCCGCAACCGCATCCCGCTGCCGACTTCGGCGAAGACGCTCGCCCACCACTTTCGCGAAGCGGGTTACGCCACGGGCTACATAGGCAAATGGCACCTCGCGAAGGTCAGGACGGTGGGACCCGTGATCCCCTCTCAAAGAGGCGGATATGAGGACTGGCTCGCCTCGAACGTGCTGGAATTTACTTCGGAGGCATACCGCACCACACTCTACGATAATCACAATAACCCCGTCACACTACCTGGTTACCGGGTAGACGCCCTCGCTGACGCCGCGATCCGCTACGTAGATGCCCATAAAGACCGCCCGTTTTTTCTCTTCCTCTCCTTCCTGGAGCCCCACCACCAGAACCAGACCGACGACTACCCCGCTCCCGAAGGCTACCGCGAGCGTTACGAGGGCGGGTGGGTTCCCCCGGACCTCGCCGCTCTGGGAGGGTCCACCAGCCAGCACATCGCCGGCTATTATGGCATGGTCAAGCGTCTCGATGAGGCCCTGGGGTGGCTCTCGGATGCGCTGAGAAGCCTGGATCTCGCGGATAACACCATCGTACTTTTTACCTCTGACCACGCCTGCCACTTCAAGACGCGCAACGCGGAGTACAAACGAAGTTGCCACGAGGCTTCGATACGGGTGCCAACGGCGCTCAAAGGCCCCGGCTTCGACGGCGGGGGAAGGATCGAGGAGCTGGTGAGTATCGTAGATCTGGCCCCCACGCTCCTGGATGCCGCTGGCATACCGGTTCCCCAGGAGATGCAGGGGCGCTCCGTACTCCCGCTGGTGAGGGGCGAACGGGACGGCTGGCCGGAAGAGGTGCTCGTCCAGATCAGCGAGTCGCAGGTCGGACGCGCGATACGCACGGCCCGTTGGAAATATTCGGTCGTCGCCCCCGGAAAGAACGGGCGTCGAAATCCCGGTTCGAGCCGCTACGTCGAGGAGTACCTCTACGACCTGAGATCCGACCCCTATGAGCTGGTGAATCTGGCCGGGGAGGACTCGTACCGGGAGGTGGCGGGAGATCTGAGGGAGCGGCTGGTTCGTAGAATGTCCGAGGCTGGCGAGAAAGAGCCCACTATCACCCCGGTTCCACAGCAGTCCGGCCAGAGACGCCCCTTTCGCGAGTAGGTCTCTATCCAAAGTCCACTCGCTCCCCGACTCTCTCACCACCTCAAGCGGAAACCGTGGAAGCGGGTTGCGTCACACTTGCTGGATAGAGGGGCCACGTGGAGGACATGGTAGAGCTATCTGCCTGGACAACCGATTGTTTCGTGCCTCTCTAGGGTACACGTGCGGACAAAGGCGAATATCATGAGGCGATAGGTGAGGTTTGCCTGACCAACCCGGTGTGAGTTTTCAGAGGAGCCCATAGGGCGGCCCAACGTCACCGCTTGCTCCGCTTCGAGGGCGGGTTTGATCTCCCTGGATAAAAAACGAAAGTGCCTTCTTCGTACCGGATGTCACGGCCAAACACTGGCGCAGGGTAGTAGTTGAGATCCTCGAGCGGATGCGAGGACGGCCTTGCATGCTACGCTGGCATCTCACGGCGGTTGACGAGCATGAGGAGGATAGGAGGTATGGGGAAGGTAACGTCAGCAACGGTGCTTCGGGATGATGGATCGCTAGAGTACTACGAGAACCCGAGGAAGAAGTGCCCGTGACGTCTTCTGAGTTCTTCCTCTTCTTCTGCTGACTCTCCGAGCTTTTTCCGGGCGTATTGCCAGACCGTCTGGAGCAGGCGGTAGCGGATATCCCCTTCC
>CADDYV010000079.1 GCA_902810695.1 Actinomycetota bacterium | reverse complement strand
GCGGCGTTCGCCTCCGCGAGCGGCTCGCGCGCGGAGGACCGCTGTCCGCTCCGGCGCAGCGCCGCCCCCAGCTCGGCCAGCGAACGCGCCCGCTCCAGTAGAGCTGGCGAGTTCCGGAGGGTGGCCACCGATTCACCGAGCAACTCGAGTCCACGTTCGCCACCCTCTGCGAGCCCGGCGGTGCGCAACGCGATCCCGAGTGCACGCGGCGTTCCGAACACCCTCACGTCTGCCAACTCAGCCTGCGCGACCTCGCGTGCACTCTCACGCTCCCCGAGTCGGAGCAGCGCCTGAGCTGCACCCGAGCGGGCGTGCAGATACCCGACATCTCTCATCTCTGTGCCCCAGACCTCAGAGCTGAACATAGCAGCGCACATCTGGAAGTCCGCCAGCGCCTCCGCCGGGCGGCCCTGGGCAAGACGGAGCCGTCCGCGAGCGGCCGGGATCAGGACGGTGCCGACGCCCGCCGGCCAGCCCTCTTGAGGAAGGAGTGCGAGCAGCGCTTGCGCCTCGTCGAGCTCACTGGCCTCGACCGCGACGTCAGCCAACACGGTCGCGGCGAACGCGAGTCCCGGTCCGAAATCTCCCTCCTGCAGCACGCGCAGGGCTACACGCGCGGCCGCGTCCGCCTCCGGGAGCGCTCCCAAGCGGAGCTTGAGGAGACCGAGTGTGCTGTAGGTGGTGACGAAGCCGCGCGCGCTGCCGGAGCGGTGGACCTCGGTGATCATGGGCTCAAGCGCGGTCGAGACCGCATCAAAGCGTTCAGCCGTGACCAGACTCCACAGCAGCGCGGCCCGCGTGTCCCAGTTCTCCGCGCGCGCTTCTGCCCGCGAGAGAGCCTCCTGCAGAGGAGCAGCCGCCTCCTCCGCTGGCCGGCCGGCGAGAACCATCGCCATGCCCTGCGCAACGGCTAGCGCCTCCGCCGGGCTTCCCGCGGGCGAACGGCGGGAGAGGCGCTCCAGCACCGGAGCGACCCGCGAAGCGCGGCGCGCATCGTGTAGACCGCAGACGACGAGCTCACCCTCGAGCCGGTCCGCAAGTGCCTCGTTGGCCCCGCCGAGCTCTCCCAGCGCCCGTTCGATGACGTCCACCGCGTCCACCCACCGGAACAGCGCCGCGTACGCTTCTGCAACCTCGAGCGAGATCTCTGCTCGTTCACGCGGATCGGTGACCAACCGCAGCGCCTCCTCCAGACGCACGCACGCCGTCTCGCGCCCCGCGCTCGCCTCCGCGTGGGCTGCCTCGCGCAGCGCGCTGACCCGCTGATCTGGTGGTGGCGGCTCGGCCAGCGCCCGGTCCAACAAGCTGGCCGCAGCCTGCGGTGCGCCGCTCTCCATCGCTGTCTGCGCGGCTTCCCGCAAGCGTGTCAGCACCCAGCGATCACCTGCAGGACGCACGCCGACGAGATGTGCCGCGACCTGTCCCACCGGAGCCCCGTCGGCGTGGAGCAGGCGGGCGGCGGAGCGGTGGGCCGCGTCGCGCTCGTCGCTGTCTAACGTTCCCTCGAGCGCGTCGCGGACAACCGGGTGAATAAAGCGTGGAGGGTCATCGGTCGCCAAAACCTCGCAACGAACGAGCTCGGCAGCCAGGTGTGTGGCGTCAGTCACCTCCATATTGGCGATAGCCGCCGCGTGGCGCAGCTCGCTGCCGTCCCCGAGTATGGCGAGCGCCCGCGCGAGGCCCAGCGCGCACGGATCGCGGCCCCGCACGCGCGCAACCACCCGCCGCGCGATACCCTCGCGCCCGCCGACCAGCAGTTCGGCCGGATCCAGCCCGGCCAGCGGTCGATCGTCGTGCTCGATCTCCCTCAGCAACTCGGTCAGGTAGAAGGGATTGCCGCCGGTTGCCGCCCACACCGCCGCGCACAGCTCATCACTCGCCGTGTCACCGATCGTGCTGCGGACAATCGCTCCGACGGCGCTTTCGCTCAACAGCGCCGGGCGCACAACCGGTGCCTCCGCGCACAGCGCCAGCAGGGAGGCACCCATCGACGTCGGCTCGCCGGGCCGGAGCGCGACGAGCAGTGCCAGTGCCAGCCCCTCCAGCCGCGACGCGAGATAGGTCAACCAGCGCAGTGAGGGCTCATCCGCCCAGTGCGCGTCATCGACGGTGAGCAGCAGCGGCCGAATGCTCGCAAGGTTGGCGGCTAGCCAGTACAGACCGTGCAAAACGGCAAACGAAGTGTCACGCGCCGACGCCTCGACAGACTGACCGAAGAACAGTGGCCGCACTGCGGTCGCGGGTCCGGCGAGCAGAATCTCACACTCGTTCGCGTCAGCACCCGCTAGGCGCTGCTCGAACAACTGGCGCACCACGCCGAACGCGAAATCCACCTCGAGCGTCGAGCCGCGGGCACGCAGGATCTCATGGTCAAGTTCTTCTGCCCGGCGACACGCCACCTCCACCAGCGACGTCTTACCGACGCCCGCCCGGCCCTCGACCACAAGGATTCCGCCGCGCTCCAGCAGCACTTCAACCGCCGCCAACTCGCTCTCGCGCTCAAGTAGCTTCTTCACGAGACCAATCCTACACCAACTGCGGAAACCCTCGCTATTATTACCCGAATTATCCACGAAGGTGGTCGATAATAGGGGTAGCACCTACGGAAGCGTTGAGGAGCACTCTGAGTTGAACTACATGCGGGTCCTGCGGCATCCTTGTTCGATCGCTGGAGGGGCGTGAGATCGGGGGTTATCCTATCCCTACCGGCTCCCAACTCTTCATGGTGCAGTACGTCGTCCACCGTGACCCCCGCTACTACGAAAGCCCGGAAGAAATTTGACCCGGAACGCTGGACGCGCGGCCTTGAAAAGCGCATCCCCAGATAAGCCTACTTCCCATTCGGCGGCGGACCGCGCCTGTGCATCGGAAGCGGCTTCGCCACCATGGAAGCTGCCCTGATCCTCGCGACCGTTGCCCGGAAGTTCCGGCTCCATCTGGCCCAGGAATCACCGAAACCCAACCTACCGTAACGCTCAGGCCAAAGGGCGGCCTGAAGATGACCCTCGAACAGAGAGATCGTTAAGTTTTGCGAAAATTTATTCAAATTCGTGCTGTTACGACGTTGACAAGCACGAGGGCGAGGGGTAAGCTGCATAGGCCGTGAAAACCAACGAAAGGACAAAAGGGTAAAGTGTCTATCCGTCTCATCAACATAGAAGTGCCGGTGGTGTTTACCGGACCGGCGGCGCCTATGGGCGGGTATGCCCTGATGTCCCTGCACCCTCGTTGACAGGCTGAGTCTGAAAACCTAACCAGGACTCTCCGAGGGCCTCCGGACATCAGGACCGGGGGCCTGAAGTTTTGTGCGAAAAGCCGAGGCGGCAGTGTCCCCGCTCCGACACCAAAGGGCGTTTCTGTGGGAATCCGTTCCAGAAGATTCAGGGGAAAGGCAGCTTCGGCGAAATGCATACGCAACAGCTCTACGAACTGGCAAAACAACACACAAATTACAGATTGGCGGAGGCGGAGCAGCGCCGTCTGGGGCGGCTCGCTGCCTGCGGACGGCCCACGCTGCGCGCCCGGATGGCCCGGAGATTCTTCGAGGCGGCTGTGACCCTGGAGAGGGAGGAGACGTGGCGCATCGTCTGGGAGAGGCTGGAAGCGAGGGGGCGGCTGTGAGGCAGAGAGAAAGTTCGGCGATGAACGCGCTGGAGCTGAGAGGGGTAGAGAAGAGCTTTAAGAAACGGCGCAGCGAGGTCGTGCGGGCGCTCGACTCGGTTTCGTTCACTGTTGGGCGGGGTGAGGTGGTCGGCATCCTCGGGCCCAACGGGAGCGGCAAGAGCACGCTGGTGCGGGTGATATCCACCCTCGTCGTGCCCGATGCCGGGAGCGTCCGGGTGTTCGGCGTGGACGCTATACGCCATCCCAAGACCGTGCAGCGGAGCATGAACCGGGTCAGCGTGGAGGCGAGCTTCTTCAAGAAGCTCTCGGCGATGGAGAATCTGCTCTACGGAGCCAAGCTCTATGGTGTTACGACCCGCGAGGCGAAGCCGCGGATAAAGGAGATCCTGGACAACATCGGCTTCGACCGCAAGCGGGCCTCCGAGCCGATGGAGCATCTCTCGCGCGGGATGCAGCAGAAGATTGCACTCGCGCGAGCGCTCCTGACGAGCCCGGTTCTGATGCTCCTCGACGAGCCGACCACCGGCCTCGACCCGCGCAGCAAGCGCGACGTACAGGCGTTCATCCGGCGCATAAAAGCCGCTCATGACTCCTCGATTTTGCTCTGCACCCACGACATGGACGAGGCGGAGGAGCTCTGCGACCGGGTCGGGATCATGGTGGACGGACGCATACTGGCCCTCGAAGAGCCGGAGAAGCTAAAGCGCCGCTACGCGCGGGACGGGCACGTTCCGAGCCTCGAAGAGACGTTCATGGCCGCAACCGGCTACACCGTCGAAGAGGCTTCGGCTTAGAGGAAGGACGAAGAGATTGCAGGAGAGAATAAAGCCCCGGTGGCTGGTGGAGCTCGTAGCCACCTGGGGATATGTGCAGAGAAACTACTATCTGACCAAACGCTACTTCATGTGGGAGCTGGTGTGGCTCGTCTACGTTACGGCCAACGCCATGACCATCACGTTCATCGGCGCGGGGGCGCAGGATGTGGCCGGGATCCAGATAAACACCGGGCGGTACATGACCTACCTGCTCATCGGCGCGCTCATCTGGAGCTACCTCTCGATGCTCTTCGACGTGCTCTCGGAGACGGTTAGCTGGGAGCGGTGGGAGGGGACCATCGAATACACCTTCATGAGCCCCACCAGCCGCGTGACGCACCTGCTCGGGATGGGGATCTACGCGGTCCTCTACGGCATCGCGCAGACGGCGATCATGCTCGGCGTCATCTCGCTGTTCTTCGAACTCGACCTCTCGCACGCCAACTATCTCGGCGCCCTGGTCGTGCTCGCGATCTGCAGCGTCTCGCTTCTGGGGTTCGGGATCGTGGCCGCCGTGCTGCCGCTGCTCTCCCCGGAGAAGGGCCAGCAGGTAAGCTACATAGTCTCCGCCCTGCTGCTCCTCATCTCGGGCATCTACTACCCGGTAAAGGTTTTGCCCGAGTGGATGCAGTTCATGGCGCAGTTCTCGCCCGTAACCTACGCCTTGCGGGGCATCCGGGATGCGCTTTTGAACGGAGCGTCCCTGAGAGAGCTCTGGGGAAGCATCTGGCCGCTGATGGTGATGGGTGCGGTCTTCGTCCCGCTCGGGCTGGGGGTCTTCCACCTCGGAGAGAGCTACGCCAAGCGCACCGGCAAGCTCAAAAGGAGCGGGTAGACAAAACTTTTGTGGCGGTGCGCCTGGAAGATTCGATTTCCCGCGCCGCCAGTCTCTCCGCTATTTCTGCATAGACAAGCCTCAACTTTTCCTTCGCCCATCATACCGACTCCTGCCCTTTATCAGGCTCTTCTCGTATGGCCCCGTCACTTGTCCATCGGTCCATAGCCTCCCCCTATTACCGTCCATGTCGCTGCAAAAGTTTTTAATGTCCGAGAGTTCGGAATAGCTTCTAACAGTTAAAATAATTAAAAATCTACTACAGTAAAGAAAAATAAGGTATAGTAAGGTGGAAGAAGCAGAAGTAAGCTAGGCGGAGTCCACCAGGTTTATGATGAAATGCCCGAGGGATTCGACCCGATCTTCCAGAGAACGGTAGTTGGGAGGTGAGGTTCTGGATGGGTGAGATTCCTGAAGGCAAGGATTTGATGGACGTTGAGGAGGTGGCTCGTCGCCTGGGGTTGGTGCCGGCTACGGTGTGGCGCTGGTGTCGGGAAGGAAGATTGCCTTGTATGAAGATAGGCAGGAGCTGGCGCATACGGGCCGAGGCGCTGGAGGACTTTATCCGTCGCAGCGAGCGTCCGACGACGCTAGAGGGGGAACTGGGAGCCTTCTTGCGGGTCCCCGACAACGTGCTCGCTATAGCCCAGAACACCCAATTCTTGCACAGGCTGGATGCCGCCTTTCTGAAGGTGGCCGAGGCCCGTGGCGGGTTGCTGGTCAAGTTTTACGGCGGTGATGCGGTGAGTACAGACGAGTTGCGCGCCCGTCTTGTAAATGGCGGTCTGGATGTCGAACGCCTGGAGAGAGAAGGCCGCTTTTACCTCAGGGCGGAGCGTGGTCCCTCCGCGGTGCGGGCGAAAGAGTTGCGCCAGCTCCTCTCCGAAGAAGCCGGCTCGGGCCGCACCATTTGGGTCACCTTCGATTGGGCCGAACAGGTGGACCTGGAGACCATGCTCCGCCAACAACAGGCTTTGACCGAAGTGACCAACTCCGGCCAACTGGTAGTCAAGACGGCTCTGCTGGAAGAAGTTGCCAACGGGTGGCCGCCCGATGCGCGCCGGAGAGCCCGGACAGCCCACTCGGGCACGATCTGGCTCTCAGAAGATGGCCTGTTGCTTAGTCGTGTGAGACCACTTCCTGAAATTTGAAGGGCTGGATCCAACCAATGAGTGCATTAAATCCAGAGCTTGAGGGTAAAAACCAGGAAAGTAACTTTAGAGACAATATTCGTAACGTAAGGGAGATTATCTATCCGCAGCAAGACGAGGCCATGAGGAAGTACGGAGAAGCGGGAGAAACGACAGAGGAGGTCTCCAACATTGGCGGATGAGGGGCACGAAAAAGCCCAGGAGCAGCGAGACAAGGAGAGGTTAGTCAGGTCCGGTCGGATGTATGCCATGTGCCAGAAAGCGGGGATCACGGAGCCGCTCCTGCCCGTGTCTCTGGCGCTGGCCGCCTTCGATGAGATGCCTCTCGAGGAAGCTGCGTCTTTCGTGCGTATCAATCGGCCTAATCTAGAGGACCTGGCCTGGGCCTTCACCCACTCCAATTCTCCGGAGGAGTTCGAGGAGAAGTTTCGCCAGAGGGTTGCGGAGATGGAGCGGCAGCCCGGTCAAAACCCATCCAGCATGGAGAACCCCACATGAGCCTCGGGCCAGGAAACCCTCACATAGTCGAAGCGATCTCGAGCGGAAATAGCGAGATCGTCGAGGAGAACGTGGCGGGCAACGTCGCTTGCTGGGAAGAAGAGTGCATGGACGAAGAAGGGAGGATCATAGCCGGAGCAGAGAGCGTTTTCGGGCAGGAGGTACTCGACAAGGAGGGGAATCAAATCGCCGCGAGGGGCATGATCGAGCCTACGTCCGGAAGGCGATAGAGAGGAGAAACGGTGGCGGAAAAACAGGCGAACGAGGCGTTGGAAAAGTTGAATCAGGGGATCGAAGAGTCCAGGCGGGAATTTCAGCAACGGACTATGAAGCTCGCCCAGGACTATTTCGACGATTCGGTGGAGGGGCTCAAGCGGCAGGTGCGGGACGACCGCGCCAAGCTGGAGAGCCTTCCAGATCAAGTCCCGGGCGGGCGGGAAGAGGCGTTTCAAATGCTCTTCCAGCAGTTGATAAACAACTACTCGAAGATCGAAGAATGTCTTGGCGAGGCGCAGGAGAACGTCGCCAACCTCGACACGGAGCAGATCGTGAGGCAGGGGGAGGTAGAGGCTTCCGACGCTGCCAGACGCGAGGCGCAGGAGCTGGGTGTGGACCTCACCCAGGTCGAGGGCACAGGTTCAGGGGGGCGCGTCATCGTTGACGATGTCAGAGCTTTCGCCGAGAAGATGGAAACCGGGACCCCCCAGGCAGTCGGGACCGAGGGAGCACTGAACGCCACGGATGCCGCCAGGCGCAGCGCGGAACGGCTCAGCATAGATCTCTCAGAGGTCAAGGGCACAGGTTCGGGCGGCGCGATCACCGTCGGAGATGTGACGGAGTATGCCGATGAGATGGGTGGTCAGGCGGGCGAAACTGCGCAGGGAGCGCAAGAGGTTGCCGGACACGCCGTACAGGGAGCCCGGGATACCACCGGTCAGGCGCAGGAAACCGTGGGACAGGTGGCGGGACAGGCTCAGGAAACGGTAGGAGGAGCAACCGAGAAGGTCCAGGGCACTGTGGGGCAGGTAACCGGACAGGCGGGACAGGTCGCTCAGCAGGCGCAGGATGCTGCCGGAGGAGCTATCCAACAGGCTCAGACGGAGACGCCCGGAGAAAGTGCCGAGGAGCCCAAGGCTACGAACGCTGCCCGGCGTAAGGCCGAGGAACTTGGCGTGGACCTCTCGGAGGTGAAGGGCACGGGCTCTGGCGGGCTCATAACCATCAAGGATGTGATGGAGGCGTGAAGAAGGAAGGAACGGGCAATCCGCAGAACCCGGACATCACGCTCGACGCCACCGTGAGGATGCGCGAGTTGCGTTTTGAGGAAGCGCCGGAGACGGAAGTGCACTTCCGGGGAAACACCGGACACAACTCCGTGTGGAGTAGCAGACGCGAGAACCTACCGGATGAGGTCCAGGAAGGGGTTGTCTATCGTAATGCCGGAATTCGGCTGCGGATCGCCAGCGAGATAGTTAATGGCGTCCCCAGTTTCCAGAGTAACTCGGACAAAGAAAGGACAGGAGCAAATATAGCGTATCCGGGAGACGAAACCAGGGAACAAGAACCCAAGAGTGGAAAGGAGAAAAGGTGAGCGAAGGAATGCAGAACATTCAGCAGCAGACACAGGCGGACCAGTACCTGCAACAGGCTCAGGAGTTCTTCGGGCAGTCAATGGGCAGGATAAAGGGCCGGATGCAGAGCGACAGCGCCCAACTCCAAAGCATTATGCAGCAGCTTCCCGCGGAGTCGCAGGCCCAGATCCAGGAGATGACCAGCTCCTACGCCCAGTTCCAGAACATCATAGACCAGGCAACCCAGGATGCCGGAGTGCAGGACGTGATGGACCAGGCGGCTCAGCAGGCGAAGCAGTCCGCCGACGAAGCCACTGGACAGGGCCAGGCTCCCGCCGAGGAGGCGGCCAGCCAGGTGCAGGAGATGGCCGGCGGCGTTGGCGATCAGGCGCAGCAGGCCACAGATCAAGCAGGACAGGCAGCGGGACAGGCCACAGAGCAGGCAGGACAGGCCGTGCAGGGAGTCCAGGACACCGTAGGCGGAATCACCGGCGGCCAGCAAGGTGGACAGCAGCAAGGAGGCGGAGGGCCTCTAAGCGGGGTCACCGATCAGGTTGGAGAGGTTGCTGGACAGGCTACCGAGCAGGTTGGGCAGGTCACAGACCAGGCTCAGCAAGCCGCCGGACAGGTTACCGGCCAGGCGACCGACGGGGCCAGCGAGATGGCGGAGCATTTGCCTGAAGGCTACGAGCCCGTGGGTGAGCCGACCACCGACGAGCAGGGTAACAAAGTCCTGCGAGGTCAGGACGAGCAGGGGAACACCGTCACCGTCCGGCGTACCACGGACGAGCAGGGGAACGTCGTGGACTCCGTCTATGATGCGCAGGGCAACCTGATAGACGAGGCCATGGTAGAGAGCGAAGAGGCCGAGGAGGGCGGCGACGGGGCCAGCGAGATGGCGGAGCATTTGCCTGAAGGCTACGAGCCCGTGGGTGAGCCGACCACCGACGAGCAGGGTAACAAAGTCCTGCGAGGTCAGGACGAGCAGGGGAACACCGTCACCGTC
>CADDYV010000078.1 GCA_902810695.1 Actinomycetota bacterium | reverse complement strand
CCTCTGGCCATTCCGGCAAGTCCGGCGCTGGTTCAGATCACTCTCACGCCAAATCGGTCGGCGCCCATCGAAGAGCCTTCAAATACGTAGGGTGTCTGCCGTTGAATTTCAGCATAGCGTTGCACCACACGACGGAACGACGTTTCGGCGCCACGATCTCCCAGGATAGCCACCGTGCCTCCCGACCCTCCGCCCGTAATCTTGGCTCCATAGAGGCCCCGTTCCGCGCCTTCCTCCCGCACCAGGTTTACGATCAGATCCGTGGCCTCCACGCCAAGTCCGCACTCAGTGTATGAATAATGGGACTGGTACATGAGTTCGCCAAGCAGCATGGCCGCCGCCCTGGAAAGGCGGTTGCCAGCTTCGCGAATGAGTTCGACAAAAAGTTGAATCCGATGGTTTTCCTCGACGGCATATCGCATACAAGCGCGAACGGAATAGATGCCCTCCGGCCTCACCCGGGTGAACGGATCAGCGTGCGTGTGATGCTCCCGGAGAAATTCAGCTCCTGTGCAAGTTTCAGGCAACCGATGCTCGTATCGGGAGCGAAATGCGGAAGGAGCAATGTTCGAGGGATAGCCGTTCCACTCGGGGTCAACCCAACGGGGTATACCTTCCGCTTCTTTCAGTTGCAGCGGCAGACGTTCCCAGGCGCAGACCAGCTTGTATCCCATAAAGCATGCCGCTCTCGCAGCTTCATATTCCATCCCCGTCACCGCGTGGCGCACTCCGGAATCGATAGCCCAGATGGCAAGTTCCTCCGGAATTGAAACGGGTGCGAAGGGCTGGCACGGCTGGCAGAGCAGAGGCAAGCAGGAGCCTTCCTCTCCGAGCACGATGGCCGCCTGATCCATGATCCCGCAGGCGGAGCCGGCAATGACGTTTTCCGCCCATTGGCACGCGCGCGCAAGTTCAACGCCTGCCAGCTCAATCCCGTAAGCGCTGGCTGCGCTTTTCATAGCGGCCACTTCGACCGCCGCCGATGAGCTGACGCCTTTGTTTAGAGGAACGCTGGATTCCAGATAGACGCTGAGGCCGGAATTCATCCGCTTCGGGAAGTTCTTACGAAGGAAACGCAGGGTTCCCAGCACGTAGGCCGTCCAGCGCAACTCGGGCGATTGGTTTACAAGGTCTCGGACCTGCGCATCATCCTGCAAGTCTTCCAGACGGAATTCCGCGCGCTCCCGCCAGCCGTATTCACCCATCTGAGGGTTCAGAAAGATGATCCGGTCGTCCGGCCGCAATTGCGCGGCAGCCTTTGTGGATTCGCGCGTGGTCATCTGAAAGACGAGGCCGCCCGTATAGTCCACATTGCCGCCCATCAGGTCAATACGTCCCGGGGCGCGGGCAGTATGGATGGGCAAGCCTTGAAGGAAGAACTCTCCAGAGCTTCTCAAGGCGCTGACCTTGGCTTCAAATTTGTGCATGCGCTATTTCTCGGATATTGCGGGTGAGATAGTCAATGGCTTCCGGGTTCAGTCGCGGATGGATCGGGAGACTGACGAACTGCCTGAACATTTTCTCAGCCACCGGGCATTCGCCAGGTTCGTGGCCCAGCGAGCGGTAAGCCTTGCTGGCATAGACCGGGGTATAGTGCGACCACACTTTGATCTTGCGGCCCGCATACATTTCCCACATAAAGTCCTCCTTGGTGAGCGGGAACTCCGGTTCAAGCCAGACACAGTAAATATGGAAGACGTGCTTCACGTCCGGAGCTGTCCAGGGCAACCGCAATCCGGGGATTCCTGAAAGCCGGTCGGTATATTCGGCGGCGATTTCGATGCGACGGGCATTCCAGGCATCGAGTTTGGCAAGCTGCACAAGCCCCACGGCAGCTTGAACGTCTGTCATGCGGAAGTTGTAACCTATGGAATCAAAATCCAGGAACCAGTATTTCTTTCCCATCGGTTGCCGCGCCTCATCAAAGCCGAGGTATTTCCCTTTGGGATCATAAGCACGGCACGCCAGCGACCGCAAAGCCAACAGGCGCTCGAAAAGCTGTGAATCGCTGGTGGTGATCATGCCGCCTTCACCGAGCGTGGTCATATTCTTTTGCTGGTGAAAGCTGAAGACCCCGATATCCCCAAGGCTGCCTGTCTTGCGACCCTTATAAACAGCGCCCGGAGCATGCGCGCAGTCTTCAATCAGGAGAATGCCGTGTGGACGAGCGATTGCCATCAAAAGGTCCATATCGCAAGGCTGCCCATAAAGATGGACCAGGAGGATAGCCTTCGTTTTCTCCGTAACCTTGGAAGCTACAGACTCCGGATCGAGATTTAATGTCCGCGGATCAATGTCGGCGAAAACCACGGAGGCGCCTGTGGCTGCAATAGCATTGGCGGTGGAAATCCAGGTGATCGGCGTGGTGATGACTTCATCGCCCGGCCCTACGCCTGCCGCCATGACGGCCAGGTGCAGCCCTGCCGTGCCCGAAGTCACCGCCAGGCCGTATGGGCAGCCACAATAAGCCGCAAACGCTTCCTCGAATGCTTTCACCTTAGGGCCGCAAGAAGGCGCCGAGCTTTTAAGGACATCGAGGATCGCCTTGGCTTCTTCATCCCCGTAATTCGAGCCGTGCTTGAATTCCAGCTCGTAAAGAGCTTTCGGTAAGCTCACGCAATGACCTCCTGACAACCTCATGAGTGTCGCCGATGGAAACCTTAAAGATTTTTTGGAGGCGCTCAGCCACCAGAAAGTGATCCAGACCGCGCGGGGCCCGGTCTGGAGGGGAAGCGGCCTGAGGGAGAACCCAGGAAGCGGGATAACCGAGCGCTGTTGCTGCCTGGCAGGCAATCTCGCACCGCGACTTCGCATCCGATGCTCCCACGTGGTAGATGCCGGACGCTTCCGGATGCTGTGCGAGCGCCAGAATCACCTTGGCCAGCGTCCGGACATCTACGGGGTTGCGATATTCCACGGTGGAGGCCGGGACAGGGTTTCCCGCATGCCACGACTCCACCCAGCGGTTCAACACGGCATTCGTATCTTTCCTGCTGCTTAGGCCGAGCACCAGCGCAGACCGAACGATCACAGCCGACGGAAGGGCGGCGGCCAGCCGGAATTCCGCTTCCAGCTTGGTTCGGCCATAGACACTCAGCGGATTAGGCGAGTCGTCCTCGCGGTATCCATGCTTCTTTCCATCAAACACCGCCGCCGAGGAAGTGAAAATGAGCCGGGAGCCTGTTCGCGCGCAGGCCTCGGCCACATTCAGGGCCCCTTTGACGTTGACATCCCACGCCAAGTCCGGCTCGCGCTCACAACGATCAATGTCGGAAATTGCGGCCAAAAGCACGACGACGTCAGGGCGTGCCCGAACAAAGGTTCTTTGAACGCTCTGCGCGTCCGTCACATCAAGAGTCACAGACTTCTTGCGCGCAGAATCCATCCACCGGCCTGCAACCCAGAAATCCCAGGAAGATGCGGCCTCTTTCGCCAGGTGCTCCCCAAGAAAACCCCGCCCGCCGATGATCAGCAAAACCGGCTTTTTATCCATGAACGCTCACTTTCTGGGTGAATGGATCGCAGAGATCGGGCCCATTTCGGAACTTGAAGGGTCAAATGACAGAGTTTCTCCTTGACGCGAGGCTATGGTCTGATCATCTTAGTATTCGGCGCAAAGCAAGAGAATATTTTTCGTGCGAGGCTCTTCAGAGAGCTAAAATCTGAGTCTCAATAGATCCGCCGGCGGCATTTTCCATATATAGCCACGCAATCGTGAATTAATTACTTCAATTTGTTATTTTATAACATTTTCATGTTACATTAAGTCATAATTTATCACAAATGTTTATGGATCTGACATGAAACCCGTAAGCCAGCCGATCCTGCGCAGCCGTGCAGGTGGCTGGAACCGACTGACCTCTCACGCTTTGCGCGTAAAAGAAGGCTCCAGCTATGTCATCACACGCGATGAGAAAAAAAGAGATACTTTCTCTCCTGACCCATCATGGCAGTCTTTCCATCCCCGAGTTGGCCCGGCATTTCAGCGTCTCTGAGATGACGATCCGCAGGGACATTCATCAATTGGCCGAATCGGGCCGGATTATCCGAACGCCGGGCGGGGCTACGCTCAATCGCGCCATCACCTTTGAACGGGATTTCAGTGATCGCTTGCGGAAGATGTCTGAGGCAAAAGATAAGATCGGCCGCGCGGCAGCCGCGCTCATCAAGGACGGTGAATCGATCGTGCTGGACTCTGGAACGACCACGCTCAATATCGCTCGTCACTTGCGCGACCGCAAGGAGATCACCGTAATCACATTTTCTCTGGCCGTACTGGACGATCTTTATGCGGCGCGCCTGGAACTTACCGGAGGGCGGTATCGGCCCAGCAGCCTGGACCTGGTCGGCCATCAGGTTTCCGATTATTTGGGGAGGGTCCACGCAAACAAGGTCTTTTTCGGGGCCGCCGCTGTCTCGTTCCAGAAGGGAGTTATGGTGAACGATCCGGAGGCTCCAAGAGAAATGTTGCAGGCGGGGAGCGAGCGTTTTCTGGTGATCGATAGCAGTAAGATCGGAACCGAGGCGCTCTATGTTTACTGTCCGGTGGAGGAATGTGACGGGATTATCACGGACGACGGAATCCAACCCGAGGATCTGCGCCGGCTTCGCAAGCTGACCAACGTGACGGTAGCCGAATAGGAAAAGCTTTGGGAGGGGCAGAAAAATCAAGCGTGAAAAGATAAATATGTCGGGATGCCAGGCGGCGCATCCATCCCGTCGTTTGGGATGTGTGAGGCCATCGAAAGTCGCACACATGGCACAGGCTATCATGCGTGCGCTGCCCCCGCTTAAAGGGCGACGTTCCCGGTTATGAAGAATGAAAGTTCGCGTTCCCTCAGCGCGTGGCATCAGGCAGGTTGCGGAGCAACGGGTTGCGATCTCGGGACTGCGTCGATGCTTTAATTTTCTTTTGTTCTGCCAGAATCTTGGCGGCTTCCTGGGCTTGACCCTCTGCTCTGTAGAGATGCGCCAGCTCCGAATAGGCGTCAGAATAATTCGGATTGAGCGCGAGGGCCGCAGTCAAATCGTCAATCGCTTCCTTGGCTGCGCCCTGCTGGGCCAGCAGTTTCGCCCGCCAGAAATAGGCCACGGTATCCTTGGGGTCGAGCGCCAAAGCCCGATTCAACTCCTTCTCGGCCGTCCTTCGGTCGCCGACCTCGAAAGATGCGATCCCGAGATCGCGGTGGGAAAGTTCCTGTTCAGGGCTTAAGTCTGCGGCCTTCTGAAGAGCGGTCTTTGCCGCAGGAAAGTTCTTCTGTTTGAGCCGGATCATCCCGAGCAGGAGCCATGCGGCAGAATACTGCGAGTCAAGCCGCAAAGCTTCTTTACACGAATTCTGCGCCTGGGGAAACTGGTCGAGGAAGTAGTAACTGACGCCGATTCGATAGGGAATAAAGGGCGACTGGGGAGCCAGAGCTTGCGCCTTGGAAAGCGTGGATATCGCATCGGCATAATGCCCCAGAAATTGTTGCAGCCACGCGTAGGCCGCAAGATAACGGGCATTCCCGGGCGACTGTTTCACAGCGGAGTCCAGATCGACGGCGGCTGCGCCAAAATTTCCAGAGAGCGCCCGCGCTTCCCCCATCAGGAGAAGCCTTTCGCTGTTCAGCTCGCCTTGCGCAGATAATCCTTTCAACACAGCCAGCGCCTCCACCGGTTCTCCGGCCAGCAGGCTGGTTTTGGCCAGGAGGAGCCGGACTTCAGGATCCTCCGGCATCAGCTCGTTTGCGTCTTCGAGCAAATTGCGCGCCGTCTGAATGTGATGATAATGGAGGCAGATGTTAGCCAGGGTTACCGCCAAGCGGACGTTGTTGGGAATCTCCTCGACGGCATTTTCCGTGATCTCAACGGCCTGTTTCGCATTGCCAGCCTCGAACTGAGCCCTTGCAAGATCGGCCCAAACGCGAGGGTCGTGAGGAGCTTCTTCTCGCGCTTTATTCAGATAAGGCAAGGCCCCACGGGCGTTGCCCGAATCCAGCAGAGCCACGCCAAGCGCATAGCGCGCCTGAACGTCTTGGGGATTCAGGGCAAGGCTCTTCCGAAGTTCTTGCACTCCGGCTGATAGCTGATGGTTGTGAAGGTAAGCGATGCCCAGGTTGTAGTGGACGGCGGAGGAATGGTTCCCAAGCTGAATCGACTTTTGGAGATCGGCGATGGCTTGATTCAGATTTCCGAGCGCAATCTCGGCAGCGGCAAGATAATTAAAGTTTGCTGCGGATGGATCGCGCTTGACCAGAATCGAAAACGCTTGCTCAGCCGCCGCAAAGTCGTGTGATTCAAGGGCGTGAACGCCACGCTCAAAAATGTCCCGGGTGGTCTGGGCGCATGCCGCTTGGGTCATCCATCCGACGGCCAGCAACAGCAAAGCTCCCGCACAAGCCAACTTAGTCTGCGCTCTCAAAAAACCCCTCTCACTCTGCCCGATGTTCCAGAATATTTTTGTCCTCGACTTTTTAAGGACTACCATGATCTTGGCCGTTCCGGTATTCAAAAAATTAGCCCCTGCACTAACCTCGCGAGCGCCAAGGCTGTAATCTAAACGCAAAAGACATGATGATAATTTTTAACTTGACATGCCATATTTTATGTGACTAAATTACACCAGCATGTTAATAATAGTCGATGTTTAGGTACTTTGCCAATTCAAACCAGGTCGAAGATGCTCATGAGCGGGAGCCAAAAGTAACAGGTCGGACCCGGGCATCGGGTTTCAAGTTAAATCGAGAACATGCTCAGAAAAGAGGATGCCCGTGGCGAATAGCCAACGGTCATTTTCATAAAGATTCGGGCGCCGTTCACAGGACAGTTTTGCAAGGAGGGAGCCATGAGTTTGAGCGGAAATGTGAAAATCCTATGTGCGTGGATCGGATTATCACTGGCGCTGGTGTTGCTCATGCCCGCGTTGGGGAAGGGACAGACGTATTCGGGATCGATTGGCGGCATCGTGACAGATAGTTCCGGCCTGCCGGTTCCGGGCGTCGAGGTGAAGGTCACCGATGTAACCACCGGAGTTGTCACGCAAACCAAGTCGAACAGCGCAGGCAGCTACGTGGCGCCGTTTCTGATGCCGAGCGCCTATCAAGTCACGTTCACGAAGAAGGGCTTCAAGCAATACGTCACGGACAGTATTCCTCTCTCGATGAACCAGAAGTACCGGCTTGACGTGAGGCTGGCCGTGGGACTTCCCACGCAAGTCGTTACGGTAAACGCTGCGGCAACGCAACTGAACCGCGTTTCATCGCAGATCGGGGCTGAAATCGGCCACAGCGATCTGGTGAATCTGCCCGAGCAAATCGGGTCCAACGGTCCGCGAGAACTGGTCATGGCGCGGATCTTTCCGGGCGTGGGCGGGACGAGCGCGGATTACAGCAACCCCAATAATCTCACGCTGGGCGGCGGTCGCCCGGTGAGCAACACGATCATTACCGACGGCCTGCCCAGCACCATGACCATCGACAATACGTATGGATTTGTTCCCACGCCGGATTCCACGGAAGAGTTGCAGGTTCTGACGACGCCTTTTTCGGCCCAGTACGGCCAGACGGGCGGCGGCGTGCTGCTCACCACCACGAAGTCCGGCGCCGACAATTTGCACGGCAGCCTCTTTGAATACCACACGGATCAGACGCTCGGCGCTCTGAGTTTCTTCAGCACCTCCACGACGAACAAACCCAAAAACATCTTCAACTATTTCGGCGGCTCGCTGGGAGGGCCTGTTTACATCCCGCGCCTGTATAACGGCCTGAAGCGTCACACCTATTTCTTCACCGACTGGGAAGATACGCTTCAGGTGCAGGGACATGTGTTCAATTCCGACGTTCCCACCCTGGCGGAGCGCTCGGGAGATTTTTCGGGTCCTACTCCGCAGGACACTCCCGCTGTCCCGATTTACGATCCACTCACCACGCAGGTCATTAATGGGAATGTGGTACGACAACAATTTACAGGGAACGTCATTCCTTCCGCCCGGCTGGACGCTGTAGGCTCGAAAATCGTTGCGGCCTATCCCTCGCCGAACTGCCAGCTTGCTTCCTTCAACTATTGTGTAGCTCCGGTAGGCCGGCACACCTATCTCTATAACACCGAGAAGATCGACCAGGCGTTCAGCGATGCCGACAGGGCGTGGTTCCGTTTCGCGCGCGACGGACCGACGGATGGAGGCGTCTTTTACATTCCAGGTCCCGGCACCACCGCAAACAAGAACGGATGGAGGGATTACCAGGGAGAAGCGAGTTGGAACCACATTTTCTCCCCGACCGTCGTGAATGAATTGCGTCTCGGTCTGGTCGAAGAAGATAATTTCACTCAGCCTTTCCCGAGCAACGCCAAAGACCTTGGACTCAAGGGTGTTCCCCTGACGCAATTCCCCACGGTTTCTGTGGCAGGCCTGGCCAGCCTGGGCACTTGCGGCTTTTATTTCGATATTGACCGCCATTGGATATTGAATGATGCGGTAGACGTGCAAAAAGGGCGGCATAGCCTCCATATGGGCGGAGAGGCTATGCGCTACATGTTAAACAACTACTGCCCCGGCGTGTTGCCCGGAAGCTACTGTTTCTGTCCCAATTTCACATCCCTGCCCGGAGTTAACGGGACGGGACTTGGCCTGGCCGACCTTGAACTGGGATATCCGACGGTTGGCTCGATCCAGACCACCGACTACGTATTCCGGGAGAGGCTGAACTACGAGGCGCTCTACTTTCAGGACGATTTCAAGGCCACCCCGCGGCTTACGCTCAACATGGGATTGCGCTGGGAGTTCGACGGGCCTTTCACCGAGGTCAACAATCAACTCTATAGCTTTAATCCCAATCTCACCGACCCCGCGACGGGCCAGAAGGGAGCCATTCAATTCGCGGGCGTCAACGGCGCGCCCCGGCACTTCCTGCCCAATAACTATCATGGTTTCCTGCCTCGCGTTGGATTTGCCTGGAGCTTTGCTCACAATACCGTCCTGCGCGGAGGATACGGCCTGTATGAACTGCCGAGCATCGGCACCGCAAGTTTCAACCTGGTCTCGAAATACAGTGTGAGCGCTACGTTCGTCAGCCCGGACGGCGTCACTCCTCCCTTCAAACTTGATCAAGGCGTGCCGCCTTACTCCTTCGACGTGGGCCCAAACGGCGAGCCGAACATTCCCACCAGCCTGACGAATCCATCCTCCGTAGTCGGTCAATTCGAGATGCGCGACGTTCTGCCCTATAACCAGGAGTGGGAGCTTGGCCTGCAACACCAGTTCGCTCACGGATGGTTCGGTGAAATGGACTACGAAGGGAACAAGGGCACGCATCTTCCGATCCTTCTGCCCACGGACCAGATTTTCCCCACTCCGAACTGTTGTTACGGCGTTCCGGACGCGCAATCCCTGCGTCCGTACCCGCAGGTTCTCGGCGTCGAATTCTTTTCGCTTTCCGGCAACTCAAATTACAATGCCCTGCTTGTGAAAATGCAGCACCACTGGAACAACGACCTTTCGGCGTTGTTCAGCTACACGTGGGCCAAAGCGATGGATGATGTGGATTGTCCGGCGCGTTGTCGCGCGGTGGGTGTCCAGAACGTCTACGACCTTGCGGCGGCGTACGGAATTGCTTCCTACGATATCCCCCAGCGCTTCGTCGCCACCTGGGTCTATCAGCTTCCCTTTGGAACCGGCGGGAAGCTTGCGACATCAGTCCCAATACTGAGCCAGATTATCGGAAACTGGCAGGTAAGCGGTGTTGGACAATTTCAAAATGGCAATCCTTATACGATAGGGCAGCCAAATACGCTGGGCCTCTTTTCGGGAGCGCAATATCCCAACCGCGTCGGAAATCCTAACCTCTCGAATCGAACCCTCGCGGAATGGTTCAACACAAGCGCCTTTCAGCTTGCTCCGCCGGATACTTTGGGCAACGCAGCTCGGAACACCTTCTTCGGCCCCGGACAGAACAACTTTGATATTTCGCTCATGCGGAACTTTCCTTTCAAAGAAAGGTACGTGTTGCAGTTCCGGGGAGATTTCTACAATGCCTTCAACCATCCTCAGTTCAGCGGTCTGAACACGAACATCAGCAGTTCGGCGTTCGGGCGCATCACGGGCGTGCTGAGCCCTCGCGTGATACAACTCGTCGGGCGGCTGTCGTTTTGAGCGCCGCCGTTCTGCGTCTGGAAACGGGAGCGGCCGCGCCGACCCGCGTCCGAAACTCTGGGGCGTTGCTGCTATTGTTGCCAGCCCCCTCCGAGCGCTTTGTAAAGCTGAACCAGGCTCTGATATTCGTTGTTTCGCGCCTGCGCCAGAGTCAATTCGGCGCTGAAGAGC
>CADDYV010000077.1 GCA_902810695.1 Actinomycetota bacterium | reverse complement strand
GAGCGATAGAGACGCTGGCCCTGCTACCCGACAACCGCCACGGACCCAGGGTACATATCGCTGCCAGTCGCCGCTAGAGCAGCCAACCGGCCTGGGGTGCACTTCTTCAACCGGAGAACCTCAGTAGCCCTGTACATACCCTTTGAAAGAGGCAGCCTAGAGCACGTTGCGGGGTGATTGAGCCGGGTGCATCATTGAGGGATGAAAGCTACTCTGAAGACCTGCGCAAGAAGATCCTCGAAGTTGTTTGAGTTTCCACCCTCGAGAGCGATGGGAGCATCGGCAGATAGCAGAATGAGAGGGCTTTTGATCTGGGACAACGCTCCTCCTCTCCAGAGGAGAGTTGCCCGTGGGCGCTCGAAGAGTTGGGCATCGAGATCGGGAAGCTGTCTTTTTGCTCACCGGAGTCAAACCCACTCGAAGATCTGGGGCGTTCTTTGTGGAAGCGGTGGTGGATGCCAGCTGAGTTTGCGAATGGGCGAGACGCGCTAGCATAACGAGCGGTGGTCTATCTTCAACTGGCTATACTTATTTAGCTCCATGGGAAGGGTGAGTGGCTTGTGGGATGTAGCTCCCCGGTTTCGTAACGGGAGAAGCGGAAAGGTTCGAGCAGTGCTTGCGGCTCATCCATCAGCTCTTTAGCCACCAGGGCCCCGACCCCGATCATCTTGTAGCCGTGGTTGGAGTCGGCGATGACGTAGGCGTTCTGGCGAAAGGTGTCGAAGATAGGGAAGCTGTCCGGCGTGAAGCACCCGATCCCACCCGAAGGTTCCCGTGAGAAGAGGTGGCCCTTGCCCTCGAAGCGCTTTTGGCAGTGCGCCAGCGCCGAGGTCCACATCCGGGCGAACTCATCGCCGACCACGAAGTCCGGGCTCGCAGGACCGTAGGGGTCCACGGCCACCTCGTCGGCGGGCTGGCCGACGATGTATGGCGTGGTACCACCCTGCACACCTCCGAAGTTGAAGTCTGGCTTGTAGTAGACCCCCCAGAGTTCGTCGGTGACGAGCTCGCCGTTTCCGTCGTAGAGCGGGGCATCGGTGTCCACGTGGATTACCGGCGGCATGTTTCCGGCGTTGTCCATGAGGAAGTTCGGGTCGACCCCGAGCGTGCCCTCCTGCAGCGACCAGTACGTCCACATGTCGCGGTCGTGATAAAGCTGACCGTCGGGGCCTTTGACTGTTATCTTCTCGGGCAGGTCGAGCATCTTCCAGATATCCCTGACCCAGGGTCCGACCCCCACGATGAGGCGCTCGCAGCGTATCGTACCCTGGTCGGTTTCCACGGCGCTCACGGCGCCCCCTTCCAGCCCCAGCCCCGTCACACGAACGCCGGTGAAGATGCGTACCCCTTCCGCGCGCGCCTTGGCAGCCAAACCCTGCATGGAGGCCTTGTTGTTGGCGTACCCTCCGCGATGCTCGTGCAGGACGCTGGTGATGTTCTCGGCCTGCCAGTCGGAGAAGATGTTGCGCATGTAAGAGCGGCACTCATCCTCGCCCTCCACAAACGTCGAAGGGTAGCCGATCGCCTGTTGTTCCTTGTAGATTTGCACGACGTCGGCGTGCATCGCCTCGGGAGAAATCTGCATGTACCCCACGGGGTGGTAGGAAAACGCTTCGGGGTCGGATTCCCAGACCGAAACCGAATGCGCCATCAACTCCCGCATTGCGGGCTGGAAGTAGTTGTTGCGGATCACACCGCACGCGATGCCAGAGGCACCTGCGGCAATACCGGTCTTGTCGAGCACGACGATATCCTCGCCTGATCCGCGTCGTCGCGCCTTCAGTCCTCTCGCCAGATGCCAAGCCGTACTCAGGCCATGAACGCCAGCACCGATGACAACGTAGGAAACGTGTGTAGGCAGCCTCATCTCCCATTCCTCACTCTTGAACGACCGTTGCATATTCATCATCCTCCAATGATGCGCATACCCTGGCTGTAACCGCCCCCGCTGCTTCCAGGTTCGCGGTGGGTGTTCTGGTTGGACGTCTCATCCGGGTTGCGACAAAGCTTTGGAGCCAGCGAAACCTTCGATTTCGATACCGAACTCGTCTCCAGCATCGTGCAACGAATCGAAAAGGTATTGTCCGAAGGAACGTTCGCAGTGCAACAGGTAAGAGCGTACCCCATCCTGGTCGTCGCGCACAACATCGGTTGTCAGCTTCGCGACGGAACTGCGGAAGGCGGTCCCATCGGGTGTAACCTCGTCGGAGAAGTCTATACCGCAGACCTTCGCCAGGAGATCCACCGCCTCCTCACCGCTGATACGGACCAGCGCCCGCCCGTGTGTGACATCCAAAATGCTGACGATCTCCCTATCCCGAACCTCTTCTACTCGCCTCACGGTTTCCGTTCCGGCTCCGGGCGGGGCGAGCAGCAACCACTCGCCGGGGCCGGAACCTACGACGAGCACTCCGCGTTCGTCGCAGGCGGCGCGTCCGAAAGGAACTTCGAGTGCCCGCGCTACCCCGCCGTCAATGGACGCCCGCACGAGGATTTTTACGAGCGGGGTGCAATCCATGATCCGCAGATCGGCGCTGGTGCGGCGGGCGCTGATCTCCCAGCCGTATTCCACCGTAACCGGCGGTGCTGGTGAGATCGGGCTGCGGGCGATTGGTGCTCTCTCAGCCACGCTGGCGCTCTCCCTTGGGATCGAAGTGCGCCAGGTATTCCATGACTCTGGCGGTGGTCCGCTCCCCGTTGGGCAGCAGCACGGTGACGCTGGTTCCAGGCTCGGCAAGATGCGGGGCGACGAAGCCGAGACAGATCGAACGCCCCAGCGTGGGCGACATGCAACTGGATGTTATGCGGCCTGCGATCTCGTTCTCCCCCTCCACGATCTGGCTAGCCTCGGGAGGAACCACCGAACCGTCGTGAGGTTGCAGGCCGACCAGTTGGAAGGAGTTGTCGCACTCGCTCTGCCACGACAGCTCGGGCTTGCCAATGAAGTCTTCTTTGTACAACTTTATCGCCCAGGAAAGACCCGCGCTGTAAGCTCCGGTGAGCCCGTCTGTGTCCTGGCCCACGATCAGGTGTCCCTTCTCCAGGCGCAGAATGCGCTGTGCCTGGATGCCGAAAGGTTTTACGCCGAGGTCCGCTCCGCGGTCCATCAGCTTCTCCCAGACGTACAGCCCGTAGGCGGCGGGAACGTGAACCTCGTAGCTGAGCTCTCCGGTAAATCCGATGCGCCACATAAAGCAGCCTTCCACGCCGGCAACCGTTCCGGTACGCACGTTCATATAGGGAAACGCTTCTGGAGAGAGGTCTACATCCCCGGCTACCCGCAGGAGCAACTCCCGGGACTTCGGGCCGGCGATGTTGATGCTGGCGTAGGCGTCGGTGACCGGAGTTACGTGCACCTGCCAGTCCGGGTGTTCGGTCTGGAGCCAACTCTCGATCCACTCCCACACGGTGGCCGCACCCGAGGTGGTCGTGGTCATGAGGTAATGCTCGGGACCGAGACGGCCGGTGACGCCGTCGTCGAGCACCACGCCGTCCTCGGCGCACATGACTCCGTAACGGACCTTGCCAACCTCCAGTGTGTTCCACTGGTTGACGTAGAGCAGGTTGAGCAACTTTGGCACGTCCGGGCCCCGGAGATCCAACTTGCCGAGCGGGGTTACGTCAATAAGGCCGACGTTTTCTCGGACGTTGCGTGCTTCGGATTCGGGATCGCCGTAGTGCTCGGGACGGATCCAGGCTCCCGCGACCATCGGATTGGCTCCGTGCCGCTCGTGCCAGGGCTGCATCGGCGAGTAGCGGACCGGCTCGAAGTTGCGCCCGGCCAGAGCGCCGAGGGTGATGGGTGCGTACGGGGGACGCCACACCGTGGTGCCCGTCTCCTCGATGGTCTTTCCAGTAGCTCTGGCCAGGATGGCTACCGCGTTGACGGTCTCCAGCTTTCCCTGAGTCGGACCCATGGTGGCGGTGGTGTAGCGCTTCATGAGCTCGACAGAGTCGTAGCCCTCTTTGGCGGCGGCAACGATATCCTTGGACGAGATGTCCTCCGAGAAGTCCACGATGCCGTCCGTCCGACCCTGGAACAGCTCGGGGTGCTCGACGACCGGCAGCTCCGGTATCTCGATGGGCGGCATGTCGGGCGGTTCCTCCACATCCACCCGCCGCGGCACGCCAGCGCGCAGCGCCGAGCCGACCTTCAGTGCACGCCGGGCAGCCTCCTGGCCGGTGGCGCGGGCGTGGGCGAGCAGTTCGTCCAGGCTGCCGTCGCCGGAGATGCCGCCGGTGGCGAGCACGTCGTCGGACGGTCGGGAAGGGAAGAAGCGCGCGGCAGTTGGGTTGTAGACGGGTCTGTCCCCCGCCATGTTCAGGAGCGAGGTCGGCGCCGTCCAGCCCGTGGCCGTGACCAGGAGGTCACACTCGACCCTGGAGCCGTCGCCACATTCGACCATCCGCACTCCGTTTCTTCCCCGCGCCCCGATGATGTCCCCGCCGCGCCGGGCATCTTCGACGCGGGCCACCTCCACGCCTGCGCGTTCCAGGTCAGCCACCGCCGCGTCGCCATCCGCGTTCGCGGTGAGGACGACAGCCCGCTCCCCGGGCTTGACGGCGAACAGGTTGATGAGCCTTCTCGCGGCGGTGGAGAGGATGACGCCCGGAAGGTCGTTACCCCGGAAGACGTAGGGACGCTCGATCAGGCCTGGGGCCACGACCAGGACCTTTGCGCGAGCCTTGATCAGGCGCTCCTCGACGTGCGGCAGGTTCCGCTGCAAAATCGCAACCCAGTTGCCGTCGTAGCGTCCGTTTACTACCGAGTTGGTCAGAACCTCGATGCCGGGTGTGCGGGCTACCTCGTCACGCAACTCGCGCAGCGCCCCCAGCTCATCCTCGCTGCCCCATCGCAGGTGCCCGCCGAGTTCGTACTCCTCCTCGACGAGTATCACCCGTGCACCGGCTTCCGCGGCGGCCACCGCTGCAGCCATTCCGGCGGGTCCCCCACCGGCGACGACGATGTCGGGGTGGGCGTAACGTTTGTCGTAGTAACCGTGCGGCGAGTCGGGGAACGTCCTGCCGCCAGCGGCGAAGCGCTGCAGGACCTTCTCGTAGGCGGGCCACAATCGTTGAGGTTTGATGAACGTCTTGTAGTAGAAACCCGGTGGGAGAAAGCGGCCCAGAAAACGATTGACCGACTTCGCATCGAACCGCAGGGAAGGCCACGCGTTCTGGGCGCTCACGATCATGCCCGGCTCCACCCGGCGGTGGGAGCCGCGGACGTTGGGCTCGTCGTTGACCTGCACCACGCAGCCAGGGTCGAGGAAGCTGGCGGTGAGGAGCCCCCTCGGACGGTGGTACTTGAAGCTCCGGGAGAAGACCCGCTCCCCCGAAGCAGCCAGCGCAGAGATGATCGTGTCCCCCGCAAACGCCGGATACCGCTCGCCGTTCCAGGTAAAGGTGAACGGCCTGTGGCGGTCTATGACCTCTCCCGGCTGGGGTCCGAGCCGCATCGGCATTCGGGTCTGCACCGTAGCAGATCTCAAGATATCACACCTCCCGGCTCGCTTCCGCCGCACGCACGGCATTGCTCACCGTGTCCCGCTCAAGGGTGAAGTACCGGCGGCAGCCGGCCCGATGGAACCACTTCTCGGTAGTCCATCCTGCCGGGTTATCTCGCATGTAGAGGTAGGTACGCCACCGTTCGGGAGTGGTAGCGTTGGGGTCTGGTCGTACCTTCGCCTCGTCGGCGTAGCGGAACTCCGAGACGTTGCGGGGTCCGCACCAGGGACAGGGGATCAGGATCATACGCACTCAGTGTCCAACGGACGCGGCTCCTTTCTCGCCTACGAGACGACCTTCGGCGAACCGGGCGAGGTCGAAGGCGGCGATGAGCGGCGGCGTCTTCCCGGTGGCGATAAGCTGGGCCATCGTCTCGCCCGAGACGGGGCCCGCCTTGAAGCCGTAGGTACCCCAGCCCACGTCCACGTAGAAGCCCTCTACGGGTGTGATCCCCATGATCGGAGCAAAGTCCGGCGTCATGTCGCACAGGCCGGCCCACTGGCGGAGCACCCTCAGCTTCGCGAGGGACGGCATGAGTTCGAGAACGTGGCCCGCGAGCCCTTCGGTGAATTCGAGTGAGCCGCGCATCGAGTAGGACGGGAACGGATCCACGGAGGCACCGAAGACCAGCTCGCCCCGGTCGGTCTGGCTCACGTACACGTGCAGCGTACCGGATACGATCACCGCCTCGAGAAACGGCCTGACGGGCTCGGTGACGGCAGCCTGAAGCGGGAAGGTCGTTATCGGCAACTTCACCCCAGCCATCTCCGATATCAGGGAAGACCACCCGGCGGTGCAGTTGACGACCACGGGCGCAGCGACATCGCCCCTGTTGGTACGGACTCCCCGGACCCTGCCGTTCGCCACCTCGATCCCGAGCACCTCGGTGTTCTGGTGGATGTGCGCACCGTGGGCATCGGCGCCGCGGGCGTAGCCCCAGACCACGGCGTCATGGCGGATGATGCCCCCGGGCGGGTGGTAGAGGGCGCCGAGGATTGGGTAGCGCGCATGTTCGGAGGTGTCCAGGTAGGGGACGAGCTTCTTGATCTCCTCGGGACCGATGACCTCGGAGTCCACGCCCTGCAGCTTGTTGACCTCGGCGCGCCACCGGCTGGTGCGCAGGGCGCTGTCGCTGTGGGCGAGGGTGAGATGGCCCCGCTGGGAGAACATCACGTTGAAATTCAGATCGGCGGCTAAAGTCTCGTACAGCTTCACGGAACGGTCGTAGAAGCGAGTTCCCTCCGGCGTCAGGTAGTTGGAGCGGATGATCGCGGTGTTACGCCCCGAGGCACCACCGCCGATATATCCCTTCTCCAGTACGGCCACGTCCGTGATCCCGTGATTTGCAGCGAGGTAGTACGCCGTTGCCAGGCCGTGCACGCCCCCGCCCACGATCACGACGTCGTAGCTCGGCTTCAAATCGTGCGACCGCCAGGCTCGCGGCCACTGTGTCCCCAGAAGGCCCCGACGGAACAGGTCGAAGGCCGAATATCCGGCGGGCTTGTGGTGTCCGTCCCTAGATCCGTCGCGGTTGGTAAAGATGCTCACCTCTGCGTGACCTTGTTACGCTTGATGCGTTCCTCGTCGAGGTCCAACATCCGCTCGCGCCATCTTTCCGTGCTCTCTACCTGGTTGAATGTGTAAATATGATACCCAACGATGTTGTAGCCCTGATCTCCGATATACGGAGATAGCTCTTCCACCAGACTATCGGGACCGTAGCCGCTGGATCCGAAGAGATTCGCGATAAGCCCTCCCATAAGACCAACGTGCTTTCTGAGAAACCTTGCCGAGTCCCCCACTCCTATCTTGCGGGAGATCTGGAATAGCCGTTTCTTGTCCACAACTCCCGGTATCCCTACTACGACGGGCAGCCACACCCCTTGCCGCCGGATGCCGGCGATCCAGTCGGTGATCGCCTTCGGGTCGAAGCACATCTGGCTGACGATGTAGGTGGCGAACGGCTGTTTGTCCAGGAGCGCTTGGAGCAGGGCCTCATCGCCGATGGCGGGATGGCCCTCGGGATATCCCCCTATACCGATATGCTCGAAGTTGTGCCCTTGATCCGCCATCGCAGATAGCAGGTCGAGCGCACCCGAAAACGGACCGGCGGGCTTCTTCGCGTCCCCCCCGATGACGAACAATTCCTTCACATCCAGCTCATCCAGCCGCCACACTATCTCTTCCAGATGCGCTTCGCCCGCCACGAGCCGCGCGGGAACGTGAGGTACGACCCGCAAGCCCCGTCTCTTCAATCGCTCGGTGAACCGCAAGGAATTCTCGATCCCTCGCGAGAGGCAGGTCAGAGCCACCTTCGTCCCTCGCGGAAGGTGATCTGCTTGCTCCTCCACCCCTTCTACCGGCACCAGTTCGAGCCGGGAGTGCGCCAGCGATTCGAAAGAGGTGGGGTTGCCTCTGCTGTTCATCGCGATGCGTTCCACAAAGATTCGACGAGCGACCAGCCTTCGGCAAACTCCCTTAACCGATTGATTCGAGGGTTTTCCTCAGGTCAGCTTTGGGAGTCTCCTTCTTGGGATCTATGAACGGTTTCTCCACCACCCTGGCAACGGCTTCACCGATGTCCGTTCCCACCGTAAGCTCGGTTCCCAGGTCGGCGTATTCGATGGGCACCAGGGCAAATCCGATGTTCTTCTTCAGCCGGGGCGAATAGAAGGCGGAGGAAACCTGGCCGATCTGCTCGCCATCCTGGACTACAGGCAGATAGTCCTCTATGTAACCTATTATCGGATCGCCCCCGATCTCCACGCCGACCACCTTGCGCTTTACCCCCTCAGCCGCGATGCGCTTCAGCGCCTCTTTCCCGATGAAGTCCGCTTCCTGGTCCAGATCCACGGTGTATTCGAGCCCTACCTCATAAGGGTTCAGGAATCCGTAGTCGCTGAAAGAGTTGTTGTCCAGTGCTATGTCGGAGCCGTAGCTGAGGATGCCGGCTTCCACCCGCCGGATCTGGCAGGGTCCAATCACCGCCAGGTTGTGGGGTTTCCCGACTTCCAGCAGCTTGTTCCACAGCTTCATCCCGTCCCGGCTGGCGTTCTTCAGGTAGATCTCGTAGCCCACCTCGCCCGAATAGCCGGTCCGGGAGACGACCACGTCCATGCCGTCGAGCCTGTACTCCGCCATCCAGTAGTACCGGATATCCAGTATCTCATCGCCGAAGAGGTCCACCATGAGATCCCTGGACTTGGGGCCCTGGATCTGGACCGGCGCCACGTCGGGCTCCCGGATCTGCACGTCCATGTCCGAGACGCCGGCTATCCCCTTGGCCCACAGCAGCACGTCGCCATCGGCCACGGAGAGCCAGAAGTGATTCTCACCCAGGCGCAACAGCACGGGGTTGTTGATGATGCCGCCGTCAATATCGGTGTTGAGCGCGAACTTGCACTGCCCCACCTCGCACTTGGTCAGGTCGCGCGGGGTGAGCATGTTGGTGAACTCGAAGGCATCGGGGCCCGTGATATCAACCTGCCGCTCCACGGCTACGTCCCAGAGCGTAACGTCGTTGACCAGCTTCCAGTACTCGGCTATGGGATCGTCGTAGTGGCGGGGATGGTACATCCGGTTGCACACGCTGTAGGACTGCACGCCGTGGCGCTTGTGGGCATAGAAATATGGGGACTTGCGGATCCGGGTGTACATGTGGATCTTCGGGACGTCATACGGAATGCCCAAGAGTATTCCTCCTCACTCCTCCTCACTGAAAGGTGGTAACCGATAGTGCCCTTTCGTGGTCCTTCTCTTGAAAAACCTCAGGTGTTCAGCCCCAATCCATGATTCCCCTTTCCTCTCTGCCCAAAAACGTAACACACTCGAACCTTATTTGCAACCCTGGTTGCTGTATACGCACCTCTCTGGATTTAGTGTATAGTGTGCGATGGGGTAAGCGGGGGTTTCGAAATCATAGAGGTGCTTATCTCCACTGAGGGATCGGCAATGGTGTTCTCTTCGCCGGTTGATGGTAATGGCTGGCTCCCAGCGAGCGGCTCGCAAATGCTGGGCCCAATAGCTGGCGTGTTGTCGAATTCGTATGCAACCGCCGCTGGAGCGGCATCGCTGGAAGCTGCACCTGTATCGTTGCCCGAGTTGCGGGCCGATACTCTCCGATGACTAAAGAGAAGGAGGAACCTGTGACAATGCAGCAAGATCATCAGCTCAGGGCTACTGGCGGCTGCCTCTGCGGGGCTGTCCAATACGAGGTGCGCGGACCTCTGCGCGCAGTAGTCAATTGCCACTGCACCCAATGCCGCCGCACCAGCGGCCATTTCGCGGCATTCACAGCGACGCGTACCGAACACCTGGTGCTCACCCAGTCGCGTGGGCTACGCTGGTACCGGTCTTCCGAGAAAGCCAAGCGAGGGTTCTGTAAGAGCTGTGGATCGAACCTGTTTTGGGATCCCACCCACGAGGATCGGATCGGGATCGCTGCCGGTACCTTAGACTGCCCTACTAGGCTCGAAACGGCAGCTCACATATTTGTCGAGGACTCGGGCGACTACTATACGATCACCGACGGGTTGCCGCAGAGAGCAGGCGGCGATCATGGGATCGTGCTTCCCGCCGAGTGATTCCCGCTGAGGATCTCTTCACCAGTGGGAAAGAGTTGGCGCACGGCTTGTCAGCGGAGACTGGCGCTGTAGCAATTTACTATTGCTACATGGATGTCTGTCATCTCCTGGTTGTATCCGGGACTTTCACTTGCCCCGCCGAGCTGGACCTTGGTGCGGGCCGTCGTGGTGGCGCTGCCGTGCAGAAGCTGCGCCATAGTGCCTCCTTCTCAAGGTGGGAGAACGATACCCCACGACACCCTGGGACTGCACACCCAGTAGCCTTCCACCTGGATAGACCGCGCGAGCAAGGCTCGTCGTGCTGCGAGCGTA
>CADDYV010000076.1 GCA_902810695.1 Actinomycetota bacterium | reverse complement strand
GAGGCTGATCCTCGCCATCATGCTTATCTTCGTCGGCGTCAGAACACTCTTGAACGCCTGAGCAAATTTACTTAAATCCTGAAAGCGGAGGGTTGGTGATGCAACCCTCCGCTTTCAGATTCTCTAGCCGGATAGCCGCTCGCGGTCGTGCGGTTCGTCGAAGTCTATGATCGGTCCTTTCGGCACGATGCGGGTCGGGTTGATGCCCTCGTGGCTGGTGTAGTAGTGCTCCTTTATGTGGTCGAGATGGCAGGTTTCGGCGACTCCGGGGTGCTGGTAGATGTCGCGCGTGTATCCCCAGAGATTCGGATAGTCTCTTATCCTCCAGAGGTTGCACTTGAAGTGGTAGTGGTAGACGGGATCAAAGCGCAGCAGCGTGGTGAACATGCAGACGTCCGCCTCGGTCAGACGGTCGCCGCACAGGTAGCGCTGCCGCGAGAGCACCTCTTCCCAGTAATCTAAGGCTTCGAACAGCTCGGTTACGGCTTCGTCATAAGCTGCCTGCCTGGTGGCGAACCCGGCACGGTAGACGCCGTTGTTTATGGGTTCGTAGATGGCGTCTATGGTCGAGTCTATCTCTTCTCTAAGCCCTTCCGGGTAAAGGTCTACATCATTTTGCGCGAATTCCCCGAACTCGGTGTCGAGCATACGGATGATCTCGCGCGACTCATTGTTGACTATGGTGCCCTCGCGTTTGTCCCAGAGGACGGGGGTTGATGCTCTTCCCGTGTAGTTTGGATCGGCGAGGGCGTAGATGTCGTGCAGGTACTTCGTCCCGTTCACGGTATCGGGGATGCGGCCCGGTCCTTCGGTGAACATCCAGCCCATCTCGCCCATGTACGGGTCAACGACAGAGATGGAGATCGCATTTTCGAGCCCCTTGAGAGAGCGCAGGATCGCCGTCCGGTGCGCCCACGGGCAGGCCCAGGCGATATAGAGGTGGTAGCGCCCGGCTTCCGCCTTGAAACCGCTGGATCCATCGGCGGTGATCCAATTCCGAAAGGTCGTCTGCGCCCGGATGAACCGTCCGCTCTCATCCTGCTGCTGCCGCTCGGTTTTCCACTCGCCCTTGACCATCATGCCTGGGGACATAAAACCTCCTCTGGCTGCAAGCTTCCCAGACTTGATTCTACCGGGCTATTGTGGCCGTGGCTGAACGACGATGCTACTCGCTCTCGAGATCCCGATGCCGGACGAAGAGGTTTATCCCCGGTCTTTCGCGGAGGCTACGGGCGATCTCCTCGACGATCACGACCGAGCGGTGTCGTCCGCCGGTGCAGCCTATACCCAGGGTGAAGTAGGTCTTGCCTTCCGAGGCATAGCGGGGGATAAGAAATTCGAGGAGATCCCGAACCCGCTCGATAAACTCCCTGGCGTCCTCGGAGGCGAGAACCGCCTCGCGCACGGGCTCGTCGTGTCCGGTGAGGGGCCGAAGCTCGGGGTCGTAGTGGGGGTTGGGCAGGAAGCGGGCGTCGAGGAGCATGTCCACATCCAGGGGAACGCCGTACTTGAAGCCGAAGGAGCTTATGCTTACCGAAAGCATCCCTGTGCTCGAACGGGCGAGCCCGACGAACCTTTCCCGGATCTCCCGCGAAGAGAGCGAGGTGGTATCCACGACCACGTCCGCTATCTCCCGGAGACCTTGCAGATCACGGCGCTCGGACTTTATCGCCGCGAGCACGTCCCCATCCTTCGCGGCGGGGTGGGGTCTGCGGCTCTCCTTGTAACGGCCTACCAGCGTGGGCTCGTCCGCCTCCAGAAACATCACCCGGCGCTCCCAGCCACTCGCGAAGTCGGTATTTTCGAGGACGTTCTCCAGCTCCTCGCCGAAATACTGCCGGCCCCGGATGTCGGCGACGAGAGCAACTCTGCCCGGCCCCTGGGGCCTTCGTCCAACCGCTTCCACGAAGGCCGGGATCATACCCGGAGGCAGATTATCCACGCAGAAGTATCCCGCGTCCTCGAAGGCCCGCAAGGCGTTCGTCTTTCCGGCTCCTGACAGCCCCGTGATGATAACCAGCGTACGCCCGCCGGAAACCTGAAACCCGGAGGTCTCTCGCGGTCCCTCGCTCACGCCGTATCCCTCCGCTCGCCCTGCGGTGCACAAGACATTTCGCAGACCGAGGTTAACACCGCAACAGATATGTCGCAACGGATAATCCGTATATTTAAGCGGGATTTAACCGCCCTAAGAACGGGCTTTTGCACAGCCTACCTGTGGAGGCGCGCGTGGATATCCCGCGCCACCTTCCCCGGCATTCCGGGAACGGACTCCAGTTCTTTGAGGGAAGCATTCATGAATGCCTCCGGGGTGCCGAAGTGCTCCAGTATTTTTTTCTTCCTCGCTCTCCCCACGCCGGGCAACTCGTCGAGGACGGAGGCGGTCATCCGCTGTCCGCGGAGCTTGCGGTGATAGGTGTTAGCGAAGCGGTGGGCCTCGTCGCGCACGCGCTGCAACAGGCGCAGTTCGGGGGAGTCGCGATCGAGTATGACCGGCTCGGGACGGCCCGGCTCGAAGACCTCCTCCTCGCGTTTGGCGAGCGAGCGCAACGGGATGTCTGGAAGCTCGGAGCCGACACCCATCTCTGCGAGCACCGGGACGACCGCCGAGAGCTGCCCCTTGCCGCCGTCGAGGAGCATCAGATCCGGAGCGGGCAAGAACTTCTCGTCGCTGGCTTTCAGCCTCTCCAGGCGCCGCCGGATGACCTCCGCCATACTCGCAAAGTCGTCCGCGCCCTCGACGGTCTTTATCTTGAAGCGGCGGTACTGGTCCTTCGCGGGACGCCCGCCTTGAAAGACAACCATCGAGGCCACCGAGTCGGTCCCCATCGTGTTCGAGATGTCGTAGCACTCTATCCGCATCGGTAGACCAGGCAGCGCCAACTCCTCCTGCAGGTTATCCAGCGTCGAAGCTACCTGGTTGCGTCTGGCCTCATCGAGCGCCCGCTCGTGTTCGAGGCCCATCTCCGCGTTCCGCACCGCCATCTCCAGGATGTGCCGCTTGTCGCCCCTCTGGGGCCGCCGCACCTCGACCCGCGAGCCTCTGAGCGACGAGAGGTGCTCAGCCAGGGGAGCAAGAGCTTCTAGCTCACTCGACTGCACCAGCACCTCGCGGGGAACAGCGGCGGTCTCGTAGTACTGCGGCACGAACTGAAGTGCCACGGACTCGGCGGGGGCTTCGCCGTAGTTGTCCAGCAAGAACGAGTCCCGGTTTACGATCTGGCCGCCGCGCACGGCGAAGACCTGCACGCACGCTGACTCGCCCTCGGTGTAAACGCCGAAGGCGTCGAAGGAGTCCTCGTAAGCCAGGGTCGCCTGCTGACGGTCGCGCACGTGCCGCAAGGCCGCAAGCTCATCCCGCAGTTTAGCCGCCCGCTCGAAGTCCATCGCGGCGGCGGCCTCGCGCATCGCGGCCTCGCGCCCCCGGATCAGGCCGTCCACCCGCCCTTCCAGGAAGGCAATGACGTCGGCGATGATCCCGTCGTACTCCTCTTTTGTTACCGCCCCGATGCACGGGGCTGCCGAACGACCGATGTGGTAGTTCAGGCACGGCACGCCGCTCCTCCTGCCCGGCTCCGGCCCGCGGCACTTGCGGAACGGGAAGGTCTTGTTCAAAACGTCCAGCGTGGCGTGGACGCTCCCGGCACTTGGGAACGGACCGAAGTAGCGGTGGCGGGAGTCGTGGGCGCTGCGGGTGGCGAAGACGCGCGGGTACCTGTCTCCGGTTGTTACAACGATGTAGGGGTAGCTCTTGTCGTCGCGCAGCGAGGCGTTGAAGCGAGGCCGGTGGCGCTTTATGAGGTTCGACTCTAGAACCAGCGCCTCGGTCTCGCTACGTGTGGCGATGAAGTCTATCTGCCGGACCCGTCCGCGCAGTTCCCCGATCTTAGGTCTCCCGTCACCGGAGCGGTTGAAGTAGCTCGCCACCCGGCTGCGGATGTTCTTGGCCTTTCCGACGTAGAGCACGACGCCGTCCGCATCCCTGAAGATGTAGACGCCGGGAGAGTTTGGCAGGTGTGAGCGGTCGGGGTACCTGTTTTCAGACATCGAAGAAATTATACCGCGCCGGTTACCGCGGCTACTTCTGCGCAGCGTCGGGGGGAAGCATCTCGTTCCCTCCGGCCCGGGCGTAGCCGATGCCCCCGACCCAGCCGCTGACCGCCGCGGCCAGCGTGGAAACGATCACCCCCACTATGCTCAGTAGCCCCGGATCCATCGCCAGGCTGACGATTCCGGGAACTGCCGCCAGCGCCGCCGCCAGGAAAACCAGCCTGCGCCGGAGCTCGAAAGGTCTTCTGGAGAAGAGGGCAAACAGGACGAGTACCGCAGCCACCAGCGCGAGCAGGATGAAGGCGTAGAGCATGGCGCTCGCCTGAAGGCCGGGGAAGATCACAGTCTGCACGATCTTCTCCTTCTTCTCCAGCCCGAGCGCGTTCATGGTCCAGGCCAGGACAAAGAAGCCTATCCAGCCTATTATCGCCCCGATACCGGCCCCGATTGCTCCCCCCTGGCGATACCCTACCCGGTAGGTGCGCGCTCCCAGGACAGCGGCGAGCACCGTTCCGGGAACGATCAGGACCAGGACGTAGAGGTCCACGAGCGAGAGGATCACGCGGTATACCTCTCTGTCACTTATGTACCGGAAGGGCACCGAGAGCAGGAAGGCGACCGCCAGCAGGGTCAGTATCCCGGTATAGAACCAGGTTACGCACCCGAACGCCCGCCGGGAGCGGGGCCGGACGCCCTGCTCTTCGTTTTCTTTCGAGGCACGGCTCGGGTCAGAGGACATGGTGCTCCGGGGACTCACTGAAGTATTCGAGCAGGATCGGGGCGACATCGGTGATCCTTCGTGGCGCGGGAACCCCACTGGCCAGCGCGAACACCCTCGAATCCGCCTCGTGCAGTGAGCCGTGATCGCTCGCCCGGTGAAAGCCTCCGGCCACCTCCCCGAAGGTGTACCCCGGTGCCGCGGAGAGCACCACGTCCCCGCACCTGGGTGAACTCATACATCCCCAGAGCCGGTTCAGAGCGTCTGGATACTCGCCATAACTCACGGACATCTCCGAAAGCCTCAGATCCAGAACGCCGGGATCCCCTTCGATCTCCCAGGCACCCCCGAACGGGTCCAGCGGTCCATCCCCCGGACGGAACCTCAACCCCCGATCCCGCTTGCGAACCCGGATCCAACCGTCCTCCCACCAGGCAGCGAGGTCAACGCCCCGGCGGAACATCAGAGCCTCGACCACATCTCTCTCACCAACGTCTTCTCTGAGGTAGAGCATGGCCGAGCGTCCACCCGGTACGACGACGATCTCCCGCCGCGCGTTGAGACGAGCTCTGGCCTTGAAGGAAACCCTGAAACCGTGGATCGAACCGATGTCCACATAGCGATTCTTGGGAAAGAGCGGGGCGTGCCCGTGATCCGAGAGGGCGATTATCGCGTAGTCTTCGAGCATCTGCTCCAGGCCGCCCCCGGCCTCGAAGACCCGGGAAAGATAACCGTCCAGCCGGGTGACGTAGCGGCGCTGCGCGGCGAGCCCCTCGTGGTGGGCGACCTGATCTCCCTTGAAGAAGTAGATCAGGGTGAACGGCGCCGCCTGCTTCATGAGCAGCACCTTCCCGACCTCGGCGGCGTACTCGTCGTTTATCCCCACGGAACGGTGTATGCCACCGCTGCCCCGGCGACCGCTCGCTCCCGTCTCACGGCTGTAGAACAGGTCGCCCATGTAGTACTCCTTGGGCCCGTGCACGGCGGAGCCCAGATATCTCCCGCCGCTTTTCGAGTAGCTTTCTATGGTCTTCAAGCGTATCGGATGCTCATGCGGCCCGCGACGGATCGGGAAGTTCACGCAAGCGCCGTCCACCCCGCGCTCGTGCAACTCTTCGAAAAGGGTGGGCGCGAGCAGATCGTCCCGGTTCATCCTGAAAACGTTGTTGTGGAACACCTTGATGGGACCACTGGAGATCACAGTCTCCCGCATCGCTCCGTAGACGATTACGCGCCCCGCCTCGCGGTCATACCAGGCGTGGCCCAGGATGCCGCTCCCAGCGGGAGCCTCCCCCGTCGCTATGGCAGCCGTAGCGGCGGGCGTGATGCTCGGGAACACCGAAACCGCATCCCAGACCGCCTCTCCCCTCTCCGCCAGCATGCCGAGGTTGGGCGCTTCACCGTCCTCGATCGCCGCCTGCAGAATGTCCGGTCGGATACCATCGAGCACCAGCAATAAGACCGGTTTGGTAGATTTCACATGATTTTCGTCTGTCAAAGCTTGCTAATTCTATCGAGAAACAGAGGGCGCAGCGTAAACTCTTACACGCTCCCCGAATTCAAGGAGAGAATTGGGATCGAGACCTTAACATATCTAAAAACTTTTCGATACGGTACAGTATATAGTACAACGTAGACTGTACGTTTGATTCAAGTTTAGGGGAAGGAAGGCAAACTTATGGCAACCTCTGGAAGCAGCAGGAGCAGGGAGTGGGAAGCCTCGGATCGCAAGCTAAAGAAGGAACTGGGCTTCCAGCAACTATTCTTCGTCTCGTTCGGCAGCATCATCGGGAGTGGCTGGCTGTTTGCCACCTTGAATGGCGCCGCCATCGCGGGACCCTCGGCCATTATCTCCTGGATCATCGGCGCGATCCTGGTCATCTTCATAGCCCTGAATTACGCCGAGGTCGCCTGCATGATGCCGCGCAGCGGCGCGGTGGTGCGTTACCCGCACCTCACGCACGGCGGTTATCTAGGGTTCATCCTGGGGTGGGCGTTCCTGCTGGCCACCGTAACAGTTACAGGGGTCGAGGCAGAGGCCGCCGTCCAGTACGCCGCCAGCTATGTGACGGACATGAACCTGACCACCACCTCGGGCGGCGTTACCATCCTCACGGGTACGGGGCTCATCCTGGCGATACTGCTGATGATCGTCTTTTTCATCATCAACTTCTTCGGGGTCAAGTTCTTCGGCGAGTTCAACCGGTGGGTTACCTGGTGGAAGTTCGCCATACCCGTGATCACGTTCATCCTGCTGTTCTTCGCCTTTGACGGATCGAATTTCGCCTCACGGGGTGGATTCGTCCCGCTGGGGGGCGGCGCGATCTTCAACGCCGTCGCCACCGCCGGTATCATCTTCGCCTTCTTCGGGTTCCGGCAGGGGCTGGACTTCGGCGGCGAGGCGCGCAACCCCCAGCGAGACATCCCGATGGCTACGATCGGGTCGGTGGTGGTCGCCGCCGCCATCTACATCCTGCTCCAGGTCGCGTTTATCGGGGCGCTGGACTGGAACTCCGCCGGCGTACATCCCGGCGACTGGGCTGCTCTGGGCGCGAGCAAGTGGGCGGACGGGCCACTGTATCACGCGCTCAACGCCGCTGGTATCGCGCTCCTGGCTTACTTCGGCTACGTTCTGCTCGCCGACGCCATCATCTCCCCTTCGGGCACCGGCCTCATCTACATGGGAGCCTCCACGCGGGTGTTCTACGGCATGGGCATGCACCGCGACCTGCCGCGGGGTCTGACCAGGGTCAGCGAACGCTACCGGATACCGTGGGTGGCGCTTATAGCCTCGCTGGTGGTCGGTAGTTTCTTCCTGATCCCGTACTCCGGCTGGGCTCTTCTGGTCGGGTTCATCACCGACGCCACGGTGCTTACCTTTATCATGGGGTCGTTGCAGCTACAGGTGATGCGCCGCACCGCGCCCGACCTGGAGCGCCCATTCTGGCTCAAGGGAGCCTGGTTGCTCTCTCCTTTAGGGTTCCTCGCCGGGAGCATGATCTTCTACTGGGCCGGGTTCGAGAACCTGCAGGGTGTCGTGCCGGCGGTGCTGGTCGGGTTGTGTCTATACACCTTCATCCAGGGTCCGATCCGGGGCCGTTTCAGCCGCAACGTCGGTCTAGCGATAGGGATGCCGTATCTGGTGATTTTCGCCGCCACCCAGTACTTCGGCCCTCTGTCCGCGGACGTTCTACCCTTCCTTTTGTACTGGGTCCTCACCGCGGTAGAGGTCCTGGCCTTTACCGGGCTGGTCTGGTACGTGACCAGCAGGGAAGGCAAGCGCGAGGTCAACGCTTCCTGGTGGTTGATGTTCATGATGCTCGCCTTGTATCTGCTCTCCTACTACGGGTCCTACAGCACTGTGAAGAACCCGCTCATCGGCTTTCCGCTCGACAACATAATCGCGCTGGTGATAGGACTCATCTCCTACTACTGGGGCGTCGCCTCGGGCTACCAGACCGAGGAGATAAAGGATCTCAACGAATCAGGCACCGGCCTCGTCACCTCGGAGGAAGAAGAGATGGAGAAAAAGCTCGGCGGCGGTCTCTCGTAGAGAGAGCCAGAAAACCAGAAGAGGGCGGGAGCTTGCGTGGGCTCCGGCCCTCTTTTCCTGATCTTCTTATCAACCCTCTATCTTACTGCTGGGAGCCGGCTGCAGGAGCAGCACCCTGCTGTCCGGGAACCTGCTGCACGCCCTGGCCGCTCGGCACCGACTGCTGGTTGCTCGGAACCTGTCCTCCGGCAGGAGGAGCCGACTGCTGTCCCCCGGCGGGAGGCGCCGACTGTACGTTCGAGGGCGCTGCCGAAGAGCCATTGGACGGAGCAGCAGACTGCACATTCGAGGGCGCTGCCGAGTTGTTCTGCGAACCATTGGATGGAGCAGCGGACTGTACGTTCGACGGAGACGCCGAGTTGGAACCGGACTGCTGGTAAGGCTGCTGGGTCGCGCTCTTGTTAGTGCCGGACTTGTCGAGCGTAACCGAAAATCCAGCCCCATTACCGGAGTTAGAACCGATGTGCACGCCCGGCGTGGCCCCCTGCGGGCAGTTGGCCCACAGCCCGCACGAGAGGCTGTTGCCGATACCGGCCTCGACCACGGTAACGAGGATCATGCTGATTATGAAGGCTGCTACGGCTCCGAGCAGGATCTTGATAAAAAGAGCGCGCCGTTTGAAACCGGGCATGAGGGAAAACCAGCCCAGGGCGTCGCCCATCCGGTCCGCGCGCTGCAAAACGTTGCCGCCACCGGCTGGTCGGAATGAACCTTTTTTCTGGAATCCGGTACGAGCCCGGCGCATCTTGTTCGAGGCGCTCTCGAGGTAGGCTCTCAAAATCGCAGAGAGTCCGGTAACGAGCATGGCGGCGAGCGCGGTCCCGACCAGGGTGCCAGCGACACCGAACCTCGAGGTGATCATGGCCGCAATGGTAGAGGCAAGCCCTGCTGCCATTACCGCGCTGCCGCTTATCGCCGACGATTGTCTGTGAGCTTCGGCCACGGCCAATGAAATTACCATCCGACCTTCACGGTTTCAAAGGAATTTCGAGGAATTTTTTGCAGCGTTCGCCCAGAGCTTGTGAAAGGCTCAACTCGCCGCCGCCACTTCAGGCAGCATATCTCGCAGGAAGCGTCCCGTATAAGATCTCTCGACACGCGCGACCTCCTCTGGAGCCCCGGTCGCCACCACCTCGCCGCCATCTTCTCCTCCCTCGGGGCCGAGGTCTATGATGTAGTCGGAGGACCGGATCACATCGAGGTTGTGCTCGATGACGATGACCGTGTTGCCCGCCTCCACGAGCCGGTGCAGAATCTGGAGCAGACGTTCGACATCGGCGAAGTGCAGCCCGGTGGTCGGCTCGTCGAGGATGTAGAGCGTCTTGCCGGTCGCCCTCTTCCCCAGCTCGCTCGCCAGCTTCACTCGCTGGGCCTCGCCACCCGAAAGCGTCGTGGCGGGCTGCCCGAGCCGGATGTAGCCGAGCCCCACATCCCGCAGCGTGTTCAGGCGGCGGGCGATGGCCGGGACAGGCTCGAAGAACTCGCACGCCTCGTCCACCGTCATCTCCAGCACGTCGGAGATGGACTTTCCCTTGTAGGTTACGCGCAGGGTCTCGGCGTTGTAGCGGTGTCCCTTGCACACCTCGCATGGGACGTACACGTCGGGCAGGAAGTGCATCTCTATTCGGATCTGGCCGTCCCCCCGGCACGCCTCGCAGCGCCCGCCCTTGACGTTGAAGCTGAAGCGGCCTGGCTTGTATCCTCTTATCTTTGCCTCCGGTGTGGCGGCGAAGAGCTGGCGTATGTGGTCGAAGACCTTGGTGTAGGTCGCCGGGTTGGAGCGCGGCGTCCTTCCTATGGGGCTCTGGTCTATGTCTATGACCTTGTCTACCCCTTCGATGCCTCGCAGCCCCGCGTGCCGACCCGGACGGTGCTTGCCGCGGTTGACCTGGTTGGCGAGCGCCTTGTAGAGGATCTCGTTGACGAGCGTGCTCTTGCCCGACCCGGAGACGCCCGTTACGCAGGTGAAAACCCCGAGCGGGAAGTCCACGTCTATGCTCTTGAGATTGAACTCCCGCGCTCCGAGCAGGGTTACGTGCCCGTTCGGTTTCCGGCGCTCGCCGGGAGGCTCGATGCGCTTGCGGCCGGCCAGGTAGTCGCCGGTGATAGAGCGCGGCTCGGCCTCGATGTCCTCGACGCTGCCTTCGGCCACGATCTCACCCCCGTGCACCCCCGCTCCCGGCCCCACGTCCACGATGTGATCCGCCGTGCGGATCGTCTCCTCGTCGTGCTCGACCACGATCAGGGTGTTCCCCAGATCCCGGAGCTTCGTCAGGGTATTCAGAAGCCGCCGGTTGTCGCGCTGGTGCAGCCCGATGGAGGGCTCATCCAGCACGTAGAGCACTCCCACCAGGCCGCTTCCGACCTGCGAGGCGAGCCTTATCCTCTGCGCCTCGCCCCCGGAGAGCGTCCCCGCAGAGCGGCTCAGGGTCAGGTATCCGAGCCCGACATCCACCATGAAGCCGAGGCGCTCCCGGATCTCCTTCACCACCCGCTCTGCGATCATCCACTCCCTCGGGGTGAACTCGACCCCGTCGAAGAACTTCTGCGCCTCGGTTACGCTCATCTGGGTGAACTCGTA
>CADDYV010000075.1 GCA_902810695.1 Actinomycetota bacterium | reverse complement strand
GTGAAAATCCCGGTTATCGTGGGATCTGTACCCCGCTGGCACAGGGATCGTCGCGATAGCTACAAACTATCATATATCAGTGATAGTAGGAGTGTGGTGATCAAAGTTACAAAACTTAGTGGGAAGGCTCTATAATCGGTAGTTTGTTGATGACGGAGAAGGCGATCGATGAGCCGGATCAGCTGATGCGCGAATGAGCCTTATAAAGGCGAAATCTCGCGTCGAGGACTGCCACCCCGCGTTCGCATAACCCTCTCGAACCCTACTCCAACAAACTACCGTAATGCAGAGCATATGCGTGGTCATTGCTCCTTGGCCATCCACCACGCGGCTCGCCTGACGCTTCAGTGTACGATCCTGTTCCCCGAAGTCGCCACCAGGGCGAGAGCACGGTTTGGTTTTAGTAATGTGTGGTACAATGCTGGTGTGCCGTTGTACCTCTAGCGGGAGGTAAGGACCGATGAAGAGGAAGGCCGACTAATAGCGACAGGCACTGGCGTTGTGGCACGAGCAGCGTCTGTTGCACGGGCTGGCGATCGCCGACTCTTAATAGGAGCGGCTTCGCTGGCCCGAATATTTTGTTGCCTATAAGGCTAATCTCACGAAAGGAAACTCCATGCACACCAAGCAAAAAGTCTCTGAGATGGTGGATGAGGTTCTGACGCGTCAGGCGCAAAACCGCGCCAGGCAGAGAGGAGAATCGCTTGAAGATGCACTCCAGGCTATCATGGAAACCGAAGCCGGCAGCCAACTCAAGGAGCTTCGCGTCGGCCCCCACGGCGAAGAGGGAGCTGAGCAGTGGCAAGAGGGTCTCGTTCAGGAGCGGGCACAGGAGCGAGAGGAAGCACTCGGCTGGAGCGCGGCTGACAGACCAACTTCCCACCCTGGAGAAGAGGAAGGCGCAAACAGGGGGTGAGCGGAGCCCACGCTGATAAAAGCACAACTGTGCCTGAAGCCTGGATCGGCCAGGTAGTAAATCTCGTATTTAGTGCGGGCGCCAGTACAGAGTATGTTGGCGGCAACCTCGAAGAGGTCAACAACCGGGGCATTGTCCTGTCGGCTGACACCCACATCGGGCACCCAGCGCAGTCCTTATTCTACCCGTGGAGTGCCGTCATTCAGCTGGCGCTCTCGGATAAGGATAGGTGAAAAGAAAACCCCCATGTCCCTCACAAACCTACTCATGAAGTGTGCGAAGCATGGCTGTCGCAACGCTAATGAGAAGTAGTCTGCCGGTCGGCGACGAAACCACGAACCGGCTGTCGCAAGTACGGGGCTGGTGGTAACAAGAACGCTCGTTGAGGGTCGGCATCCTTGCACCGAACTCTCGGCGCAAGAGGTGTCGCGGCCAGGGCTTGGGAGCGAGTGGGGGATCCCGTAGATTATCTGTGCGTCGGTCGCGTCGGCATCGCAGAGACGAAGAGACAACGGGTGCGGCTTCTCGCAGTCGGTGCCCAGGACGGGAGGTTGCGCGTGAGGGAAATCGATCTGGACCTGGGCGACCGCCGCACGCTGCACGCCTACGACACGGGCGCGGACGGCGGGGACGGTCAGCTCGCCGTATTCTGGCACCACGGCACGCCGAACATCGGAGCACCTCCCGAGCCCCTTTTCGCGGTCGCGGTCCGGCTCGGCATCCGCTGGGTGTCCTACGACCGGCCCGGATACGGTGGATCGACCACACACCGAGGTCGGAACGTGGCATCGGCTGCCGCTTACGCCTCCAGCGTCGCTGACGCTCTAGGCATCGAGAGGTTCGCGGTCATGGGCCATTCTGGCGGTGGCTCGCACGCCCTGGCATGCGCCGCGCTGCTGCCAGAACGTGTCCTGGGCGTGGTCAGCATGGCCGGGTTGGCCCCGTTCGGTGCCGAAGGTCTCGACTGGTTCGGGGGCATGGCGGACTCCTGCGCGGCCTCGCTGCACGCCGCCGCCCAGGGACGCGCGACAAAGGAGCGGTACGAGGCGGAAGCCGAGTACGACCCGGAGATGTTTACGGAGGCAGATCATGGTGCACTCTCTGGTTCGTGGTCTTGGGTGCTCGATGTCGTTAACCCGGCCGTGGAGGCCGGACCGGGCGGGCTGATAGACGACGACCTTGCCTACGTCGCCCCGTGGAGAGTTGACCCCGCGCGAGTGAGAGCACCGGTCCTCTTGGTCCACGGTGGCTGGGATCGGGTCGTGCCCAGCTCGCACGGCGAGTGGCTCGCGCGCCGCTGCCCCTCGGCCAAACTGTGGTTGCGCCCGGACGACGGGCACATCTCGATCCTTAACCACAGCCCGGCGGCCATGGGCTGGTTGCGGGAGCACGCCGACCGAGGCTGAGCCCCTCGCGGACGTCGGCCATCCTCCCACAGTCGGTGCACGTCGCCCGTGGGAGGGCTTTGTGGGCAGCCGCTCCGGAATGCCCGGACCGGCCTCAGATGGCGTCCGTGTGGGTGAAGAGGACCTGCTGGAGCATCTGCGTCTGGCGTGAGCTTCTGGACGCGTAGTCCTCCAGCCTGAGAACCTTCAGCCAGCCGTCGTCGCCGAAGGTTTCAGCCAGGCCGAAGAGCCTCATCTGGCCCGGTGCGAATGGGATTTCAAACAGGATCGGCTTCCTAGCGTCGAGCAGCCTGCCGGTTTTGCCGCGCCCTTCCTCCGTGTCGAAGTCTACTTCGTACGCCGAGAGGGGCTGGCCGGCGTGCTCCACGGTGAGGGTCTTCTCCAGCAGCCACAGATCCGCCTCCTTGCCGGCGAGGGCCTCCTCGGCGTAGAGCCTAAAGCGCATCAACGTAAGGTATCCCAACTCGTCGAGCACGCGCGAATAGCGTTCCGAGAAGAAGGCGCGTCCGAGATCCTTGGGGTGGAAACGCATCCCGGAGATCCAACTCAGAACCTCCCCGGGCGAGCGCCTGCCGTCCTCACACCTCTGGTGGACGAAGTGGGGTTGGGCATTGAAGTCTTCGACGAACCGGTCGTGAGCCTCGACGAGTTCTGCCCAGCTTTCTGCCTTCTGGAAGTGCCAGTTGGCCATGCGCTGCTGAATGCCGAAAACGGTTCCAATAGAATGCCCCTCTATGGTCTCTAGTTTGCAACAAACCGCCTCTGGAGTTCGGCCAGCAGCTCGGGTCATCGGCAACGAGAAAGCGGCCGGTCTTCGGATGGCGCCCGGTGGCGAGCGTGCCGTTGTGTATGAGCCTGTAGATCCGGCTATCGCTCACCCCCCAGTTCTCTCGCCAGGCCCAGTACCGTCCACTTGCTCTCCAGCTTCTCGACGCCTTTGTGCGTCTCGTAGAGGGAGCTTATCCCGCGCTCGCGGCGTACGTCGCGGACGAAGTTCTTCGGAATCCCCTTCTTGCTGCGCGCCGCGCGGAAGCCCTCCTCGGTGAGGCTGCGGGCGATCTTCGCGCCGGTATGGTCCTCGGCGACGAGGGCAAAGATCCTCTCGACCATCTCCTCGTAGCCCGAGATGTCGCGGGCGCGCCTGAGCTACCAAAAGCGTCGAGACGGCGCCGCTTATCCACACTATCCGGATCTCTGTGCTGTCTGACTGCGGTCTTGAAAATACGGTGCGTCGGATGAGGCTTCTGAGTAACTCCTTCTTGTGCTCCATGGAGAGTCGGCCGCTGTCCCATAACTCGGGCAAGCGCTTGCCGAGGTCGGCCAGTTGCTCACGCAGGGTAGGGTCCAGAGAATCGGTCTGCGGTGTCTGTCGCTCGAAACGCTCGGCGGTCTCCTCGGCCATAGCGCGCAGAGCATCCTCCCAGTTTTTCTCAAGCTCACCTGCCACCAGCCGGTTCTCCGGGTCCGCAGCCCGGTAGTGCTTCTCGGCCAGTCGAGCCTCGTAGGTGGCGGCCTTTATGTTGTCCTTATGATGCTGTAGGAGCCGCTGGCCTTCGGCGCTCTGGGCTTCCAACGCCTCTTCGAGCAGATCCAGCTCCGCGGGCCTTATGGCCTCGAAGAACGCCTCGACGACCGCCTCGTCGGTGTTCACCCTCGGCGCGTACAGGCAACTCCGGGCACCGTGGGTGCTCGGGAGCGCGGTGCACACGTAGCCACCGTGACCCTTGTTGCCGCCGTAGACTACGCTCATTCGCCGCCCACAGTGCTCGCAGATCGCAAGACCTGCCAGCAGTGCCGGCCCGCTCCTGGGGGCGCCGCGCTTGTTTTTGGTGAGGCGGTAGCTGTTTTCCCGTAGGCGCTGTTTGTTGGCCAAAAACTGCTCCCGGCTTATGTAGGCAGGGTACACGTCCCGGCGGATGACGGCCCACTCCTCCATCGGCTTGACCGTCCTGCTACGGGAGTTCTTCGAACCATCCCGAACCACCGAACGCCTGCCGTAGACGGAGGCGCCGGCATACGCCGGATTGCTCAGGAAGCCGTGGATGTTGGTGGTAGTGGGCCTGCACCACAGCAGCTCTCCCCGACGCGGATCCAAGTAGCGAAAGCGCGGCAAAATAAATACCGGTCGCGGCTCTCCCCCACTCCCGGCCGCTAGCGGGTCTTCCGATGTGGAGCCCTTCTAGCGTGGGCTCCATTTTATTGGTTGGCTACGGTTCTCGTGGTTCCATGCCGATAACTTCCCGGGGGAATGACGCCTTGATCATCATGCGTGTACCAAGCGTAGCCCTGCTGGGGATGAGTGGAGTTGCCCTTCTCGTGGCTGGTGGCCTCTCTGTTGTTGCACCGGAAGTATGGAGCGGGGATAACGCTGCTTTGGCTCTCTATTGGTGGCTTCTCGGTGGTGCAGCGGATAGTTTGGTGATGGTGGCAGAAGAGGGAGTTATGGCAAGCTCTCAAGCCACAAGCTGACAGGATGCTGGATCTGGTTGTTTCGCTGGTCTCTACCCTGGTGGGAGCATTGGCGCTATTATCGCTGCTTGTCTTCGCAGTAAGCTCTGTAGTGTTTCTGATCCGGGCTTCGGAGCACAAACGCGCAGGGTCTTGGGCGCTGGCAGCGGCGCTCTCACTTCTTGCGGTTTTTGTGTGCGGCGCAATCTCGCGTTCCCTCGATGATAGATCGGTTGCGTCCATCGAGGATCACAGCGGCACCGCCCGGACTACGAACTCCGCCTCCGACAGCAAGCCTGGTAATGTCCACAAGAGGGTCAGGCTGGTGCTGGACGTGCAGAAGGTAGATCCCTACGGCAGGCTGCTCGCCTACGTCTACCTGCCGGATGGCCAGATGTTCAACGAGGTTCTGCTCAAGGAAGGGTACGTCCAGGTGGCGACCTTCCCGCCCGACGTGAGGTACGTGGGGCGTTTCAAGGCGGCGCAGAGGGAAGCCAGGGAAGCGCGGGCTGTGAGGACTCCCTGCTGATGAGCTCTGCCAGCAGACGGACCGCGGAAACGGAATAGGCAGATGGTGCTCTGCTTCCTCCAGGTGCGTATCCTCACCACCCTCCCATCAGTCAAGCTCTGCACCACCGAATTTCCCCTCTCCCCTACCGCCCGGGTCCGATTACGACTGCCCGGACTTCGAGACTCACGCCCGGGCGCAGGCTTTCTTCGAGTTCCACGATGCGCACTCGGATCCCTTACCGGCTCGATGGTGGTGGTGATGGGGTTGCCTGCGAGGACCTGCCGTGATCGCGCCAGCCGTGAGGGAGATCAGAACAAAGTACTTGCCTTAAGCCCCTTCCCCCTGGCCGCCAGAGCCGTCTAGAGAACCGGCCCGTCTACCGGGAAAGCCCGCGCCCGTGGCGTAATCGCGGCCGTCACAGCGTTTGGACCCTGGATCCAGCGTCCGGTAGCCGCAAGCGGCCCTGGCCGACGATCCCTCCCCTCAATTTTGCGCCGTCACCCGCAGAGGAACCGCCCACCCAAAGCCGGCGATTCCTCACCATCTTCCTTCCTCAATGCCGGGGAACTGTCCCGCGGCCATACTCCTCGAACCCCCGGTTTTGCATACCTAGTACTGACATGTATAATGCTGCTATGCATACACGGATGGGTTGGTTAGCGCGGTGGGGTGGAACCATGGAGATCAACAAGGATCTGATAGCAGCTTCCTCGACCCCTATTGTCCTGGCGATCCTGGCCGAAGGGGACAGCTACGGCTACGCGATCATCCGGCGAGTTCGGGAGTTGTCCGGGGGGCGCATGGAGTGGACGGACGGGATGCTCTACCCGGTTCTGCACCGGCTCGAGCGGCTCGGTTATGTCGAGGCGCGGTGGGAAGTTGCAAAGAGCGGTCGTCGTCGCAAGTACTACAGGATCACCTCCCGGGGCCGCGCTCAGCTCGCGGAGGAACGCAGGCAGTGGCAGGCGGTGGACGCCACGCTACGTGGCCTCTGGCAGGCGCTCTCCTTCTCTGTTCCGGCCACGCGGCGTCAGCCGCGGCACTTCCACTGGGAGCCTGGCCATGCCGGATAAAGACGGTGGGATATCGCTCGAGGAGCAGATCGAGCGGTGGCGGAACTACCTCCGCCGCCGGCAGGCGATCCACCCCGTCGATGTAGCCGAGCTGGAGGACCATCTGCGCGAGCAGGTGTCGGTCCTGGTGGAGGCGGGGCTTGCCGCTGACGAAGCGTTTCTGGTGGCGGTGAAGCGCATGGGCAGCCTCGACGCCCTCTCGCGGGAGTTCGCGCGCGAGCACTCGGAGCGGCTCTGGAAGCAGCTCGTCGTTGTCCCCTCCGATTCCGGGGACCCACGAACGCGGCCTCGAACGGACGCCATCGTCGCCTTCTGTCTTGCGGTGGCGGCGGCCGTGCTCATCAAGGTGCCGGCGCTCTTCGGGATCCAATTGGATGAGGACGCCGGCTTCTACGCCCGCAACCTGAGTGTCTTCGTGCTGCCCCTCCTGAGCGGCTATTTCGTCTGGAAACGGCGGCTCAGGGCCAGCACTCTCCGCTGGCTGGTCGCGGCGCTGGTCGCGGCGGGAGTATCCGCCAACATCTATCCGTTCGCTCCGGGCGGCTACACGGAGACGCTCACGGCACTGCATCTGCCTATCGCGCTCTGGCTGGTGGTGGGGGTCGCGTACGCCGGCGGCCGCTGGGGCCAGGTCGGGGGCCGCATGGACTTCATTCGGTTCTCGGGCGAGCTGTTTATCTACTACGTTCTTATCGCCCTCGGTGGCGCCGTTCTCACGGCGTTCATGGCGATGATCTTCGAGTCCATAGGGATCGACGTCGAGCCCTTCTTCGAGTCATGGCTTTTGCCATGCGGAGCGGTCGGGGCCGTCGTGGTCGCATCCTGGCTGGTAGAGGCCAAGCAAAGCGTGATCGAGAACATGGCGCCCGTGTTAACTCGCCTCTTCACCCCGTTTTTCGCCGCTGTGCTGGTCACGTTTCTGGGGACCCTGGTGTGGACCGGACGCGGCGTCGGCATCGAACGGAACGTGCTCATCGCCTTCGACCTGCTCCTGGTGGTGGTCCTGGGCCTGCTGCTCTATTCCATCTCCGCCCGGGACCCCCGGTCGTCTCCCGGCGCCTTCGACGTGGTGCAGGTCGTGCTGGTGGCCAGCGCGCTACTCGCCGACGCGGTAGCGCTGTGGGCCATCGCCGCGCGCATCACCGAGTTCGGGTTCACCCCAAACCGCGTGGCCGCCGTGGGCGAGAACGTAATCCTCCTGGTCAATCTGGCGTGGTCCGCCGTGCTCTACGCTCGCTTTCTTGGAGGACGCGGGGCCTTCACAGACCTCGAACGCTGGCAGACAAATTACCTGCCGGTCTACGCCGTGTGGGCGGCGATCGTGGTGCTCGCCTTTCCACCGTTGTTCGGGTACATCTGATCGGGGTGCCGCTGCACCGTTCTCCACGCGATACTCGCGGACGAGAGGCAGCTGGTTCGCAGCTTTTCCTCCAGCCGATTGGCCCTGGACCTCTCACGTTGGAGCTCTTCGAGCAGCCGTTTACGCTCGCCCTCGCGGATGCTCTCGGTTTTCTGCGTGAGCTACACGAGTCCCCTGGCGCCCGCGCCGATACAGAAGATCCTTTACACCTCTATCTCCAGCTCGCGGACGCGTTCGACGGCGTCCTGGGCTTCCTGCGGGATCTCTTCAGGTAGTTGAGCCAGATGTTAGAGCGGTTGGTGGAACTGGAGTGCCCCAGGGCTTACCCCGAAGAGATCAGAGAGGAGCAGCTCCGGCCCAGGGTACCGCTCCTCTCCGGGGGTAAAGATCCAGCACTCGCCGAGCGTTTCGAAGAAGGGCTCCACGACTCTTTATTGGAGGTTCGAGACATCCAGGCGGTCGTAGATCCGCCAATCCTATCCTGAGATAGGAGACTGTTTTTTCGGTGAAGTCCCCCTCCTGCAACCTCCGGGCAAGACCGGCACGAGCCTCCACGTAGGCAACCGCGGATGTGGCTGCCCTCTCCGACTCCTCGACAGCGGCGAGCATCAACTCGCGTTCTTCCTCTTCCACGTAGAGCTTCAGCAGGGCGCTGGTGTCCAGGTAGAGTACCAAAGCCTAGCGGCGGTCCTCGATCACCGCCTCCGCAACGGTGCGTCCGCTTTTCGGTCTGGGAGGGTTCTTACTGCCTCTCGGCTTCCCTCCTTCAGATGGATAGTATTCTTGTTCCTCCTCTTGCTCCAGTTCACGCCTGACGGCCTCCTCGATCCACTCGCTAACGGACTTGTCCGCGCTCGCCGCGGCTACCTTTACCCGGCGCCTGAGATCGGCGTCAACGTCCGCCGCGATCCGTACCCTAATTTTGCTTAACCTCCGCATCCGTGTTGTCGTGGCGTCATGGCTACATAGCCAGATTAACGCCTCTAGTGCGAGGGTGGAGATTTTGGCCGACGGTAGCTGAGTCTTTATTTACGCTTGTAACGACGGCCTGGGTTTCACCTCCAAAGGGGGCCCAAATACCGTGTTCTGAGGGAAGAGGCCGCAAAAGTTCTCCCAGGCACAACATTGTTCGCCCGATTTCCAGGAGTGCTAGGCTCGCAGATGCTTCACTTCGGGCGACCAGTCCTCCTCTGCGGCCCACTCACGCAGCAGGGTGTCGACCAGTTCGCTGAATTCGAGCTGCTTGCCCCGCTCGTTGTTCTTCCCCACCAGCGTGTAGTGGACGAGCTGGTAGGTGTCGGTGCGTATGTAGGCCGTGACCTGCCTGTAGGCGGGGTTGCTCCGCTTGCCCGTCTTCCTTCTGTTGCAGCGGCGGGGACGAACCGGCGTTAGGTTGCCCTCTTCGGGTTCGAAGTCCCGATCTTCATCGCTTTCTCTGAACAGGCTTCCGTACTTGCTGCCGCCCTCGCTCATAGCGCGGAGACCACCTCCTCCCCCACTCTCACGTAGTCTTTCCAGCCCAGCCAGGCCCTGGGATCCCTGACCTTGTAGACGGGAACGCCGGCGAGGGCCGCCTTCGGGAAAGCCGCCCACCGCCTTATCTGGGCCTCGAACACCGGAAGCTTTGCCTCCAGCAGACCCTGCCGCGCCTGGTTCCCCTCCCTGCTAGGCCACGGCGGCACCATGGTGAGCAATATCTTTATACCCTCTGTACGCCCCAGATTCCTCAGGTCGCTTACGGTCTTCCACAGAACCTCCAGCGCGAGCACGTCCGGCGGCGGTGGCAGGGGCATGCCGCTGCCGAGCCGGACCCGGTTTTGTTTGATGAGATTTATGCTGCAGAATGGAGGAAGCTGGGGCAGTGAGTAACCAGAGAAGCCTGGAAGATTCATCGCGGAGTGTAAAGAGTCCGGTTGAGATGTTGCGCAACTCTCAGATAGGTCCTTATGCTTTCCCGGGGGTACCGGCGGAATTTACCAACTGGCGGGACGAGCAGCGTGCCTGGCGGGAGAGCTGCGTTCTCTTCGACCAGTCTCATCACATGACGGACCTCTACATCGAGGGACCAGATGCCATAAGGTTGCTCTCCGATTTTGGCGTAAACAGCTTTGAGAACTTCGGGGTAAAGAAGGCCAAGCAGTTTGTTTCCTGCAACCCTGATGGCTATGTCATCGGCGATGGCATCCTGTTCCATCTGGAGGAGAACAGCTTCAGCCTCGTCGGGCGTCCCACCGCGCACAACTGGGTGCAGTATCAGGCGGAGAGCGGCAGCTACGAGGTGAGGCTGGAGAGGGATGAGAGGAGCGCGGCCAACCCTACCGGGCGACGCAAGCTCTACCGCTACCAGATACAAGGACCGAACGCCCAACTGACCGAGAAGGTCAGAGAGATCCACGAACGCAGCGGAGGGACCTATGGCTACGTGCGGGTGCACGTCGAACTCAGGGCTCTAGGAATGCGCTGCTCCAGGAAGCGGGTTGCCCGATCGATACGCAAGGCCGCTCTTAAAGGCTGCATCCACGGCCGTAGTAAGCGCACTACCCGCCAGGATGTGAACGCTGTTCCCGCTCCGGACTTGTTGGTGAAGAGAAACTTCTATGCCATTGCACCAAATAAGCTCTGGACGGCAAACATCGCTTACGTCGGCACCCGGGAGGGCTTTGTGTATCTGGCCTTCATCCTGGACGTCTACTCCCGGAGGGTGGTCGGCTGGTCGATGGCTAACCATCTTAGGACGGAACTTGTGGTAGATGCTCTCAATATGGCTTTGTGGAGGAGAAAACCCGATGTTGGACTGATCTATCACACCGATCGCGGAGCACAGTACACGGCACTTTCGTTCGGAAAGAGGCTCGAAGAGGCGGGTATTGTGCCTTCCATGGGCCGGGTGGGGCTCGGTGCTGGATAACGCCGTCTCGGAGAGTTTCATGGCGAGCTTAAAAACGGAACTTCTTTACCAGCATCGCTTCCTCAGCCGGGAGGCTGTCAGGATGGCTGTCTTCGATTACATGGAAGGGTTTTACAATCGGGTTTGGCGCCACTCGTCGTTAGGCTACCTGAGCCCCTCTCTGACTATGAGCAGGCTACGATGAAGGAGGTTGTGGTGGCGTAAGGAGAGATTGTCCAGTCATCCGGGGTAATCCCAGAGTAGCTACGAGAGCTAAGGCGCATGCAGGAGATCAAATGGCCGCTACCCCTCGAAGCCCGTTACACGATCTCGCTCTCGCCGTGGAGCGTAGAAGCCTACGAA
>CADDYV010000074.1 GCA_902810695.1 Actinomycetota bacterium | reverse complement strand
GAAGATAGGCGGCCAGCAAAGAGGCGTACTCGGGATCAAGCAGCCTCCCCACGTATCCTACACTTTCGAGCTGTTGCCGCAGGATCAGGGCTACACCGTGGTCTTCGAGGGAGGTCCGGGTACCGGCCAGGACCCCTGCACCGATCCCGGCTCCCTGGACGTGCCCGCAGCACCCGCGAAAACTCCGTCGAAACCACCCGGCAACCCGAACCAGGGAAACCAGGGCGGAAGCAGCCACAGAAAGCCGCTCCCCGATACAGGCGGAGCTACCGGGTCTGCAGAATCGTCGGCGGTGTTCGTCCCGCTGGCGGGGTTGGCGCTCGCCGGAGCGACGCTTGCCGGGGTAGGGCTCCTAACCCGGCGCTCCGGAGCGCGCCAGAGGTAGTTTGCTTCTGCGGATCGGCATAGCCATGATGACCGCAGCTCTGCTGCTGGCGGCGGGGGTCGCTTTCTTCGCCGCGCATGACGAAGGCCCGAAACCCGCCGGGTTCACGGCTGCAAGCGGGATCCAGAGCACTGCGAGCACACCTTCCATCCCCACCGCGTCTTCGGAGCACGGATCTGCTCGGGCTTCGCGGGCAGGGACTTGCAAACGGTATCACCCCACGCAAAAGGGGCGGTACAATCTTCTCCTGCTACCGCGTCTTCTGTAGAGTCTGTAGAACGTCCGAAGCGCGCGGAGCGCCATCACAGTCGCAAGAAGCTGCCGGTCTCGGAGAAGAAGTGGCCGCGACCTTCCGGGCGGGAGCTGACCAGAGCCAGCAGGCCGCGCAGCTTTTCGCCGGGTCGGGGCGTGGCGCTGACGCTCACGATCCCCGCCATGAGGCTCTACGATGTGCCGGTTATCAACTCGGAGAGCGAGGCGGCGCTGAACCGGGGTGTGATCCACGTTCCCAAAACTTCGATGCCCTGGGACAGAAAAAAGCAGAAGAACATCTACCTCGCCGGGCATCGGATCGGCTATCCGGGAACGGGGAGCCGCCTGATCTTCTACAACCTCGACAAGCTCGCGCCCGGAAATTCGGTCGTTCTCAGGGACCGCTCCGGCAGAACCTACGAGTATCGCGTGAGCGAGAAGTTCGTCGTGGGTCCGTACGCCGACTGGGTCTTCGATACCGTGCCCGGCCGCGACATGGTTATCTTGCAAACCTGCACCCCCATCCCCACCTTCAACAAACGCCTCATAGTCCGCGCCGACCGCGTCACAGACGCTGCGGTGCGCTGATCCAGGAAATCCGGCTCCGGGTAGGAGAATACCTTCGCGCCTACGGTCCCCAGCCCCCGCTGCTGGAGCTTTCGACGGCTTTGGCGGCGTCAATGAGCCCCGCACCGGTGTAGCGGTCACGCCCTTCAGGGCCGATGTCGTCGGCGGTGGAGAGTAGGCGGAACCTTATCTCCGATTTCGACCGCCCCTGCGCCGCCAGGAGTCCCGCCAGCGCGGCGACGTGAGGGCTAGCCATGCTGGTACCTTCCATGAACTTGTAACCGGGCTCGTAAAAGTTCGACTCCAGCCAGCGAGGATAGGTCGAGAGAATATCCACGCCGGGGGCTGCAACGTCTACCCAGTTGCCGTAGCTGGAGAAGGAAGCACGCCTGTCGGCAGAGTCGGTCGCGGCGACGGCGATAACGTCCGGGTAGGCGGCGGGGTAGTGGTAGGTACCGTTGCCGGTGTTGCCCGCCGCGGCGACTACTACCGCGCCTTTGTTGTAAGCGTAGTCTACGGCTCGCTTGAGGGCGGTGGAATACGCGGCCCCTCCCAGGGAGAGGTTGATGACCCTCGCGCCGTTGTTGGCGGACCAGACTATGCCCCTGGCTATATCCGAGTCATAACCGCCGTTCTTCGCCAAAACCCTGGCGGCCAGAAGCCGGCATCTCGGGCAGCCGCCCGCAACCCCGACGCCGTTGTTCGTCGAGGCTGCGATGGTGCCCGCGACGTGGGTGCCGTGCCCGGCAGTGTCGTTTGCTGTGCCGTCGTTGTGCACGAAGTCGTGCTGGGCGATGACTTTGCCTTTGAGATCCGGATGGTTGGCGTCAATGCCGGTGTCTACCACGGCGACCTTGACGCCCTTTCCCCGAACGGTGTTCCAGGCTGCGGTGAAGCCGGTTTTCTTGAGATCCCACTGATAAGGTCCGAAGTCGGGGTCGTTGGGGACGAAATCGGGTTTGCGGACGTAGTCGTAGTCAGCGGAGGCGACGGCGGGCTGTTTCTTGAGAATCGCCTTGATGCGCCGGAGGTATGCGTCTCTTGTGGTGCCGCTGGTAAGGTCTTTCTGTACCTGGGGAACAGAGACGACTTCGGCGTTCAGCGCGCCGAGCTTCTCTATTAGCTGGCCGCGGATTTTGTTTACGGCCCTGTTCTTCGCTAACTAGGAGATGCCCGGCTTGTAGGTGACGATCAAACGCCCCGCGGCGTGCTGTTTGCCCGGAGCGCCAGCGAGACGTACCTTCTGCAGAGAGCCCGGCGGCTGGCCCCAGGCCCCCGTCTGCGAGAGAAGGAGCGCCACAACCCCGAGAAAGGTTGCAAGGATTAGATTCATCTGCCGCATCGAAAACGCCATAACGTTCCTCTCAAGATCAAAAACTCAACGGGCCTTCAGGTTGTTTATCGGAAGGGCGGATGAAAAGCTTTAGTACTCTTGAACTCGAGCAGAGGGTCGCAGATCAAAGCCCCCGCCTGATGGACGGGGGCTTCTGGTTAGACAGATTCGGGACTATGAGCTACGCGGCCTCTTTTTCCATGTCCTCGGTGTAGCTGCCGGAGCGGGCGGCACCGTTCATCTTGGCCCGGTGGTAGAAGACCTTCTGGGCCTTCTCGACGTTCTCGGCCTTGCCGCCCCAGAGCTCCATCGGCTGCTGCTGCAGGGCGCGCGCGTAGGAGAAGCTGAGCTCCCACGGCAGGTTCTTGTACATCTTGTTCATCGCGTTGAGGTGCTGGGTGGCCTGCAGGTCGCTCTGGCCGCCGGAGAGGAACATGATCCCCGGCACCGCCGCGGGTACGCTTCTGAGGAGGCACTCGACCGTGGCCTGCGCGACCTCCTCGACGCTGCTCTGCACCGGGGCCTGTTTGCCGGAGATGACCATGTTCGGCTTCAAAATCGTCCCGGTAAGCTCGACGCCCAGTTCGTAGAGCTGATCGTAGGTGGTCTTGAGCATCCACTCGGTGGCCTCGTAGCACTGCTCGATGGAGTGGTCGCCATCAATGAGGACTTCGGGCTCCACGATCGGGACCAGCCCGCCCTCCTGGCACAGCGCCGCGTAGCGCGCCAGCGCGTGCGCGTTGGAGACGATGCACCGTCGGGTGGGGATGCCCTCGCCGATGGTGATTACCGCGCGCCACTTGGCGAACCGGGCGCCCATCTCCCGGTATTCCGCTACCCTCTCGCGCAGGCCGTCGAGACCCTCGGTGACCTTCTCTCCGGGGGAGAGGGCCATGTCCTTCGCGCCTTTATCTACCTTGATGCCGGGGATGATGCCCTGCTCTTCGAGGACTTTAGGCAGCGGCGTGCCGTCCGAAGCCTTCTGCCGGATGGTCTCGTCGAAGAGGATCACACCGGAGAGAAAGTCCCCGATGTTCCTGGTCGTAAACAGCATCTCCCGGTAGGCGCGGCGGTTCTCCTCAGTAGACTCTATGCCGACCGCATTGAACCGCTTCTCTATGGTGCCGAAGCTCTCGTCGGCAGCCAAGAGTCCCTTGCCCGGCGCGACCATCTCCTGGGCTATCTTCTCGAGCTCCTGTAGGTTCATATTGCCTCCTTCTCTCTACCACACTGCCGAAACGAATGTCCCAAAAACCTTCCGGGACTCCGCCTCGTATAGACTAATCAATTTTTCCCCGATACTCTAATTTACCTGATAGTCAACATTGTCTACAGACTCTCCTCATAACCTTTATACCCGCCCGGAGGTGGGGCAAAAACCCTGCTTTGCGATAGAGGAAAGCCCCATGTGGTACGTTCTAGTCGAGAGCTTCGCGAGGCGGCGGAAGGAGAAGAAGCGATGGCAAATCGGCTGGCACAGGAGAGCAGCCCGTACCTCCTCCAGCACAAGGACAACCCCGTGGACTGGTATCCGTGGGGCGAGGAGGCGCTGGAGAAGGCGCGCAGGGAGGACAAGCCCATACTCCTCTCCATAGGCTACAGCGCGTGCCACTGGTGCCACGTGATGGAGCACGAGTCATTCGAGGACGAGGAAACCGCCCGCCTGATGAACGAGCACTTCGTCAGCATAAAGGTGGACCGGGAGGAGAGGCCGGATATAGATTCGCTCTACATGTCCGCGACCCAGGCCATGACCGGTGGCGGCGGCTGGCCGATGACGGTGTTTTTGACGCCGGAGGGCGTGCCGTTCTACGCCGGAACCTACTTCCCGCGCGAGTCGCGGGCCGGGATGCCCTCCTTCACCCAGGTTCTCCACAGCCTCGCCGACGCCTACGAAAACCGCCGCGAGGACGTGCTCAAGAGCGCCGGGAGGGTGCGCGAGTACCTGCAGGCCGCAGCCAGCGCCGCCATGCCGGAAGCCGCCATCGGACCGGAATTGCTGGATAGGGCCGGAGAAGTCCTGATATCGGAGCTGGACCGGCGTTTCGGCGGTTTCGGGGGCGCGCCGAAGTTTCCCCAACCGATGAACCTGGAAGTGCTGCTGCGGCACTACAGGCGGACGGGTGATAGAACCGCGCTCTCCGGCGTCGAACAGACGTTGCGGGCGATGGCGCGGGGCGGCATCTACGACCAGCTCGGCGGCGGATTCCACCGCTACTCGGTGGATATGCACTGGCTCGTTCCGCACTTCGAGAAGATGCTCTACGACAACGCCCTGCTCTCCCGCCTCTACCTGGAGGCGTACCAGGCAACCGGAGACGATTTCTACCGTCGCATCGCTGAAGAAACCCTGGACTACGTGGCGCGCGACATGAAAAGTCCCGAGGGAGGCTTCTACTCCACCGAGGACGCCGACTCCGAAGGGGAGGAGGGCAAATTCTACGTCTGGACGCCCCAGGAGATCCAGGACATCCTCGACCCCGAAGAGGCAAAACTCGCCGAGCGTTACTGGAACGTAACGGAGCGGGGAAACTTCGAGGGCAAGAACATCCTCAGCGTACCCCGTCCGCCCGAAGATGTTGCCGTCGAGTTCGGGATCGCACCCGAAGAACTGCAAGAGAAGATCTCCACCATCCGGGCAAAGCTCCTCGACGCGCGCGCAGAGCGGGTCAGGCCGGGGCGCGACGAGAAGATACTCGCTGCCTGGAACGGATTGATGCTCCGCTCCTTCGCGTTGGCTGCCGCCGTCCTGGATCGCGAGGATTACAGCGATATCGCGGAGAAAAACGCATCCTTCCTGATGGATAATCTGCGGGTGAGTGGCAGGCTGCGCCGTTCCTATAAGGATGGCGAGGCCCGCTTCAACGGCTATCTGGAAGACTACGCGTGCGTCGCCGACGGTCTCCTCGCGCTGTACGAGGCGACATTCGAGACGCGGTGGCTCATCGAAGCCCGGGATCTCGCCGAGAAGATACTGGAGCTGTTCTGGGATGAGAAACGCGGGGCTTTCTACGACACCCCCGCGGATCACGAACAGCTCGTCGCCCGCCCGCGCGACATCTACGACAACGCCACGCCGTCGGGAACCAGTGTTGCAACAGAGGTGCTCCTGAAGCTCGCGCTCATCTTAGACCGCGAGGATTACCGGAGTTGCGCCGGGACCGTTCTGGAGGACTTGAGCGGCGGCATGGAGAAAGTGCCCGGTGGCTTCGGGAGGCTCGTCTCGGCCCTCGATTTCTACCTCTCCCAACCTTACGAGATAGCCCTGATCGGTGAAACAGGAGCCCCCGACATGTCCGCGCTAATCAGGACCGTCTACTCCCTTTATCTCCCGAACAAGGTCCTGGCAGGGTGTACTCCTGATGACGAGGAGGCAGCAGAACTCACCCCGCTTCTGGTCGGACGTTCGACGCGGGATGGCAAGGCGACGGCCTACGTCTGTGTGAACTACGCCTGCCAGAACCCGACCACCGACCCGGAGGAACTCAGGCGGCAACTCGGAGCCTAGCAAAATAAATTTCCTACGAGGATTATCTTCTCAGGAGCTCTCTGAGGTTGTCCCAGAGGACGTAGAGCCCTACGACCAGCACCGCCAGGATAACCAGGTGCCAGAAGAACTCGTAGACGACTATCAGGATCGCCACCACCGCCAGCCCGATGTTGACGCTGCTGATCAGGTTGGTCAGCCGCTTTCTGAACCCCGCCTCGACGAAGGCGAAGAGGGCTATGCTCGCGACCAGCACCTCGGTGAGGTGAGATCTCTCGAACACTACGATCCCAACCAGACCGATCAACACCAGTCCCACGCTCAGCGCGGCCCATGCCTCGGCTATGCGGTTGGTGCGCAACTCGGTCTCGGAAGCAGGCTGGGGAGCATGGGAGATGTGGGCCCGGAGGGGTCCGCGCTCGCCTTTCTTGAGCCTGTTGGCGTAGCCTTCCAGCGATTGTGAGACGGACTCGTCGGTAGCGAGTTGCGCCCGGAGACGGGCGACTTCTTCAGAGAGCTCTCTGAGGCTCTTCTTTCGAGCCTCGTACGGTTCATCCAGATGTGACTGGTCCCGCATGGCCTCGACTTCCACGCCGAGTTGCTTGAGCCGCTGGCTCTTTTCCTCGATCTCTGTCTGCAGGGACTCGCGCCTCGCCTGTATATCCTTGCACCGGTCCAGGACGATCTCCAGAGTCTCAGCCGGGGTAGAGACCTTGTCTAACCCGGCCCAGCCCACGGGGTCGTACCACGCGCGGCTCGCGCTCTTGTTGCGGTTGTACATCGGACCCGCGGGAGCATCCTCGCCCTCGAAGGGGTCGCGGGTGTAGAGCCCCCAGAGTCCCCGGTATCCGGCCACCCAGTCCGGCGGCGGGTCCAGTATGAGCCGGGGGGTGCTCCACGGCCTATCCTGTCCCGGACCGATCGAGAGCCCATCCCCGCGCGCGTAGTCCACGAAGGGGATGCTAAAGGAGGATGTCTGATCTGCGTCTTCTCTATCACCGGCGTACTGGCGCAGCTTCTCCCGCCAGAAAGTTCGGATGGTCTCCGCTACCCTCGCCATCGGACCGGGGAATCGGAGATCCAGCTCAGTCAGGTACTCGCCAGGGGAGTAGTAGCTGGCGTGGGAGCCGGCCCCGACGTAGGCTACCGGGTGCTCGCCTACCTTCATTAGTTCCGGGTCGTCCCACCGGCGGCGCAGGTTGTCTCCGGTATGGTTGTGGGCGGCGTAGGTCACCCACTCTGGACGTAACTCGCCGTTGCCGGACTCGGAGAGGAAGACGAAGATCTTCTCCCAGTCCGCTTCGTGGTCGTTGGCGCCGAAGAAGCCCGAACGCCAGTCGTTGAACGCGTAGAACAGCCAGTACTGGAGCACCACCCACCCGTTCTGGTGGAGCACCCGTCCGTGGTAGCCGTAGTGCTCGCTTTCCTCCATGATGCGTCTGTAGGCCACCGACGCCGCAGCGGCGGATTCTCCCGGCACCCTGCCGCGCGCCAGTAGCCCTATCGAGTAGAGCGCGTCGGCGAAGCGGGAGGCGTAACCGACGCGCGCCAACCGGCCTCTCCCGGCGCGGAAGATCTTCCTGGAAGCCTCGGGACTCTTTGCTGCCTGTCTCTGCTGGCGGAACTCGCGGCGCGCCTTCCTGGAGTACACCTCTTTGAAACCCTGCGGGTCCGCGAATTTGAGAAAGTGGACGGCCCCGAACTCATCCTGCGGTTGCTGCGCCAGATCCTCCAGGGTCAGCTTCCCGCGCGGGACGGTGCAGATCGGCTCTTCATCGGGACGCTGCACCCACAGGCTGCAGCTTTGTACGTACGGCTCGACATCCATCGGGAAGAACTGCTCGCCGCGGGTGAAGCGCACAACGGGCTCGAAACGCCTGAGCAGGGCGGTGGCGGTCTCCGCATTCAGGCGCGTATCGTTCACTGCTGGCTCCCCGGTTCGCGCCTCGCCAGAGCGCTTCTGGAGTGGAACACCGACCTCACATCGCGGGAGTTGAGGTAGAAGACCATCAGGGCGCAGTAGATCATAACCGGGTAGACGTAGCCGGGCTTCAGTTCGGAGAAGAGCCACAGGCATATCCCCAGGCCGAGACCCTGCGAGATCGCAGCCAGCAGCCATCCCCTGCGGGAGAGGATGAGGAAGCTCAGGGCCGCGACGAGCGCCAGCGCAGCAGGTACAACGAAGAGGAGGGACGCCGCCGCTTCGATTACGTGCCGCGACGGCATCCCGGGCCCAACGTGCTGCCAGTCCACCAGCGCGAACTCATGGACCACCAGGCCGATCAGGCCCACAGCCTGCAACATCAGGAGCAGACCGATCATGCGTATCGGCCTGTAACGCGCCCTGTCCAGGCGCGCAGAACCGGCTATGGTCTCCGGTTTGCTGTTGTTGGCTGACTTATCCGCCATCCTGACTTCCACACTTTTTACTACGTATTGGTGGTTGAAATGGTTGTAGACTTACCGGGATGCTGCCTCAGCGGAAGATCGAGAGCGGCAGGTAGGAAGAGACGATCCAGTTGGGTTGGTCCACGACCTCGCTTACCTTGAGGTCCACCACCAGGCTCGCCAGCACGTAGGCTTCGACAGGCTCCATGCTGTAGGTCGTGCTTATGTGCTCGACCATCGCCCTCAAAGAGTCCTTCGCCGCCTGCATGAGGTCTGGGTTTACGCCCATCGTGGCGTACCAGCCCGCGCCCTCGGATTTCGGAGTCAGCGAACCCGGCGTCTGGAACTGCGGGGCCGGGATGCTCCTCCCTTTAAGCAAATTGAAGCGCAAGGTAGCGTACATCGGCGACTCGATGCCGGTTACGCACACCTCGCCGTCGCCCTGGGCGGCGTGGGCGTCGCCGCAGGAGAACAGGCCGCCCGCAACCTGGACCGGCAGATACAGGACGCTGCCCCTCATGATGTGCCGGGTGTCCATGTTGCCGCCGAAGGGACCCGGAGGCATTATGACGGGCTTCTCCGGTCCCGCCGGACAGACGCCCATCGTCCCGAAGAAGGGCTCTATCGGGATGGCTATGTTGTCCTTGAAGAGCGTGTAGTCACCGTTGGTGAGGTCGAAGATCTTGAGGTAGGCGTCCGGGAAGTCATCCGCGAGCAGCCCGAAACCGGGGATCACCGCCGTCCATCCCCAGCCCTCGGTGTGGATGTCGAGAACCTCCACCTCCAGCGTGTCGCCGGGCTCGGCACCCTCCACGGCGAGCGGGCCGGCGAGAGGATAGACGCGGTCCCAGTCAAGGTTCTGCAGGACTTCGGCGGTAGAGTCCGGTGTGATCTGACCGTCCGAAACCTCGCGGGTGTGGTAGACGACCGTGTCTCCGGGGGTGATCGTAAGCGCCAGCGAAAGCTCGTTGTCCCAGACGTAGTGGACCTTGTCCTGGGGGAAGTAATGCGTCCCGGGCATCGCCAAACCTCCTTGCGTCTCCGTTTCTACCGTACTTTCTCAGCTTGGCGGCTTCGTTTCCACTCTCCGGCGAGAGCCCCGGTCTCCTAGGTGCCTGGTCCATATGTGCTAGTAAGGATTAGTCCAAATGGGTGAATGAAAAATGCACAATTATTACGATGCGCGAGGCCTCGGGCGGGTCCAATATTAGATGGTATGGAAAGCTCGGAGATCGGCTTCGGAGACATGGACCGCAGCAGGCGCGGGCGCGTCATAACGCGGGACGAATCGTACGCGGCGGCAGCGGTCTTCTGCTTCGTCCACCGCGATTGCGGGGAGGCTGTGTTCATAGGCGGTGGCGAGAGCTCGCTGGTTTGCCGGTGCGAGCGCTGCGGGGATATGCGCACGTACGTGATAGCTGAGCCGGATACAGGAGACAAGCTTCCCGCGTAGGGAATGCCTGCGGCTCGTCCTGGCGGGATGATTGTTACATCACCGGTTGACTTTCCATCATGCACTCCGTCGCCATTGCCGGACAAGCCAGACCACCGCGGCTGCAATGCCCAGCACACGCCAGGGTCGGGCGCCGGCCCAGAGAGTTACTCTCAGGAGGCGGCGAAGATTTCCGACGAGCCGCACCGTCCTTGGAAGCATCACCTGCTCTTGCCAGTTAAAGGAGCGAAGTCTTCCCAAGAAGTCCTGCTCGACGCACCCTTCGAGGCTGTGAATGTAGAGGTCGTCGCACCAGAGATGGGCCAGGCGGAGGTCCCGCGCTAACTCGTCCCAATCCAGGGTGGGCATCTGAGGATGTCCTGGAACATCTGGACCACCTCCGGTGGTTCCTACAGCCACAGCCTCAGCCTCAGGCGCGTAGCTCCAGATCAGAGCTGGACCCAGAGTGCGCATGAAGGAGGAGTAGAGCATCCACACCTCGCGGTCTGTCCTCACGTCCACCAATCCTAAGAGCCGCTGCAACAGGTTTGCCTTTGCCCGGCGTTCATCGGCGATAAGCGGGAACTGGTAGTTCTCTACGCTGTAGTCCTCGGAGCGTATCTTCTCGACCAGCACCGTGTAGGCTGCCTGCGCCCGCTTTGGCCGTTCAGCATCCAGCAGGCGGGGCAGCAGCATGGGTACGAGCTTGTAGGGGTTTTCCATGATCTGCTGGTAGAAGCTTGCATCAGGCTCGATGTCCAGCCCCACTCCTTCCCACCCAAGGTTGTGCTCTGCCGTCCACGCCTTCCACTTCTCGTAACGCTCCGCTGCCTGAGGAGCGTTATCGGCGGTAAAGTAGTAGCCTTCCTCGAAAGGCAAAAGAGGGATGCCCACCACGGGGATACCCGCTGTATTCAGCTGCTGGACAACGTTGGCGCGCTCCGGGCTGAAGTCGGAGAGCATAAGGGCTACTCTGGCATCGAGTGCCTCAAGATCTTCGATGACCTGAGTATCAGAGAACAGGGTCGTGAGGCGGAGAGGGTCCAGCTCACAGGCAAAAGTCAGGCGAGGATTTTTAGGTTCCAAATTTACTATCGCTCGCTTCGCGAGCATGCTCTGGCATTACACCTTCTCCAGCGCCTGCTCCATGTCGGAGATAACGTCCTC
>CADDYV010000073.1 GCA_902810695.1 Actinomycetota bacterium | reverse complement strand
CCGCGCAAGCCGCGATATCGCGCGGGAGCGGTGCCTGGAGATGGACAAGTTCTTCTCCAGCTTGAGGCAGTCCATGCCGGAGCAGGGATTCACATGATCCCTGCGAATCCGGAAATCTTCCTGCCGCTGGCCCAGCCTTACACGGGCTGGAACAGCATGAGATGGACGCTGCGAGAAGCAGGCGGCTAATCTTCCTCTGACAGCGGGTTGCCTACTCCAAAGTCTGGTCCATAGAAAACCTCCTGAAGCATGCTGACGTTGTGGCTGATCTGCACCAGCGGGAAGGCGACTCTATCCGTCCAGTAGTCCCTGTACTCCGGCGGTAGCTCGTCCAGGAAGTCTATAGCCTCTATCCACAAGTCCTCAACGCTCTCGGAGAAGCCGTTCAGCCTCTTCTCCACGTCGCGCTCCATATTTGCTCCCCCCTCCATGCGCGAATGACCTCGTGCGAAGCGAATTCGTGCTCCACAAAGTAATGAGGTCTATACCGCATACGATTGTGCCACGTACCGAACTAACGTTGCAACCCCGATTGATAAAGATATTTTTCTAGAAACATCTAGAGTACATTTGAGTCTGATATCGTATACTTACAGCAACCCTGCGGTTAGCGTTGCGTGGGTGGATTCCGGTTAATGCGATCCGCAGGGTTTTAATGCATCCGGGCGTATGTCTCTCGCCTGTTTGGAGCAACTACTCGCGGTATTGCTGCGGCTACCGGAAATGCTCGTTTATAGTTTTATAGTCTCTGAGGCGCTGACTAACCCGCTGCGTCGTCTTCTCGGGACTCCTTGTCCTTTCTCGCGTCTTCCAGAGCCGTGCGCAATATCTCTCCCGGCTCGGCGCTCCAGGTGTAGAACCGCGCTACCACTGAGCCGTCGGGGCGCAGCAAGGTGATGATGTCCGGCTCCCATTCGACACGATAACCGTTGGGTAACTTATTCAGCATGAGAGTTTCATGCTACAAGCAGTTCAAGTTTCCCGCTATTGGTCATCCGGCATAACTTTGTCGGCCAGTAGGACTATTTAGTGCGTCGGATGCGGCGTCTGCCAGCCTCTCAGTTGAAGTACGACCAGAGCGCGTATACGCCCGCGGCCAGGCTTGCGGCCCCGATCAGGGTCATCCTGATACCTGCTATGACGTGCACGCCGCGCTCGGAGAGCGGGCCGATCCCACCCCGCTGGCCGCGTCCGCCGCGCAGCAGGGCGTAGAGCCCGAAGGAGAGTGCGATGGCCCCGATGCAGATGAGGACGATGCCCAGGGCAATAGGGAGAGGCAAAGAACAGTTCCTTTAGCCGGTGCCGCGCCGCTTCTTATCCATGCGGGCGATGAGGTCGCGGAAGGTGGGGTTGTTCCGCAAGGATGCGAATTCGGGGGCGTTCAGGAAGTATCCGGCCTCCGTTTCGCCGGCCTCCGTGGCTTTCTCCATGAGCTCCAGTGCTGCGGGGTGATTTCCTTTGCGCGCATTGATGCTGGCGAGCGCCGATAGCGCCGGGGCGTAGCCGGGGTCCACCGCTGCTGCCCTCGTGAGCAGCTCTTCCGCCGTTTCGAGGTCGTTTGCGGCGTAGTAGAGGCTCGCGTAGGAGTGGAGGGCGCGAGGGTTGGCGGGATCTTGCTTGAGGGCTTCCACGAAGTGCTCTTCGGCTTTGGCGGCGTCTCCCCGGCGTTCGTGCAGTAGGCCCAGCTCCAGATGCGCCTCGGGGTCTTCCGGGTCGAGGGTGAGCACGGCCCGGTAGGCTTCTGCAGCCCCCTCCTCGTCTTCAAGGGCGGCCCGTGCCTCGCCTAAAGTGTAGAGATGACGGACCTCGTCACGGCCCAGAGCCACGGCTTCTTCGGCGAGAGTGAGGGCTTCCTTGAGGTTTTTGCGCTCGGCGAGAAAGTGGGCGGCGAGCTCGTCCCGGATCTCCGGTGATCCGGGGCAGTCTTTGAGGCCCTGTCTGAACGCCGCCTCGGCTTTCTCGGACTCTCCGTTGCGGTCGTGACAGATGCCCAGGTTGGCGTGAGCCTCCCACCATTCGGGATTCTCGGAGATCACCGTCTCATAGGCGGCGACCGCCTCCTCGTAGCGGCCCAGCATATCCAGGGCGTTGGCCCGGTAGGTGAGCGCACCGCTTTTCTGCTGCTCGTCGTCGGCGACCTCCACCGCCGCGTCGAAGAACTCCAGCGACGCCTCGTAGTCGGCGGCGTCGAACAGGGTCAGACCGGCGTTTATGAGCATGTCGGCGTCTTCGGGGTAGCGGCTGGTCCACCGCTCGAAGGTGGCGCGGGCGAGACCGGCCTCACCCATCAAACCGTAGTAGCGCCCCAGCTCTACGTAGGCGTCCGGGAACTCCGGGTCTGCCTCTATCGCCCGCTCCAGGTAGTGAACGATCTTGAACGGCTCGTCACGACGCATGGCGAGGTAGGCGAGGTCCATCCGGGGAGCGGCCCACTCCGGGTCCAATCTCATCGCGCCAGTAAATTTCTCCTCGGCTTCTTCCAGTCGCCCGAGGTTCAAAAGAGCCCTGCCAACGGCCTCCATCGCCTCGGGATTGTCCGGCTCCGCTTCGAGGGCCTGCTCGAAACGGGAGAGCGCCTCCTCGACCAGTCCTTCTTCTGCCAGGGTCTCGCCCTGCTCCAGAAACTCTTCGTAACCCATCTCTCCAATTAAACCAGATGGCGCGCCGCCTTGAGTGTGTAAGAATTTCCCGTGCAACGAGAGCCCCTGAAACTGGTAGTCGAGAGGAGGCAGGCTTGAAGAATCCGCCCGTGGTGAGGCAACTGGAGATCCGCTACCACGACCTCGACCCCTACGGCCACGTCAACAACGCCGTCTACCTGGAGTTCTACGAGGCTCTGCGCATGGCCTACTGGCGAGAGCTGGCCAGAGCACTGGGGATAGAGGAAAAGATGGTGGCGGGTGATATTCCCGGCGCGCGGTACGTAATCGCCGAGACGTCCATCCGTTACAAGGCACCCATCTTCCTCGAGGACACCCTATTCGGCGCTGTTAGCGTGCGCGAGATCGGCAACCGCTCCTACACGATGGACTTCGAGCTCCGCACCGGGGAGAGCTTCGAGGCCGGAAAGCTGGTATCCGAAAGTTACGCCGCGCACGTCTTCTTCGACCCCGAAGCAGACGAGGTCCGCCCCCGCCCGGAGTGGTTTCTCGCCACCGTCGCCGGGTTGGAAGGCAGGCCGCAGAAATCCTTTCTGCGGGAGAAAACCGAGAGGCGAGGCCCTTGAGGATGGGCTGAGAGCCCTGGGTGCTGCGTCCTAAAATATGCGTGGTGAACCTGAAGGACCTGAAAGCCTACGGCGAGCCTGGGGCGGTTGTATACCTCTCTGACTGTCTGGATCTGATGCGCCTCATGCCTGCGGAGAGCGTCAACGCCATCTTCGCCGACCCGCCGTACCGGCTCTCTACCGGCGGCGTTACGGTCAGGAGCGGTCGGCTGGCTCCGGTGGACAAGGGCGAGTGGGACCGCTCGATGGGGCTCCGCAGGGACCATGAGTTCAACCTCAGGTGGCTAAAGGAAGCCCGGAGGGTGCTGGCGCCTACCGCCACGCTCTGGGTTACGGGGACGCATCACATCATCTTCAGCCTCGGGTTCGCGCTCCAGCAGCTAGGTTTCCGGATAATAAACAGCATCGTCTGGGAGAAGCCGGATCCCACGCCCAACGCGCTCCATACGGCTTTCACGCACTCCCACGAGACGTTGCTCTGGGCGAGCAAGGGCAGATCCGCCCGGCACCTCTTCAACTACGACCTCATAAACAGCCCCAACCCGGACTCGCAGATGTCTTCCGTATGGCGCATCCCGGCTGTTACGAGGCGGGAGAAGCTCTACGGTTACCACCCGACCCAGAAGCCTTTGCGCCTCGTTCGCCGGGCGCTTCTGGCCTCTACGAGACAGAACGATCTCGTCTTCGATCCTTTCACCGGATCGGGGACCACGGCGGTCGCTGCCAAGGAGCTGAACCGGACCTTCGTGGGGGCCGAGCTCGACGAGAGCTTCGCAAAGCTCGCGGAGCGACGCATAAGGGCTGCCGAAAGGGGAAGGGTTTTGCGCGAGTTATCCGAGCAGTTCTGGAGCGGGGATCAGGGGTAAAACTGGAGCCAGCAAAAAGCGCCCGATGAACGGACGCCTAGTTAAGAGGGAAAACCCGCGATCTTTGTGACGGTTAACGCCTGTTACCGCGCCGGATTGCCAGCACTCCGGTGGCGCTCAGCGCGAGCGCGGCAGAGACGATAAGGAAAACCGGAGCTCCCCCGGTCGAAGGCAGAACCGTCAGGCCCGCAGGCGCTGAACCCTTGCTGGTCGAAGAGGCCGCCTGAGCGCCGCTGGCGGAATTTCCAGAGGAGGCTCCCGACTGCGAGGTTGAGTGCGCGATCGCGCTTTCTCCCGCTGCTGTTGGAGAGCCGTACTGTACGCCAGAGGAGGTCCCGGCGTAGGCGCTACCCGCCAGGATGAGCACCCCTATCATCGCAAAGGCGAAAGACAGGATCAGGCATTTGCCGATAGCATTTGATGTAACGCTACCCATATCGCATCATTCCTTTCTATGAGTGGGCCAGCACCTCTTTTGACTGATTTACCGTGATTCTTGTACCACACATGACATAATTATGCGTCGCTGAATGGCACCAGAGAAGTGCTTGTTAGCACGAATAGCACTGTAATTAGACGAAGGAGGTAGGGAGTGATTAAGAAAGCATACGCACCAAAGTGCTACTTTGGTTTCACATTACCAGGAGTGTACAGCACGGTTACCCCGTGATTACGGGGTAACCGCTTCGGCTATTATGGAATGCGCAGTAAGCCTGCTGGAATCTTCTGCGGCCTATCTGTTTTTAGTGGAACTCGGGAAGCACTTCGCGCTCGTAGAACCTGAAGAATTGCTCCTGTTCCGGGCCGATCTGCTGTACGTAGACCTCGTCGTAGCCGGCCTTGAAGTAACTGCGGAGGTTCTGGCGGTGGAGTTCGGGGTCGGGGCCGCAGGGGAAGGCTTCGGCGATCATCTCCTCCGTTACCAGCGAGGTTGCCTGCTCGAAGTGCCGCGGCGTCGGAAGTTCCTGGGCCAGCTCTCCGGGGAGTTGCTCGTTGGGCCACAGACGGCGGGCTGTACTCCGTGCTCTTGACTCGTCTTCGTCCCAGCAGACCTTGGTGCCGGCGTGGGCGGGTTTGCCTTCGCCGCCCGAGGAGCGGAACTTCGAAATCATCTCCGCACTCGGCTCCACACCGCAGTAGCCGTCCCCGATCCTGCCCGCAAGCTCGACAGATTTCGGACCGAAGCCGGAGACCAGAACGGGCGGGGGCTCTTCCGGCAGGGTGTAGAGGTGGGCGTTCTCCACGGTGTAGTGCTTGCCGTAGTGGTCCTTGACGCCACCCTGCCACAACAGGCGCATCACCTCCACGGCCTCCTCCAGCATCTCCAGCCTCACGTCAGCGGGCGGCCAGCGGTCCCCCAGAATGTGCTCATTCAGGTTCTCGCCGCTACCAACCCCCAGCGAGAATTTTCCCTGGAGCATCACCTGCGAGGTCGCGGCAGCCTGGGCTATTATCGCGGGATGGATGCGCATGGTGGGGCAGGTTACACCGGTCGTAACCGGCAGCGAGGTCGCCTGCGAGAGCGCGCCTATCACCGACCAGACAAAAGCACTGTTGCCCTGCTCCGAGATCCAGGGATGGTAGTGGTCGCTGATCCAGAGCCCCTCGAAGCCCGCCGACTCGGCCATCTTCGCCTGCTCGATGAGCTCTCGCGGACCAAACTCCTCACACGCCAGAAAGTATCCTACCTTCGTCATCACACAGTCCCTTCTCTCGACAATCTCGGTACACCGGTAGTGCGGATACCCTCTGATAGTATAAAGTAAACCAATGTACACTAGAATTCGATCAAAAACATAGGTTCTTGGGCTATTATCTAGAGCCTTGAGGAGGCGCGACGTGTTCCCTCTATAAGCGCAGGGAAGGAGGCGCATGGACGTGATGGATGCCGGAAGTAGCCAAAACAGGGAACTTTTGAGCGTGGACGAGGTGGCTGGTTATCTTGGTGTGGGGCCGGTTACGATCTACCGGTGGTGCCGGGAGGAGCGGTTGCCGTGCATGAAGATCGGGCGGGTCTGGCGTATCCGGCGGCAGGCGCTAGAAGATTTTCTGGAGAGGAGCGAGCAATCATTCACGCTGGCGGGGAGGCTGCGCTCGTTTCTGGAGATCCCCGACAACATACTCTCCATTACCCAGGATATCGAGTTGATGCACCGTCTGGACGTTGCCTTCTTTGGCGTGGGAGAGTCTCGCGGGGGAACCATGATCAAGTACCACAGCGAGCCCGGGGGATCTCTGGAGGAGCTACGGGCGGAGTTGGAGAAGTACGGGCTCGCCGTCTCCCGGCTGGAGGGGGAGGGACGCTTGCGGTTCGTCGAGGAAAAGGGCCCGCCGGGGAGCAGGGTAGACATGCTCAGACGCCTGATAGAGGAGGAAGGAGGAAACGAACACTCCGTTTGGGTGGACTTTGATTGGGAAGAGAGAATAGATTTCGAGACCGCGATCGAGCAGCAGCGGGATCTGGCGGATCTGGTGCAGGACAGCAGGCTTGTGGTGAACACGAGCCTGCTCGAACGCGCGCTCGATGGCTGGTCTGGAGCGGCCTTGAGGCGGGCGCAGGTGTTGCACTCGGGCACCATCTGGCTCTCCGGGACAGGCATGGCGATGAGCCGCGTGAGCCCGCCGGTATTCTGATCCGGGGACTCTGCCTCTGCGGACGCTCGCCCGGCGATTGCGCTAGACGGAAGGAAATATGACGAACGGATGAGAAGCAGCGAGGATAAAAGTCCTCTCGGACGACCGCAGCGGGCGTGTTACTGGCTGATCACGAGAAGCGGAACGGGGCAAACCGAGGTGCTCACGCTCACTAGTGGGAACGAGTGGGTGCTGCCGGTTTTTAGCTTCGAGGAAGAGGCCGAGATGTTTCTGTGGCAGGGAGGGCTGGCGGATGTCTGGCACGTCGAGAAAAGCAGCACCAAAGAGATAGTCTCGCTGCTGCACGGCCCGTATGCGGGCGTGGGGCTTGTGGCCCTGGACCCCTTGCCGGAGATGGCGAGTTCCAGGGCTATCGAGCTCGTGAGCCTGAGCCCGGAGCGTTTCCTGGAGTGGTTTGCCGGGGCAGGAGAAGGCGGAGTAGATACTGAGGGCGCGAGAAGGTAAGCCCGGAGGGTGACGCAGGCGGGTGGAGAGGACAGGTTTTCAAGGCGGCTGACTCACGGAGCGCCGCTTGCGGTGCTCCTGGCATTCGGGATACTCACTGCCTATCAGCTTCTGCCGGTTCTGAAGGTCATAGCGGTAGCGATACTCGTGGCGCTGGTCTTGAGGACCGTGGTAGACGCTCTGGAAGAGTGGGGAACCCCGGCCTGGCTGTCAGTGGTCATACTCCTGGCGATCATCGCGGCTGTCGGGGCGCTGGTGGTCCTGTTCATAATCCCGAACCTGAGGGGTGAGATCCATACTCTGCTTTCGAACGGGCCGGGCTCGCTGAGATCGCTGGAGAAGCCGATGCGCAAGCTGCCTTTCATACCGGACCCTTCCCAGATCATGGGCAGGCTAAAGGGATCTCTCACGGCGATAATCGGCTCACTACCCAGCCTGGTCAGCCTCACCGTCTCGCTGATCGTGGCCCTCATCTCCGCCGTGTTTCTGGCCCTCTACCTCGCCGTGAGTCCGCGCACCTATGTCTCCGGGGTCCTGCGGCTAATGCCGCGCGAGCGCCGTCCGGCGATGAGGGAATTTATCTACCGCGTCGGCAAGAGACTTCGCGGTTGGATCTTTGGCACGGCGATTATCGCGAGCTTCATCGGGGTGGGCGGGGGGCTGGGGTTGCGGCTTTTGGGCGTGCCGTTGCCCGTTACTTTCGGTATCCTCGCCGGATTGCTGGATGTCGTCCCTTTCCTGGGGTCGGTTTTGGGTGGTCTTTTGCCCGCTCTTCTGGCGCTGACCATCTCGCCGCTGAAGGCTGTAGAGGTGGTAGTGCTATTCTTTGTATTGAACCAGATCGAGGGCAACATCCTGCAGCCGAGGATAATGGGCAGAGAGGTGCACGTGCCCGGCGGGGTGATAATAGTCTCGTTTTTGGTGATGGGAACCCTGGTGGGACCGGTAGTAGGCACGTTCCTGTCGGTCCCAACGGCGGTGTTTTTGAGCGTGCTTATAGATGAGATGACCGAGAGGGAGCCCCATATGGAAAATGATGTGACGAAAGAGTAGAGTCCAGACTAAGTGGGGAATCTGCCGGCTGGAGATAACCATTGGGCGAGTTCATCTCGGACATAAGATACGCCCTCAACCACCACGCGCTGCTGCGGGTGCTCATCAGGATGCGCGAGAACGACCTGCTGGGGCTCGCGGGACAACTCGCATACCTGTTCTTGCTCTCCTTCTTCCCCTTCTTGATATTCCTGGTCTCTCTGGCGGGGCTGGCGCTGAACCATCCGGAGTCGGCCATAGGAGGCTTGATAACCAGAACGGCAGGATTCATGCCCCAGAATGCCGTCGGGCTGCTCTCGAATTATGTGAACCGCACGCTCAGAAGCACCAGCTCCGGCACGCTGTTCGCGGGCATCGCGGGAACCCTGTGGCTGGGTTCGGGATCTGCTATAGCCATAACCAAGGCTGCAAACAGGGCCTACGATCTCACCGAGAACCGCCCCTTCTGGAAGCTGAGGGGGACTTCCATCCTGATCGCGCTGGGATTCACTCTCCTGATAGCCGCCCTGACCCTCGTGGTTTTCAAGGTTCAGATCTACGCGCGACAGCCGGGGACGCCGCCTGATACGTTCTACAGTATCTGGGGAACCGCGCGCTGGGTTCTGGCCTTTGTTGTCGTCGCTATCGCGCTGGATGTCCTCTACTACCTGGCGCCCAACGGGCGGTTGCCGTTCAGGTGGATAGTCCCCGGAGGATTCGCCGCCACGATTCTCATGTTCGTGTTGAGCGTGGGGTTGAACTTCTACGTCTCCAACATCGGCAATTACGGGCGGATCTACGGCCACCTCGGGGCGGTCGTGGTGTTCATGGTCTGGCTCTACGTTACGGGACTCACTGTGCTTCTCGGCATAGAGATAAACGCCGTTCTGACCCGGTTGACCGAGGAGAGAAAAGGGATCAAGCTCATCCGTTCCAAACATCCGGCGGACAGGCATCCGGTTGATAAAGACTTTTGAGACCGCTGCGGGTTCAAATGCGGTTAGTTACCATATAATCAGTTTGTATGTTGAGGATCGGAGGCACTGGTCCTGGCAGGCGGGGTGCGCCTGATAGCGACGCGGCGATTTCGCGCGCCGTGCTCGTACGTCTGCTGCGGGTGATCCTGACGATAGTGGTTATAGTCGCCACCGGTACGGTTGGATACATGCTCATCGAGGGCTGGAACCTTCTGGACGCGCTGTACATGACCGTGATCACCTTGAGCACCGTCGGCTTCACGGAGGTTCACCCGATGAGCGAGGCCGGACGGTTGTGGACCATAATCTACATAATCGGCGGCCTGGTAACATTCGGTTTCGTTACGGCCCCGCTGGTTGAGCTCGTGGTCGAGAGCACGACCAGGGGCTACTTCAGGAGGAGGCGAGTGAAGCAGGAGATCCGAAAGCTCTCCGGACACCAGATAGTCTGCGGCTATGGGCGGGTAGGGAGCCAGGTCGCCCGCGAGCTCGCCCTGGGCGGCACCCCTTTCGTCGTGATCGAGCAGGACCCCGAGAGGGTCGAGGAATGCGCATCTGAAGGTTATCTGGTAGTAACCGGCGAGGCCTCGAACGACGCTGTGCTCGAAGAGGCCGGCGTCAGGCGGGCAAGGGGACTCATCGCCGCCGTGGACTCCGACGCCGACAACGTCTTCGTAACCCTCTCGGCCCGCAAGATAAACCCGGATCTGCGCATCATCGCCCGTGCCTCTTCCGACGAGTCGGCCTCCAAGCTGGAGATGGCCGGGGCCGACCGTACCATCTCGCCTTACTCGGTTGGCGCGAGACGGCTCGCCGCGCTCGCCACCCAGCCGCTGGTCGTGGACTTTCTGGACATCATAACCAGGGGCGAGCAGGGAATAGAGTTCCGCCTGGAAGAGTTCGAGGTGCCCGAAAACTCCTATCTCTGCGACCGCACCATCGGCGAGCTCAGAATAGGCGAGAGGACCGGAGCCATAATCCTCGCCGTCCGCAACAAAGAGGGTAACTTCGACACCACCCCCAACGCAAAGGACCAGCTCCGCGCCGGAGACACCCTGATCGTGCTCGGCACCCGCAGCCAAGTGAACCGCCTGGGACGCCTGATGCGCGGCGAGAAGTTGGAAGACTGATCCTTCTACGCCGATTTGAACACGAAACGGCACGATACGATAGTATATAAACAAAATATCTGTGCTTATATATTTCCTGTTGTTCAAAAACCTGTTAGGCTTATCGTGGGATGCGGTCGGAACTCAGAGGACGTTATACGAAGCGTACGAGGGGAAGGCTTGAGGGCACGATTCGTATACACACAGCATTTGCAGCCATGCAAGGTTTTCTGACGTTTCGAAGAGCGCCGCGGGAAACGCTGGTCGGGAGCGGGTGATGAAGGTTTGGGAAGGGGTAACGTTTTGCGGGGGGTGATACTGCCCGGAAACGATGAGGTGGAGATCCGGGAGTTCGAGGTTCCGGAGCCCGGCCACGGGCAGGTGCTGGTGAAGATGAAGGCTTCCGGGCTCTGCGGCAGTGATCTGCGCGCGATCTACCACGAGCACACGGGTTCGGGGGCGGAGAGGTATCAGAACGTCATCGCCGGTCACGAGCCTTCCGGGCGGGTGGAGGCCGTGGGCGTGCGCGTGCGCGACTTCGAGGTGGGGGACAGGGTGGTCGTCTACCACATCGCCGGGTGCGGCAACTGCCGGGAGTGCAGGCGGGGATTCATGATCGGCTGCACCTCGCCGGAGCGTGAGGCTTACGGCTGGCAGCGCGACGGGGGACACGCCGACTACCTTCTCGCCGAGGAGCGTACCCTGGTCCATCTGCCGGAGGAACTCAGCTACAGAGACGGCGCGCTGGTCGCCTGTGGCTTCGGCACGGCCTACCAGGGGATCTTGCGGGCGGGAGTCTCGGGTAGGGACAGGGTGTTGGTGGTGGGCCTGGGGCCGGTTGGGCTCGGG
>CADDYV010000072.1 GCA_902810695.1 Actinomycetota bacterium | reverse complement strand
GCATGGTAGGAAAGGAAGAGAGCAGATGATTCTCAAAGAGAACAGCTGATTGGGCGAACTCATCAAGGTGGGGGGTATGTATCCAGGGGTTGCCGTATGCTCCCAGGTGATCCCGACGGAATGTATCGGCGACAATCACCACCACGTTAGGACGTTCAGCCATCTTTCTCTCCTTTTCTGCATTAGCCTGGTGCCCTGAAATCCATCAGCGCAGAGGCAGAATACCACAAACCCAATTATGTTACTAGACAAACTAGAAAAAATAATTTACTTTTGATACCTGCTCCTTCTGTGGACGACAAGCCCAGACACGTCAGCTTGTTTAGTACTTCGGCCGGGAGTTGGGTTGGCTGCAGTTGATAAGCGCGAACGCCGGGGGATCATCTACGAGAAGGCGTCTTGGGGCTCTGCTTCGGTGAGATGCGGCTGCCGATGGAGGGTGAGAACCTGCAGAAGCTGCGACTCGCCATAGAGCAGCCCGATTCTGAACCCAGACCATCAGCACACCTCCTCAACAGTGGTAGATAATTCACACGTTGCCTTCCCCGGCGATTGATGTCTCCCAATGTATATGTAAACTGCATATAGTAAACCGACAGTGAACTCTTCTGGAAACGAAAGAAAGATGCTGGCAATGGTAAGCAAGGACAAGGTAAACGAGGCGGTTCAGCGTCTGGCCAACAGCACCCACGGCTTCTACCGGAGCGAGAGGCAGTGGGGGTGGTAAGGGTTTTGTTCCCAACCCCGGCTTTTTCCCCTGCGGCACAGACTTATTTTCCTTCGCCACCTCCTGCTGGCGGCGATGGCTTGAGCTTGCACGAGGCCGCCACGTATCTCGGGGTTATGGTGGCGATAACTGTCCTTGCGGTGCTCGTTGCCATCGCCGGATTCTATTTGGTTCTAAAGCGAAAGGAGATATCAGCCTGGTGGCAGGATAGATGTCTCTTGTGGCGAGCCAGAAGGCTTTCGGTGCAAAGTATCGTGGAGTGTGAGGCTTTTTTCGGGGAAGAGCCTCAAAACCCGGAGTTGCTTTCCAGGCAGATAGTCCAGCGTGCCAGGCACATCCGCAGGGTCTTGCGGAGGAATTCACCAGCTTCTACTAGTTCGCAGGTGGAGATAGAGATGTGTCAGTTGGGCTACAGTGCCTGCCTGGATGACCTCATCGAGCTGGTGCATCTGGTCGAAGAGGAGTTGCCCGGCTGCGGCGCATTCAGGCGGTTGAAGCTCAAGATCATCCGCTGGAGAGCACAAAGCATTCTGTTAAGAGTCCGGCAAGCCTTACCCCCGGAGGCTGTACACGCGACATCTCGGCATTAGCAGGGAGCGCCGGGCCGTTTGGTGATTCAACCTCTTTATCAAATACGGTAAAGAGGTGCGCTTCCGATACCTCAACGCTTTGGATAAATCAGCAAAGTCCTGTCCGGCGGGAACTTGCCGCATGAACAGCCGCCGTCATACCCTGATCATGCTCAGCTACACTGCTTCCTTCGAGACGAACGCATGCTCTCTTCAAGTCTCCCTGGCCAGGGATGCCATCGTGAAGCTTTGGATTATCGGCGATCAGGTAAGTAAGCCCCTGTGGGATGGCTCGTTCTATCTTCCCTGGCAGCTTTGAGTAGCCCTTGGAGTCACGAGAGTGTGAGGTGAACGTAAGCGCCTTACTGCCTTCGGCTCACCGGGAGAGCGCAGAAACTTATGCCTTGATCCAACACGCCAACCGGGGCTCCGGTCCTTATTAGGAGGTCTGCTCCATGTACCCGGAAAACTCTGCTGCCTGGAGAGCAAACCAGAGCTCTGCGACATCGTTTGTTTCATCCAGGCGCCGTCCTGTCAACTCTTCGACGCGGCGCATCCTGTAGACGAGGGTCTGCCTGTGTATGTGCAGGCTGGCTGCAGCCCGTTGCCAGGACCGCTGCTGCGAAAGAAATATTTTGAGAGAAGCGATGAGTTCCGAATCATTGGCGGCATCGTACTCCAGCAGTGGTCCGAGAACACGATCCACGATGCGGTGTGCGTCGCTGAGGTTGCGGGGAAGGAACGGTGAAAGGGCAGACTCATCTCCATATTTAACGAGAGGATTTTCGGTGGCTATGGCGCTTTGCAGGGCCCACCGCGCCTCTCGATATGCGTCAGGCACACGCGAGAGATCACCTACCGGGTCACTCAAGCCTACGGGGAATAAGGAGCCTATCTCCTCGCGGAAAACGTTGATAGCTTCAGATGTATCAGGCAAGAGCGCCGTGAGGATAGGCGTCCGCCGCAGCAGGAGATGTGGCACGCCGCGCTCCTCCAGTCTGAGATGCAGGTCGGAATGCTCGTTCCTACCGACGTCCCCAGGACACGAGGCGAGCACGCTAGGCTTATCCGCCAGCTTCCGCTCCAAAAGCAGATGGCTGGCCAAATCCGGTGCTAACCGTCCGTCTATGAGCCCGGCGAGCAACTCGGAGCCCAGTTGGCGCTTGCGCTCGTATTCCGCAATCATCTTCTCAACCTCCAGAGCCGCAACCGCCGCGACGTGGCGCAAAATGGACAAATCCGGCATATCCTTCGTCTTGGCAACCGCCACCAGCGCGGCGGGACGGGAAGCCGGGACAGACACGGCTGCTGCGGATCGCGTTGCAGTGTCAAGGCGCATGATGGCCGGCATGGGTTTGGACCTCGCCTCTAGCTCCGCTTGTAGGGCGGAAACCAACTCCTCAGAAGCTTGTGGAACGTTGGGTAGCATTGACCGTCCGTTTTCCGGATCCAGGACAAACAGCTCGCAGCCGACCATGTCGCCGAGCTGCCTGCTCAGTTCTGAGCCGGACTCGCTGCCAACCGTGAGCCGCACCGTCTCGTAGACACGGAGGACCTTCATGAGTCGCGCGTGTTCTGCGCTCCGGTTCGCGTCTGCCACCGTGCGTGCAATGGCGGTGAACGGGACCTCGTAGGCATTCAGAAGTACGGGAAACGAACAACGATCCGCAGCCGAAACCAGCTCAGGTGAGAGGTCCGGCGCGTATAGCCTTTCCGCAATCAGCAAACCGCTGAGCCCCGCCTCCGCCAGGCGCTCAATGTACGCACCTTGCGCGGGAGCCGACTCGGGTACGGTATAGCCGACTGTCATCAGCAGTTCACTCTCCGACAGCCACTCGGTGGGATCCGGCAACTCGCAGACGTGCGCCCACGTTACTTGCCGGTCTAATCCCGCAGCACCCGCAAGTACACGCACCGCGAGATCCGGAGAGTCTACCAAGTCTCTAACGGTGATCGTCATGCCCTATTTATACAAAGGTATAAATAGCTGCTGCAAATTTATATATCTGACGTATTGCGCCTCAGCCCGTTCACGCACAAAATTACGAATCGAGTAGCAGGGGGCTGGGCAATGAGTGGAGGTGTTTTTCGATAACCGGAAGGCCTTTCCTGTCCACTTTCGCAGGAGCAAATGCAACCGCACCTCTGGGATCAACGTCAGGCGAACTACTAAAAGAGAGATGATACATATCGAGTCAGCCGCAAAGAGCACCTGGATCGGATGCATGATCATTTTGCCGACTACTCGATGCTGCTTGCCGATGAGTAGTCCGAGGTCGGAACGAGAGGATGACGGTGGTGTATCGCTGAGGAGGGGGAGCCAAGGTACGTGGCAGACAAAAAGGAGATTCTGAAATGAACGACACACCACCCACTCCACGAAGCGGCTCTTCATTAAACAACGAGCATTCCGGCAGGATCGACGAAGACGCCCGTCAGCTCAAGGCTCTCGGTTACGAGTCACACTTTTCGCGAACGATGAGCCTGGCCGCCAACTTCTCGCTGGGCTTCACCTACCTCTCGCCGCTCGTCGGTGTCTACACGCTGTTCTCTTTCGTGCTGACCACGGGCGGTCCTCCGGGGATCTGGACCTACCTCATCGCTATGGGCGGCCAGCTTCTCGTGGCGCTCATCTTCGCCGAAGTGCTCTCCCAGTACCCGATTGCCGGTGGTCCGTACCCATGGGCTCTGCGGCTGTGGGGCAAACGCTACGCCTGGGTAACGGCCTGGGTCTACATGTGGGCGCTTTTGATCACCATCGCCGGGGTCGTCTACGGTGCCGGACAGTTTGCCGGAGCCCTCTTCGGCGTGCAGGCGAGTCCGGGCTGGGACATAGGAGTTGCGCTGGCACTTCTCATAATCGCTACCGCGATCAACTTCAGCGGCACGAAGAACCTCTCGCGCGCGGTTACCGGGGGGTTTGCGGCAGAGATCATCGGCGTCGCGGGTGTCGGACTGTACCTGATCATCTTCGACCGTCACAACTCGTTTGGTGTCCTGGCGAATTCTTATGGAACCCAGGGGCACGGAAGCTACCTGGCAGCGTTTCTGGCTGCGGGGCTCGGTGCGGTGTTTTTGTTCTTCGGTTTCGAGGCGTGCGGTGACCTGGCCGAGGAGGTTCCCAACGCCAGCCGCAGCGTTCCCAGGGCCACGGTGTTCACGATACTCGTCGGGGGCACGAGCGCCATTATCGCACTGCTCGGCTATGTGCTAGCCGTCCCGAATATGCGCGCCGCCGTCAGCGGCAAGGACGCCGATCCGATAGGGACGGTCCTGAACGGAGCCTTCGGCACCATCGGCTCGAAAGTCATCCTGGTGATCGTCTTGATCGCCTTCCTCTCCTGCACGCTGAGCCTGCAGGCTGCCGCCAGCCGCATGATCTACTCCTACGCCCGGGACCGCATGATCGCGGGAAGCAGCCTGCTGGGCAGGTTCTCCGAGCGCCTGCACGTACCGCCGGTTGCGACCCTGGTGGCGGGGATCATCCCGGCGCTGGTAGTTGTTCTGTTCGGATCTTCGCCAAACGCCCTCACCCAGATCATCTCCTTCGCGGTGCTGGCGATCTACGTTGCCTTCCAGATGGTTGTGTTTGCCGCGCTGGTGGCCCGCCTGCGCGGATGGAGACCAGCCGGGAAGTGGACGCTCGGGCGCTGGGGATCTGTAGTGAACGTGGCGGCGTTGGTCTATGGTGTTGCGGCAGCCGTCAACCTCGCCTACCCGCGGACGCCAGGGGCGCCCTGGTACACCAACTACAGCGTGCTACTTGGCACCGGGGTGGTCGTCGTCGCCGGTCTGCTCTACCTGACCGCTGGCAGACCGACCAGGCACCTGAGAGTGCCCGCTGGCGATGCGATCCCCGGCCGTAGAGGGCACACCGCAGCGCAGCCGGAGTACACCGAGTAGCCCAACGTATAGCAGACACAATAGCCTCGTAAGAGATGCACCGGCACGGAAGGGAAGGAGTTAGCTAATGGAAACCGAAGTCAGGCGCATCAAGAACTTCGTGAACGGGGAGTACGTGGATTCCGCTGATGGCGAAAGCTACGAGCTCATCAACCCGGCTACCGGCGAGGCGTTCGCCACAGCACCAGCCTCGAGGGAGGTCGACGTGGATAGGGCCTTCCGGGCGGCAGAACAGGCATTCGAGTCCTGGCGCGAGACGACGCCTGCTCAGAGGCAGCTCGCCCTGATCCGGATCGCCGACGCACTCGAGGCGCGGGCGGAGGAGTTCGTTGGCGCCGAGTCGGAGAACACCGGCAAGCCCATCGGGCTCACCATGGAAGAAGAGATCCCGATGATGCTGGAGCAGATTCGCTTCTTCTCCGGGGCGGCCCGCTGCCTGGAGGGCAAGTCCGCCGGAGAGTACATGGCCGGGCACACCTCCTTCATCCGGCGGGAGCCGATCGGGGTCTGCGCGCAGGTAACGCCGTGGAACTACCCGCTGCTCATGGCGATCTGGAAAATTTCTCCCGCCATCGCCGCCGGCAACACCGTCGTCCTGAAACCTTCAGACACCACCCCGGTAACCACGCTCATGCTCGCCGAACTGGCTGCGGAGTTTTTGCCAGAAGGAGTCTTCAACGTAGTCTGCGGAGATAGGGACACGGGGAGGCTGCTCGTCGGGCACGAGGTACCGCAGATGGTCTCTATAACCGGCTCGGTTAGGGCCGGGATGGAGGTCGCGAAGAGTGCTGCCGACGACCTCAAGCGGGTCCACCTCGAGCTGGGAGGCAAGGCCCCGGTCATCGTCTTTGACGACGCCGATGTCGAACAGGCGGCAGAGACCATAGCGGTCGCCGGTTACTTCAACGCCGGGCAGGACTGCACCGCCGCAACCCGCGTGCTCGCGGCTCCGCGCATCCACGACGACTTCGTCGCCGCCATAACCGAGCAGGCGAAGGGTACAAAAACCGGAGCCCCAGACGACGAAGAGGTTCTCTACGGCCCGCTCAACAACCAGAGCCAGCTCCAGCGCGTCTCCGGCATGGTCGAGAGGTTGCCGGACCACGCGGAGATCAACGCTGGCGGGCACCAGGCCGGAAACCGGGGTTACTTTTACGAACCTACAGTCGTCTCCGGGCTAAGGCAGGATGATGAGGCCTCGCAGAACGAGATCTTCGGTCCCGTCATCACCATCCAGCCTTTCAGTGACGAAGATGAGGCGGTGAGATGGGCCAACGGCGTGCGCTACGGGCTGGCATCGAGCGTGTTCACCAGAGATCACGGGCGGGCGATGCGGGTGAGCCGCAGGCTGGATTTCGGGTGTGTGTGGATCAACACGCACATCCCACTGGTGGGCGAGATGCCCCACGGCGGCTTCAAGCACTCTGGTTATGGCAAGGACCTCTCGATGTACTCTCTTGAGGACTACACCCGCATAAAGCACGTGATGTCCAACATCGAGGTTTGATCCCCAACACAAGACAGGAGGTAAGGTATGCGCGGGTGGATGATCGGCGTTGCGGTGGCGGGCGTCGTGCTGGTTGCGAGTCTGGCTTTGGGGTTCACCAGGGCCCCGGCTGGACAGTCGGGACAGGAGATCCACGTGATCGAGCACGCCAAGACCGACACGACGGTAGACGTTGGCAAGAAGGGCGATAGCACAGGCGACATCCTCACTTTCCATAACAAAGTCTACGACATACACGACAGGCACCGCGTCGGCTATGACCTGGGGCGCTGTATCCGCGTGGTGCCAGGGAAGAACTATGAGTGCACGTGGACGACGTTCTTGCACAAAGGCCAACTCACGGTCGAGGGACCGTTCTACGACAAGCGCAACAGCGTGCTCGCCATAACCGGCGGTACTGGAGCCTATCGTCACGCTCGAGGGCAGATGCTCCTGCGCTCACGCAAAGGTGGCACCGAGTTCGACTTCGTTTTCAAGCTCGCGGAGTAGTTCTGTAAACGCAGCAAGCCTGACCAAACGGGTTCTGCTGAGTACAGCGACCCGATTTGCGAGATGTAAGGAGGGCGAATGCAGCCCTTGAATCCCACCCCGATTCGGCCCTCGAAAACCCGCCAGCAGCAAGTCGAGGAGATAATAAAACCAGGGGCGAGTAATACCCACGGCCGTCGCTGATCCAGCGCCGAGCACGGGAGGATAAATATGCGTCGTAGGGCTTTGGCCAGGGCAAAACGAACCTCGCAAAAACGGTAAATTGACAGTCTCTAAAAAACTCTCTGGCGACTGGCGAATTGAAAAATCTGTGGCGCTCAGCAACAAAGTGGAGCTGGCGTTCGATAACGCCACGATAAAGGTGGCCCGGAACACCCCGGATATCGCCAGGAATACCCGGTTGTGGTGTTAGCATAGAGCCTAAAAGCTCTGGGAAGGAGGTCTACTGTGACCTTGACCATAGGAACCGGGCCGTTCGGAGACCAGTCGGGCGGCGTCTTCAACTTCGAGTACGATTCTCCGGGACACGTCCTGTATTTTGAGGACTCCCCACGGCGGGTACGGGTACGCTTCGGCGGCGAGACCATCGCCGACAGCAGGCATATGAAGCTGCTGCACGAGACGGGGCTTCTGCCCGTCTACTACTTCCCCGAAGAGGACGTCAGGATGGACCTGCTGGAGAAGACGGACCACTCAACCCGCTGCCCGTTCAAGGGTGATGCTGCCTACTGGTCGGTGAGAGTGGGGGATCGCGTCGCGGAAAACGCCGTCTGGAGCTACCCGGAGCCGCTGGATCACGCGCCGCCGCTTGCCGGATACGTGGCTTTCTACTGGAACAAGATGGACGCCTGGTTCGAGGAGGACGAGGAGGTCTTCGTCCATCCCCGCGACCCGTATCACCGGGTGGATGTGCTGGAGAGTTCCCGGCACGTCAGGGTCAATGTGAACGGCGAGGTCGTGGCCGAGACGGAGAGGCCAAAGGTACTCTTCGAGACAGGACTTCCGCCGCGCTACTATATCCCGCCGGAGGACGTGCGAGAGGAAATGCTCATCCCGACGAACACGAAGACCCAGTGCCCGTACAAGGGGGTGGCTTCGTACTATTCGATAAAAGCCGGAGACGGGACGATAGAGGATCTCATCTGGTATTACCCGGAGCCGCTTCCGGGGGCCGCCAAGGTCAAAGGCCACCTCTGCTTCTTCAACGAGCGGGTAGACCTGGAAGTAGACGGCGAGAAGCAACAGAGGCCGAAGACGCAGTGGTCATGAGAGACCAGGTATAAAGGTTTGCAACACATACATGGAGCCGGGAATTGTCAGTAACGCTCCGGCTCATCTTGTCGCCGGGCTCACGGTTCACGATCTTGCCTGGCTACGGATGACTCGAGACTCTCTATGGGGCCGAGCTCACCACGTGCGTTGCGGCGAACTGCCGAGACGTACTCGGAGCCTATCACTGCGACCAGCACTGCGATCAGAAGCGCCGCCACCGCCAGTGCTGGTACGAACAGGCCGATGATGCCGACCACCACGCACCCAAGCGCCCCGAAGAAGCGTTTCCGGCTGAGCGAGCCCGCCAGTCTGTAACGGAAGAGGGCGTGGGCGAGCAGGTAGATCGCCGGTCCGGATACGGTCGCCCAGACCTCTGGAGCCGGCAGCACCTCTGTCGGGTGGGCGATCACCAGCTCGTCGCCTACTGCCGAGGCGATCACACCCGCGACCATAACCACGTGCAGATAAGTGTAGGCGTCGCGGGCGAGAAGCGTCCGGTTCTCAGAAAGCTCCAGGTGTCGCTGGGCGATCCTCGCTACGGCGCTGAAGTACAGCCACCACAGCGCGGCGGTTGCGAGGAAAGCCAGCCCGAAGGCGACGACCCTTGCCGCATCAAGGTCGAGCGTGGAGGTGGTAGCGCCGGTTATGACGATGGACTCGCCCAGCGCGATGATGATGAACAGCCCGAAACGCTCGGCGAAGTGCCCGGTGCCCACCTCCCACGTCTCGCCCGCAAGCCGGGGCCTTCCCGGAACCCAGAACAACACCAGCGGAGCGCCGTAGTCCAGCGCGAGCGCCGCGAGCCAGAGCACGATGCGCGCAGGTTCGTCCACGAGGGCGCCAGCGACCCACAGCACCCCCGCCGCCACGAACCAGGTGAGGATCCGCCCGGAACGCTCGCGCTCGATACTCCCGCGTTGTGCTGCGGCGAAGGTGAGGAAAAAGTGACGGCCCACCTGAATGGCGATGTAGGAGCCGGCAAACAAAAGCGCTCGGTCTGCGAATGCCCTGGGGATGGAAATTGCCATCACCAAACTGGCGAGCATCAGAGCGATCATCAGCAGGCGCACGGGGATGGATTCGGGGTCCAACTCGTTGGTGAACCAGGTTGTGTAGTTCCACGACCACCACACGGCGAGCAGCACGATCAGCGCCTGGATAGCCCCCATCCAGTTGAGGTGAGCGAGGATCAGGTGCGAGACCTGCGTGATGGCGAACACGAACACCAGGTCATAGAAGAGCTCCAGGTTGGTCGCCCGCTGCTCCTCCCCCGAACCCCTCCGGCGTTGCAAGTAACTCATGGTACCTGCAGTCTACTCCAGGACGCTTTCGGCATCAGCCCGCATCCACAGAAAACCCGGCGCTGGCAGCGCGCTGGCGCGTCGGGTAGCCGCTGTTGGCGAAGATCGTCTGTAGTCCTACCCCTGTCGCGCTACCCGGCTCGTGTGGAAGCGAATAGATGGTCTGCGCGTGGCTCTTACATACCGGGGCGGTAGATGTACTCTAGCTGCGGAGTCGGGTTGAGCCCGGCGGCCTGCATGACCTGCACGGCTTCGGGCGGCTGCGGTGCGAGGCGGGCGGTGAGGCTGCTGAGGAGGCCCGGCGGCTGCGTGTAGCGGACGACCGTGGCCTTCTTTATCTTCGCCATGCTGCGGGCGTCTGATACGGCGGTATCCAGGTTGCCGAGCTGGTCTACGAGGCCGAGCTTTTTGGCCTGAAGCCCCGAGTAGACCCTGCCGTCGGCGATCTTGCGCACCTTGCTCTGTGGCATGTTGCGGCCTTTGGAGACGACGCGGACGAACTGGTTGTAGGAGTTGTTGACCAGGTTCTGGAAGACCTTCCGGTCCTGCGGCGAGACTTTTTTCCAGGGAGTGCCCATGTCCTTGAACTTGCCGCTGGTTATGTCCACCTGGGTTACGCCGTACTTGTTCGCGGCTTTGGAGAAGTTCAAAAGTTCGAGTATGACGCCGATGGAGCCGGTGAAGGTGCTCCTGTTGGCGACGATTTTGTCGGCGGCTGTCGAGATGTAGTATGCGCCGGAAGCAGCAGTGTCCTGCATTGAGACGATGACGGGCTTGCCGGTCTTGCGCTTGAAGTCCAGGATGTCGCCGTGCATCTCGTCGCTCGCTACCACGCTGCCGCCGGGGGAGTCTACCTCCAGGATGACGGCCTTCACCTTGTTGTCCCTGGACGCCTGCTCTAGCTGGCTCAGAAGCACGCCCGGAGTAGAGGAGGGCTGGGTCGAGATGGGGTTTGAGGACTCGTCCTCGGATATCGTGCCATCAACGGGTATGACGGCGATCTTGTTGGTGCCGCTCCCGCTGACGTAATCCTCTTCCCACCGGGTGGGTTGCGCGGCGCCAGAGGTGCTCCCCAAAGCAAAGAGGACTACGAGCACTATCGCGCCGATCGTCAAAAGTAGCAGCAACGCTATCGCTCCCAGGACCCACGGCCACGCGCGCCTTCTCCTCCGAGGCTCTGTCCCGGACTCTTCCATCTTTTGCGTACCTCCTGCTCTCTACTGCCCCCCGGCTGCGAGGGCGATGATTATTACAACTATCACGAGGATCAGCACGAGCGAACCCGCGCAGCCAACACACGATATCGCGCACGATCCCCCGGACTGCCCGTAGCTGATGTCTCTGGCGAAGCGCGCCCCGATGATCACCAGCGCGACCTGCCACACGAAGAGGGCGAGTCCTACCAATGAGGACACGATGCCCACGACGCTTGCTGCCGCGCTCTGCGGGCCGAGCGCAACCACCAGCCCCGAGAAAATGATCCCGAGCGCGCCGCTTATCAGGGAGGGTACAGAGGCGACCCCGACCGCCGCGAACATCCCGGAGAGCGGGCCGCTGCCACCGAAGAATCTGGTAACGAGCTGCATCACCAGCGATATCACCGCCCACGACACGAATGGTGATATCACCGCGAGCACGGGGGTGGCGACCTGGATGGCGGTTGTTATGGTTCGCAGCCCCTCGGGCGGGACCGTCGGAAAATTTTGAGGGTTGAGCTGGCTGGCGGTGGCCCCACCGAGGACGGAGATGACAGAGGATATCAGGCCCAGTACCGCCGAGGCCGCAACCACCCCGAACCCGGCGGC
>CADDYV010000071.1 GCA_902810695.1 Actinomycetota bacterium | reverse complement strand
CTTACCAAGATCTTACATGGAGCAAAGTATCTACTCACCGACAGCGGCATATATGACCGAGTGAGTAAACATGTGAGAGACTCTATGCGCACGCATTATGCGATGTGCCGCAACTACATTGAGATCCTCTGCAAAGCGGTTTTTCTGTGCAAATTCTCATCAAACCCAAAAGTCCTTCACAAGAGACGAGCCGAAACTATTTCCAGAAATGGAAATACCTGGGAGCAAAAAGGCCAGCAAGGACAAGACTGATCTGGAGGGCGACCTCTGGTCTTCGACCCAGGACGGATCGGAGGATCACCCCAAAAAAGCATTCACGCAACGGGGATTCCGACCTGATGTCGAAGGTCTGAGAGCGGTCGCCATCGGAGCCGTGCTGCTCTACCACGCCGGGTTGCCATTCGCAAGGGGCGGGTATGTGGGCGTAGACGTCTTCTTCGTGATCTCGGGCTTTTTGATCACCGGTCTCATCGTCGGCGAGATGGAGAAAACCGGTACGCTCTCGCTCACGCGATTCTACTCGCGTAGGGTGAAACGCCTGCTGCCGATGGTGGTAGTGGTTCTTGCGACCGTCGCCGGGCTCTCGTGGATACTGTTCTCCCCTGTCCGCATGGAAGAAGCCTCCGGAGATGTTATCGCCGCGGGGCTTTATGTCATCAACTGGCGCCTCGCTGCGCAGGCTGTTGACTACTCCGCGGTCGGGCTTCAGACCAGTCCGGTCCAGCACTTCTGGTCGCTGGCGGTCGAGGAGCAATTCTACATACTATGGCCGACCCTGCTTCTGGCTGTTACGTGGTGGAGCCGCCGAGGCGGACGGAGCTTGAGGCCTGCGCTAACTGCAGCCCTTACCGTGGTCGCACTCTCCTCCTTTATCTACGGCGCCCACCTCACGGACCAAGAGGTGGGAGCGGCCTACTTCTCGACGCTTACCCGGGGCTGGGAACTGGCACTCGGTGGGGCACTGGCCATAGCACCCGTCTCCCGGCTGAAGCTTCCCCGCATCGCCTCCGCTCTCATGGCCTGGGTCGGAGTGGGTGCAATCGTATGGGCGGTACTGCGGTTCAGCGACAACACTCCTTTCCCGGGAATATCGGCGCTGCTCCCAACTCTGGGGACTGCGGCGATCATCCTGGCGGGAAGCGTGAAAAATTCTTTCACGCTAGCAGCGCCCTCGCGTCTTCTCACCCTCGCTCCGGTGCGTCACGTAGGGAGAATCTCCTACTCCTGGTATCTGTGGCATTGGCCGCTCTTGGTCTTCGCCGCCGCGCAGTGGGGTAAGCTGTCCCCCCTCGGGGGGCTGGCCGTCGTCGGCTTCTCTTACATCCCCACCGTTCTGAGCCACCATCTCGTTGAAAATCCCTTCCACCACTCCCGCGTGCTCAGCCGCTACCCCCAAGAGGCTCTGGGGTTAGGAGCGGCGTGCACCGCAACTTCGGTTGCATTGGGGATGTTGCTCTTCGCGGCCACACCCAACCAGCCCACGGCATCATCGAAGCAGGCAAAAGGCGCGGCGGACGTAACGCACGGCAGCCACGATCTGCAGAAGCTACAGAAGAGCGCAAAAGCCGTCCGCCCTGACCCGCGCAAAGCGAAAGACGACCGCTCCGAAATGTATGCTGATGGCTGCCTGCTCGGACGCCCGCAGAAACACTCTCCCAAACCCCCCAGGTGCGTCTACGGAGACACCTCCTCCAAGACTACCGTGGTTCTATTCGGAGACTCCCACGCAATGCAGTACTTCCCTGCCCTGAACCGGATCGCCAAAAAACGCCACTGGCGCCTGATCGGGCTCACCAAGGGTGGGTGTACTCCCGCCGAAGTGAACGTCTACGATCCCGGACTGGGAAGAGGGTACTCCGAGTGCGACGCCTGGCGGGAAAATACATTGCAGCGCATCGTCAAAAAGGAGCACCCGAGCCTGGTCGTGACCAGCAGCCTCGACTCCTACAGATTGAAGAAAAACGACAAAAAGCTGAGCAAAAAAGCGAGCGGCAAGGCTCTGGAAAAAGGGTATGTAGCCACCCTCAAAAAGCTGAAAAACACCGGAGCCAGTGTTGTAGTAATAAAGGACAATCCCCATCCGCACGAAGATGTGCCCGACTGTGTCTCCGGCAATCTCCATCACTTGAAAAAGTGCGCGATCCCTCGCAGCAAAGCTTTCGACTATCCTCCAGTCAACGCCCGCGCCGCAAGAGATGTCAGGGGAGTAAGCCTCATCGATCCGAATCCCGTTCTGTGCCTCAAGAAGGAATGTCCTGCAGTAATCGGCAATGTGCTCGTCTACCGCAACGGCACTCACCTCACGGCAACCTACGTGCGGACGCTCACTCCCTGGCTCGGCAAACGCCTGCCGAAGCATCTGGGATCATAGAGTAAAGCCACGGCAGACGACCAGGAGATAAAGATGCCCAATAGCGGTGCCGGGCAGCGGATACGCAAGAGAGTTCTCACGGTGTTTGCACTCTTGTGGGCGATCCTCGGAATGTTGTGGGCGCAGGTGATTGCGCTTCCAGACCCCCTCCTGCCACCACCCTCTTTTGCGAGATTGGTAGAGATTCCGGCTTCGACTTCCCCGGCGAGGTTTATGGTCATGCTCGCCAAAGAGTACAGTTTGCTGCTCTGCACCTTTGCGTTCATCGGAATCATTATGGCAGCTCTGGCACGCCGCGCGGGGTCCCGCAAAAGCGCGCTCGCCACAACCGTGCTGTCTGCGGCTACCGTCGTGATCTCGCTGTTTCCCGTAGCGCAGGCCTGGAGGACTGCCTCTGCGGAAGCGGTGCCACTCTCGCTTGAGGAGTATTTCGCAGGTCTCTCCTACACAGCAGATCGCTCACCAGAGACAGTAACCTACGCCCATCCGGGAGCGAAAGCACTCAAACTCGATATCTGGCGCCCGCCCAGGGAAGATAGGGTACAGGCAAAAAGAGGCCCGGCGGTGGTTGTGGTGCACGGTGGTGGATGGGTGAGCGGGAACCGTAGCCAGTTCCCCCGCTGGGATGCATGGCTCGCGGATCAGGGGTACGTGGTCTTCGACATAGACTACCGGCTCTCGCCGCCACCCCGCTGGCGGGAAGCTCCGGGCGACGTGGAGTGCGCCGTCGGTTGGGTAAAGAAGAACGCCAGACGCTACCGCGTTGACCCCCGCCGTGTGGTGCTTATGGGCCGTTCCGCCGGCGGGCAACTCGCATTGCTTGCCGCCTACGACGAAGGATATCCCGGTCTGCGGCCTAGCTGCAACGTCAGAGGGAACAGAGTGGCCGCGGTAGTCGCCTTCTACCCTGCCACAGACCTTACCCGCTTCTATCTGATGGGGATGAAGAGTTATCTCGGGGGTACTCCAGGCAGTGTTCCCAGGCGTTACCGGTTTTCCTCACCCATCAACCACGTCACTCCCGCCGACCCACCGACGTTTCTCGCCTATGGGTCGGATGATCAGATAGTCCCTCCGGAACAGTCCAGGCTGTTGGCGAGAGGGCTGCGGAAGGCCGGTGTGCCCCACAGCATTGTAGAGTTGCCTTCGGCCAACCACACTTTCGACTTCGCCTGGGGAGGATGGAATTCCCAGATCACGAGGTTCTTGCTAAAGAGGTTTCTCCACCACTATCTCAACGTAAAAGCCGGAACGAAGGATAACCTCGTTGGAGGCCCCACCGCAGCCAGGAGGTAGTCCAGCTCTTCTGCCGAGTACATCCGTCTTCCACACGAGTATAGATCTCTCTGCCTGACTCAGTTCTTGCCAATTTCTCTCTACGGCAAGTGTTCTGGATCGAGATTTATGAGGAAACTCTCATCAAACTCAAAAGCCACTCACATCCTCAGGGCCGAAACTATCTGCAAAAGGAGTAAGAGTTACGAGAGAAAGAAGTGAGGGAGTGGGATTGGTTTCCTGGGTGGTACTCGGGATGCTGGCAGGCTTGCTGGCCAAGAAAGCCCTACCGGGACCGGACCCGGAAGGGCTGGTGATCGCGCTGCTCATGGGGACTGCGGGCGCGTGTGCCGGTGGGTTTGCGGAATGGATCCTGGGTGGAACCGGGATGATGGACGTCGATGTGTGGTCGGCGCTGGCAGCGGCTTCGGGGGCGCTCGTATTCCTCTTCCTCTACCGGCTGATTGCCCGGAGGAGCGAATGAGACGGAGCCTCCCTGGGGATCCCGGCCGCCGACAACCCGGAGCCAAAGATCGTGAAGGCAAGACCTTGCAGTTCGACTACTGACTGCGTGTGGGAGGTTCTAATCGTATGAGAGAGTGTATTTTGGTCCGGCCCAGCCCCCTCCCGGAGATTACCACATCTCCATCACGGGCCGGGCCTCATTCCACTACCTGAGAGCGTCTGTGGACGACGGAAAGAGCATCGCAAGCATCAACAGACAGGGAGGTAACCGCCCAAATGATTGACGGCAAAACTTTGGTGAAGGCCAAGAGGAATATTCTGATCACCGCCGGGACACTAATCATCTGCGCGGTATTGCTGCTCGCCGGTTGCGGTGGAGGAGGCACCGGAGGAGCAACAGGCAGTAGTGGAGCAACGGCTTCATCTTCGCCTCACAGCTAGTAGATTGCCGGAATAGAACTGCCACAGGCTCCTGGCGGGAAACGTGAGCTTGTCCTGACTTTCTTGCAGATCTTTGCTTTCTTCCGATAGGTGGCGCGGGGCTCGACAGATCTGTCGCGGTGGTGGCCGAGTAGTAAGAGAGAACAACTTGAGTAAAAAGCTTGCACGGGGAAAGTTCCTGAAGGTCGCGGGCTTCGGCGTTGCCGCTAGCGCCATCTTCGCGTTTTCGCTCGAACAATTCGACGAGCAGACCCGCAGGCGGGCGGGAGCTATCCTGAATACCACAGCCGCATCCGCATCGAAGCCCGTACTCTCCTTCCGCTCGCGGTCTGATCTGCGCCCGACCGCCGTCGAGGTAGTCAAACGATCACGCAGCGCCGAACCCGGTTATGTCTTTATCGCGCCACAGCGTAAAAGTGCCGGACAGCACGGCCCGATGATCGTCGGCAACGACGGACAGCTCGTGTGGTTTCGCCCTATGGACAAAAAGGCGAATAACTTTAGGGTGCAGCACTACCAGGGTAAGCCGGTGCTCACTTGGTGGGAGGGAGAAATTATAGGGGGGCACGGACTAGGGGAGTACGTAATCCTGGATAGCTCCTACCTCGAGATAACCCGGGTACGAGCGGGCAATGGCTATCAGGGAGACCTTCACGAGTTCCTCATCACCCCGCAAAAGACCGCGCTCTTCACCGTATACCATCCGGTGCAAAGGGATCTCTCTTCCATCGGCGGCTCCAGAAACGGCATTGTAGTAGACGGGATCGCCCAGGAAGTTGACATCGAGAGTGGCAGGGTACTCTTCGAGTGGCACAGCATCGATCACGTCGGCCTTGAGGAGTCCTATGTAAAAAAACCGCCGAAGGATCCCAAAGAGCACTACGACTACTTCCACATCAACTCCATAGACATAGACCACGATAACAACCTGCTGATATCTGGCCGCAAAACCTGGGCTCTCTACAAGGTCGACCGCAGAAGCGGTGATGTCATGTGGCGCCTGGGCGGAAAGAAGAGTGACTTCGAGATGGGACCGGGGGCCCGCACCGCCTACCAGCATGACGCCCGCCGCCAGCCTGATGGAACCATCACCATCTTCGATAACGGTGCCGCCCCGAAGGTGCACAACCAGTCCCGAGGAGTCGTGATCGGGCTCGATATGGACAGGATGCGCGCCAGACTGGTACGCCAGTACACCCACCCAGGCAAAAAGCTGCTCGCCAATTACGAAGGCAGTGTACAGGTGCTTCCTGATGGAAACGTGTTCATCGGCTGGGGATACGAACCCTTCTTCTCCGAGTTCAGCCCCGACGGAAAGCTGCTTTACGATGCACGCTTCCCCCATCAGGGCAGGTCCTACCGGGCGTATCGCTTTCCGTGGAGCGGACATCCGACCAATAAGCCCTCCGTGGCGGCTGAGTCCAGAGACGGTAGCAGAGTAATCCTCTACGCCAGCTGGAATGGTGCCACTGAGATTGCCACTTGGCAGGTTTTGGCCGGCCCTAATCCTGGACGGCTAAGATCTCTCGGCTCAGCCCCTATTAAGGGTTTCGAGACAGTCATCATGGTGCGCACCCCCGAGCCGTACATCGCCGTACGCGCCAGAGATCGTAAGGGTCGGGTACTCGGCACCTCCCAGGCGATCAGGCCAAAGGACCGCTCATGATATTGATGCACGAGCCGGCCCGTGCCGGATTTCCATCGGGTAAGCTGAGAAGCGCGAAGAGCGTTTATTGGAGGTGCCTGACTTTGCACGAACTGTACGTGGCCCTCGCCGCCATAGGCGGGCTGCTTCTGCTTTTGGGACTCTTCACCGGTTTCATCAACAACGCAGCCTACGCCTCAGAACCCTTAATAGCCCTGGGTGCAGGGGTTCTGATCGGCCCGAGCGTGCTCGGCTGGTTTGATCTGAGCGCCGTGAGCAGTCAAGAAGTTATCCTGGAGCAGGCTTCTCTGGTGACGCTCGCGGTTGCTCTAGTGGGGGTGGCGCTGCGTTTGCCGGTAGGGTTCATCACCCAGAACTGGAAGCCCTTGGTGGTGCTGCTCGGGCTCGCGATGCCGCTGATGTGGATCATCAGCGGGCTACTGACCTACCTGATACTGGGAGTACCTTTCCTGGTGGCGCTGCTGATCGGAGCTATAGTTACGCCCACCGATCCGGTGGTATCCAGCTCGATAGTCACCGGGGATGTGGCGGAAGCGAATCTCCCCGGACGCCTGAGGCACCTCATCTCCGCCGAGTCTGGCTACAACGACGGGTTGGCCTTGCCTTTTGTGCTGTTGCCCCTCCTGTTGCTGATCAGGCCTCCTAAAGAGGCACTATCGCACTGGTTTGTCCACACGGTCCTCTGGGAAGTAGTTGCGGGCGCTATCGTAGGGCTGCTTTTGGGCTACGTGGCAGGCAAGCTGTTGGTATGGGCCGAGGCGAAGAGGACCACCGCGCACACCTCCATCCTCTCCATAAGCCTGGCGCTGGCTTTGTGCGTGCTGGGCATCACCGAGCTTATAGGTCTCAACGGTGTCCTGGCGGCCTTCGTCAGTGGAACAGCCTTCAACGTGGTGGGTTCCAGCGACACCGAGGAGCAGCGCGAGCACGTCCAGGACGCCATAACGCGCTTTTTCGACCTTCCCGTATTCGTGCTTCTGGGTATGGCGTTGCCGTGGGAGGGCTGGTTGAAGCTAGGGTGGGAAGGTCTGGCGCTGGCCACAGCGGTTCTACTGTTGCGCAGGCCGCCGGTAGTGCTGGCATTGAGAGCACTCATCGGGCCGGTGAAGGGAAGAAAAGACGCTCTGTTTGTCGGGTGGTTCGGTCCTCTGGGAGCCGCGGCGCTCTACTACGCCACCTTCTCATTACGCCAGAGTGGGCTGGAGGAGGTCTGGGTGGTGGGAAGCCTGCTGATCTGCGCCTCCGTGCTCGCCCACGGCATCAGCGCCACCCCCCTTACCAAACTTTACGGCCGAAGACCCGACCGAGCCACCAGCTAGAGATGCAATGGTGGATACTGTCTTCACAGCGCTTGGCATCGGTCTGATCCTCGGGGCGTTCGCCGATATCTTCGGCACGTTGCTGCCCGGATACAAAGGTAAGCTCAGCCTGGGGCTCTCTCGTATCCCGTGGCGTAGTTTTGGATGGTTCTCTCGGAGAACACGCAATCTCGCGGCTCTGAGGCTGGCCGGTCCCGCAACGTTTCTAGCAGTCGTGGGATGCTGGGGTGTGCTCCTGGCGGTGGGTTGGGCGCTACTTTACCTGCCGCGGATGCCGGAGGGATTCGCATTGGGTGCAGGATCGAATGCCACCGCGAGAGGCGGTTTGGTAGATGCCCTGCACTTCTCGCTCGTCACCCTCACAACTCTAGGATATGGGGATGTCGTGCCCACGATCGCCTGGCTGCGGTTGGTAGCGCCGCTGGAAGCCTTCTCGGGCCTTGCGTTGGCGGTCGCGAGCGTATCGTGGTTTCTCTCGATCAGGAGGGCGCTATCCTGGCGTCGCTCGTTCGCCCACGAGATCGCTCTCCTCCGCGGAGGAGAGCTGGCGGCGGGAACGGTGGTGACCCAGATAGGCTATGAGCCGGCTGGCCGGGTCTTGAGCGAGCTCACTTCGCGGCTGGTCTCCATAAGGGTCGATCTGCTCCAGCTCCCGATCACCTACTACCACGATGACGAGGACGAGAGAACCTCTCTCCCAACGCAGCTCCCGTATCTGCTACTGCTGACCGAAGAGGGCAGCCTGCGGGAATGTCCTGCGGAGATACGGCTGCGTGCAGCCACGTTGCGCGGCGCGATAGACGATTTCTCCTCCGCGCTCGCCGACCGCTTTCTCGGTATGCTTTCTACCCCCACCGAAGAGGTCCTGGAGGAATATGCCCGAGATCACCTCTGCGCGCAGCACTTTGGACATGACGCTGGTCTTCGCTCTCCTTTCTACCGTTCTTGAAGGTTCGCGCTAGCGTAAGCATCAATCGCACCATAACTCACCTACCTTCCAACAGGGCCCGGAAATCCGCGCGCTGTTTAGGGCTCCCAACGATGCCCAGGAGGTCGCCGGAGGCCAGTTTTTGTTCGGGGCCTGGATTGGTGATGACCTCCTTATCCACGCACAATAGCCACTATGGAGGTGCCTGTCTTGCTCCGCACCCGCAGCTCACCTATGGACTTCCCGGCCAGCGGGCTGTCTGACGTGAGATCCACCCATTCGGCCTCAATCATCTGCGAGGCCCTGATCAGAGAAACGTTGCATCTCTCCTGTCTCTATGTCCAGCGACACCAGCGCCTGCAGCGTCTTCAAAACTACCGCGGTGCTAGAGAGTGAGATCAAGGCCCCGAACCACACCGCTTCCACCCAAACCCGAACAAGCCCGCCACCCCGTAACCGAGGATGAGCGTGAGTATGATCTGCAGCGGGGTACCGATGAACGCTATGCGCTTGACCGGCTTTAGCTCATCCAGTGGGAAGTGCAGCCCGATGGCGAATAATAGCAATGCGATCCCGATCTCCGCCAGAAGCTCTATTTCATGGGGGTTGCCCACCGTGAGGCCACCGGTCTTGGGACCGACGGCGATCCCGGCCAGGATGTAGCCCAAAATCAAGGGCAGTCTGAGCCTGCTGGCGATGACCTCACCGACGAACGCCGCCACTATTACAAGTGCTATATCTCCAGCGATACCCACGCACACAATATATCTTCTGGAAAGAGGTGAAAAATCGTGCACATTGAGGAGAGGACCGGAGGAGAAAAATCGTTTCAAAAGACGATGATGCATGCGGTAGATTGGCGCACATAATCTAGAATTCAGAGGTGATTAGCCCATGATGGATGTTGGCAAGTCAGTGCTCTACTTCGTGTTGGCAGGGCTGTGCGAGATAGGCGGGGGATACCTGGTGTGGAGTACTCTGCGCGAAGGCCAGAGCATCTGGTTCGCCGTGTTGGGCGCGGTAGTGCTGATTCTCTACGGCGTGGTCCCTACTCTGCAGCCGGCGAGCCTCGGGAGCTTCGGCAGGATCTATGCTGCCTACGGTGGCGTATTCATAGTTCTCTCCGTGCTCTGGGGCTGGAGGGTGGATGGGGTTGTCCCCGACAAGTTCGAGATTGCAGGCAGCCTGATCGCGCTGGTGGGAGTGTTCGTGATCGTGTACTTGCCGAGGATATGGACATGAGGACACCTTTCCTTTCTTGAGCGCTCCGGATTTGGGATTCTCGCTCAGTGTCCCACTTGAATGTCCCACACTTCATCCTGAAGTTCCGAACGCCTGTCGATTGCTGAATACAAGGCTCGAAATCTCAACTTCCGAAACAATAGAACAATGAAAGTTGAATTTCATCCGCGATTCCCTGCGATGCTGGGTGGAGTGCTGAGTCGCTTTCTTTTGGGTGAGCAAGCTCGACCAGCTACAACCTCCCTTTAAGGAAGGGAAAGCGAGTGAAAGGAGGACAAACCGTGCGAGAAGGCAACATCTCTTCGAGCAACGATACCGAGGCATGGCGGTGGTCAACTACCAGATGCCGAGGATGCACACCAGGGAAGAGATTCTCGATAACTGCCACAAGATAGCCTCCTACGTTGATGGCCTCAAGAGAGGATATCCGGGTATGGACCTGGCAATCTTCCCAGAATACTCGACCCACAGCATCCTCTACGATCACGGCGAGATGATGGAGCTCTCGGCTGACTGCCCCGGAGAAGAGACCGAGATCTTCGCCGATGCCTGCCGCAGAAACAGCGTGTGGGGCGTCTTCTCCCTGACCGGTGAGAAACACGAGGACCATCCGAACAAGACCCCGTACAACACGTTGATCTTGATGAACCCGCAGGGTGAGATCGTCCAGCGATATCGCAAGATCCTGCCATGGTGCCCGATTGAGGCGTGGTATCCGGGCAACCAGACTTATGTCAGCGAGGGGCCGAAGAGTCTCAAGATCAGCCTCATCATCTGCGACGATGGCAACTACCCGGAGATCTGGCGCGACTGCGCGATGAAGAGCGCGGAGCTGATCGTGCGTGCAAACGAGGAGGGTGAGCAGAGCGTACCTATTTGGATATTGTTCCCTCTCTTGATCTTTCTGCATAGTGCTCTTCAGGCTGCACCTTTCAGTTGAGAAATCTTGCAACCTCGTGTTGAGATTTCAGGCACTCATATTCCACTCTATCTCACGCTCTGCATGGAGGTAGAGGAATGTGCAAGATGACACAACCAAGACTCGTGGCGGAAAACATGTCCTTCGGCCAGTGGCCTCCTAAACAGGTATCTCCACCAGGCAGGGTAAATAACATCCAGAAGAGAACGAGCTATGACTAGGCTTTCCGGGGTGAGGCAGAAGGAGATCGAACGCCTCATGAGGGAGGTGGCGCGTCTCGAGGGTGAGCTGGCCCGCGCCAAGCTCCCGACTCGGAAGTTCCTCGAGCGGACGTCCGCCGAAGTGGTCTTGCGCGAGCGCCAGAAGCTCGAGACGCTCACAAAGCACCTTAAAGACTACCTCTAGCAGACGAGACAGCCCTTGCCTTCGATGAGGCTAGCGTCAAGGTTGACTGCCGCCAGCGGATCACGTCTCCTCGCGACGCACTCAATGGGCAGGCGAGTCGATACCGGATCACAAGCCGCCCAGGATTTCGAGCGCTTGTTTGGCAGCAACGCTGGCAGCAGCCCGGGTCAAGCGGACATAAACAATGAGAAACATTGGTGCACGAATCTCCTTTAGATATGCGGATCGCCGCGTGTCTAACAACGTCCAGGCACGTCTTTCCGCCAACTCTGGATCAGTTAGTCCAGGTTCGAATCCTGGCCCGGCAGCTCCCTAAAATTCCTGCAAAAGCAGAGATTTCTAAGACCTTTACATCTCGTCCTTCTTGGGATGGCCGGGCAGTTGCGGTTCTGGCGAATGAGCTAGCGGAAACCGAGAAGAATGTCACCGTCCCAAGCGAGGACAGCGAGCACTTCTTCATACCATCTTACCCGCTCTCAGGCTGGTGAGCCTCATCAACGTTCGTGCTGATGCAGAGGCCATCACTCTTGACGCAAAGACTTTATCGGGCAGGCTTTTGCCCAGTGTGCCGAAAAGCACCCCGAAAGGATCCATTCGC
>CADDYV010000070.1 GCA_902810695.1 Actinomycetota bacterium | reverse complement strand
GTTAGAGGAGTAGGCGCCTCGGATGAGGAGTGCTCCCATCTCCTCGGCGATTCCTGAGAGGGCGTGCGAGAGCACCGAGAGGGTTACGGGGTCCATCCTCTCAGCCATCTTTTCTCTCCAGAACCAGTTAGATTTTTCTTAGTGGGGTACGGGCAGTCTCGCTTAGCGTCAGAATCGTGAGCAACGTCGCTATCGCCGCGGCTACCAGGTAGAACGACGGTGAGAGCGGGTTGCCGGTAATGGAGATCAGCCACGTCGCGAAAAATGGCGCAGCACCCCCGAAGATGGCAACCGAGATGTTGTAGCCGATCGAGAAGCCGCCGTAACGCACGCGAGTGGGAAAGAGCTCGGCCAGGGCTGCGATGGTTGCACTCAGAAATATCGCCAGCAGTATCCCGAGTGCCACGTGAGCTGCCACCGCACCTGCCAAACTACCCTGGTTCATCAGCAGGAAGAGTGGATAGGAGAACAAGGCGAAGCCCACGCACGAGGCCGCAAGCAGGGGTTTGCGCCCGACGCGATCCGAGAGCGCACCCAGGGGTGGGATGAGCGCCATGGCAACGAGCAGGGTTACAACGGCGGAGAGCGAAGAGGCTGTGCTCGTGAAGCCTAGCTGGTCGGAGAAGTACGTAGGCATATAGGTCAGGACAATGTAGAAGCCCGCGTTCTGGATGATGACGAGCCCCACAACCTGCAGTATCGGTTTCCAGTTCTGGGTGATCGTTTCCCGCAACGGGGATCCAGAGACCTCGCCGGCCCTTTGCAGCGTCCGGAACTCGGGAGTGTCCTCCAGCCGAAGCCTTATGTAGAGCCCGATGAGCCCGAGCGGCCCCGCAAGCAGAAAGGGGATGCGCCAGCCCCAGGAGCTTAGCGCGTCTGCCCCGATGATGGACGTTAGCACCAGCACCGACGCCGAGCCGAGAAAGAACCCGCCGACGGCCGAGAACTCGATCCAACTCACCAGATATCCCCTGCGAGCGTCCGGGGAATACTCAGCCAGGAACGCCGAGGCACCCCCGAACTCCCCACCCGTAGAGAAACCCTGCAGCAGCCGCAGGAAGACAAGCAGAATTGGCGCCCAGATGCCAATGGTGCTGTAGCCTGGCAGGAACCCGACAGCGAAGGTAGACAGCGACATCAGAATAACGACTGCCGCCAGCGTACCCTGGCGTCCGACCCTGTCGCCCAAAGGCCCGAAGAAGAACCCGCCGAGGGGTCGCGCGAAAAACGCCAGGCCGAAGACCGCAAAAGAGGAAAGCAGCGAGATGGTAGGGTCTTTTGAGGGGAAGAAGATGGTGCCGAGCGTCGTGGCAAGGTAACCATAAACCGCGAAATCGAACCATTCAATGCAATTGCCTGCTGACGCAGCGACGATCGCTCTGCGCAGCATCGTCCGGTCCGTATGTGGCACCGCCCGCCCCTGCAACTCCATGGTCGTTTACCCCCTGTCTTTATTGTGGTGGACCGTCTTATTCTTGGAAGTCTGAAACTGAACCTGTGGTAGCGCGAAAAGAGCTCTTGGTCGAGCAGTTTGCCAGCTACCAGGAGGGCTTGTAATTCACCCAGGCTTCCTCCTTGCCCTGCGCGAATTCTACGTTATATCGCGCGCGAAAGCGAGAACTGGAGAGTAGGCCTGACCGGACAACGACGCCGAACATGCCGTTTACGCACCACTAGCTGGCTTCATATCTTCGCGAAGATGGGTGGATGCCTCGACATCGACGATGAAGGTTCCGGGATGTCCGCCCTCTTTCAAAACGACGCCGTAGACCTCGCGGGCGCGCTCTACCGAAACGAGGCCGTCGTCCACATCACGGGCTACCAGCTCGGGATCGCGTTCGAGAGGGCTCCCGTAACCCCCACCGCCCGGGAGGCTAAGCACCACTCGCTCGCCACCCGCGATACGCTGCTGCCGCTTGGGGTGCAGGGGCTCACCACTGGCCGTGCGAACGGAGCCCACCGCGCCCGGAAGCCCGCCGCGCATCCCCCGCGCGGGGAACCTGGTGCGGTCGTACATGGCAGAGAGGTTCCACCCGGAATCGCCACGCACCCCGATCTCCATCTCCTGGCCGAAACCGCCCCGGTAGCGTCCGGGACCTTCGGAGTCGGGGCGCAGTTCGCGTCTGTGCATGATGACGGGGGAGATGTTCTCTATGACCTCCGCGGGCACTCCACGGATGCCGCTGGGGAACGCAGTGGCCGAGAGCCCATCCTCCGTGGGACGTGCCCCCATACCGCCGCCAGAGAAGAACACGTAGGTGAAGGGCTCGCCATCCTTCTTGTAGCCTGTGATCTGGGTGTTCCAGAGGCTATCTGACCCTTCGGCAAGAACCTTCTCCGGAGCGGCCCGCGCGAGTGCTCCGTGGATGACGCCGGGCAGAAAGTGGCCGATGATGTGCCGGGCGCCGACCGGCGCCGGATGCCGGGCGTTCAGGATGCAACCCTCGGGGGCCGATACGTGCAGGGGGCGGAAGCTACCGGCGTTGTTCGGGACCTCGGGGCTGATCGCGCACTTCACCCCGAATGTGGTGTACGCTGCGGTGTAGTTCAGGACGACGTTGATGCCGCGCTCGCTCTGCGGCGATGACCCGGAGTAATCCACGTGCATCTCGTCGCCCTCGACGTGGATGGAGACTACCAGCTTGATCGGCTGGTCAAAGCCGTCTGTGTAGGCCTCGTTCTCGTACACGCCGTCGGGCAGAGCCTGGATCGCCTCCCGCATCGCGCTCTCGGAGCGGGAGCAGACTTCCTCCGATAGTGCCTCTATGTCGCCGAGATTGAACTCCTCAACCATCTCAAGCAGCCGCGCTCCGCCGAGATCGTTGCTTCCCGCCTGGGCATAGAGATCGCCGATGACCTCGAACGGCGCGCGCACATTGGCCCGGATGAGCCGGAAAAGCTCCTCGTTGGGCTCGCCGCAGCGGAACAGGTGAGTCACCGGTACGAAGAGTCCTTCTTCATAGACCTGGCGCGCGTCCGCACCCAGGCCCCTCCCCCCCACGTCGAGCGCGTGGCAGCAGTTGCCGAAGTACGCGATAAGCGCACCGTCGCGGAAGATCGGCGTGATAACGGTGAAGTCGTTGAGATGGCCCGACGCCTGCCACGGGTTGTTGGTAACCAGCGCGTCGCCTTCTTGCAGGTTTTCAGCCGGAATCTCCCGCAGGAAGTGGTGTACGCTCGTCGCCATCGCGTTGACGTGTCCCGGCGTTCCCGTAACGGCCTGTGCGACCATGCGCCCGCGCCGGTCGAAGACCCCGGCGGAGAGGTCGCCCGCCTCGCGCACCACGCTGGTGAACGAGGTGCGCATCAGAGCCCGCGCCTGCTCCTCGACGACCGATATCAGGCGGTTCCAGAGCACTTCGAGCAGGATTGGATCTAGCCGCCGCATTTCGCTCATGACCACCTCGCGATCAGGTTTCGCGCCGCGTCGATATCGGCCCGCCCGCTCTCACCGATCACGACGGTAGACTCCCTCTCCTCGACAACAGCCGGGCCCTCGATAACCATGCCGGGAACGAGCCGATAACGGTCATAGACCGGAACCTCCCGAAAGCCCCCGCGCTCGGGAATGTAGATCTTGCGGGTTCCCTTTTGCGCTTGGGCTAGCGACGAACTATCCCCCTTTCCTCCGAGTTGGATATCCGGTCGCGGAGCGGTGACCTCAAGACGCCAGGTCATCGCTTCGAGGGGTACGTCTGGTCCCTCTCTTTGATACAGCCGTCGGTATTCCTTACGGTAGAGCTCCCTCAGCCGTCCGGTGTCGCGGGAAGACAGACGGCCATCCGGCACCTCCACCGTCACCTCGTGGCCCTGACCGGTGTAGCGCATGTCGCAGAGGCGGCGTACCCGGATGTCCGGCTCGGCGACGCCGGATGCGTGCAGGAGATTTCGTCCCTCCCCCTCCAATTCTTCGAGCACCCCGTTAACCTGCTCCCAGTCGAGTTCGCCCAGTTGGCCGTAGAGGCTGCGTACAAATTCGAAGGAGAGGGGGGCGCACAGGAAACCGAAAGCCGAGGTCGCGCCAGCACCGAGTGGCGCAATAAAGCCGGGGGCTCCCAGAGCGCGGGCTACCCCGTAGGCGTGGACGGGTCCGGCGCCGCCGAAGGTGAACAGGGGATACGCCCGAGGGTCTTTGCCGCGCTCGATAGCGTGGACCCGCGCGGCATTGGCCATGTTCTCGTTGACGACCTGGTGGATACCCCATGCAGCCTCCGCCGGGTCGAGGTCTAGAGGTCTGGCTACCTTCTCCTCGATGGCTCTCAGCGCCGCCTCACGGTCGAGCCGCATCCTCCCGCCGAGAAAGAAGTTCGGGTCCAGGTAGCCGAGGGCGAGATCCGCATCGGTCACCGTTGGTTCGCTTCCACCCCGACCGTAACACGCCGGTCCCGGCTCTGCTCCGGCGCTCTCGGGGCCGACCTTCAGGAGGCCCAGGGGTCCGATCCGCGCGATGCTGCCGCCGCCGGCGCCGATCTCGATCATCTCTATAACCGGGGTCTTGATCGGCAACCCCGAGCCCTTCTTGAAGCGGTAGATGCGGGCGACCTCGAATTCGCTGCTCGTTAGTGGCTCGCCGCCCTCGATCAAACAGGCCTTGGCAGTCGTCCCGCCCATGTCGAATGAGAGGGCTTCCCTGAAGCCCGACTTTCGGCCGTAGAAGGCGGTAGCCAGGGCACCCGCCGCCGGGCCGGACTCGAGCAGGCGTATCGGAAACTCGCAGGCCGTCTCGACGCTGGCCGTCCCGCCATCCGACAGCATGATGTAAAGCGAGCCGCCGAACCCGAGCCGCCCGAGCCGCTCCTTCAACACCAGCAGGTAACGTTCCACCAGCGGTCGCACGTAGACGTTGGCCAGCGTCGTTGAGGTGCGCTCGTACTCCCGGATCTCCGGTGCCACCTCCGAGGAGAGCGAGACAGTGATATCCGGCGCCTCCTCTGCGAGTATCTCCGCGACCCTCTGCTCGTGGGTAGGGTTGCGGAAGCTGTGCAGGAAGCTCACCGCAACCGCCTGAACCCCCCGCTCGCGCAGCTCCGCGATAATCTGGCGCACCTGTTCCTCGTCGAGCTCCAGCGCGACCGAACCATCGTCGAAGACCCGCTCGCGTACCCCATAGCGCAGGCTGCGGGGTACCAGAGGCTCGGGCTTCTCTATGAAGATGTCGTACATGTCGTAGCGATGCTCGGTGCCGATGGCGACCGCGTCGCGGAAGCCCTCCGTCGTCAGGAGGGCCGTTCTGGCGCCCTTGCGTTCGATGAGTGCGTTTGTAACCAGCGTGGTGCCGTGGATGATCGTTTTCAGACGGGATGCCGTAACACCTTCTCCCTCCAGCAACTCGATGAGCCCCTTCTCCACGGCCTCCGAGGGATCTTCCGGGGTGGTCAGGATCTTGCCGATGACCTGCCTTCCCGTCGCTTCCTCCAGGAGAACAAGGTCCGTGAACGTCCCCCCGATATCGATGCCGGCGCGGTAACCTTCGCTCAAGCGATGACCCCCAGCCGGTGTGGCATCCTGTGCAGGCGCTCGACGCCGTCCGGGAGGACGTGGATGAGGTCTTCGATCATGATCGCACCCGCATCGGTGGTGTAGGCGGGCGTCTCTATGGCGAGTACCATTCCCGGCTGGATCGGGGTCCTCTCCCCCTCGGATACGTAGGGCGGCTCCTCGTGGAAAGTATCGATGCCTAAGGAGTGTCCGTAGTGGCCGCGCCGGAAGCGGGGATAGCCATTTGTGGTTATGTGATCCTGGGCGACGCGAAAGACCTCGCCTATTTCGACGCCGGGGCGTACGGCGTCGCACGCCTTATCGTGTGCTTCCTGGAGTACGCCGAAGAGACGTTCGGCTGCGGGCCTGGGCTTCCCGTACACAAACGTGCGGCCACCATCCCCGCGATAGCCTCCCACGGTTGCGCCACAGTCGAATTTGATCAGATCGCCCTCCCCCAGGCCAGTGTCGCGCTCGGCGTCTACCCCTATCCCAATCCCGGCGCCGACGGCGGGAAGGATCCAACCCTCCGAGTAGCCCGCGTAGCGCTCATCGTCCATCGCCGCCTGGACGACGCCCGCCAGGTAACGGTGGCGCACGTCGGTCGCACTCATGCCAGGCTTCAACTCCTCGACGGCGAAGCGCATCCCCGCCTCCGAAAGCTCCGTCGCCAGCCGCAACCGCTCGACCTCGAACGGGAGCTTTATGCTCCTGAGCTCGTACATGTCGCTGGTGAAGTCGTCCCACTCGATCTCCGAAGACAGCTCCGAGAAGCGACGGAAGGAATCCAAGAGCATATAGCGCAGGTCGGTGCCGATCCGCCCGCCGAGCAAACCCCGGTCTCCCATGAGCCCCCGTAGGATTTCGTCCTGCTCACTCTCGTCGAACTGCGCCGGACGGGTCATCTCTTTCTCCCCGCTTCCCAACGGTTCTTGCAGTTCTTCCGCGTCGCGAATCTCCGGCCACAGCCGGAAAGCCCGCACGTCCTGGATACCCGATACCCGGCGTGCCGGACCGGCCTCGAAGTCGCCGACCATCATGCCAACTTCGAGAGATTCGTCGGCGGGAACGACGGCCAGAACCGTACCCTGCATGCGCCACCACTGCATCAGGAAGTAACTCTGAAAACCCGTGGCGTAAAAGACATTCGAGGGCGTGTAGGCGATGTAGGCGTCCAGATCGCGATCCTGGAGCCGTCTCCGGATGGCCGACACAATCTGCTCATTCAAGGGACGCAATCCTCTCTAGGTCACCGGTGGCCGATGCTACCTGGGTCCTCAGACCTCAGCTTCCGTATTCGGGCCTCTGGTTGAGAACTCGTGTCCGGAGCTGTATGTTCTCGTGGAGAACAGGATGGGGCTCCTTCCCGCTCCGCCTGTACCAAAGATACTCTCTATCATCCTACACAATGCAAGTAAAGAATTTTGCCTGTTTATGCCGCTTTTCAGCATGGAATTACTAACCGTCCACATTCGCAGGCCTTTCCCCAGGCAACGGGTCAGTCCAGCGGCTGGTTATGACCTGGTTTGCCGCACCGGACCCGCAGGCATTCATCCCCCAAACCTGCACCCCGGATGGTCACTCGGTGGTAGAGAAGGTCGCTGGATCGCCCGATACGGTGCTTTTGTGCGGGTTTTCGGGACATGGATTCAAGATGGTACCGGTGATCGGTCGGCTTGCCCAAGAGTCTCAGATAATCACCCCTCTGGATCCACCGCCATCTCTTTTCTCTCTACTCCCGCTCGAAGCCGTGGGAGTCGAACTTCAGGGTATTGGCGTTCTCGGAGACGGTGCGCTGCACGTGCTCCGGCGCTCCCTCCGGGATCTCGGCCTCTATCTCCACCGAAACCCTGACCCTCGCGCCGGGGAGCGTGGAGAGGTGGGAGAGAACCTCATCCGCTATCTTTCCAGCGTCGCGGCCAACCCGGTCCGGATTTAGAGTTATCGAAGCGTGGAACCTGCGGGGCAGAACAGGGCCGAGCGGAGATGCGGCGCGGGAGTCTCCATGGCCGCCGGGAGTGTAGCTGATACCGGAGTAGGGCTGACCTTCACCGTTTTGCCCGATACGCTGCTCCTCGCGCTCGCGTTCTCTCTGTCTTGATTCCTGCTCTTCGAGCTCGACCTGAGCCCGTGCGGCCTCTGGTTTGACGATGAGGCTGCTGGAGTCGAGGACCACAGACCCGCCTCCTCCGGTCCTGAGACCCAAGTAACGTCCCGACTCCTCGTCGTAGCCTCCGGCGTAGGCGAAGAGGTCCGATGAGGCGATGGTGGAGATGCCTTCCCGGATCGCCTGGAGAAGCACATCCTGGTCTTTGAGGCGTGGCAGGTAGAGGTAGGAACAGAGGTACTCCCAGAGCTGGCGAATGCCTATGTGATCCGCCTCGCGCCACAGGTGGCGATCCAGCTCCATCTTCAGGCGCGCCGCACCGAGCACCGTAAGTAGCGCCTCCTCGGAGAGGAGCTTCCTGCTCGCCCGCACCGCCGCGCCGCCCTGCCCGGTTGCGCGCACCTCCATCCACTCCACTTCTTTGGAGAGCGGGTCGGGCTGCTCGGGGGCCAGGCACCACACCCAGGTGTCCTCTATCTGGGCGGCAACGCCGCTGTCGGCCTCCGTGCGTCTGGTCTTCGCCTGACGCACCGCCGTTGGCGCGAGGTCGAGGTTGTCGGCGTCGGCTTCGATGGAGGACCATGCGAGAAACTGCCGCACCCGCCCGCCGAGATCTTTGAGCCTGCGGGAGTCGGGGGCGAGGAAGAGGAGGGTGTTGCGGTAGATGCGGGGTCCAGATCCCCTGACGCTAAGCATCTCCCGCGCTATCTGCATGGCCGGGCTGCTCTTGTCCCTGCCGGTGTGCGGATACTCGGGGCCGAGCACGACCAGCCGCGCCTCTCTTTCGTCTGGCACCTCGGAGCTGCCCTCGGGAGCGATGTGCACGGCGGAGAACTCGCCCCGGTTGCGGTCGGCACGAAGCCGACGCACGATCTCGGTGCGCACATCATCCTCGTCGTAACCCTCCGCCCTGTCCTGGGCGAGACGGGCGATGCTCGCCTGGGTCGAGTAGCGGTAGCGCCTGCCGTCCACGTGGAGGAACGTTGCCGCGTCGGTCAGGCGTCTCAGGGCGTCGCCGAAGGTCGCGGGGGCCTCACCGGGCTGGACGCACCCGAGCAGGATGTTCTTCTCCTCGATACCGGGGTTGGCCGCGCCGGAGGTGGGCGCGCTCCCCATGTAGATGGTCCGGGCCACGCGGCGGGTCGCCGAGTAGCGGCCCAGGTTCACGTTCTCCCGGTCCAGGCGCAGGGGCACGGAGTTCGGCCCGTCCACGTCTTTGCTGATCACCGCCGACCAGTAGTCCTCCATGTAGCGGGTCAGCTCGTCCTGCACCGCGGAGTTCTCCATGGGGATGGTGGAGGGCATGATCAGGAGGTTCCGGTCCTCGCTCTCCCACAGAGCGTGGATGACGGTCGCGAGCAGACGCAGCACGCCGCGGGTGCGTTGAAATCGCTCCAGGCTCGACCAGTCCGAGTAGAGCCTGTCGAAGAGCTCCGGGTGGATGGGATAGGCCGCCTCCATACGCCTGCGGTAGTCCGCCTCGCCGCAGCCGGAGGGGAAAGTCCCGCTCTGCGTGCGGTACATCTCGGAGAACCGCTTTATGACGAGATCTCGGGCCGGATGGTTCTCGGTGTCCTCCTGGAAGAGCCTGCGGCGCACGATCTCGAACCCTTCCTCCGCGCTCGCCGGTCGCCAGGTGGACTCCACCCGCGAAAAGGTGTTCTTGAGGCGGGCGAGCGCCTCCTGTCCCCCCTCTCCCCCGATCTCGATCTCCGAGGCCGGAAGGGCCGCCACCACCAGCGTCTCCGGCGCAGCCTTCGCGGCTTCAGTAAGCGCCTGGGCAAAGGTGAGGTTGGCGTCGAAGGAACCGGCGGGCAGCCCGTCCACCCCGTAGAGGTTCCGCAGGTAGGCGACCCACTCATCAATCAGGATCAGGCACGGCGAAAACTCACGGAAGAGATCCGTGAGTACGTTGGAGCCGGGAGAGGTGCCGGTGCGGTCGGCTTCCTCGACCATCGCGTACCCTTCGCGCCCGCCGAGCTGCCAGGCCATCTCGCCCCACAGCGTCCTCACCACGGTCCCGTCGGGCCTGGTGGCGGTCTGCCCCGGCGAGAGGGCGGTCCCCACCAAAACGGCCCGGTTGGCCTTCACGGCGAACGAGACGCCCGCGCCGCGCAGCAGGGGCTCCACTCCGGCGAGGTCGGAGACGCGCGTGCCGGAGAAGAGGTGGTAGAGGGCGAGCATGGAGTGAGTCTTGCCGCCTCCGAAGTTGGTCTGAAGCTCGACCACCGGATCTCCCCCGCTCCCGTAGAGCCGCTTGAGGGCTCCGGTCAAGAGGCGCGTCAGGCCGTCGGTGAGGTAGGTGCGGCGGAAGAACTCTTTGGGGTCGCGGTACTCGTCCGCTCCCTCTCCCCGGTAGACCTGCGCGAGATCCGCCGCGAACTCGGCCTGCTCGTAGCGCCCGGAGTACACGTCCTCGTGGGGGGTTATGACCTCGCGCCAGGGAGGAAGCCCGGAGAGGGGCTTGCCCTCCACCGCTTCCACGCGGCGGCTCTGGGTGCGCGTCTGCTCGGCGAACTTGGTGCGAAGGACTTCCACGGTCTGGCGCTCCAGCTCGCGGGTCTGATCCGCGGCGGAGATGGCCTGCAAGAGCAGCTTCATGGAGTCCAGCGCCCGGTAGGTCTCGTCGGTGGAGAAGGAGTGCTCGTGCGCCCAGTTGTTGCGGACGCCCCGAAGCTCGTGCACCAGCGAACGCTGCGGCGGACCCAATGTGTAGCGAAAGACCTCATCCCAGTTTCCGAGCATCGCCCCGAACAGAGCCGAGGTGTCCCAGATAATGTTCCCGCCCGCGTCGCGGCGCACCTCGTAGCGGCTTGCGCGCTCGACCTCTGCTCTCCAGTCACCCCGCAGCCGGGCCTTTAGCTCGCGCTCGACGAAAGGCGCGAGCCCGGCCCGCAGGGTTTCGAGGCCCCGTCCGATTCTGTCTCTGTTGCTGAGTGCCATGTAATATCTCCCTTCGGTCGGTTTTAGCTGTCAGGTATCAGCCGTCAGCTTTCAGGTTTCGGGTGTTGGCTGATCGCTGACTGCTGATCGCTGATGGCTAATCCGCTGATTGTTATTCGCTTTCAACTTTTTTATGAATGTGCTTAGCATTCGTTTGATCTCCGTGGTTTCGTCTGTCAGGTGCTTGTAGGTTGCGGGGTCAATGTAGTCGAGGTCGCGGGCGAGCAGGAAGTGGTATTCCAGTTCGCTGGCGGAGCCCGCGGCTATCTGGAGGAAACGCGCGAGCTCCATGTCGCCGCTCCTGCCGCAGCCCTCGGCGATGTTGGCCGGGATCGAGGAGCAGGAGCGACGGATCTGGGTCGTCAGGCCGTAGTACAGCTCTTCACGAGGGAACCGCCCGGTAGCCCGGTAGACGGCCAGCGTGAGCCGGTGGCTCTTGTGCCAGACTTTTAGCTCTCGGAAGTTGCGCATTATAGCCGTCAGGTATCAGGTGTCAGCTTTCAGGTTTTGGCTTTCAGCCATCAGGTATGGGGGTTCGGTGCGGGCTGGAGCAATTGCTGATCGCTTCCATGCTGATTCCTTTCCTGTTCTCAGGTTCCGTGCTCCTGCGGAGATATGATGCGGAGTTCCGGGAAGTAGCTGGCGAAGATTCTGGTGTCGGAGGTGAGCAGGGCTCCCGCCATGTGGAGAGCGTGCGCCCCGATGAGGAAGTCCGCCAGGATGCGCCTGGGACCGGCATCCCCTTTCTGCCGCCTGCGGTCCCTGGCGTACTTCCCGAAGCGCGCGCCGGCCACGCGCCACACTTCCTCTCCGGGCTCCCAGTCCACCTCGATGCCTTTCGCGGCGAAGAACTCGTCCACGGCCCCGGCGCTTCTCCCCGCCGCCAGCTCCGCGTAGACGGCGGGAGAGACCGAGATCCTGCCCCTCCTGGCCGCAGCCTCCAGTGCGGTCTGCATGGTTAGAACGGCCTCCTCGTCACCAGAGAGAAGGGCGGAGAAGATGTTGGTGTCTACGGCGATCCTCACCGCCTTAGTCGTCGTGCCCGCGCAGGTCTCGGACGTAGGCGTTGACCTCCTCGATGCTCATCCCCTTCCCCTCGCGCCACGCCCCCGCGTAGTCCGCGAAGCTCACCGGCTCCCTCTCGACCCGCACCCGGACCTCCCCATCTTCGAGGTCGAAGATCAGGTAGTCACCCTCGCGCACACCGAGCGCCCGGCGCACCTCCTTCGGTATCGTGAGCTGCCCCTTGCTGGTTACCTTAGCCCTCAACTCCATAGCTACACTACTTTCCTTACTCT
>CADDYV010000069.1 GCA_902810695.1 Actinomycetota bacterium | reverse complement strand
TGTCCTGCCTGGTTACATCCTGCGGCCAGAATAAGCGCGAAGACGACCATCGCTGCTGCTATGAGGGTTCTCATCTCTCATCCTCCCCCCTCGTCTCAGAGATGCCGAAGTACAAGTATAGAGCGTTACGCGGGTTGATTGAAGGGGGCGGCTATTGCTTGCGGGCGGCTTCCGCCGCGCCCTCGCCGAATACGAGACCGCCCTCGTCGGGGCGGCTCGCACCCGCTTCGTCCAGAAGGCGATCCTGCTGGTAACGGCGGATGGCGGCCTTGAGGGTGCCGAGGCCGAGCGTGGCGCACCTGGGGCGGGAGGCCACGATCTGGCGTCCGAGCTTCTCGATCATCTCGCTGTAGTCCATCTCGAGAACTTCGTTCATGGTGAGGTTGCCCTCGTGCACCTCTTCGAGGAGCATGCTTGCGGCGGCCATGCTGATGGTGCAGCCCTCGCCCTCGAAGGTAACGTCCTCGATGTGCTCATGGTCGCCTTCGCCCTTGAGGTAGATCGTAACCACGTCCCCGCAGCCGGGATTGCCGCCGGGCATCGTGACGTCGGCGTCTTCGAGCGAGCCGCGGTGGCGCGGCCTCTGGTAGTAGTCCGTCAGGATCTGTATCTGAAGCTGCCTGTCCAAAGAAAGCCACCTCTTATGTCTTCTCTAGCGGTTTCTCGCAAACAGCGATTCTACCGCACCCTTCGCGTTTCGCAGAGAGACTGCGCCTTCTCTTCCGATACAATAGCACGCATGAAGGTCGGAATTGTCGGGATGCCCAACGTGGGAAAGTCCACGGTGTTCAACAGCCTGACGAGGGTGTACGCCGAGGCTCAGAACTACCCGTTCACCACCATCGAGCCCAACCTGGGCGTCGCCGTCGTGCCGGATGAGCGCCTGGGCGCGCTGGCGAGTGCAGTGGGCAGCAGGCGTGCCGTTCCGGTGACGGTGGACTTCGTGGACATCGCCGGGCTCGTGAAGGGGGCGAGCGAGGGCGAGGGGCTGGGCAACCAGTTTCTGGGGCACATAAGGGAATGCGAGGCGATCGCGCACGTGGTCAGGTGCTTCACCGACGAAAACGTGGCCCACGTGCACGAGGGCGTAGACCCTGCCGGAGACATCGAGACGGTAAACACCGAGCTTCTTTTGGCGGACCTGGCGACCGTCGAGCGTCGCCTGGAGCGGACGGGCCGCGCCGCCAAGAGCGGGGAGAAAAAGCTCGTCGAGGAAGCGAAGGTGCTGGAGAGGCTGCGCGACCACCTCTCGAACGGAAACCCTGCGCGCACCTTCGGCGATCGTGAACCCGTAGAGGAGACCGTCGCGACCCTCATCACGGCCAAGTCGACGCTGTACGTGGCGAACGTGGACGAGTCCTCGCTCGCCGAAGGGGATAGCTACAGCGCGGAAGTCGAGAAGCTAGCGGAGCGTGAGGGTGCGGAAGCGGTGAGGCTCTCGGCGAAGCTGGAGACGGAGATATCCGAGTTGCCGGAGGCCGAGGCTAAGGAGTACCTGGAGATGCTCGGCGTAGAGTCAACCGGCTTCGAGCAGTTCATCCGGGCTTCCTACCGCCTGCTGGACCTCATAACCTTCTTCACCGCTAACGAGAAGGAGTGCCAAGCTCGAACCCTGCGCAACGGCTCGACAGCCCGGACTGCCGCAGGCAAGGTCCACACCGACATGGAGCATGGTTTTATCGCCGCCGAGGTGGGAAACTGGAAGGACATCGTGGACGCCGGAGGCTGGGCAAAAGCTCGCGAGGGGGCGAAGGTGCACCTCGAAGGACGCGACTACGTGGTAAAAGACGGAGACGTCTTGCTCATCCGGTTCAACGCATGAGGCTTCCGTTTTCTCCTCTGAGAAAACCGCTTTCGGAGTGCCGGCTGGCGCTCGTGACCACGGGAGGGGTGCACCTGCCGGAGCAACCGCGCTTCGACATAGATAACTTCGCGGGCGACTGCTCGTACCGTGAGATCCCAACGGACGCCGAAGAGCTGACCTGGACCCACGCTTACTACCCGCGTCTCGGACAGGATGAAGAAGACCTCGACTGCGTCTTTCCCCTGCAAACCATGCGGGAGCTTGAGAACGAAGGCATTATCGGGGAGCTGAACCACCGGCACTTCAGCTTCGTGGGTGCGATCCACGACCCTACCCCGCTCGTGGAGAAAACCGCGCCGGAGGTGGCAGAGAAGCTAGCGTCTGATAGGGTGGATGCCGTTCTGCTCACGCCGTCGTGACCGCTGTGCCACCGGTCCGTGGGGCTGGTATGCAGGGCCATAGAGAAGCGGGAGATACCGACGGTAACGCTTGCGATGGAGCACGGCGTGGAGGCGCCGCGGGTCGCCTTCGTGCCGTTTCCGTACAACTTCCCCATGGGAGAGCCGCACGACCGCGCGCGGCACCGGGAGGTCGCACTCGCCGCCCTCGCGCTGCTGAGCGAGCTGGAGCAGCCTGGTGAGATAGAGCTGCCGTTTCGGTGGAAGCGGTGAGAAATTTATCTCCGGAGGCCGGAATGGGGCGGTATACTCCTAAAGTACAAGAAAAGATGCCTAGCGCAAAGGTGATGAAGTGGCTCTGATATTCGTGTTTATCATGGCGTTCGTGGCGGTATCCTTCTTATTTTTGCTGCCGATCCTCTTCTCGCTGCAGGCGGTGGGGAGTTTGTTCGTCTACCCCAGACAGCTTGCGGCGATGTTCGGGAACAAGATTCTGCGGCGCAACCACGCCCTGGAACATGCCACGATCGCGGTGATGATGGAGCGCGAGCCCGGCCGCAAGTTCAATGGCTTCTCGACCGATGAGGGCTTCTTCGTGCAGGGAGTGCGTTCGCTCGAAGAGGTGGATAGCGCCGCCCGCGAGGCGCTGAAGCGGCTGAGATCCGGCGAGAGCAAGCTCGCCGTCCACCGCAACTGCGGCACGACCATCGTAGCGGCGAACCTGCTGGCTGCGGTCTTCTTCCTGGCGGCTCTGGGAGTCGGCCTCTACCTGGGCGGGAACGCTCTCTACGCCCTGATCCTGCTCGGTATTCTGCTCTCTTTCGCGCTGCGGGTTCCCCTGAGCCTGCTGCTGCAGCGTTTCGTTACCACCGACTCGGATCTCACCAACGCCGAGGTCGGATGGGTCGAGCCTGCGAGGCCCCAGGACCTCCGCGGCGGCATCCTCGGCATCCTGCTCGCCGCCTCTACCGTACAGGTGCGCGTGTTCCATACCGATCCAGAGGCCGTCGAGATAGTCCGCGACGACGAGACGGTAGCTCGCTAGCACTCTCTGGTTCGTCGTTCGGGTGGCGCGGAGCCGCCTGCACCCCGATAATCTCCTTTGTCAAAGGAAGGAGATTGGATCTTGGAGAACGCCAGCACCTACGACCTTTTGATCATCGGCGGGGGGCAGGCCGGCATCCCGCTCGCCTACGCTCTCGCGGCAGAGGAGATGCGGGTGGCCCTCACCGAGCGAAAGAACCTCGGCGGCTCGTGCGTGAACTTCGGGTGCACCCCGACCAAAGCCGCCATAGCCTCGGCCCGCGTCGCCTACCAGGCCCGGCGCGCCGCCGAGTACGGCCTGAAGATCCCGGAGGTCGAGGTGGACTTTCAGGCGGTGCTGGAGCGGGCGCGAAAGATCTCCGGCCAGAGCCGCTCCAATATCGAGGCGGGCTTCGAGAGCACGGATAATCCGGCCCTGATCCGGGGCCACTCCCGCCTCGAAGGTAGGGAGAACAGAGGCTTCCGCGTGCGGGTCGGGGATGAAAGCGTGCTCGTCAGGCAGGTCGTATTAAACACCGGAACCCGGACTGCGATCCCACCCGTAGAGGGCCTGGACTCCGTAGACTTCATAGACGCGGGCAACTGGCTGGAGCACGAGGAGCTTCCCGAACACCTGGCGATCATCGGCGGCGGCTACATCGGGCTCGAGATGGGCCAGTTCTACCGCCGGATGGGAAGCCGCGTTACGGTCATCGCTGGCTCCTCTGGCCGGGTGGTGGCCCGCGAGGACGAGGAAGTCTCGGAAGCTCTGCGGAGTTTGCTCGAAGACGAAGGCGTCGAGTTCTTGCTGAACACTCGCGCCGAGAAGGTCGAGCGGGACGGAAACGGTGTGGTGCTGGGGCTGAGCGGGGAAGGCCCGGAGGAACTTCGCGCCTCGCACCTCTTCGTGGCGACCGGGCGCAGGCCGAACACCGACGATCTGGGGCTGGAGAGCGTGGGGCTGAACACTTCCCGGGGCATCGTCGAGGCCGACGAGCGGCTGGCGACGGCGGTGGAGGGGATCTGGGTCGCCGGGGACATCCGGGGCGGACCGCAGTTTACCCACACCTCCTACGACGACTACCGGGTTCTGTTCTCCCAGATCGCGGGCGATGGATCGCACACGACCCGGCGGGTGGTGCCCTACGCCATCTTCACCGACCCGGAGCTGGGACGAGTAGGGATGACCGAGCGCGAGGCCCGCGAGGCCGGCTACGACGTCGAGGTCATGCGCTACGAGATGAAGGGTAACGGCAAGGCGACGGAGATAGGGGAGACGGAGGGGTTTATCAAGGTGGTCGCGAACCGGGATGACGGACGCATCCTGGGCGCAGCCGTACTCGCCGCCGAAGGCGCGGAGTTGGTCCACGCCTATATAGATCTGATGAACGCCGGCGCTCCCTACTCGACCATCCGGGACGCCGTCCACATCCACCCGACGCTCGCCGAGGCCATCCAGAGCGCCGTCTCGTAGAGACTGCTAGGAAGATTCATCCCGCAGAATTCTGGCGACCTTGAAAGGGTCCGAGGCGACCACCGAGGCGGCGTAGAGCTCCATCGCTCCGATATCCGAGGTGCGGTTCGAGGGGTCGCCGCGGTCTACGAGCCGCACGACGACCGGAAACGACGACCAGTCCTCCTCCGTTTCCGCGAGCGGGGGCAGGTAGAAGGCCGCGTTGAACGTGCTGACGCCGAGCTTTTGCGTGAAGCCCTGGAGCACCCCGGCGACCGCCCGGCGTAAGGAATCGTCTTCCAGGCTCGGTCCCACGAGCAATACTTCTTTCTCCTTGATCGGCGAGAGGCTCGCGAAGGCCCGGATGCCGGGTGGGGCGGGGATCGCAAGCCCCAGCGCCTCGTGCACCCGGAAGAGGTCCTCGAAGTAGTCCGAGCCATACTCTGAGGCGTATAGCGCGGCGGTGCGCCGCAGGCTCTCGACCTTCGGGTAGTGCATACCCCTGGTGGCGGTTACCTGGGCGTGGCCGTGGATGATGGACCCGCCCGCCCGCCAGAGGCAGTTCCACATCAGGAAGAAGTAGCGGGCTTCAGGATCGGTCTTTAGGGCTTTGCGCCCCCATTCGAGTCCTACGGAGATGTAGTCGGCGACCTTCTCCGGGGTAAAATGCAAGGGGTTGTGGTCGTCGAAGACGATCAGGCCGTGAAACCCGTCGTACTTGGCTATGTTCGAGGCGGTCGTCGAGTGCCTGCCTCGGATACGTCCGAAAACGTCGGCGGGCGTGCCTTCCTCGGGGTGGCAGAACGGGTCTCCGGCGGTCTTCTCTATCTCGCGTTCGAGGTCGAGATCTAGGCCGGTATCCAACGGGCGGGAGGCGCGGAGCCCGTTGAAGAGGGTCCCCTCGAAGGTGAAACGGTTCGTTACCTTGACGATCCTCTGCTCCCTGACCGCTTCGACCGAGCCGAAGGACTTCTCGATCCAGGGATGCATGCTCTTCGGTGGATCCAGGCGTCCCGTTGTGGTGGAGACATCGAAGATGCGCCCCGCGAGCGTCCGGTCTTCCGGGGACAGCTCCCCGATAAGCGCGGGTAGCTCCATGATCCTGCGTTCAGCCGGCATGCCATGATCTTCCATCTCCCTCCTTGTCGGGCCGGTTGCGAGAGTCGTGGTTCCAGGTTCAAAGACGCGATTTTACCTTTCTCGCGCATGTTCAGCGTGTTGCTGCTGGTTGACGTGTTCGATATCGCCTACCACCCGGCCCAGCTCCTCGACGATGGGACTCGTTCCGGCTTCCCGGAATGCCCGAACCAGCGCCCGGTAGTACCAGAGCGTGCCGTCCTCGCCGCCTTTGAACCGGCTCCACAGCTTCTTCCCTTCCGCGCGCAGGTCGGCGAGGATGGTTCGGGCGTTGTGCAACTTGTCGGCAGAAGAGACGAGCCGGACCGGTTCAGGGGCGTGGCGGATGTGCTCTATGTACGCCTCTTTTCGCTCCTGCCAGGGTGGTTTCGGGAAGGTGTCGGCGTCAGAGCAGGCTGCGACTATCTCCGCGACTTCCGGGCCGAAGCGGGCGGCCAGTGACTCTTTTGTCGCCGGAGTGTCTTCGATGGCGTCGTGCAGCAGGGCCGCCACGACCTCGTCCTCGGTACCGCCGTTCTCGCCCACGAGGGCCGCGACGGCGAGGAGGTGGGTGATGTAGGGGGTCTCGGTGCCCTTGCGCTTCTGGGAGGCGTGCGCGCGGGCGGCGTAGATCAGGGCCTCCTCGAATTTCTTTCCGTAAGGCAAAGAATCTCCTATCCACCGAGAAGCGCGGGGTCCAGGATCCAACCCTCATCCGGATCGCACTCCTTTGGAACTCCCCACGCTTCATCCTTTCTGGCATACGACCACGCCGCCTGAACTGCGCAGAGCACTGAGTCTAGCGCATCTGCGGAAGGTTCCCGGACAAACCTCTCCCGCCAGCGTCCATCCATCTCGACCACGAATCCGTATGCCTCTCTCATGGCGTCCGAGCTAAGCGCGGCGATCAACTCCTCTCTGGCTGCGCGCTGGATGTCGTTTTGCTTCTTTCGCTCGTCGCTCTTGTAGCTTCTCCTGCCGAGGAGGCGGCGGACGACGAGGGCCGGATATGCTTCCACGGCCACGCGGGAATCTCCGTTCGCACGGCAGGGTACGACGCTCACTCCCGAGGTGAGCAGGCGCGGTGCCCCCTGGTAGAACATCTTTCCCACGGGAACCCGGAAGAGCATCGTCGCGCTGATTGAGCCCGAACGCCGGTCCGCGAGCCGGTAGCGGTACTTGCTCCCCGCCGGTCTTCGGGCCATGTCGCCCTTGATCCTGCGCTCGAATTCTTCTTTTGAGATCTGGCTTACCTCGCCTACGTACTCTTCCCAGCTTGCCGGCCATCCCAGAGCCGCCACGAGCGAACGCGGTTGGCCGAAAGGAAAATCCAGCCCGCTCACCCACGGACCGGGCTGCCTCAAAAATTTTTCGAAGCCCGCGAAGTTCGCCATCTCCTCTGCGTCCTCGACGCGCAAGACACTCCCATCGAAGGAGCATCCAACGGCGACGAGCGGCTTGCGTCTACCCGGGGCGCTGGTGAAGTCGAGGCCGAAGATTCTCATTCGCGGTAAGGTCTGGCTGTTCACTGGACCCCTGCGCTGCCCGGCACGCACATTTGCCACGTTGTATTCACCATTGGAATTCCGTGGCACATTCCAATAAAGGTGGACATAGCGATGTAGGCCAGGTACACGGCGATTAGCAACCAGAGAGCGCAACCGATTGCTCTACGGGGATTGTGCCGGATTCGACGCAGCAGCATTCTTGATCGCCCCTCGATCATTGACAGACCAATATCTCACAAAGCTCTATGCGTCTGCCATAAAATCCGCGCTGGAGCAGAAGAAGTGCTGACTGATACGACTTCGGGGTAATACGTAACCAGAGAAAGCCGTGGCAGAGAGGAAGAAAAAGATCGGCGGTGAACGCGGGTCAGAGCCTGTACGCATCTGGCTGCTCGGGCGCTTCCGGGTCCAGGTGGGAGACCGCGTTATGCGGGAGGAAGACTGGCGGCTGAAGAAGGCTGCCGGTATAGTCAAGCTGCTCGCGCTTGCTCCTGGGCACCGGTTGCACCGGGAGCGGGTTCTGGAGGCGCTCTGGCCCGACCAGGACCCCAAGTCGGCGGCCAACAACCTGCGTTACGCACTCCACGTCGCACGCAAAACCTTGGACGGAAATCCGCACACGGCCCGGCGCTACCTCGCCTGGGAGGGCGATCAGCTCGCGCTGTGCCCGGAAGGCTTGCTCCAGGTGGATGTCGAGGCGTTCGAGGAAGCGGCATCAACAGCGAGACGCGCCCGCGAGCCCGCAGCTTACCGGTCCGCCGCAGAGTTGTATGCTGGCGAGCTTTTGCCCGGAGACCGCTATGAGGAGTGGGCTCAGGGGCGCCGGGAAGAGCTGCGACAAACTTACCTCTCGTTGCTCGTGGAGCTTGCGGAGCTCTACGAAGAGTCGGGGGATAGGAGGGCGGCCATAGAGATGCTCCGGCGGGCGGTAGCGGAGGAGCCGCGCCTGCAGGAGGCGAGTTTAGGCCTGATGCGCCTCTATGCTGCGGGCGGTGAACGTTATCGGGCGATCCGGGAGTACGAGCGCCTCTGCGAAAGTCTCAAAGGTGAACCGGGCGAGGAGATCAGGAAGCTCTACGAGGAAATACGAGCCGGAAGTCATACGGGTACTTCTCCCGGTCCCCGCTTGCAGGCTCGATCTGCGTCGCAGCGGCACAATCTCCCGTATGCTGTAACCAGCTTCGTCGGTAGGGAGCGGGAGATGCGCGAAGTCAAACGTCTTCTGGCGATGAGCCGGCTTCTCACCATCACCGGGTTCGGAGGCTGCGGCAAGACGCGGCTCGCGCTGGAGGTGGCGGGGGATATCACCGGGCTGTACCCGGACGGCGTGTGGCTCGTCGAGCTGGCGGAGATATCCGACCCCGAACTGGTCTCCCAGACGGTAGCAGGCGTACTCTCGGTGCCCGAGCACCCGGACTGCACGCCCACCGAGACGCTCGCGGACGCTCTGCAGGATAAACATATGCTCCTGATACTCGACAACTGCGAGCACCTGATCCCAGGCTGCACACAACTCGTGGACGCTCTGCTCAGATCCTGTGAGCACCTGCGGGTTCTGGCTACCAGCCGGGAGGCGTTGGATGTCATAGGAGAGGTCGTCTGGCGGGTTCCCCCACTCTCCGTCCCGGAAATGGGAGACCTTGACACTACGGAGAGCCTGGAGCGTTACGAAGCGGTCCGGCTCTTCGTAGAACGGGTCCGTCTGAAGCTGCCCACTTTTGCCCTCACCCCGCAGAACGCCCGCTCCGTCGCGGAGATATGCCGCAGGCTCGGGGGCATACCGCTCGCTATAGAGCTGGCTACAGCCCGGGCTTCGATGCTGGCAGTAGAACAGGTCGCCGGAAGGCTCGATGACTCCCTGGGATTGCTGGGCCCAGGCAGCAGGACGGCACCACCGCGCCACAAAACGCTCAGGGCAACCCTGGACTGGAGCTACGGGCTGCTCGAAGAGCAGGAGAGAATTCTGTTCAGGAGGCTCTCGGTGTTCTCATCGGACTGGACGCTGGAGGCGGCGGTGGCGGTGGGAGCGGGAGAGGGGATCGAGCCGGGAGAACTTCTGGACCTTCTGGGAAGCCTGATCGAGAAGTCTCTGGTGCTGGCCGGGACGCAGAGGGAGGGACCGTCGAGCTACAGGATGCTCGAACCGGTCCGGCAGTATGCGAGGGAGCGGCTTGAGGAGAGCGGCGAGGTCGGCGCTACCTGCAAACGACACGCCGGCTGGTGCCTGGAGCTTGTGGAGACAGCCGATGCCAAATTGCGCGGGCCGGAGCAGGCGTCGTGGGGAGAGCGGCTGGAGAGTGCGCACCCCGACCTGCGGGCGGCGCTGGAGTGGTTGCTGGAGCGGGACCAGGAGAAAGCCCTGCTCCTGGCCGGGACGCTCGGACACTTCTGGCACGCCCACGGTCACATACTCGAAGGGCGGCGGTGGCTCGAAGCGGCGCTCTCCAAGACCACCGTCTTCCAAACACCGATGCGGGCCAGAGCTCTGCACGTCGCCGGTGTTCTGTCCGAGACGAGCGGTCTCTACGGGCGGGCGCGTGAGTTGTACGAGGAGAGCCTTATGCTCTGGCGAGAGCTCGGCAGCGAAAAGGACGTCTCTACGGTGCTGAGCAGCCTCGGCTCGCTGTCTTTCTCCGCCGGAGATCTTGCCCGGGCGGCGGAGCTCACCCGAGAGTCCCTCGCACTCAAACGACAATTGGGTGACGCGCAGGGGGTTGAGATCTCCTTGAGCAACCTGGGCGAGATAGCGCAGGCCAGAGGGGATCTTGAGCAGGCTCGGGCGTACTTCGAGGAGAGCCTGCAGATGGCCCGGAACCTCGAGAACAGCCGGAGCATCGCATTCGGGCTCCTCAACCTGGGCAGGCTGGCTGTGGAACGCGGCGAGCCGGATCGGGCGGAGGATTTGCTACTGGAAGCCCTGCGCGAATTCCAGCGGGTCGGGGATGCTGAGTCCACCGTGGAGAGCATCCGGGCGCTGGGATGGGTAGCCGGTATGCGAGGCAAACCCGAGAAGTCGGCAAGGTTGCTGGGGGCAGCCGGAGCTGCGCAGGAGAAGCTGGGCGTGCTCGTAGGACCCGTAGAGCAGCAGAGAAACAAACGCCTCACCGTGCTATCACGACAGGGGGTGAACATTGACTCCTGGATGGTTTTCCTGGAAGAGGGGCGGGCCATGCCTATCCAGAAAGCCGTCCAGTATGCGCTCTCCTGCGAAGATGAGGAAGGATCCTGGCCAAAAGCCCAACCCGCTGAGGGGCCCGTGCTCAGCAACCGGGAGCGCGAGATTGCACTTTTGATTTCCCGAGGACTCACCAACCGTCAGATCGCATCGGAACTGGTGCTCTCCAGGCATACGGTCAACGCCCACGTGCACAACATCCTCCGCAAGCTCGGACTGCGTTCCCGCACCCAGCTCGCCGCCCGGATGGTGGAGCAGTCGCCGTACTCAGGCAGAACAGAGTAGATCCAGAGTTAACTTCCGAATTCAGCGCCAGCAGAAATTTTCCAGGACATCTGAAAAATACACCTTTATATCTATCGAACTCGCCACCACAACTAACGGCCAGCTAACGGCCCGGAACTACGCTTCGCCCAGGTAATAAATTCCGGCTTCCATCGGAAGAGAGGAGAATCGCAGGCTGGTGACAAAAAATACTCCCTAAATGCTCCATTCGAGGGATGTGCAACATGAAACAAGAAGCTATGTTGACTTCTTATTACACAACATTAGAAACCTGCATATGAAAGGAGAATAAGTAGTTTTATGGCCGGCAGGTTATTAAGGCTGCTGCTGTTGGCGGTGGTAGGTGTGGCGTTCCTTGCGGTCGCATCTCCCGCGTGGGCGGACTCTCTTGTATATATCAAGAGTAGCGGGGGCACTGGGGATGTCTGGATCTCCAACTCCGACGGCACGGGCCAGCGGCAGGTAACGCACGGTGGGGGCTACGCGTGGCCCTCGGAAGCTGACAACGGCACGATAGTCGCCCTCGGTCCCGGCAAGACCGCCCCGGACGGCACCCAGGGCATGGACATCTACAAGATGGACCAGAGCGGGCATCTGATCGGGAGCAGGATCCCAACCCACTCCGATTACTCGAACGGGAACTGTCCAGCTTACCCGCCCAACAACATGCGAGTCTCCCCCGACGGCACCAAGATCGCCTACGACGAGTTTATCTGTAGCAACTTCGCTACCTACTGGACGCCATCTAACTCCACCGGGCTCAACTTCCCGAACCAGACTCTCGGACAGGAAGACTACGGGGATCCCGCCTGGATGGGCAACAGCGGTCTGCTTCTGAGCTACGTCGGTGTGCCCTTCAACCTCAATGATACATTCGCCACCTACGCCACCGGCGGCGGGGACAACAGCTCTCGGGGTTGGTTCGGCGACACGACCGAATCAGATCCCTCGAATCCCGGCGGCTGGGCCACCGGGTTCAACGCGACGATCTCACGCCAGGGAGACAAAATAGCAATCCTCGAAGACGACGCGGCCAACTGGTTCGACGGAACCCCGCGCAACGTGGCGCTCCGGTTCTTTACGACCAACGGC
>CADDYV010000068.1 GCA_902810695.1 Actinomycetota bacterium | reverse complement strand
ATTCGGGGCGGCGGGGGAGAGGGTCGTTATCGAGGAGTACCTGCAAGGACGGGAGGCTTCGGTGTTCGTTATCACCGACGGGCAGGATATTTTGCCTTTTCTTCCGGCGCAGGACTACAAGCCCATCTTCGACGGCAACGAAGGACCGAACACCGGCGGGATGGGCTCTTACTCCCCGATACTCTGGATGGAACCCGCCACCTACGCGGCGATTCTGGAGGAGATCATCCGCCCGACGCTGCACCAGTTGGCTCTGATCGGGGCTCCCTACACCGGATTGCTCTACGCGGGGGTGATGGTGACCGAGGACGGACCGAAGGCGCTCGAGTTCAACTGCCGTTTCGGCGACCCCGAGACGCAGGTGGTGTTGCCGAGGATGGAGTCGGATCTGCTGGAGATCCTGATCGCAGCGGGCGAGAACGACCTGGCGGGACGCGAGATCGAGTGGTCCGCAGAGAAGGCGGTATGCGTGGTGCTCGCCTCCGAAGGATATCCCGAATCTTCTTCCTCGGGCGATGAGATATCCGGCCTCGACAACGTTCCTTCTGGCGTCTACGTCTACCACGCGGGCACGGAGGAGCGAGACGGCAAATTTTATACCGCTGGAGGTAGAGTCCTGAACGTCGTGGGGATGGGGTCGAGCATCCTGGAGGCGAGGGCGCGAGCCTACGCCGCTGTCGAGCAGATCCACTTCGACGGCATGCAGTACCGCACAGACATAGCCCTGGAAGCGATAGAACTGGAGGATCTTTGAGCCCTAGCGTGGGAATTGTGGTCGGGAGCAAGTCGGATTTGCCGGTGCTGGAGAAGTGCACCACCCGCCTCGAAGAGTACGGGATAGAGTACGAGCTGGAGGTGAGGTCTGCGCACCGCACGCCGGAGAGCGTCGCCGAATATGCCTCAAACGCCAGAGATCGTGGGATAAAGGTCCTGATCTGCGCCGCCGGGATGGCCGCCCACCTCGCCGGGGCGGTCGCCGCCCGCACCAGCCTGCCCGTGATCGGCATTCCAGTGGCGGGCGGAACCCTGGGTGGACTCGACTCGCTGCTCTCCACCGTCCAGATGCCCTCTGGCGTGCCCGTGGCGACGGTAGCTATAAACGGCGCAGCCAACGCCGCGGTGCTCGCCGCGCAAATCCTGGCCCTCTCCGACCCCGATCTGGCGAAGAAGCTGGAGAAGTAAACACCCTTGATCGAACGCTACACCCTCCCGGAGATCGGCGGTATCTGGACCGAGGAAGCGAAGTATCGCGCCTGGCTTAAGGTGGAGCTTGCGGTATGCCGCGCGAGGGCGCGCCTGGGTGAGATCCCATCCGAAGAGGTCGAGGAGCTTGCCCGGAAAGCTGACTTCACCGTCGAGCGCATCCACGAGATAGAAGAGGAAACCAACCACGACGTAATAGCCTTCGTCTCCGCGGTGGCCGAGAGCGCGGGCGATGTGGCGCGCCACTTCCACTTCGGGCTGACCAGCTCCGACGTGCTGGATACTGCCGGGGCGCTGCAACTCAGGGACTCTCTGGATCTGATCCAGGACGAGGCCAGAAGCCTGACCCGGCTACTCTGCGAGATGTCCCTTGAGCACCGCGAGACGGTGATGGTCGGCAGGACGCACGGGGTCCACGCCGAGCCCACGACCCTGGGGCACAAGCTGGCGGTGTGGGCCTTCGAGATGGAGCGCAACCTGGAGCGGCTGGCGCACGCGCGGGAGGTCGCCGCCGTCGGCAAGATCTCCGGCGCCGTCGGGACCTACGCCAACGTGGACCCGAAGGTCGAGGCGCTGACCTGCGAAGAACTTGGCCTGGGCAGCGAACCCGCCTCGACCCAGATCGTGCAGCGCGACAGGCACGCGGAAGTTCTTGCGGCGCTCGCCATCCTGGGCTCGACGCTGGAGAAGATCGCACTGGAGATCCGTGGGGCCCAGCGCACCGAGGTGAGGGAGCTGGCCGAGCCGTTCGGCAGGGGGCAGAAGGGATCTTCGGCGATGCCGCACAAGCGCAACCCCATCCTCTCGGAGAGGCTGTGCGGGATGGCGCGTCTTCTGCGCGCCAACGCCCAGGTAGGCTTCGAGGATAACGCCCTCTGGCAGGAGCGCGACATCTCCCACTCCTCCGCCGAGCGGGTCGTCCTGCCCGATTCCACGATCCTCGCCTACTACATGCTCCGCACCACGGGCCGCATCCTGCGTGGCCTGGAGGTGGATAAAGAAAGGATGCTCAAGAACCTGAACATGGGCGGCGGCATCGTCTACTCGGGGCGCGTTCTGCTGGCACTGGTCGAGAGCGGGATGGGCCGCGACGACGCCTACGCACTCGTGCAGGACGCGGCGATGCGGGCCTGGGGAGGCGAGGGCAGTTTCCGGGAGATTCTGGAGGCGAAAGAGGAGGTGCGAGAGAGGCTGGGGCTGGATCTCGGAAGGCTTTTCGACCCATCCTATGCGCTGCGGAACCTGGGAGTCGTATTCGAGCGGGTAGAGGAACTGAAAAGGAGGCTTGAGAATGAGTGAGACCCTGCTCTACGAAGGCAAGGCGAAGAAGGTCTTTACTATAGACGAGGAAGGCGTGCTGCTGCACCACTACAAGGACGATGCGACGGCGTTCAACGCCCAGAAGCGCGGCTCGTGGAAGGACAAGGGCAAGACCAACGCCACCATGAGTGCGGCGCTGTTTAAGTATCTCGAAGCGAACGGCGTCCCGACCCACTTCGTCGAGCAGACCGACGATACGACCATAAAGACCAAGAAGCTCACGATGCTGCCGGTCGAGGTCGTCGTGCGCAACGTCGCGGCGGGCTCTCTTTCCAGGCTCCTCGGCTTCGAGGAGGGCCGCAAGCTGAAGGCCCCGATCGTTGAGCTGTGCTACAAGAGCGATGAGCTGGGCGACCCGCTGCTGAACTGGTACCACTTCCGGGAGCTGGGCGTCTCGGACGAAGAGCTGGAGTTTTGCGAGGAGTTGGGGCTGAAGGTCAACGAGATCCTGGCTCCCTTCTTCGACGAGCGGGGGATAACCCTCGTGGACTTCAAGATAGAGGTCGGGCGCGACAGCGAGGGACAGCTCATGCTGGCCGATGAGATCAGCCCGGACACCTGCCGCTTCTGGGACAAGGAGACCGGCGAGAAGCTGGATAAGGACCGCTTCCGCCGCGATATGGGAGGTGTCGAGGAAGCCTACGCGGAGATGCTCAGGAGGGTTACGGGTTGAGCGGTCAGGTATCAGCGATCAGCGAAAGGCTGATGGCTGAATGTTGACCGCTAAAAGGCTGACCGCTGAATGCTGACGGCTGACAAGCTGACTGCTTGATGAAAGTCCGGGTCCTCGTCCGACCCAAATCGGGCATCCTCGACCCGCAGGGCGAGGCCGTCAAAAGCGCGCTGCCCGCTCTCGGTTTCGAAGGGGTCGGAAACGTCCACGTGGGGCGTCTCATCGAGCTGGAAGTCGAGAGGATCGACGAGATGGACGCGATGTGCAGGCGCCTGCTCGCCAATCCGACCATCGAAGAGTACGAGTGGGAGGTCATCTCTTGAGGATCGGGGTCGCGATCTTCCCCGGCTCCAACTGCGACCGCGACGCCCTCTTCGCCGTCGAGCAGATGGGCGCGGATCCGGTAGAGCTGTGGCACGCCGACGCCGACCTCAAGGCCGTGGACGCCGTGATCGTACCCGGCGGATTCTCCTACGGCGACTACCTCCGCCCTGGAGCCATCGCCCGCTTCGCGAAGGTCATGGGACCGCTGGAGGAGTTCGCCCGCGCAGGCGGCCCCGTACTCGGCATCTGCAACGGCTTCCAGGTCCTGACCGAGGCGCACTTGCTGCCTGGCGCATTGTTACGCAACATTGACATGCGTTTCGTGTGCCGCCGGGTGCGGGTCAGGGTGGAGAGTACGGAGACTCCCTGGACTTCGGGGTGCGAGTCCGGGGAGGAGCTTATGCTGCCGGTGGCGCACAACGAGGGCAACTACTTCGCGGACGAGGCGACGCTCAAAGAGCTGGAGGATGAGGGACGTGTTGTTCTCCGATACCTAAAGAACCCGAACGGTTCCGCGAACGACATCGCGGGGGTCTGCAACGAGGGACGGAATGTGGTTGGGATCATGCCGCATCCCGAGCGGGTCTCCGATCCTGTGCTGGGCTCGGAGAAGGGCCTGAAGATTTTACGCTCCGTACTGGTGGGGGCGAGGATTTGAATATCCAGGAGACGTACGCTTCTTTAGGACTCTCGGACTACGAGTACGACCGCATCCTGGAGCTTCTGGGACGGGCACCGAACTTCCTGGAGCTTTCGCTTTTTTCGGTGATGTGGAGCGAGCACTGCGGCTACAAGAACTCCCGCCCGCTCCTGGGACGCTTCCCGAGCGATGGACCATGCGTCCTGCAGGGACCAGGAGAGAACGCGGGCGTCGTCGAGGTAGGTGATGGATGGGCGCTCGCGTTCAAGATGGAGAGCCACAACCACCCTTCGGCGGTCGAGCCCTACGAGGGAGCGGCCACGGGTGTCGGCGGGATCATCCGGGACGTTCTGGCAATGGGGGCGAGGCCCGTAGCCCTTTTGAACTCTCTGAGGTTCGGGCCGCTGGATGAGGAGAGGAACCGCTACCTCTTCCGGGAGGTGGTGGCCGGGATCGGGGGCTACGGCAACGCCATCGGTGTTCCCACTGTGGGCGGAGAAGTAGAGCTCTCGCGCTCGTACTCGGGAAACCCGCTGGTAAACGCGATGTGCGTCGGCCTCATTCGAACGGAGGACCTGGTGCGCTCGCGCGCGCAGGGGGAAGGAAACCTGGTCGTTCTCCTCGGTTCCAAAACCGGGCGCGACGGCATCCACGGGGCGACTTTCGCCTCTGACGAGCTCTCCGAGGAATCCGAATCCAGGCGCTCCAACGTGCAGGTCGGCGACCCGTTTATGGGGAAGATGCTCGTCGAGTGCTGCCTGAAGTTGCTCGAAGAGGGACTTCTGGTTTCGTTGCAGGACCTCGGGGCGGCAGGGATAACGTCTTCCGCTTCCGAGATGGCGGCGAAGGGTGGGGTAGGGATCGAGATCGAAGTAGATAAAGTCCCGCTGCGCGAAGAGGGGATGGAGCCCGCGGAGATCATGATCTCCGAGTCCCAGGAGCGGATGCTCGCCGTCGTGGAGCCGGAAAAAATAGGGCAGGTTGCGGAGCTTGCCGAACACTACGGGATCGGCTCCGCTGTGATCGGACGCGTCGCGGATCACGGCGAGTTGCGCATTCTAAGCGGCGGTGAGGTCGTCGGCTCCGTGCCCGCAGATTATCTTGCCGAAGCGCCGGTCTACGAGCGGGAGATCTCGCGTCCGGCATACCTGGACGAGCTTCGGGAGCTGAACCTGGATGAGATCTCGCTACCAGAGGACTACAACGCGGCGCTTCTGGCTCTACTCTCGCACCCCAATCTTTGCTCGCGGCATTCGGTCTTTGAGCAGTACGACCACCAGGTCGGCACGAACACCGTGGTCCTACCCGGTGCGGACGCTGCGGTCATGAGGATCAAAGGTACATCCCTGGGCTTCGCCATAACTACTGACGGGCGGGGACGGCACTGCTACCTGGACCCCGAAGGCGGGGGGGCGGCTACGGTCGCCGAAGCCTATCGGAACCTCTCCTGCGTCGGCGCCGAGCCCGTTGCCCTGACCGACTGTCTCAACTTCGGCAGCCCCGAAAAACAGGCTCCCTATTACCAACTCGCCAGGTGCATCGAGGGGATGTCCCGGGCAAGCGAGGCGTTCGGGACCCCCGTGGTGAGCGGCAACGTCAGCCTCTACAACGAGACTTCGCGGGGGGCTATCTACCCGACCCCAATCGTCGGCATGGTGGGAATTTTGAAGGATGTGAGCCGTCACGCCACGCCAGGCTTCAAACGTGAGGGGGACATGGTCGTCGTGATCGGGAGTGGCCCTGGAGTTTCACTCGACGGTTCTGACTATCTGGAGATCATCCACGGCAAAGTCGCGGGAAGACCTGTGGAGCCGGATCTCGCCGCCGAGAAAAGGGTCGCGGATCTTGTGCGGGAGATGGTGCGCTCCGGGCTTGTGGACACGGCACATGACATCTCCGGTGGGGGTGAGATCGTGGCGGTCGCGGAGATGGCTCTTGCCGGCGGATTCGGCATCGAGTACGAGGAAGGCGAAGCCGAGCGCATGGTCGCCGGTCAGGGCAGAGGAAGAGCAGACCTTGCATTCTTTGGCGAGGAGTCCGGTGGATTTATCGTTGCGGTCCCCGAAGAGCGCTGGGATGATTTGCAGGAAGCGCTGTCCGGCTTTGCGTATGACTATATTGGATGCACCGGCGGTGATAGATTCAAGGTCGGCAACCTGATAAACGTAAGCCTGGAAGAGATGAGAGAGGCTTATGAGCAGGATCTTTTTGGGGGGTGAGGCGCGGTGAGGACGTTGCCTGCCGGGATCGAAAGACATCGCTTCGATGTGGAGGAGTATCACCGGATGCTCGAAGCCGGGGTGCTCACGGAGGATGACCGGGTGGAGTTGATCGGGGGAGAGATCTTAGACATGACGCCTATCGGCTGGCGCCACGTGCAATGCATCAATCGCCTGAATATGCTCCTCGCGAGCTTCGCTTCGGGCAGAGGATATACGGTGAGCGTGCAGAACCCGGTTCGCCTCGGACCACGGGATGAGCCCCAGCCGGACATCTCCCTTATCCGGGACCTTCCACGCACCAGCCTGCCTGCCCCGGAGGATGTCGTGCTCGTCATAGAAGTGGCCGAGACTTCACTCGCCTACGACAAAAACGTTAAGCTGCCTTTGTACGCCACTGCGAGGATACCGGAAGTCTGGATCGTGGACCTCCGCAGACGCAAGGTCGAGGTTCACGCCGATCCCGGGGAGGAAACCGGCGACTACCGGGTGTTCCGCTCGCTTGGAGTAGGCGAGCAGATCTGCTCGGAGACGGTCGAAGGTCTTGCTCTTTCGGTGGATGAAGTTTTGGGGGAAGCTCGAGGAGATTCGTGAGAGAAGACGTATTCGACGCTGAGAAGCCTAAAGAAGCGTGCGGCGTGTTTGGGCTGTACTCGCGCGAGCTGGCGGGAGAGCTGGCCCAGCGGACCTACTTCGGCCTCTACGCGCTGCAGCACCGGGGTCAGGAGTCGGCGGGGATCGCCATCTCGGATGGCAAGAGGACGACCGCGATGCGCGAGATGGGGCTCGTCTCGCAGGTGTTTGACGAGGCCCGTCTCGCGCCTCTGGAGCCAGGGCACATAGCTCTGGGACACGTCCGCTACTCGACCACCGGTTCGGCTTCCTGGGAGAACGCCCAGCCAGAGTTCGGGGGGCGCGGTGAGATCAACGTCGCCGTCGCCCACAACGGCAACCTGGTAAACGCCATGGAATTGCGCGAGGAGCTCGTGCAGGAAGGCTTTGAGTTCAACTCCACTTCTGATACCACCTTCATCGCGGCGTCCGTCGTAGAGGAACTGGAGAAGAGAAATTCCGTGGGCGAGGCGGTCCGGGAGGCGATGCGGCGGTTCAGGGGGGCCTACTCTGTGGCCATGATCTGCGGTGAGGCGCTCGTCGCGTTTCGCGACCCGCAGGGATTCAGGCCGCTGTGCGTCGGGGAGATCGAGGGCGGATACGCCCTCTCCAGCGAGACCTGCGGTCTCGACATCATCGGCGCGCGGTTCTTGAGGGACGTGGAGCCGGGCGAAGTCGTCGTGATAGACGACTCCGGGCTAAAAAGTTACCGGGCGCAGAGGATGAAGCCTGCCCTGTGCGTCTTCGAGTACGTCTACTTCGCTCGTCCCGACTCCCGCTTCGACGGTCGGGAAGTCGCCCATGCGAGGCAGGAGATGGGCGAGAAACTCGCAGAAGAAGCCCCAGTAGAAGCCGACGTGGTGATGCCGGTGCCGGATTCGGGCGTGATGGCGGCGGTCGGGTACTCGCAGCGCAGCAGAATACCCTATGCGGAAGGTCTCATAAAGAACCGCTACGTCGGGCGGACCTTCATCCAGCCGACCGACGGGATGCGCCAGCTCGGGCTGCGCCTCAAGCTCAACCCGCTGCCCTCGGTGATCGAAGGCAAGCGCGTGGTCGTGGTGGACGACTCCATCGTGCGGGGCAACACGAGCCGCAAGCTGGTCCGGCTGCTCTTCGAGGCAGGTGCGAAAGAGGTACACTTCCGGGTCTCCTCGCCGCCCGTAACCGGACCCTGCTACTACGGCATAGATATGGATACAAAAGAGCAGCTCGTCGGCGCGAACTTCTCCGTGGAAGAGATACGAGACATGATCGGGGCCACCTCGCTCGCCTACCTCTCCGTCGAGGGCATGGTCGCCGCTACCGGAAAGCCTAAAGGCCAGCTATGCCGGGCCTGCTTCGACGGGGAGTACCCGGTCGCCGGGACCTCGCAGAAGTTCGCGCTGGAGAAAGCCGGGAAGAAGTAGCGTTGCCGCCCGAGGAAAGCTCCTACGAGACTGCCGGGGTTTCCATAAACAGAGGCGAGAAGGCCGTGCGCCTGATGCGCTCCGCCGTTTCCAAAACTCATGGACCGCAGGTTCTCTCCTACCCCGGAGGGTTCGCCGGGCTCTACGCCCTCTCTGGCTACAGGGAACCCGTCCTGGCCTCGACCATAGACGGCATCGGCACGAAAGTGATGGTCGCGAAGGAGGTGGGCCGGTACGCTTCTTTAGGCGCGGACATCGTAAACCACTGCGCCAATGACGTGCTCGCGACCGGCGCCCGCCCGCTGTTCTTCCTGGACTACGTGGGCACCGGCAGGTTGGAGCCGGAGGCAGTCGCCGAAGTAGTAAGAGGTGCGGCGGAGGCTTGCCGGAAGCTGGGAGTCTCGCTGGTTGGCGGAGAGACGGCGGAGATGCCGGGCCTCTACGCGAAAGGCGACTTCGAGGTGGTCGGCGCGTGCGTGGGCGCGTGCGAGAGAAGCGAGGTTGTGACCGGGGAGGCTGTGAGGGCCGGGGATGCCGTGATCGGGCTAGCTTCCAGCGGTCTGCACACCAACGGCTATACGCTGGCGAGAAAGGTTCTCGAAGATGCGGGGATCTCCTACTCCGATATACCGGACGGATTCGATCGGTCTGTCGGGGAGGTCTACCTGGAGCCTCACCGGGCGTATGTTCGGGAGGTATCGGCTCTGCGGGAGGTTGTCGAAGTGCGCGGCATGGCGCACATCACCGGGGGTGGGCTCGTAGAGAACCTGACACGAGCTCTGGGCGGGTGTGGGGCTCGCCTGGAGGCGGGTTCCTGGGAGGAACCGCCGGTCTTCGGCCTGATTCGGTCTCTTGGCAACGTTCCGGAGGGTGAGATGCGCCGGGTGTTCAACCTCGGGCTCGGTTTCTGCGCGGTGGTTCCTGCTGATGCGGCGGAGCGCGGGATCGAAGCGATTCGCGAGGCGGGATGTCCTGCCTGGCGGATTGGAGAGGTGGTCGAAGAGGGCGGGGTAGAGTTTGCCTGAGCTGCCCGAGGGGTCGCGCTTCGCGGTTCTGGCCTCGGGGTCGGGGACGAACCTGCAGGCGCTGCTCGACACCTATCCGGAATCGGTTGCGGTTGTGGCCGGGGATAAGAAGGAGGCGTTCGCCTTCGAGCGGGCCCGCCGGGCCGGGGTGCCGGTGGAGTACCTGGATCCCGCGAGCTTCGCGAGCCGCGAGGACTACGACGCAGAGCTTGCGGAGAGGGTAGCGGCCTACGAGGTAGAGCTTGTGGTGGGCGCGGGGTACATGCGGGTGCTCTCGCCGGTGTTCCTGGATCGGTTTCCAGTGGTGATAAACGTCCACCCCTCGCTCCTGCCGGAGTTTCGGGGTCTCAATGCGGTGGAGAGAACGCTGGAAGCGGGAGTCGAAGAGACCGGGGTGACGGTGCACATGATGGTCGAGGATGTGGATGCCGGACCGATCCTGGCTCAAGAGAAGGTCCCCGTGCTGCCGGATGACACGAAAGAGACGCTTCTGGAGCGGCTGCACCCGGTCGAGCACCGGTTGCTCGTCGGAGCTGTCGCGGACTATTTCTGGGGGAGAGTGAAGGTATGAAGAGGTGCGCACTCGTCTCGGTCTCGGACAAGACCGGCCTGGTGCGGTTCGTAAAGGGGCTTGTCAAACAGGGGTTCGATGTCATCTCGACCGGGGGGACCGCGAGAACTCTGGAGGAGGCGGGGATCGAAGTTACGCCCGTCTCGGAGATCACGGGAGCACCGGAGATCCTGGGCGGCAGGGTCAAGACGCTGCATCCCAAAATACACGGCGGCATCCTGGCCGACCGCGAGAACCCCGACCACGCCCGCCAGCTTGCTGAGGAAGGGATCTCTGAAATAGAGCTTGTTTGCGTGAACCTCTACCCGTTCGAAGAGACGGTTGCAGGCGGTGCGGCCGAAGATGAGGCGATAGAGCAGATAGACATCGGCGGGCCTGCGATGCTCCGGGCTGCGGCCAAGAACTTCCGCTCGGTAACGGTTGTGCCGGGCCCCGAGTTCTACGAGGACGTGCTCTCGGAACTGAGAGACGGCGGTGTATCGGAGGAGACGAGGAGGCGACTCGCACTCGCAGCATTCCGCAGAACCGCGCTCTATGACGCCGCCATCGCTGGATGGCTCGAAAGAGCGGACGGTTTCCCGGAAGTCCTGACTAAGAGCTACCGGCGTGCGTTGCCCCTACGCTACGGGGAAAACCCGCACCAGAGGGCGGCTTACTATGCCGAAAATGGAGCCGAACATCTCTTATCTGGTGCCAGACAACTGCAGGGCAAGGAGCTCTCGTTCAACAACCTCTACGACGCGGACGCCGCCCGGACGCTCCTGGTAGATCTCGTAGAGGAGGCGCCGGGGCAGAATGCGGCGGTTGTCGTCAAGCACGCCAACCCTTGTGGTGCGGCTGTGGCGGTGGATCTTGCCGGAGCGTACCGGAAGGCGCTGGCCTCGGACAGGGTCTCGGCTTTCGGGGGGATCGCGGCGCTGAGCGGCGAGGTGGATAAGGAACTGGCGCGGGAGATACTGGAGGTCTTCACGGAGGTGCTCATCGCTCCCGGTTTCTCCGAAGAGGCGCGGAAGGTTCTGGCGAGGAAGCCGAATATGGTACTTCTCGAAGCCGCCCCGCTAGTTCGCCCCGAACTTTCGGCGAAATATGTAACCGGCGGGGTACTGCTCCAGCAGACAGACCAGGTCGAGAGCAGCGCCGGATACGAGGTAGTCACCAAAACGGAGCCCTCTGAGGATCAGATGAGGGATCTGTTGTTTGCCTGGAGGGTTGCGAAGCAGGTCAGGAGCAATGCGATCGTGCTTGGTAAAGATGGCGCTACGGTCGGCGTGGGGGCCGGGCAGATGAGCCGGGTGGACTCGGCTGAGATCGCGGTGAAGAAGGCAGGGGATCGGGCACGAGGAGCAGTAGCAGCGAGCGACGCCTTCTTCCCGTTCGCGGACGGAGTAAAGAAACTGGCAGAAGCGGGCGTTGCGGCCGTCATACAACCCGGGGGCTCGAAGCGGGATGGAGAGATCATCGCGGCTGCGGACGAACGCGGCGTGGCGATGGTCCTCACCGGACGGCGGCACTTCCTGCATTGAGCTTCTAGGGGTGCGCTTCGTTTGATAAACTTTCCTGCGGGCCAGTAGCTCAGTGGTAGAGCAGGGGACTTTTAATCCTCGTGTCGAAGGTTCGATTCCTTCCTGGCTCACAGGCAAAGGCTTTGCCTTAGGCCCCCATCGTCTAGAGGCCTAGGATACCGCCCTTTCAAGGCGGCGACACGGGTTCGAATCCCGTTGGGGGCAGTATCAAAGTTGGGCGATTAGCTCAGGGGTAGAGCGCCTCCCTTACAAGGAGGAGGTCGGTGGTTCGAACCCACCATCGCCCACTTCTGAAATACCTGCGAGCTTCGAAGGTGTGGGTCTGGATCCCCGCTGCGCTGTGCGGGTTTGTTCTACTCGAACTACCTTACCCGGCACGCTAGGTGTTTTTCGAGAGGTTCATGTGCTTTTCCCGTGGAAGCGTATGTTTGCCGGGGAGCGTTATGGTTATGAGATAATGTGCAACCGTCTTGGATGCGAGAAACTACTCCAGAGTAGGGAGGGAC
>CADDYV010000067.1 GCA_902810695.1 Actinomycetota bacterium | reverse complement strand
CTCTACAAAGCCTGCCCAGGTAATCACTCGCAGAACGGTAATACCTCGATACTTACGTTTGGTGAACCGATTCTGTTGCGAGAGGGCGCCAAGCTGGAGGTTTTTGGTAGGTGGGGATAAGCTGCAAGGTAGGCAACAGCGATTTGCTGGATGAAACGACAGACCAGTTCGTCAGCGGTGGTGGCCGGTGGGATCAACCCTCAACTATTTGCGGCCAGAAGCTAAATGAAGGCCGGTGCGGAGTTCTCCACGGTGCCGCACCAGAATACGCTGGCGTCACCAGGTACGACATTCGCTTCAGGACTCTTACTAGTCCTCTGGTGCGCTCAGCGATCACGCAGATGGCTCCATCCAGAATGAATTTCTCTCACTTAAGCCTATGAGGGTTTGCCGATTTCCTGGCTCAGAAACGTAAGTTTAACCACCTCTGTTAGCGGGCTGCTGCCTGCTTCCCGGTTTCGCCCATAGCCTTTGCTATCTCGTCCGGGATCCTCACCCCCTCACCACCCAGGTCTTCCATAATCCAGGTTTTGACTTCCTCGATATGAAGCTCCATCAGCTCCTGGGCTTTGCGGGAATCTCTTTTCAGTAGGGCCTCAACGATTTGCTTGTGGCGAAGAGACGAACCGACTACGCGATGTAGACCGGTGGCACCGAGCAGACTCAACCAGCGTACGTAGGTGTCGATGCTCTCTCTCACCCGCGCCAGTCGCCGATTGCCACAGTGCTCGAAAATCGCGCGGTGCAGCTTGGCGTCGCTGCGAACAAAGGGACCAAAATCACCCTCCCTGGCCCTCTTCTCTGCTCTCACTATCTCCCCCTTGAGGTCCTCAAGCAACGGTTGTGGTATGCGAGATGTAGCGAGCTTCACGGCCTGCCATTCCAGAGCCTTCCGCAGATCACAAACCTCTGCTATATCTCGGAGGTTGGGGACAGCAACATAGGTGCCAGAGCGGGGCTTGGTCTCCACCAGTTGCTCTAGCTCTAGCCTGTGTAACGCCTCTCGCAACGGTGTCTTGCTGATCCCCAGTTCCTCTGTCATCCGCGCCAGGTTCAACCTGGCACCCGGTTTGAGGGCGCCATTGGTTATCTGATCTCTTAGCAGAGCATAAACCTGGTCAGACAGCTTGTCGGTGTAAAGCACATGTCCACCACTCTCATCTCCTGGCATTTCCAAGTCGCTCCTTCACAAACTACTCAATAAGCAATGGATAGCTTTATGTATTCTATAAGGTGGGATCTGGTATGGCAGTAGAGGCTTTGCAATGCTCTAGTAGATCTGTATACTGACATATCAGATTTCAGTTAAGCCAAAGGGTGAGGAGGCAGAGCTGTATGACGTTAAAACTGCGGGGCATCATTCCCCCGATGGTGACACCGTTTGGCGAGGAAGAGAGGGTTGATGAGGAAGCTTTGCGCAGGGAGGCCCACTACCACCTCGATTGCGGCGTGCATGGGTTATGCGTGACGGGCAGCACCGGCGAGGGGGCAAGCCTGGCTGCTGAAGAGGCGGCGCAGGTAGCGCGGGTGGTGGTAGATGAGGTAGACGGGCAGGTGCCGGTGATCTCGGGGATCATCCGTGATTCTACCCGCGAGGTCATCCGCTATGGGCTGGAGTTGAGGGATACGGGGGTACAGGCGCTGCAGATCACCCCCGCGCACTACCTGTTTACTCCGGATGCGGAAGCCACCATCGAGTACTACGGCGAGATCGCGGAGGCCGTGGGTCTTCCCATTATTATCTACAACGTAGTGCCGTGGGCGAGCATAGCTCCGAGGACACTGGCGAGGATCCTGGATGAGATCCCTCTGGTTGTGGGGGTCAAGCAGAGTGGGGGAGATATACACGCCCTGGCGGACCTTCTCGCGATAAACCCCCAGGGAGGGGTGGTCCTGACGGCGATAGACGATCTACTCTACCCGTCGTTTATGCTGGGGGCCAGGGGTGCCATCGCGGCCACCTTGACGATGGCCCCACGGCTATGCGTTCGCCTGTGGGAAGCGGTCGGAGAGGGACGGCATGATGAGGCGCTGGTAATCCACGGCAAGTTATTGCCCATCTGGCGGGCCATAGACGGACCGAACATGCCGGCGCGGATCAAAGCTGGCCTTGTGATGCAAGGCCGGAGCGGAGGCCGACCTCGAAACCCGATGGCCAGGGTTACCGCCAAGGAGGCAAAGGCCATCCGCGCAGCTCTGGAGAACGCTGAACTGATACCGGCAACCGCACAGAAAAGATGAATCGGGTGGCTGCTGTAGGCCATCCGTATGTTGGGGCTCCAGATGATTTGCAGGTGTTTGCAAGTGGCCCAGGCGCAAATCTTTAACATGGTAGGTGGAACATGACCACTCAACAGACTCGAACCCGCGTGGTAGCCCGGCCCCGAGGAAAGAATCGCAGATGGGTTGTGGTTGCGGTCTTAACCCTTCTCGCTATCACCAACTACCTTGACCGCGGGAACCTGTCTGTGGCGGCGCCTTTGATCCAGAAAGACCTGAACATAGACCCCGCTATGATGGGCGTCATACTCTCCGCTTTCGTGTGGCCGTATGCCATCATGAACCTGCCCTCAGGATGGGCCTGTGACCGCTTCGGCGCCAGGGTAATGATGATCCTTGCGGCGGGATTCTGGTCGCTTGTATCTATAGCTACTGGTTTCGTGCGATCAGCCGTGGGGCTGGTCGTCCTGCGTGTGCTGCTTGGCGTTGGCGAATCACCGATGTTTCCCGCGGCCATCAAGGCTACCAACTCGTGGTTTCCCAAGCGCGAGAAGGCGATGGCTACGAGTGTGTTTGTCGCCGGAACCCAGGTGGGATTGGCCGTCGCTCCACCTCTGGCGACGGCCCTGATGCTCGCCTTTGGTTGGCCTGCTATGTTCGTCGGGATTGGTCTGATCGGGCTTGTAGGCTTTGTGGGCTGGGTTGCGCTCTACAGCGAGCCCGATCAGACCGAAAAGCTCAGCAAGGAAGAATTCGAATACATTCGAAGTGACAGTGGCTCGCAGGGCGAAGACATTGGAGCAAGCACCGAGCAGATAACCTGGCGCAGGTGGGTTACTCTATTCGGCCACCTTCCAACGTGGGCGATGATAGTGGGCGATTTTGCTCTGCAGTATCTCTTCTGGTTCTATATCACCTGGCTGCCCTCATATCTGGAGAAAGCCCAGAACTTCACCATTAGTGAGTCGGGGATAGTCGCAGCCCTCCCCTATATCGCAGGCACCGTGGGGGTACTCGTTGGAGGACGGATTTCCGATTTGATGATCAGACGAGGACTCGCACCCCTCGATGGGCGGCGCTACACCATCGCGTTCGGCGCCCTGATCACCGGGGTGGCGTTGCTTGTCACCGCATTCTCACAGAACCCGACCGAAGCCGTAGTACTCCTGACCGTCGGTATGTTCACCTACAGCCTCTGCTCTGCTCCGATCTGGGCTATCGCGACAGATGTAGTAAGAAGCTCAACCTACGTGGCATCCATAGGCTCTATCCAGAACTTTGGCGGCTTCCTCGGAGGGGCTCTGGCCCCGGTGCTAACCGGATTGCTTGTGGCATCTTCGGGGGGGTTCACGGTTGCATTGGTAGTGACCGGTCTCTTGGCGTTGGTATCAGCGGCTACTTACGCGCTGATACTAAGGAAGCAGATTCCCGTGTAGAGTGAGGCAGGATGCTGATTATGTGCCGGCGGATCTTCTGGGCTCGACCGCGGTGGCCGACTATCCAACAAGAGCCTCGCTTGCATGACTATAGGACTTCAAAAAGAAGACCAAGGTCACTGTCAAGCTGCAGTTACGTGCCTCAATGTCCTCGATACCACTCGGCTGTTCGGGAGCTGCCGACCCCGAGAACACCCTGATACCATTGGGTGGAGAAGACCCTCTCCAGACTTTCCGGCATGGGTGGTGTCGCACAGAGCATGAAACCAGCGCCATTTCTCTATAAACGCCCCAAGTCAGTCGAGGAACTGCTGGAATTACTCGATACCCATGCTGGAGCCGCGACGATCCTTGCTGGCGGCCAGAGCCTGGTTCCCATGATGAACGAACGGTTACTGCGACCGGAGGCTCTGATCGACATCAACACACTCTCAGACCTCGATTACATATCACAAGATGGAGGCCGGGTAAGAATCGGCGCCCTGACGCGGCATTATGAGCTTGAGACTTCTGGAGAGCTTCTTCGCTCCTGCCCCATAATTCCGTACGCTGCCCGCCACATAGGCAACCGTGCGATCCGGAGCCGGGGGACGGTTGGTGGAAGCCTGGCCCATGCGGATCCCGACACAGAGTTGCCGGTGGTCGCACTTTTGCTAGATGCGAAACTGCACCTGCAGTCTGCCGAAGGGACACGAGTCGCGCGGGCTGGGGAGTTTTTCCTTGGCCCGCACAAGACGGTCCTGAAGCCGAATGAGGTGCTTACCGCCCTGGACCTGGATGCTCTCTCTCAAGAGGAGGGGTGGGCGTTTCGGGAGTTCGCGCGGGCTGGCGCTTACGGGTGGGCAGTGGTAATCGTTGCCGTTGTGCTCCGGCTCGACTCCTCTGCTAGGGTAACTCGTTTGCGAATCGCTCTCGGTGGCGTGGGGCCGACACCTGTAGTTGCAGAGGAAGCCGTGGAGCCGTTGTTAGGGTCGAAGCCAGGGGCAAAGTGGGAGGAGGCAGTCATATATGAAGTTGCCTCGCGTCTTCGGCCCACAGACGATATTCACGCCTCCTCACGGTATAAACTCGATCTTGTAAGATCCCTGCTGCCGGAAGCCCTGACAGAAGCCCGCAACCGCTGTCAATCAAACGAAGGGGAAAGGTGAGCAGCGCAGACGTCAAACTCCAGATCAACGGCCAGGCTTATACGGTCAACACCGAGCCGAGAAAGCTGCTCTCGGATGTTATCCGGGAAGAGTGTGGATTAACCGGCACTCACGTAGGCTGCGAGCACGGGGTATGCGGAGCCTGTACGGTGCTTCTCGATGGGCGCCCAGCACGCTCGTGCCTGGTATTCGCCATCCAGTGCGAAGGGATGCCGATCACCACGATCGAAGCGATGGCACAGGACGGCAAGCTCACAACCCTGCAGCAGGCATTGCACGAGGAGCACGGGTTGCAGTGTGGCTTCTGCACGCCGGGCATCCTGATCACCCTGGATTCTTACCTCGCTGAGAACCCTCATCCTTCGGAGGACGAGATCCGGGAAGCACTCTCGGGCAACCTCTGCCGCTGCACGGGCTACCGGAATATCATCCGGGCAGAGCGATGAAGGTGACGGAAGGAGCAGGAGCGGACCGGTGGTAGAACAGGCCACTCCCGGAGTCGAGCAGCGTCCTTCTGGGGTGATGGGAGAGAGCCTGCCGCGTAAGGAAGATTACCGTTTCCTAACCGGTCTAGGAAAATACGTAGATGACCTTCCCATTCCTCCCGGCGCGCTGCATGCCCATTTCGTCCGCAGCGAGTATGCCCATGCCCGCATAATCTCGATCGACACCCGGGAAGCCAGCCAGCTGGAGGGAGTGGCTGCCGTGGTGACCGGGCGAGAGCTCAAGCAGTGGACATCCCCCCTGCGGATGGCCCCGCCCATCGAGGGGCTCCGTCCCCTACAGATGGAAACCCTGCCCACCGATAAAGTACGCTTCGATGGCGATCTGGTGGCGTGTGTCGTGGCTGAAGATCGCTATGTGGCGGAGGATGCGGCAGAACTGGTCAGCGTAGAGTACGAGATGCTCCCGGCCGCTACGGACATGCATCAGAGCGTCCAGAGGAGAGCGCCGCTGGTAGATGAGAGCCTGCCCACCAATGTGGTCTACGAACAAAGCTACAAGAGCGGCGATCCGGACAGCACCTTTCGTATGGCAGACCGGGTTGTAGAGGCGAGTTTCTCCCAGCACCGCCAGACGCATGTGCCCATCGAAACGCGGGGATGCGTCGCGGTCTGGGACGAAGGGAGGGGGCACCTCACCTTCCACGTTGGTACCCAGGTGCCGCACCCTTACCGCACGTCGCTCGCCGCCAGGCTCGGGCTGAGAGAAGACCAGGTGCGCGTTGTGTGTCCGGACATAGGCGGGGCATTCGGGCAGAAGATCGTTCCGTACCGCGAGGAGCTCGTGGTTGCCGCCCTCGCCCGTGAGCTCAAGCGGCCCATCTGCTGGCGGGAAGACAGGCGGGAGAACCTCTCAGCGGCCTTGCAGGCTAGAGAAGACGAGGTCAGGGTTCGCGCTGCGGTCACAAATGAGGGGAAGATACTGGCGATCAGGGCCAAGTTGCTGAGCGACTTTGGATCCTACTCCTTCTTTCCCGCCAACTACATGCTCCAGGTCGTGGCGATGATGATACCCGGCCCCTACAAGCTCGAGAACTACGAGTACGAGATGAAAGTCGTGCTGAGCAACAAGTGCCCGGCAGGACCGATGAGGGCGCCGATGGCCATTTGCACCTGGGTTACGGAAGGAACGATCGAGGCGATTGCCCATGAGTTGGAGCTGGACCCCGTCGTTGTCCGCCAGCGAAACATGCTACGCGAGGATGATCTGCCGTACGTAACCGCATCGGGCGAGATTTACGAGTACATTACTCCCACTGAGACTTTTCGCAGACTCCTTGAGATTTACGATTATGATGCTTTCCGTGAGCGACAGGAGAAAGAGAGAAGAGGCGGACGCTACCTCGGGGTGGGGTTGGCCTGTGTGGTGGAGCCGACCACGTACGGATCGGCTTTCTACAAGATGGCCGGTATACCTGGATCGGGCCACGAATCCGCGTGGGTGAGAGTTGAACCGAGCGGGGCGGTGAACGCATCGGTGGGGCTAATGAGTAGCGGCAACGGCTACGAGACAACGATCGCGCAAGCTGTCGCGGAGGGCCTTGGTGTTTCACCCGAAACAGTTGCCGTGCACCTAGGGGACACTACGCTTGCTCCCTACGGAATGGGCAGTCGGGGAAGCCGCGGTGCGACTACCGGGGCGGGAACCGCATTCCTGGCGGCTCAAGGCTTAAAAGGCAAGGTTCTCGCAATCGCGGCTAGGCTGCTGAACCTGGAAAACGCGGAAGATCTCGACCTGCGCGGTGGACGTGTCGTAAGGAGAGCAGACCCCGAATGGGTAGACACCGGGCTCGGCCTTACCGACATAGCGTGGACGGCCTATCTTGACCCTCTGTCGTTGCCCGAAGGCATGGAACCCGGGCTGGAGTTGCACAAGGCTTACGATCCCCCACCGATGACCTACTCTAACGCCGTGCATCTGTGCGAGGTAGAAGTCGATCCGAAGACAGGACGGGTAGAGATTTTGCGATACTTGGTGGTCGAGGACGCCGGGCGGCTGATCAACCCTCAGATCGTCGAGGGGCAGCTGCACGGAGCGGTCGCAATGGGTCTTGGAGGAGTGCTTTGCGAGCGCGTAGTTTACGATGAGGAGGGGCACAACCTCACCAAATCCTTGCGTGACTACGCGATCCCTTCGTCCAGAGAGGTGCCAGAAATAGAGGTTTTTCACTATGAGACGCCCAACCGGCAAACTCCCGCGGGATTGAAGGGGATGAGCGAGGGAGGAGTTATGGGAGCTATCGCTGCCGTCTGCAATGCTGTATCCGATGCCGTACGACCTTTCGGGGCGGTTGTCGAGGAACAACCCCTGACTCCGGAAAAGATTCTGGACCTGATCCGTGATAGTGAACGCCCGAGTGCTGCATCAAATGAGAACCCATAGGCGAAAGAGGTAAGCATGTCTGAGAGAAGGGAGAAAGTCGCATTCATCGGATTGGGCAACATGGGAGAACCCATGGCCCGCACCCTGTTGAAGGCGGGCTACGAACTCTCTGTTGTTCCGCACAGGCGATCCGGGCCGGCGGAACGTCTTAAGAAAGAAGGAGCAGACGCCGCCCCTTCTGCCAGGGAGGCCGCTCGTGGAGCCCGCTTCGTCGTTACCATGGTGCCTGATCTTCCGGAGGTCGAAGAGGCAGCCTTCGGCGAGGAAGGTTTCGCCCAAGGCGATCCATCCGGCCTCATATTGCTCAACATGAGCACGGTGCTCCCTTCAGGCATCGTCGAGCTCGCCGAGCGCCTCGGCAAGCGAGGAATCGGCGTCGTTGATGCGCCGGTAAGCGGGGGACCCACGCGCGCAGAAGAGGGCACCCTGACGATCATGGCGAGCGGCGAGCGGGCGACATATGACGAGACGCTGCCTCTCTTAGAGGCCATGGGTCGCCGCATCTTCTACCTTGGGGAGGTCGGCAAATCCCAGGTAGCCAAGCTGTGCAACAACGCGCTCGGCGCAATGATAATGCTGGCGAACTCCGAAGTACTGACCTTGGGTGTCAAGGCTGGCCTCGACGCTGAAACGTTGCGTGAAGTCATCACGGAGTCCTCTGGAGCGAACTTCATCCTCGATAAGTGGCTGCCCCAAAACGTACTAAAGGGGAGCTACGAGGCGGGTTTCGCACTGGAGTTGATGTACAAGGACATCGGTCTGGCGCGAGAGCTGGCGCGTGAAGAGCGGGCAACATTGCTGCTAGGCAATCTGGCGCACGAGCTTTACGGGATGTTTGACAAAGAAGGCACGCGTGAGAAGGACTACTCGGTGGTGAGCACCTTGTACCAGAACGCAGCCGGGATCGGTATAGCTGGCGGACAATCAACCAGGTGAGTGTGGTTGCAAAGCCAGGAGAACACTGTAGAAACCCACATGCAAGCAAACCTCACTGCAAATAGGCATCAGGATGACCGTCGACGATGTGGCAGAGATTCCCGCGAGCATCACATAGCGCAAAACCTCTTACCGCCTCCGGTAGTGCAAACTGAACGAAGCAAGGACAGTTTGGCCACCCATCCGGGTGCCCTTTTTCGTGGGGTTTACGCACGACGCCCTCAGGAGCGTTGAGTTCCTTGCTATGACGTACGCTCGGCGCTCCGCAAAGCCTCTGTGCGTGAAATACGCGCTCAGCAGCGTGTCTCACGCTCGATGAGGACGCCCGAGGGTCTGCTGGAAAGAAGTCCACCGCGATCGAGGATCACGAGGAACATTTACAGATGCGCAGGTTCGACCTGAAAGATCTGCCCGAGAAGACGACCCTACCCACGAAGAATGCGGTAAAGCTGCTGCGCGGGCGCCTTGGGCGGACGGGATGAGCGGGGCGTTAGCCGGTTAAGGCGACAGCCTCAGGCTTCTACCATCACGAACCAGCGCCCGCAGAAGAGCACCCTGCCACACCTGAGTTCCTCGGCAAGCTCTTCGGCGTCGAAGAACCTCTTGTAGACCTCGTGGCGCGAACCGTCGGAGAGCACCCGCTCCTGGATCTCTTCAGCTTCGACATCCTCTCTGATGGCAGCGTCTACCACCACGAGCTGGTCTGCTACCCGGCGAGCCTCTCTAAGAAAAGCCGCGCGCTGCGGGGGGTATAGGTGACCGTAGAAGTGGGCGGTGAATATCCTCTCGAAGGAGCCATCCGGGAACGGCAGCGCGAAGGCGTCCCCGCGGACGAAAACGCCCCCTGGCACCCTTTCTCTGGCAATCTCTAGCATTCTTTCGCTCTGGTCGAGACCCGTGACCTCTCCCCTGAGGTGCCGGGTCAGAAAGCCCGTGCCGCAGGCGACGTCAAGGACTCGCGCCGGGGAGAGCCGAGCTATGGCTTGTTCGAGATTCTCAAGCTCCTCCTGCCAGCCGGGCCGGTCGCGATCGGCGAAGAGCCCCCTCCCCAGGTACCAGTCGTCGTACTCGGGCGCCCGCCGGTCGTAATACTGCTTCATGCGATCCATAAGGTGGATGGTACTGCAGCGGTGGTTAAATCGCTAAACAGATGCGTAACAGGCGGCGCTTCTGCTCGGGGCGTAGGTCCAGTAACGATCCCGTAGGAGAAGCGCCACCACTCGTAGCCGTAGTTGACCAAGCCTGCCGACCCCATAGCCGAGAGCAGGATTCTGCGGTTCTCTCTCGCCTCTTCGCTGATATCTTCAGAGTGCACGAGCGCACCGATGAGGCCGGTTGGCAGCCGTTTCGGCCTTTCGTCTCTCAGCCTGACCCGGACACCTGTGATCCGGATCTTCGGTTCGTCGACCTGACCAGCGCCGGGCACGCCGACATCCTGATCACAGAGAACGAGACGCTGAGTTGGTAATCTGTCGCTGACGGACGATGGTTTTGGGCCGGTGATCCGTCTGAGCTTGCCATCAAACGAAGAGCAAGGCCCGCGGCTCGTGTTCGCCGACGGTAAACAATCGGCCTACCTGGCCGATCTCTCGGGCGACGGGCTGAGCGACCTCGCGCACATCCGCAGCGGGGAAGTCTGCTACTGGCCCAACCTGGGCTACGGCCATTTCGGCGCCAAGGTGACGATGGACAATGCCCCGTGGTTCGACAACCTGGAGCAGTTCGAAGGACGGCGCATCCGCCTGGCCGATACCGATGGCTCGGGAACCACGGACATTCTCTACCTGCGCCGCGATGGCGTGCACATCTACTTCAACCAGAGCGGCAATGGCACGGCCTGCCTTCTCTGGTCCTCGCCGCTGCCTGGCGCCGCTCGCCGGCCGATGCGCTATCTCGCGCTGATGGAGGAAAAGCCCCACCTCTTTACTGGGGTGAAGAACAACCTCGGCGCCGAGACAAAGGTGCGATATGCGCCGTCTACTAAGTTCTATCTGAACGACAAACGCGCCGGCAGGCCCTGGATCACGCGGCTGCCCTTCCCCGTGCACGTGGTCGAGCGCGTCGAGACCTATGACCATATCAGCCGTAATCTCTTTGTTACGCGCTACACCTACCACCACGGCTACTTCGACGGTGTAGAGCGCGAGTTCCGTGGCTTTCGGCATGGTGGAGCAGTTCGACACGGAGGAGTTCGCGGCGCTCACCGAGAGCGGCACGCTGCCGCCGGCCACTAACCTCGATGCCGCCTCGCACGTGCCGCCGGTGCTCACGAAAACGTGGTTCCACACCGGGGTTTTTGTGGATCACGACCACATCTCGCGCCAGTTTGAACGTGAGTACTATCGCGAGCCGGGCTTGACTGATGAAGAAGATAGGGGGCTCCTGCTCGACGACACGGTTCTTCCCGAAGTGCTGACCCGCGAGCCTTTCCTCCCCGTAGAGCTTCCAGCGTCGAAAGGTGGCGTAGCCCAAAAGGTCGAGTACTCGCGAGAAGCGCACCGAGAAGAACGCGCGCCGAAGATCCTCTTTTCTGCAGCGCACCCCGGTGAGCCACCCCAAAAAACCTCCTTAGGCGAGCGACGCCCATCTCCTCTCTCGCGGTGAGCCCAGTGGCTCTGCTCGTTGTAGTCCGAAACCCACTTCGCATGCGCTTCGACGAGCTCTCTCCAGCTCTGCGCTTTCGAGAAGTGGTAGTCGGCCATCCTCCTCTGGATGTTGAACATCGTCTCCACGTAGGATTGGTAGGGCTTGCCCCGTTCGATCTCTTCCTCGCGGATGGAGAGCGCCTCGTAAACAGCTTGTGCCCGCTTGGACCTGAAGATAGCTCCCCCGTCGGTGACCAGCGCCTCCGGCGATCCGTAGCACTCGATGGCCCGGTAGAGTACCGAGAGGAAGGCGCCTGAGTCCTGAGTGCGCGAGACGCTACTCGCCAGGATCGCCCTCGAGTGGTTCTCGAGGATGGAGATGGCGTAGACATTGCCTCCCAGTCGATGGTATATGTAGCGCACGTCCGCGGTCCAATACTCGTGGCGTCTCGAAGAAGCGAACGGCATCGGCTTCTTCTTGCGCCGCCTGGCTTTCGGCTTCTCTAAACCGTAAAGCCTGCGGTTGAGGGCGAGGAATCGCCCGCAGGTTCTCGGGCTGAGGTGGATGCCTATCTGGGCCAAAGCGGCATGCACGCGGAACGCGCCGAGGTTGGGGTTTTTCTGCAAGCGCCTTACCGCCTCGATCGCTTTCAGCTCGACCTTGCGCACCCCGCCCTTCTTGTCGTCGAGCCCCTCCACCCCTTCCTTGATCCACTTCCTGAGAGCGCGGTAGACGGTGGGTTTGCTAGTCTTGAGGTAGCCCGCTATGGCCTTCGCGTTCCACCCTTCCGAGTGGAGTTCCACGATTGCCATCCGCCGCTCCGTT
>CADDYV010000066.1 GCA_902810695.1 Actinomycetota bacterium | reverse complement strand
CTCCGGCATGGACTGCCTCAAGCTGGAGAAGAACTTGTCCATCTCCAGGCACCGCTCCCGCGCGATATCGCGGCTTGCGCGGAAGATCAGAAGCGGAGGCAACTGGTAGCGCAGGTTCTTCGCGTGACGGAACGCGGCCTCGAGGTCGGGGACATCCTCTTCGAGACCGACCATGGCGAAAACCCTGGCCAGCCCGATACTTCCCAGGTAGTCCAGGGCAACAGCATCCTTGAGCAGCGCCGCCTCCACCGAGCGTCCCGAAGGATAGCCTGGCGGGTGATGCTCGATGGCGTCGAGGACGATCTGGATAGACTCCGGGGGGAAATTCCGGTCGCGCAGCAGACGGCTTGCTACCGACGCCGAGCGCTGGACGTGGTCCCGGCCTTCCCTCAAGTTGTAGGCCCGGTAAAGCCCGATGTCGTGCAGGAGGGAAGCCAGACGCAGGATCTCATCGTCGTAGCCAACATCCTCGGCTTTTGCGAGACTACGGGCGAGGGCGTAAACCCGCTTGCAGTGGGTGTAGCCCCAGATCGGGTCCTTCCCCGCCCGGGAGACGAGAGCCTCTACCTCCTCGGTGATCTTCCGCATGGGCGAAAGAAAGTGTATCAGGCGTAGCGTTGCCGCCGCACGAGGAGGCAGGCGCTACGTGGTAGAGGTAGCACCGGTCGCGGAGACGCCGGTCGCCTTCTCGATAGCCGTGAGCGGCCTCGCCACGCTCTCCAGAGACTGTCCCTCGGCCCTCACGCCCAAGACCAGCTCGAAGAGAGCGGCCACGATCATGCAGCCCGCCGCGAGCAGGTAGGCGGGGAGCATCCCCGTGCGGCTGCCGGCTGCGATCAGGTTGCCGAAGATCACCGGTCCAGAGATGCCGCCCAGAGCTGTGCCTATGGCGTAGAAGAGGGCGATGGCCATAGCCCTTATCTCCATCGGAAAGACCTCGCTCACCGTGAGGTAAGCGGCGCTCGCGGCGGCGGAGGCGAAGAAGAAGATGATGCACCACAAAACCGTCTGCGTTAAGGCGCTGAGCACACCCTGGGCGAACAGGTAGCCCGTAATCGCCATCAGAATCCCGGCCACGATGTAGCAACCCGATATCATCGGGATTCGGCCCACCCTGTCGAATAGGCCCCCCAGAAGCCACGGTCCCAGAACGTTTCCGACGGCGAACGGGAAGATGTAGTAGCCGACGTGTCCAGAGGGAACGTTGTAGAAATTGGTCAGAATCAGCGCGTAGGTGAAGAAAACCGCGTTGTACAAAAACGCCTGGGAAGCCATGAGCGCGAGGCCCAGGATCATGCGCCTGGGGTACATCTTGATCATGGCCCGTGCGATCAGGCCGAAGCCAATAGCCTCCCGCTGCTCGACGATTATCGGCTCCGAGGAAGGAGGAGGAAGCTCCTTGCCGGTCTGTCTCTCTACTATGTTTTCTATCTCGCCCGCTATCTCCTCAGCCTCCTCGTTGCGGCCGTGGGTGGCGAGCCAGCGCGGGCTCTCCGGGACGTAGCGGCGGATCAACAGGACGCAGATTCCGAGTATCGCCCCCAGTCCGAACGATATCCTCCAGCCGTAGAACTGGTTTATTATCGCGGGATTCAACACCACGAGGGAGATGGCGCTACCCATCATGGCCCCGATCCAGTAGCTGCCGCTGATGAGAAGCGCGATCTGACCCCGCATCCGCGCCGGTATCAGCTCGTCTACCGCCGAGTAGATCGCCGAGTATTCCCCGCCTATACCGGTCCCGGCGAGAAAGCGGCAAACCACGAAGCTGGCGAAGCTCCACGTGAACGCGGTGAGGAAGCTGAAGGTCAGATACAGCGCCAGCGTGATCAAAAAGAGCTTCTTGCGGCCGAAGCGGTCGGTCAGATAGGAGAAGAACAGCGCCCCCAGGCAGGCCCCGGCGATGTAGATTCCTCCCGCCGCTCCCACTTGGCTCGCGGTCAGGTTCAGCCCCGACTGCGGGCTGTTCAAGACCCCAGAGATGTTGCCGACGGTCGTAACCTCCAGCCCGTCGAGTATCCAGGTGATACCGAGCGCGAAGACCACCAGCCAGTGCCACCTCGCCCACGGCAGGCGGTCCAACCTGGCAGGAACGTGGCTCTCGACAGTTCTCGACTCGCTCAACGACTTCCCCCTTCCCGGGTTGCTCCTTGTGCGCATTTTATGCCCGTTATCACGACCGAACAATCCTCGCAGACACAAACGTGGCATTTCTCTGGCGCATCCCCACTTGTTTGCTTATCATGTTTCAAGATCAGAGGAGAGAGTTTGCGATGAACGATTTTCCGGTAAAGATCCTGCTGGCCACCGACGGCTCGGAAGACGCCATGCTGGCGGCGCGGACGGCTATCAGTCTGGCCGAGAGCACAGGAGCGGAGTTGCACGTCGTCCACGTCGGGCCGACCCAGGTCTATCCGCCTCCGACGGCCACTGGATTCCCCGCTCCTCCAGTGGCGAAGCGCGAGGAGCTTGAACGCGAGGCGAAGAGGGTGCTCGACGCGCAGGTAGCGCGCATAGCGCAGGGAGGAGGCACCGTCGCGAAAGCTCATCTGAGGCTGGGCAAACCGGAGGAGGAGATCCTGCGCGTCAGTGAAGAGATCGTCGCCGGTCTCATAGTCGTCGGGAATCAGGGACTCGGCGGCAGGTTCAGCCGGATGAGGCGCTTCGTGATGGGCAGCGTCTCCGAGGCCGTGGTCCGCTACGCACGCTGCTCGGCGATGGTGGTACGCCGGGACCTCTACGAACGCCCACCGCTCTAGATGACCCGGCAGGGGCCCGCGAGTGGCTTCCCCTGCTAGAACCCGCTTTGCTGGCGAAAATCGCGCAACAGGCTCGCCTGGCCGATATCCTCGATGGTGAGCATCCCGGCAAGCTCGCCGTTCTCGTCCACGACGGGGATCGCCCGCAGACCGCTCTCCTGCAGGAGCCGCTGGCCGTCCTTGAAGAGGTCTGCTCCGGGCGAGATGGTCGGGAAGTCGGTCTTCATCAGGTCGCGGACTGTAGAGAACCTGTCGGGAGAGTGGGCGGCGGCCAGAATCTCATTGCGCGTGATCATGCCGACCAGCTTTCCGTTCTCGTCCACCACCGGGAAATCCTCCTGATAGCCGTGGATGACCGAGTCAAGCACCTGCCCGAAGGTGTGCCACGGCGTAACCGTCTCGGTGCGCCGCCGGGTGCCCATCACGTCCGAAACGGAGAGGCCGCGCATCGTCTCCCGCTGGCGCATCATCTGTGCCTCGCCACCCGCCCCGAAGAAGATGAAGATGGCGATGAGGACCAGCAAGAACTGGCCGCTCGTTATCCCGAAGACGACGAACAGAAACGCGAAAGCCTGACCGACGGCGGCTGAAACATCCGTCGCCCGCACAGTTCCCATGCGCGTCGCCAGAAGGCCCCGCAAAACCCGCCCTCCGTCCATCGGGAAAGCCGGGATCATATTGAAAACGGCGAGCACGACGTTGGTGAGGGCGAAGTAGGCCAGGATCTCACCAACCGAGATGGGACCGGAGGGTACACCCCGGTAGTTCGGCAGTCCCGCTCCGAACAGGTAGGCCAGCACGAAGAATATTACGGCGAGCGCCACGTTTACCAGCGGTCCTGCAATGGCGATCTTGACCTCGTCAGCCGGTTTTTCGGGCAGGGTTTTCATGCGCGCGAGCCCGCCGAGCGGGAGCAGGGTTATGTCGGGGATCTCGATCCCCAACCTCTGGGCGACCAGCGAGTGCCCGAACTCGTGCAGCAGCACGAAGACGAACAGCGCCACTATCAATCCGACGGTTACCAGCGCGCTCGCGAGGCTGCCCGATCTCTGGTAGGCAAAGTACCCGAAGACGAGCAGGAGCAAGAAGAAGGTCCAGTGGACCTTTACATCTATCCCGAAAGCGCGTCCTATCTTGAATGAGCTTCCCATATCTCCCGAGAGTTTACCTTATGCGCATGAAACGAACGTAACCGCGTTATGCTCTCCAACACTTGCTAGAATCTCAGTCTATGGAACGCCTCTCTAACTACCGGCTCATAACCAGCGCGGCGGAACTCTCCGACATTGCGAAGAGCCTGGGGGCAGCCGAAGCTATCGGTGTGGACATCGAGAGCACGGCCCTCAACCCCCGCGACGGAAGGATGCGCCTGCTACAACTCGCCACCCCCGAAGACACCTTCGTCGTAGACGCGTTCGAGGCTCAAGACCTCTCGTCGCTCAAAGATGTGCTCGAAGACGGACCGGTGAAAATACTGCACAACTCGAAGTTCGACTACGAGTTTCTGCGAGCCGAACGCGACATCGGCCTCTCCCCCCTCTTCGATACGATGCTCGCGGCGCAGCTTCTGGCTGGCGGGGACCAGAGCCCCTCGTTCGCGCTGGAGTCCGTGGCCGAGCGGTTCGTGGATGAGAGCCTGGACAAATCCGCCCGCAAAAACGACTGGTCGGGAACACTCTCGGAGGAGCAACTGGAGTACGCTGCCCGCGACGCCGCCGTGCTGCTACCGCTGCGCGAGAGGCTGGAAGAGAAGCTGAAGGAGGAGAAGCTAAATAGAGTATCCCAGATAGAGTTCGGGGCGGTAGCGGCGATAGCGGAGATGGAGCTGGCCGGGATCAAGCTGGACGTAGCCCGCTGGAAGCAACTGGAGAAAACCGTCCGGGAGCGACGGGATCAGGCAGCAGCAGACCTGGAGTCATACTTCCCGCCGCCCGAGGGCGTGCTGCCGCTGGAGGGTCTCGGTCCCCGGTTGAACCTGAACAGCCCGCAGCAGATCATGGAGGCGTTCCGCTCTCTTGGCATAGACCTCCCCGACACCAGGGTCTGGACGCTGCTCAAGATCGAACACCCCGCCGCCAAACAGCTCCTCGCGTACCGCGAGCTACAGAAGAAGCTCGGCACCTACCTGGAGACCTACGCCGGCTACATCCACCCCAAAACCGGGCGCATCCACGCCAACTTCCTCCAGTGCCGCGTCCCCACCGGACGCCTCGCCTGCACCAACCCCAACATACAGCAGATCCCGCACGAGGAGGAGTTCCGTAGCTGCTTCGTGGCCGAGCAGGGCAACACGCTGGTCATCGCCGACTACTCCCAGATAGAGCTGAGGATTCTGGCGGAGGTCTCGGAAGACCCGGGGTTCGTGGGGGCTTTCCAGGAGGGTGAGGACCTGCACCGGGTAACGGCGGCAACGATGTTCGGGGTGAACAAGGAAGAAGTAACAAAGGACCAGCGTACGGCGGCGAAGCGGATCAACTTCGGCCTCGCCTACGGGCGTGGGGCGGCGAGCCTCTCGGCGCAGCTCGGCACGGATGAGGAACGGGCGCGCGAGCTGATAGACGGGTACTTCGCCAACTATCCCAAAGTGCAGCAGTACCTGCAGGGGACCGCCGACCGGGCGCTCAAGACCGGGGAGCTCAGGACGCTCGCCGGTCGCCTCAGAAAGTTCGGTAAGACTTCGGGGCTAGACTCGGCGGCGAGGGGCGCGCTCCGGCGCGAGGCCATGAATTACCCCATCCAGGGCACGAGCGCGGACATCGCCAAGCTCGCCCTGATCTACATCCGCGAGGGCCTGAAAGGACTCGACGCCCGGCTCGTCAACTCCATTCACGACGAGTTCGTTGTCGAGTGCGCAGAAGATATCGCAGAAGAGGTCGCCAGCAGGACCAGAGAGGCCATGATCCGGGCCGGCAAAAAGCTCCTCGAAAAAGTCCCGGTCGAGGTCGAGGTTACAGTCTCCCGCGAGTGGCGGAAGTAACCTTACGCGGAAACTATACTAGAGCTTTAGACTTCTCCGATTCCTGTGTGATTTCTGAGCAGGTAGTAACCACTGTGAGGTGCAATTTCCTCTTACCATTAAACTCCTCTCAACCTCTATCTTTCCTTAGAGTGGCCAGCTAATGAGCCCTTCCACACCATGATCTTCGAGTTCCCTGTACAGTTCCGAGACAAGAGACTCTTCCTCGTGAGCAGTACGCCCGGCATCCTCAGTCCGAGAGGGTGGCACCCAGAGCACCCACCACCATACCCAGGGCCATGACCACCAGTACATCATGCTTTTGTTCTCCTTTGCTTCAAGAGGTGGGAGGTAGCGAACAGGCTCCTGCCTCGTTATCTCAAGTAACGCAAGCATCATAAAACCGACCACGGCGAGACACATCGCCTGGCCGGATAATTTTCCTCTAACCGAAAGTGTTAAAAAAGTGCTAAAAGCTGCAATCCAAGGTAGCTGGCGTATTACCCCACTGGGGAAGTGAATGGCTTTCACACTCGTGGTGGCGCAGGCTGTCTTGGGAGTTCTCTAAGTGTGAGGCATTGGAGTCACCTGGCGTGAGCTAGTAGAAGCACACAAGATAACCACTGCAAGTAGCCTGTGAGCACGCAAACGATGCTGTCCTTGGTGAATGGGCCCGTGCCGATATCCTCGCCTGCTTCGTCGCGCACCTGGCAACCACAAATGTTCCAAAGCGGATGCTCCTCCACGGAGCCGCTCGGATTAACCAGTTCTATTAGCTTGTTGCAGGCTCCTGTAGCAGTAGCTATCGTTCTCACCACAGAAGAAAACTCCCCCTTCTCTCTACCAGCGACCAGCGATCGCCAGGGTTCTTTCAGCCTCTTTTTCTGGAACGCCCTCTTCAGCAAGTAGCTTTGCAGCCTGCCTGGGCTTTGGAAGTTGGCGCACCTGCGTTACCCACCATCTATCATCCCTAAGCTCCCTAAGCTCAAAAAGGCATTCGCCGCTTACCGGATCCATCCCGCCAAAAGCGATGGCGTAACGCTCCTCAAAGACAGCGAAGATCGGTGGCACCTCACCCCAAATCTGTCCCTCAGTAGAGCACAGTGTTTGCCAGCCCTCCTCCTCGAAGTCCCACCTAAGATCCCCAAGGCAGCGCCACATTTCCCACTCCCAGATCATCTTTTCCCCTCTCTCATCCGGCTCAACGTCTTTGCTGCTCTCATGCCACACCGCTAAAGCGTTGCTTAGAATAGTCCTTCTCTTAAAACAACACCATCAGCGCAGCCAAGATGATCTCCTGAGAAGCTCACCGGCTCCGGTCGCAGCATTGCTTCTCCCTCCCTCTGGTCTACCGGTGGCTTCCTCCGAAAGCGTAGAGAGAGCCACCTTTGCCTTCATATCCGGGGAGAGAGACCGCACAAGGACAGATCGATGTCTGCGCAAAGAGAGAGGTGAGAAGCGCCGTGCCCCAAAGGGCAAAACCAAAGGCTGCTCTCTTTCCCTCTCCCCAACCAATCCGCAGGGACTCTCGAGGTAGAGAGTCAGCCTCAGATACGGTTCTTCTCCCCTGAGCGGCTATTTATGCCAAAGGTGATAGGAGTGTTCAGTATCTCAGGATACAAACCTCCTGGCTTTCGAGAATTTTAGCTTTGGCGGCCCTCATCCCCGGACTTCAGGTTGGGACTTTCCGCCGCCAAAGCTAAAGCAGAGCTGCTGGCTACTCTAATCTCTGCCTCTGTGCGCGCCGCCGGGGAGAAGCGAGGCTCAACCCCAGCACCAGACACCCTATAAAGATCATGAACAGACCCCACCATAGGTTCACATCAACGTGCAGTCCCTTGTGCAACTGGCTCGCCGGTCCCAAGAGGCCATACAGGACGAGTATCACCCCGAAGATCAGCAGGATCGCGGAGATGTAGAACCCGATCAGCAGGGAAGGTCCGCTGCCGAGCCCCAGTGATTCTTCCGCTCTCTCCTCGGTCCCGCGCTGGTTCTCTCCGGCCATGTTTCACCACCTCTCCTAGAAGAAGTATATGTTCAAAGCGAGCGTTATCAGGAGCAGGACTCCGGCCAAAAGCCAGGGGTTTTTGTACCAGGGCGCCCTGACCTCTTCTTTCTTCGGGGTCAGGCCCCACACCAGTCCCTCCAGCTCCTCGTCGGGCTTACGGGTGCGGGCGGTGATCAGGGAAACGATTATGGTTACGCCGAAGTCTATGAGCCACTGCCACCAGGAGCGCCAGAAGGTTCCCGCCAGCGAACTGCCGTAGGTGATGACGCCGGCCAACTCCAGCCCGTAGAGCAAAAGCCCCGAGAGCGTACCCGCCGCAAGCCCCGCAAACCCGCCCCACGGGGTGGTCCGCTTCCAGAACATTCCGAGCAGGAACGTGGCAAACAGCGGCGCCGTGAACATCCCGTTCAGGACCTGCAGATAATCGAGGATGCTCGCGAACGCCAGCACGATATACGCCGTGCCTATGCTGATGATGACCCCCGCCACCGTCACGATACGTCCCATGTTCAGGTAGTGCCTGTCCGAAGCGCCGGGCCGGATGTAGGAGCGGTAGATGTCGTAGGTCCAGACGGTGTTGAAGGCCGTTATGTTGCCCGCCATCCCGCTCATGAAAGATGCCATCAGTGCGGTCAGGCCCACGCCCAAGAGCCCGCTCGGGAAGTAGTGGGCCATCGCGTAGGGGATGGCCATGTTATACGAGTTGGCCTGGGAGGAGGTCTGGCCCAGGTTGGGCACGATAGTGAGCACGAGCAGACCGGGGAAGGCGGTCAGGATGCCGTAGAGGATCTTGGGGAAGGCTGCGATCAGGGGTGTGCGCTGCGAGGCGGCCATGTCCTCTGCGGCGAGCGCCCTCTGCACCACCAAGAAGTCCGTGCACCAGTAGCCGAAGCTCATGACGAACCCCAGCCCCAGAACTATCGCGAACCAGTGGACGGCCATCGGGTTATCAGTCCCGCCGGTTTGAGACCAAAGGTGGAAGAATCCCTGCGGTTTGTTGTGGATCTTATTCTGCAGTCCCGACCAGCCCCCGACATCCACGAGCCCGATGATGACGAGCGGCAAAAGACCGAGCGTTATGAGGAAGAACTGCAAGACCTCGTTGTAGATCGAAGAGGAGAGTCCACCCAGGAGCACATATACCATGGTGATCGCCGCCGAGAGCAGGATGCTCCCGGTTATGGACCACCCCAGAAGCAGCTTAAACACTATCGCCATCGCATACATGTTCAGGCCGCTGTAGAGCACGGTTACGATCCCGAAGCTGATGGCGTTGAACCCCCTGGCGGCCTCGTTGTAGCGGAGCTTGAGATAACCCGGCACCGAGTGTGTTCTGCTCCCATAGTAGAAGGGGATCATGAACAAAGCCACGAACACCATCGCCGGAATGGCGCCTATCCAGTAGAAGTGGGCCTGCATGATCCCGTACTCCGCAGCACCAGCACCCATCCCCAGAACCTCAAGTGCGCCGAGGTTGGCTCCCAGGAAAGCCAGCCCTGTAACCCAGCTAGGCAGCGATCTTCCGGCGAGGAAGTAGTCCTCCGAGGAGCGCATCCGCTTTCTCAAAAGGGCACCTATCCCCAGCACGAAAACGAAGTAGATACCGATGATCAGGTAATCCACCCAGCTATGGTTGACGGAAACCTTTAGCTGGAGTAACGCAAGAGCCGCCACTGCTTGCCTCCTTCCCTGGACCTTATGGGTTACTTTCGCCCTCCAGGTGCGCATATTAGCGGCTCTCGCGTCCAATAGTCCATAGCTCTGTCCATGCCCGGACGAGTACGGGTTAAAATTTACTTGACCTACGAGTCAGTCGTGGGTGGGAATTGGAAGCCGATGATCACCAGGGGTGATAGGAGATGAAAGACATTCTGCCAGGGACGGGATCCCGGCTGGAGCTCGACGGGCAGTCGTTGAAGATAGAGGATGTGGTCGCCTTCGCCCGCGGGGGGGCGGAGTGTACCCTATCCGCGAAATCTGCGGAGAAGATCAAGGCCACGCGCAAGCTGAAGCGGGATCTGATCTCGCGCGAGACCCCGATCTACGGCGTAACAACGGGCTTTGGGGACAGCGCGAACCGCCAGATATCCCCGTCCAGAACCGCCCGCCTCCAGCAGAACATGATGCGCTTTCTGGGGTGTGGCACGGGAGATATCGCCTCTCCCGAGGTTACCAGGGCCACGATGCTCCTGCGCGCCAACTGCCTCTCCAAAGGCAACTCCGGCGTCCGCCTGGAACTGGTGGAGCGCCTCCTCTTCTACCTGAACAACGACATACTCCCGCTCATCCCCGAGCGCGGTTCCTGCGGGGCCAGTGGGGATCTGGTACCGCTCTCTTACCTGGGCGCCGCGCTCGTGGGCGAGGAAGAGGTTGTATATAACGGCGAAGTCAGGCATTCAAAAGAGGTCTTGAGCGAACTCGGTCTGGAGCCGATGGAGCTCGAAGCGAAGGAAGGGCTTGCCCTGACCAACGGGAGCGCGTTCATGAGCGCGTTCGCATCGCTGGCGGTGTGGGACGCCGAGGAGCTGGCGTTCGTCTCGGACCTGTGCACGGCGATGGCCTCGGAGGCGCTGCTCGGCAACAGGGGGCACTTCAACGCCTTCATCCACGAGAACAAGCCGCATCCGGGGCAGATCGAGAGCGCCCGCACCATCCGCGAGCTGCTGGCGGAGTCCGAACTCTCGCTGGACAGCGAGGAGATCTTCATCAGCGACGGCCTCCGCGGAAGAGAGTTCCTGAAGCTCGAACGACAGGTGCAGGATAAATATTCCATCCGCTGCGCGCCCCACGTCAACGGCGCCCTGCGCGACACCCTGGAGTGGGTGAGGCGCTGGGTGGAGATCGAGATAAACTCCTCCGACGACAACCCGCTCTTCGATGTCGAGAGCGGCAGGGTGCAGAGCGGCGGCAACTTCTACGGAAGCCACATCACCCAGGCGATGGACGCTCTGAAGATCGCCTTAGCCAACCTCTGCGACCTGATGGACCGCCAGCTAGAGCTGGTCGTGGACGAGAAGTTCAACGCGGGCCTCACCGCCAACCTCATCCCGTTCTTCGACGATGACAGCCCGGAGGCGGGAGTGCACCACGGCTTCAAGGGGATGCAACTCTGCTGCTCGGCGATGACCGCCGAGGCGTTGAAGCTCTCTAATCCTGCGAGCATCCACTCGCGCTCCACCGAGGCGCACAACCAGGACAAGGTGAGCATGGGCTCCATCGCCGCCCGCGACGCCCGCTCCATCGTCGAGCTCGCGCAGAACATCGCGGCCATACACCTGCTTGCCGTCTGCCAGGCTCTCGACCTGCGCGGCGTGGAGAAGGCGAGCCCCAAGACGCGAAAGGCCCACGAACTGGTGCGCTCCCGCGTTCCATTTTTGGACGGCGACCGGCGGATGGATGAGGACATCAAAGAGGTCGTGGACCTCATAAGATCCGGCGAGCTGTCGAAGACCGTTCTCACTGATTAGGAAAAACTCAAGGAGATAGAGGTCATGTTGCAGGAAAAGAGGCCCTGGCTGTCCGTGTACGAGGGGAAGCTCTCCGGCGAACCCATCAAAGGCTCGCTGACAAATTTTCTCAAGAGTTCGGTAGAGAAATACCGCGACAACGTCGCTCTGACCCAGAGCGCGCGCAGGATCACCTACGGCGAGTTGCTGGATCTGACCGAAAAGCTGGCAGGCGCTTTTCATGAGGCCGGAGTAAAAAAGGGCGACCGGGTGGGTTTGATGCTTCCCAACTGCCCGGAGTACGCCATCGGTTTCTTCGGGGCGCTGCGAGCCGGGGCTGCGGTTACCCAGGTCAACCCCATCTACGTCGGGAGGGAGCTGGATCACATTTTCAACAACTCCGGCACCCGGACCGTGATCGTTGACGCCGCGATGTACGAGAAGGTGAAGGACATCCAGGCCCACACGCCCCTGGAGCGCATCATCTGCGTCGGTGATCCCGCAGGCGGAGTCCGGGATGGAGACAGGACCTTCGAAGAGTTTCTCGCTTCCGCCTCGAAGAGTGCCCCGGAAGTCGAGATAGACCCCGAAGAAGACCTCGCCTCGATACAGTACACCGGCGGCACCACGGGCGTCTCCAAAGGCGCGATGCTCACCCACGCCAACCTTCTCGGCGGTGTCAAGCAGACGATGGACCTGCTCATAGAAGACTACTCCGGCTTCCCGGAGAACGGCAAGGTCGTTGCCGTGGCTCCGTTCTTCCACATCTTCGGCATGACGATGGTGCTTCTCTTCGGGCTCAGGATGGGATGGAACCTGCTCACCGTCAGGCGCTTCCAGCCGGATGTGGTGATAGAGATGATCCGGGACGAAGAACCCGTCATGCTCCCCGGCGTGGCGACGGTCTTCATCGCGCTGCACAACTACCCGGAGATGGAGAGCTACGGCCTGGATAAAGTCCGGCTCTACACCTCCGGCGGAGCGAGCGTTCCGCTCGGCCTCCTGCGCTCCTTCGAGCGGCGCACGAGGAGGCCGATCTGGGAGGGCTACGGCCTCTCTGAAGGCGCCCCCGTTACCTTCAACACCTACCTCAGAGGTTCGGTGGGAGGCAGCATCGGGGTGCCCATCCCCGGCACCGACGTGAGGATCGTGGACATAGAAACCGGCAAAAAAGACATGCCGCTAGGCGAACCGGGAGAGTTGGTAGTCAAGGGGCCGCAGGTGATGAAGGGCTACTGGAACATGCCCGAAGAGACATCTAAAGCCCTAAGAGA
>CADDYV010000065.1 GCA_902810695.1 Actinomycetota bacterium | reverse complement strand
GATGGAACAGGATGCCATCGCCGATGACATAGCCATCAGGGTTGCAGGAAACAAACTGCTTGGCCTTCTTTACCCCGAAGTTCTCAAAGCTGTTTACGCCAAAATCGGAGAGCAACCTTATGGCATCGGCTCCTTCGATGTAGAGGTCGCTCATGTGATGAGACTGGTCGAAGAGAACGCAGCTCTCCCGCCAGGCACGCTGCTCGTCCCGCCAGTTGGTAAATTCCGCCGGTACCGCTGGAAAAACACGAGATCCCGCCTGAGAGTTATACAACATCTCAACCGGACTCTTTACACTCCGCAATGAATCTTCCAGGCTTCTCTGGCGGGTCATGGCTGCCGGCAGCCTCCTCCCTCTGCAACGCTTTGGGGTCGTGTACCAACCACCCCTAACTCGTGTACTCCTCCTCTTGGCCCTACAGGATAAATCACACTGAACAAAATTGTCAACAAGATTGCAGACCTGATCTTTTTGCATTGGGTTCTCCTTCGAGTCCGGGCATGCCGCGGGTGCAGTTGAAGCCAGGTTTTCCTTCTGAAGAGTTGTTCGCAAGCTCAGCCGAGGTTAGAACCACCTTGCCATCTTTGGAGAGCAAAGTATTGAGATTGCGAGCCTGCACAAGTACGTTCGCTTGCAATTGCTTGAAGCTCGCTTAACCTGCAAGGTTGGTATAACCTGGAAATGTGGTCGAAGGGTTAAGCTCCGGCAGGTGAATCCGGCGAGGAACGGTGGCGAACTACCCTCGGTATTGATAGCAGATGGTGGATGTGAGCAGCGAGGGATGTACGGTTCGCATTGAGGAGGTAAGGTGCTCGACACGCCTCGGTTGGTAATTGACCGGAGGAAGATGAGGCGCAACATCGAGACGATGGCGGCGATGGCCAGGGGTAGTGGTGTTTCTCTGAGGCCCCACGTCAAAACGCACAAGATCCCTGATATCGCCCGGGAGCAGCTCGGGGCTGGAGCTGTGGGGGTCACGGTAGCCAAAGTCTCCGAAGCCGAAGTGATGGCCGATGGTGGAGTCGAGGACATCTTCATCGCCTACCCGGTAGTCACCGGGCCGAAGGTGCGGCGGGCGATAGCCCTGGGCAAGAGAGTGAGGCTCGTTGTGGGGGTGGACAGCGTGGAAGGTGCGCGAACCCTCTCGGTTGCTGCGGAAGCGGAAGGTCTGACTCTCGAAGTCAGGCTGGAAGTAGACACCGGGTTGAAGAGGACCGGTGTTCCCTACGAAGAAGCCGTCGAACTCGCCCGTAAGATTCAGGGCATGAGCAACCTGGATCTGAGCGGCATCTACACCTACCGCGGGGCTGTCCTGGGTGGCTCGCCTACCCTGGATATCAAGGGAGCAGGTCTGGAAGAGGGCGAGCTCATGGTTTCTCTAGCCGACCGGATACGCGAGGAAGGGATAGAGATAACCGACGTCAGCCTGGGTTCGACCCCGACGGCGGAGTACGTTGTTGAGGTTGACGGAATAACCGAGATACGTCCCGGCACCTACGTCTTCTACGACAGGATGCAGGCCCGGCTTGGCGCATGTACTCTCGAAGAGTGCGCCGCGAAGGTGGTATGCACCGTAGTCAGCAGGCCGACCGGTAACCGGGCGATCGTAGACGGGGGGAGCAAGACTTTCGCCACCGATGTGCAGCCGGGCACCCCGCCCTTGAATTTGGAAGGGTTCGGGCATGTGATAGGGCATCCCGGAGCTGTACTGGAGAGGCTTACGGAGGAGCACGGGATGCTTCGCATCAGGGAGAACGACGACCTCCGGGTGGGAGATACGGTAGATATCATCCCCAACCACATCTGCAGCACGGTGAACCTGCACGATGCGGTTTGCATGAAAGGTGAGGATGGCATCGAGGAAGAGCTGCGGGTGGCGGCCCGCGGGAAGGTCCGTTAGGAGGGCGGCATGCTAGACCTCATCTTGAGGAACGGGCGCGTCGTGGACGGCACGGGAAATCCCTGGTTCTGGGGCGACGTGGGGGTCAAAAACGGCGTCATAGCGGAAGTCGGGAGGGTAGAGCAGAGAAGCCAGCAAACTATTGACGTCCGCGGGCAGGTAATCTCCCCCGGCTTCATAGACGGACACTGCCATTCGGATCTCATGGTCCTGGATAACCCGGAAAGCGAGATCAAGCTCCAGCAGGGCGTTACCACCGAGGTAGTCGGGAACTGCGGGATGACCCCCTCACCGTTCACGCCGGAGCACCTGGATTTGCTCCGCAGCTACATCGAGCCGGTGGTAGGCACCACAAAGCGGCAGTGGTCCTGGCAGACGCTCGGACAGTACATGCAGAGTCTGCGCGGAGCGAAGTCTTCGGAGAATGTCGCCACCTACGTGGGACACGGGACGCTCCGGATCGCCGTGATGGGCTTCGAGAACCGGCCCGCCACGAGCAAGGAACTGGACTCCATGAAAGCTCTTCTCGAAGAGGCGCTGCAGGCGGGGGCGATCGGGCTGTCGCTGGGCTTGATGTACGCACCCGGAAGCTACACCCCGAAAGAGGAGCTGGCCGAGCTTTGCTCCGTGCTGCCGCAGTACGATGCGCTGCTCGCCACCCATATCCGGGGCGAGGGCAAGAGCCTCATCCCCTCGATAGAAGAGGTCATCTGGATCGCCGAAAGGAGCGGGGTCCCACTCCAGGTCAGCCACCTCAAAGCCGCCGGAAGGAGCAACTGGGGCAACGTGCTTAGGGCGATGGAGATCATAGAAGACGCGAGATATCGCGGGCTCGATGTTACCTGCGACGTCTACCCCTACACCGCGGGGTCCACTTCTCTTACCACCCTGCTCCCGCCCTGGGCCCTCGAAGGCGGCATATCCCGCACGCTGGAGAGGCTCAGAGAGCCAGGTCTGCGCGAGAAGATCGAAGAAGAGCTGGAGCGCGAGCATGAAGACTGGGACAACCTCATAGCCTCGACGGGATGGGAGAGCGTGTACATCTCATCTTTGAGTAAGGGCCCCGATCCAGACCTCGAAGGCAGACACCTCGCTGAGATAAGCGAATCGAGGGGAACCGACCCGGCGAACTGCATGATGGACCTGCTGCTGGAGCAGGACGGAAAAATCTCCATCGTGTTCTTCCACATGTCCGGAGATGACGTGGAGCAGGTGGTGAGGTGGGATCGGTCCCTGATCGCCTCCGACAGCCTCCACGCCAGGGCCGCAAAACCCCATCCCCGACTCTACGGTACCTTTCCCCACGTCCTCGCCAGATACGCAAGAGAGAAGAAGCTACTTACCCTGGAAGAAGCTATCCGGAAGATGACCTCGTTTCCGGCGCGAAGATTCCGCCTGGGCAAAAGGGGGCTCATCGCACCCGAATACGCGGCGGACCTGGTAATCTTCGATCCAGAGACCATCTCCGACCGGGCCACCTACGACGATCCCAACCGCTTTCCGGAAGGGGTCTCATACGTCCTTCTCAACGGTAAGAAGGCTATAGAGTCCAGCGTCCACCAGGGAACCGGAGAGGGCAAGATAATAGAAAGGAGCTAGTCCTCAAGCACCGCACGAGCGTTGCCGCATACATCGCGATAGCCCGGCAGAGCCGGAGAACCAACGACCTAGCCAGGCAAACCGCCTGCACAAAGGAGGTACAGATGAGGAAAACCATAATGGCCGAGCGAGGACCGGTGCCTGCCGGCCCATATTCCCACGCCGTGGTCTCGGGTGGCTTCGTGTTCATCTCGGGACAGGGTCCGGTGGACCCCGAGAAGGGTGGCGCTCCCGACGCCTTCACAGAGCAGGTTCGCCAGTGCTTCAAGAATATAGAGACTATCCTGGAAGCATCAGGGTCCGGGCTCGACCAGGTTGTGAAGGTCAACGCCTACCTGACCGATCTCACCCGCTTTTCGGAGTTCAACGAAGTGTACAGGGAGTTCTTCCAAAACGACCCCCCGGCCCGTACCACCGTGGGCGCGGACCTGCTCGGCATTCTGGTGGAAGTAGACTGCATTGCCGCGGTAAGAGACTCAGGGTAGTACGCGATATTTGAGACGTTACCGCTTGGGAGATGATGGTACTGTACGCTCCTGCAGAACCGTGACGTTTGCAACTCTTGCCCTCGGTTATCCGTGGAGACCTGAGGGTATCTAGTGGGATCTGCAGATCATATAACGGCGAGAGATTGCCGGATCCAATCCAGATCCCGCAAGCGACAGAAGCCGTAATGGTAGAAGTCAATGCGATCGAGATTTAACTTGCGCGCTATGGCGAGCTTCGCGGCCAGGTTGTCAGCCGACCGGCAGTCAGGTGGCATGGGGCGTAGCACAGCACCGAGCCGCGAGGCGTCCGCGACGCGGGCACGGTAGGCGGCGATATCCAAGCCCAGCCGCTCGGGTTCGGTGGCGTATCCGGTCGCCTCGATAGTGTCGCACACCCCTGCTACAGCGGGGAGATCAACACCCATCTGCCACCCGATCGCGGGCGCAGCCTCGCCCGTGGGACGCCCCGTCGCGAAGCCTTTCTCCGCACCGGAGAGGTCCAGGAACACGACGCCCGTCCCCTCGTCTGCAGCCGCAGACGACACCTCGGCCACAAGCGAGGTAACGGTCTGCGTTCGAGCATCGAGGTACCCGAGTAGCTGCTCGCCCCCGAAGATCGCGAGTTGGTCCCGGGTCGGGCCTTCGGAGTCCTCCCCGGGGTCATGCCCCGCAAAGCGGCGCTCCAGCTCGTCGCGGACAGCGCGGTGGACCAGCCCGGCATCAACTCCGGCTCGGCGCGCCGCTTCAAGACAGTGATCGCAGAAGCATAAGCCGAGCAGGTAGATGCCAATTGCGCCAAGCTCCTCGAAGTATCGCTCGTGGTGATAACCGTGGCTGAGACCGTGGAAATGGAGCGATTCCGCCAGGATGGTCGAAACCTCGTAGCGGGCGATGTCCGAGGCGAGTGTACGCGCGTACGCCCGCACTTCAGGGTTTGCGGGGCACAGGTCGGTGAGGTAGCGATCCCCGAATGCATTCTGCGTGGCGCAGTCGGGGTGCGCGAAGCCGAGGCGGTCGTTGTGCAGGAAGACCGCCCAGGCGTTCGCGCGCATACCACGGTTGCCGGCAGACTCGCACAGGTCGCCGAGAGGGTCGCTTGTCCGGGCGAGTTCGCTGAGGTGCGGCTTCAGCCGCAACCCCTCGTAGCGGGCTCCGTCGGGGCGGAAGAACACGGCTCCGCCTTCCAGGTAGCGCACCTTGTGCACCGGGTTGTGAGGGAAGATATCTCTTGCGTCGTGATAGGCGACCGCTAGCGTCAGACCGTCAACCCCCGCCCGGTTCTGGACATTGTCGAGGACGGTCTCGACTCCTTCATCGCGAAGATCGGTAGCGAACGCGAGTAGCGAGGTTTCCACGGCTGCTATCGCGGTCGGTCGTCGGGTTCTTTGACGATCTCCTGCATCATCTGGAGGTTGCCGGCGGTGAGCCCGCCGTCTACGGGCAGCACGGCACCGGAGATCCAGGCCGCCTCCTCCGATGCCAGGAAGAGCGCCGCCCCGGCCACGTCCTCCGGCTCGCCGATGCGACCCAGCGGATACCACCGGGCGACTTGCTCGAAGATTCCGGGGTCCCTCGCCCTGCGCTTCTCCCACGCCGGGGTCCTCAGCGTGCCGGGGGCGATGGCGTTGACACGCACGCCCGATGGACCGTAACGCACCGCCAGGCTTCTCGTGAGGCTCAGGAGCCCGGCCTTCGCCGCGCTGTAGGCTTCGTTGCCGTAGTAGGCCAGGGCGTTCACCGAGCTGATGTTGAGGATGACCCCCGAGCCGGCCTCTACCATGTCTCCGAGCACGGCCTGCGAGCAGAGAAACGCGCCTTTCAGCGTGACGTCCACGTCTCCATCCCAGACTTCTTCGCTCATGCCGAGGAAGTCTACGTCCGTTGCCTTCGCCGCGTTGTTGATCAGTATCTCCACGGGTCCGAAGGCTTCTCGGGTTGCTGCCACCATGGATCTAACGTCAGACGCGCTGGTTACGTCCGTGATCTGCGGCAGGGACGCGCCACCTGCGTCCGATATCTCACCGGCGACCGCTCTCGCACGTTCGGCTATCACATCGGCGACGATCACAGCGGCGCCTTCTGCCGCAAAGCGGTGTGCCAGCAGCCTCCCGAGTCCCGAACCGCCGCCCGTGATGATGACCACCCGGTCCTGGAATCGCACACTCACCTCCGCTGCGTCGTGGCTGGCGTAAGTATATTGCCCGCAACGCGACCGAAATACAATAAGAGGACCCTCCTGAATCCTGCTGATCGTCTCTATCCTATAGAGTAAAGTCTTTAATGACGGGCAAAGTCCGGGGTCCAAGGAGAAGCAGATGAACGCTGTAGGAGTGGACGTGGGAGGGACCAAAATTGCAGCCGGAGTGGTTTCTCCAGAAGGTGAGCTTCTCAACGAGGTACGCTACCCGACGGCGAACATGCGGGAACGGCTGCTCTCGAGCATCGCTACAGCCATCGCGGAGGTTAGTAAAGGTTATGACGTAGGCGGCGTCTGTCTCGCCGTACCGGGCTTCATCTTGTCTGGGGCGAACAAAGTCCTGAGTGCCGCCAACCTCGATGCTATCGAGGGTGTGCCGCTCGGCGAAGAGCTGGGCGACCGCACGGGACTGCCGGTCGTCGTAGAGAACGACGCCAATGCCGCAGCCTGGGGTGAATTCCGCTTCGGGGCGGGGAGAGGTGTGGACCACCTGCTTTTCATAACGCTCGGGACCGGGGTGGGCAGCGGGGTCATCTCGCACGGCACCCTGCTCAGAGGTGCCCGGGGTACGGGCGGCGAGCTGGGGCACGTTACCGTCCAGGCCACCGGTCCCCGCTGCGGCTGCGGTAACCGGGGATGCCTGGAGGCACTCGCCTCCGGGAGCGCCATCCGCCGCCAGGCGCGGGAGATGGCGAAGGAGAGACCGGAGTCGGCTCTGGGGAGGCTCGGGGCAGCGCGGGAGGTGCTCGGCGAGGATGTGCTCAGACTCGCGCGGGAGGGGGACGAAGCCGCGCTGCACGTCCTGCGCGAGGCCGGGACCTGGCTCGGGATAGGGCTCGCGGGGTTCGTCAACGTCTTCGATCCGGAGGTGATCGCAGTCGGCGGTGGCGTCTCGGAAGCGGGGGATTTGATCTTGGAACCTGCCCGCAGGGAACTGCAGTTGCGGTCAAGCTCTCCCTCAAGAGGGCTGGTGGAGGTGAGAGAGTCTACGCTGGGACCGAAGTCTGGGATACTGGGAGCCGCTGCACTCGCCAGGAGCGCCAATAAGGAGTACGTCCTGGAAACTTGATAATGAGCGTTCCCGAGGCGATCGGGGAAGACCTGCAGTGTAAGATAAAAAGGATTGCGGTCAGGGGGCAGAGATGTCGGAGAGAGAAACAGGCAACGCCAGCCAGAGGGAGAGTCGTGGTCTTCACGACCCCGTTTCGAGGCTCAATGTTTTGATCGCGGGTACCGCCGCGATCATAGGCATAATCTACGGGTATGATCTGGGATCAATAGCCAGCGCGATCCTCTTCCTGAAACCGGACTTTCACCTCTCCACCTTCATGGTCTCCGTGGTAACGGCTGCGGTGGTGCTCGGGCAACTGGTCGGAGCGTTCAACGCCGGGCGCATCACCAACCGGGTCGGGCGCAAGCGCACCATGGTCGGGATCGCGCTCGGTTACGCGGTTTTCGCCGTACTCCAGGGAGTTGCGCCCGGTGTGTACTTCCTGATAGTCGTCAGGTTCATCCTGGGCTTCATTATCGGTGTCTCGATCGTCACCGCGCCGGCTTACATCGCGGAATCGTCGCCCAGGCGCACCCGGGGCTCCATGATCGTCACTTTCCAGGTAGCCACCGTGGCGGGCATCGCCATCTCCTACTTTGTGGGCGCAGGTCTGGCTACCTTCGGGAGCTGGCGCCTGATACTCGCGCTCTCGGTGATCCCCGCCGTTATCGTTCTGTTTTTTATCGTTCGTCTGCCCGACACCCCGCGCTGGCATTTGATGAACGGGCGGCGCGAAGAAGCTCTGGAGCTCATACAGAAGGTCCAGCAGGATACGAACCCCGAGGAAGAGGTGAAGAGGATCGAAGAAGACCTCAGCTACGAGGAGAAAGGAAGTTTCCTCGAACTCTTCCAGAGGCGCTTCCGGCTGGCTGCATCCTTTGTCATCGGACTCGGCTTCCTGGTGCAGATCACCGGGATCAACGCGATCGTCTACTACAGCCCGACCATCATCACCCAGGTGGGCGTCAAAGACCCGGTCACGGCGATAGCGGTAAACGGGGGTATTCAGGTAGCTGGGGTGGTGGCGGTCATAGTCTCCTTCCTGGTAGTTGACAGGTGGGGACGAAGACCGACGCTGCTGACGGGAGTCGGCACGATGGCTCTGGCAAACGCGGTGCTTATCGCGGCTTTCGCACTGGGTCCCTCTGCAGTTTTGGCCTTTATCGGGATCCTGCTCTTCATCGTGGGCTTTAACTTCGGTTACGGCTCCCTCGTGTGGGTTTACGCCTCCGAGAGCTTCCCGGCACGCCTGCGCACTCAGGGCGGATCCGCCATGCTGACCTCGGATCTAACCGCGAACTTTATCGTCGGAGTCGTGTTCCTCAGCGCACTGGGCGCTTTAGGTGGATCAGTCACTTTCGGTATCTTCCTGGCGCTTGCGATACTCTCATGGTTCTTCATTTTCAAGCTGGCCCCCGAGACAAAGGGGCGCCAACTGGAGGCGATCAGGCAGTACTGGTACAACGGCGGTCGCTGGCCGGAAGAGGAGAGGGAGTAGAGTTCCCATGCGCGAGACTATGTTCCTATGAAGCCCTACGCCCTCGTCGGAGAGGTCCTTGCCCCAGAGCCGCTTGGTCGAGCAGCGGTGGTTATCCAGAACGGCAGGATCGGGAATCTAGTACGCTCGCCGCGTTCTGGAGACCTTCCGCACATGCGCCGTGAGGTTTCCGGTACGATCTGCCCAGGTTTTATAGACCTTCAGATAAACGGCGCCTTCGGCATAGATGTGGGGCCGAACCCCGAAGCTCTGGAAAACCTGGCCCGCGAGCTGGCCAAGACCGGCACTACCTCGTTTTTGCCTACTCTCATCTCCTCTCCACAAGGGCTTTACGCCGACTTTCTCGATGCTCTGAAGGATGCCTCGCGCTCTTCTGGGGCGAGGATACTCGGTGCGCACCTGGAGGGACCTTTCCTCTCACCTGCGCGCAAAGGTGCCCATGACCCGGCCAATCTCAGGATGCCGGATAAGGGAATGATCCGTGATCTTGTGGGTTCCGACGTGGTGCGCATGATGACCCTCGCTCCCGAGCTTCCCGGGGCACTGGAGGCGATCAGGCTCCTTCTGGATAACGGGGTGGTGCCGGGCGCCGGCCACACGGATGCCACCTACGAGGAAGTCCTGGGGGCCATTGACACCGGCCTCTGTATGGGCACGCACCTCTACAACGCCATGAGCCAACTCGGGCATCGCGCTCCCGGAGCGGTGGGTGCGCTGCTCACCGATGAGCGGGTTCGGGCGGGCATCATCGCCGACGGAGTGCACGTTCATGAAGGGGCCTTGAGGGTGGCCTACCGGCAGAAAGGCCCCGAAAGTCTCGCTCTTGTCACCGACGCGATGGAGGCTGCCGGGATGCCGCCAGGGGAGTACAAGCTAAGCGGGAGGAACGTTTGTCTTGAGGAGGATGGGGCGGTACGCCTGCCAGACGGCACCCTCGCAGGCAGTGCCCTTACCATGGATCGAGCCGTACGCAACGCCGCAGAGATACTGCACATCCCCATGCAGGATGCGGTGCGGATGGTCACCGAGACTCCCGCGAGGGTTCTCGGGATGCCCGAGAAGGGGAGGATAGCCCCTGGTGCGGACGCGGATATCGTCGTGCTGGGAGGGGATGGGAAGATCGAAGAGACTATCGTAGCCGGCGAAACCGTCTACGCCGGGCAGGAGGAGGACCACACGTGAGCACCAAGATGTACAGGGAGATCCACGAGCAGCCCGAGGTCCTGGGACGGATATTCAAGGAAGGATGGAGAGAGATACTGGATGCGGCGCGGGCGTTGCGAGAGCGGAACTTCCGCTCTGTCATGCTCGCCGCCAGGGGCACTTCGGACAACGCCGCCTTGTATGCTAAATACCTCTTCGAGGTCATCCTGGGCGTTCCGACCGCCCTGGCTTCTCCCTCGGTCTTCACCCTCTACGAAAGCAAGATAAGGCTCGAGGATTGCCTGGTTATTGGCATCAGCCAGTCCGGCGAGAGCAAGGACGTCCTGAAGGTCGTCCGCACCTCGAAGGAATTTGGAGCCGCCACGCTCTCGGTGACCAACGATGAGCACTCTTCGCTAGCTGAGGTCTCGGAATTTCACTTCTTCCTGCGCGCGGGCAGAGAGGAGAGCGTCGCGGCGACCAAGACCTACACCGCCTCCCTACTCGTGCTCTACCTGTTCGTGGAGGCGCTAAAGGGAGCGGATAGCCCAGGCGCCGAAGCCAGGAAGTTGCCCGAGCAGGCACGAGAAGTCCTGAGATCCGAATGGAAAGGGATCGAACGCTACCGCTATGCCGACTACATGGTGGTAAGCTCGCGAGGGTTCAACCTCTCAACCGCCCAGGAGGCGGCCCTCAAGTTGATGGAAACGTCCTACGTGGTGGCCCAGCCTTTTTCCGAGGCAGACCTCCGTCATGGGCCCATAGCCATGGTGACAAAAGACTTCCCTGTTCTGGCTATCGTCTCCCCCGGCAGGGCCCGCTCCGCCATGAGCGACCTCGTCAAGACCCTCGACGAACGTGGTGCGGAGCTGGTAGTGATGAGTGAGGGCGAAGAAACCCTAAAGAAGTTCGCGGCGGGCTTTCGCGTGCCGGTCTCGTGCCCTGAGGAACTCTCGCCCATCCTATATGCGATCCCGCCGCAGATGTTCGCCCACGATCTTGCCCGCTTGAAGCACTTGGACCCGGACTCCCCGAGGGGCTTGAGCAAGGTAACAGAGACCTGGTAATCGGCGAACCAGACGCTCCTGCCTTAACGCGGCGTGCTCCCTACTAGTGCATCCTCAGCATAGGTTTCGGGTTACGAGTTACAGTAGTAGCCATGAAAGCTCCAATCTTCGTGCGTTCGTTTTCGCAAAGAGAGCGCGAGAGCCTCGAAGCTGGGCTGCGCTCCAAAGACACTTTCGCCCTGCGCCGGTCGCAGATGGTCCTGGCTTCTTCGAGCGGAGAGGAGGTCCCGCAAATAGCCACGAGCCTGGGATGCGGCCAGCAAACTGTGCGCGACGCCATCCACGACTTCAACGCCAGAGGCGTGGAGGCTCTGGCGGCCAAATCTTCGCGTCCCCGGCGAGAACTCGCGACGCCTTCGACGAGGAAAGCGCCGAGGCTTTGAGGGGTTTGCTGCATCGTTCTCCGAGGGAGTTTGGCCGGGACAGTAGCCTCTGGACGCTCTCAATGGCTGCGGAGATCGCCTTCGAGGAGGGGCTCACCGAGAGGTGGGTCTCCGGGAAACCATCCGGACGACGCTTCCTGGCACATCTCCAGAGAGGCCAGACGCTGGCTCGGCAAGCACAACCGCCGAGTCAAGGAGAGTGGCGAGGGGGTGAGGATCGCGAGTTGCCTCCTGCCCAAGCAGAGTCCGTGGCTCAATGCTATGGAGCCGAAGTGGGTACACGGCAAGCGGAAAGTAGTTGAGCCCGACGGATTGCTGGGAGCCTACGAACTCGCCGACAGGGTCTGCAAGGTTTTCGGCTGTGTCCATGAGCCTCATCTATCCACTCCTCAGAAGATCGCTTGATTGTGCATTAGAAGGTTTTAGGCAGGCAGGTTAGTGAGCTCTGCGCTCACCTCCCAGAGTCGCCTGGCTAACCTCTCATCGTAGGATACATTTGATGAGCGGACCCCAGCTTTCTTGACGAAGTACCTGCCGCTCAAGCCCTCCACCTCCGGGGAGGACGCCAAATATATGGAGGTCTGCGCTCCCTTCTCGGGGCTTATCATGAGAGGCTTCAATGCCCTCACCATGAACCCGAAGAGCCCAGAAACCCCGCTCCCGAAGTTGGTCCTAACCCCCGCTCCGGGGTGCAGGCAGTTGGCGGTGATGCCGGTTCCCTTGAGCCTCCTGGCTAGCTCGTAGGTGAAGAGGACGTTTGCCAGCTTCGACTGGCTGTAGGCTTTCGCCCCCTTGTACCCCTTCTCTCCCTGGAGGTCATCGAAGTCAATGGTCCCGTTGCTATGGTCCCCCGAACTGACGTTGACGATCCTGGAGGTGGCGCTGGCCTTGAGCACGTCTGGTAGCAGGTTGGTGAGCAAGAAGTAGGCCAAGTGGTTGACCGCAAACGTCGTCTCTATCCCGTCTGCGGTCGTGATCCGCTTGCTGCGGAATAGCCCGGCGTTGTTTATGAGCACGTCTAGTCGCGGGTAAGCTTCCTTGAATTCGTCGGCTAGACTACGTATCTCCTTTTGAGAAGAAAGGTCGGCCAGCATAAGGTCCACCGAGGCGTTGGGGCTCTTCTCTTTGATTTCGGCCAGGGCGGCTTCGCCCCTGCCCTGGTCGCGGCCGACCATCACGACGCTCGCTCCCATATTGGCCAGCCTCATGGCCGTAGCCTTGCCTATGCCTGAGGTAGCGCCCGTGATCAGGCAGATCTTCTCGCCCATGCCGCCACCGTGCTCTTCCCACTCAGGTCTTTCCATCTCTCATTCCCTTCACT
>CADDYV010000064.1 GCA_902810695.1 Actinomycetota bacterium | reverse complement strand
CTACTCGCGATCCTCAAAAGAGCTGCGGAACTGCTCGCTTCCGGAGTTCTACTGTGAGACTATCTGGGCGATCTGGTGCCGGTTCTGAAGAGAGAAGGATTGACCGAGGGGATCACGGTAACCGTCAGGTACAAGGACTTGAGCGGAAAACGCTATGAGGATCGCTGGACCTTCAACCCGCTTCTCTATGAGGAGAACCGCTCGGTTCGCCAGCGGGACACCGACGATCTCGTAGAAGCCGTGGAAAAAGTCTCCGAGATGCTCGATGAAGTGTTGAAGCGAGATGGTGCGGGCCAGCACGACATCTCCAGGAGAGCGCCAAAACTCTTGGCGACGTAGCTTCTACCTTTCACATTATTAGCCTGCCCCTTACGGTTTCAGGACCACCTTGATCGTCCCGTCCCGTTTTTTCTGGAAGATATCGTAGGCGCGTGGGGCTTCGTTGAGAGGCATCTCGTGGGTCTTGAGATCTCCGGTTCCAAGCGGATCCTCGTCTGTGAGCAGTGGCATGATGTCGTCCACCCACCGTCGGACGTTGGCCTGTCCCATGCGGATCTGGATCTGCATGTCGAAGAGGTCGCCCAAGGGGAAAGCCTGGATCGGTCCTACGTACACCCCGCTTATGGACAGCGTTCCGCCCCGTCTTATGGCGGACATCGCCTCGCGCAGGGCGCGCGCCCGGTCGAGCTGTATCTTGGTGGCCTGGAGAATCGAGCCGACGAACGACCCTCCCGCCTCCATACCGACAGCGTCTATCACGGAGTCCACGCCTCGTCCGTCGGTGAGGTCCAGGATCACGTCCCGAACGCTGTCCACGGCGGAGAAGTCTATGGTCTGGACGCCGTGCCTGGAGGCCATCGCGAGTCGCTCCGGTATGTCGTCTATACCAAAGACCCGGCTTGCTCCCTGTTGGAGTGCGATCCTGGTGCACATCTGTCCGATCGGCCCCAGACCCCACACCGCGAGCGTCCCGCTCTCTGGAACGTCGGCGTAGGCTACCGCCTGCCACGCGGTAGGTAGCACATCCGAGAGGTAGAGAAAACGCTCATCAGGCGGACCTTCCGGGACTTTGATGGGCCCAAAGTGTGCTTGCGGAACGCGCAGGTACTCGGCCTGTCCGCCGGGGACCGCTCCGTAGACGTGCGTGTAACCGAACAGGCTCGCGCCCTTACCCCGCCCCAAAATGCTCGCGGCCTGCGCCAGCTTCCCCTGGTCGCGGGTATTTTCGCACTGCGAGTAGAGCTGCAGATCGCAGAAATAACAGTGGCCGCAGGAGATATTGAAGGGAACCACTACCCGGTCACCCGATTTGATATGTTGAACCTCGCCACCGACCTCTTCGACGATGCCCATAGGCTCGTGCCCGAGGATGTCGCCCGCGCGCATGATCGGGGAGAGCTTGGAGTAGAGGTGCAGATCCGAGCCGCAGATCGCCGTCGAGGTTATGCGGACTATGGCGTCCGTAGGTTCCTGTATTTTCGGGTCGGAAACGCTGTCTACCCGCACATCTTCTTTACCATGCCACACTACCGCCTTCACGGCTCCCTCCTTCCGACACCAGTTTTGATTTCGTGAGCCCGGAAGCGGCCGCTCGTTCCGGGAGAGAGCACCGGCGTGTCGAGTCCGGCGCGGGTTCTCAGTCCATCCATCAGATCGAGCAGGGTATCTTCGGCGCTGTAGCGAGGGCTCCAGCCCAACTCTTCGCGGGCGCGGGCGGTGCTCATGATCGGGATGTTCAGGGCCATGTCCAGCCAGTCCGGAGATACCGGGTGCAACCTGAGCCTCCAGGCCACACTCACACCCGCGCGGGCAATCCTTGTCGAAACTTGTACAGTACGGGCATCGAGGATGCGTCCGATCTCATATGCATCCAGTGGCGGTTCAGCAGCCAGGTTGAAAGCTCCGCGTACGTCGCTCAAGAGCGCGAACCTGAACGCTTCGCCCACGTCGTAGGAATGGACCACCTGAGGGCGCAAACCCTCCAGCTCGGGGACGAAGTTTATAAACCTGGGCCGGGCGAGAAAACCCGGGAAGAAGGGTCCACCGAAAAGCCTGCGGATGCCCTGGGCTGCCTCACGCTTGAAGACCAGCGCCGGGCGCATCCTGACCACCCGGACCCCTGGTGCCTCTCGCTCGAAGCGGTCCAGTCTCCTCTCCACTTCGGCTTTCTGTCGCGCATAGTAGGAAGTTGGGACCCCACCCGCAGGCCAGCTTTCATCAACTCTGCGATCCTTCGGCCCTGGCGAGTAGACCCCGACCGACGAGGAGTAGACGAGCGCAGGAACCCCGGCCTCTTTGACAGCACGCATCACCCGCGTGCTGCCCTCGACGTTCACCATCCACAACCTGTTCAGATCTCGCGAGGGCTGGATGAGCCAGGAGAGCAGCACCACGGCGTCGGCGCCCCGGAAGTGCGGCACGAGGTTGCTGCTTGTCACATCCGCCGAGGCCCACTCGACCTTGGGCATAGATAGTGCCGGCACCCGCCGGGCTAAGCCCAAAACCGATTCGACCTGCTCCTCGCCTGCAAGAGATCGCAGCACGCTCGTGCCGATGTTGCCTGTGGCTCCGACTACCGCTACCCTCATACTGCCTCCTCGCTTTCCGTACCGGGTGATGCCTCGGCGACAGCCGCAGGCCTGCATATCTGCTTATCACCAGCCGCTCGACTTCTTCTATTTGTAGTAGATTTCTTTTTTTCGGACGGGAACGACAGAGTTCGGCGCCGTGGATTTCCGCAAAGCTCGTGTAGGAGCTGGTCCTGCGTATTCGCTATCGCCACGGCGCAATTTCCCTTCTCGTTATCGGGTAGCTTCCACGGATTCTTGCCCGTACAGGCCCTCGCCAAACACGGATTTTGCTACCGCAGACGAATTATGGGCCGAAATATGTAGAGAGGTTACATATAGAGTCTGCTTGCTCTCCCAGATCAGGTAAATATCAAGTACAGAAAGATTTGTGCCAGGGAGAAGCGACCTTCCCACGGATCGAATCCCGCGAAGCGTAGAAGATCCATCCCCGCTATGCCGTAACGCTCGCGCGGCAGAGTTACACAAGTTACTATTCAGGTGTAATACCCCCGAGGAGACATCTATGAAGAGAGATACCCACCACCACATCAAACAGACTGCGATCGGCCTTGGGGCTGGAGTTTTATTCAGCGCAATCGGCCTGTTCATAGTCTCCAGGGAGCTAAAAGGGGAGAGCATACAGGTTAGCGAACCCGGACCGCTGATCGCAGCGGTCTGCCTCGCCATCCTGACCTGGCTTATACAGGGGGCAATGTTCTCCACCCTGATAAAACCTCTGGCTGGTCGGGCCGAGTTCTTCAGGATGGTGCGGTTGTATCTGGGGTCTCACTCGGTGGGCGACATCACCCCCTTTATGGGCGGTGAGATACCTTACGAGGTCTGGGGCTTGAACAGGGCAGGGCTCACCCCGAGCATGGGCGGAGCGATACTGGCCGTCAAAGCGATCCTCAACTTCACCGTCCTTGTGGCGGGTACGGTGGTGGGGTTTGTGCTCTACGGCGGTGAGTTCTCGATCAAGGACAGCGGCAAGATCCTGCTGGGGATCGCGGCGGGCGTGGCGCTGGTGTGGGCACTGGTAGCTTTTCTGATAGAGAGAAGATCAAGCGGTTCGTCATCCAGAGATTCAGATCCCCCACGGGGGCAATCTGGCAGGTGGGGCGCGTGGAGGCAGAAAGCTTCTTCATTCTACGTGGAGTTGAGATCGGGGTTCTCAGAGGTCTGGCGGAAGGAGCCCAGAGCTATTTTCGTCTGCGCCGCCCTGCACCTCCTCTACTGGAGCGCCTACACTGCCATAGGAGCGCTGGCGCTCATGGCCAGCGGGTGGAGTGGCAATCCCTTCGAGGCGATGGCTGCGCTTCTGGTCGTTTACCTGCTTCTGCCGCTCTCCCCAACACCGGGTGGCAGCGGGGCAGCCGAGTTGGGCTTTGCGGCTCTTATCGGCTCCCAGAGCACCCACGGCTCGCTTCTGGGAGGGATCGTGATCTGGCGAATCCTCAGTTACTACCTGCCGCTTTTGGTAGGGGCTTTCTTTGTGGGTAAGGACCTCGAAAGCGGGTTTGAGACTACTCACCATGGCACTGAGCCCGAAGCTTTGGCGACTCCCCCCGAATCCAGCTAGAGGCGGTGGCGCACTCAAACCTCAACACTGCGATATCGGTGAGAAATACTGCCAAAAAGTTAGCGTTATCTGCAGGTCTCAGAAGCGGCTTTCGAAGTTATGAGGCAGTGTCCGATGTCTCTTCCGTCAGTATCCGGCGGATCACCACCGCCTTCTGCCTCGCTTCCTTAGCCCGCCCCTCAAAGCGAGCCGCCGCATGGACCTGGCCGCGACCCCGCGCCCGCAGAGCCATCCTATCTGCCATGATCGCGCTCTCCTCCAGGGTGTTGAGCGCCACGTAGAGCGCGTTCTCCAGCGCCTGGGATTTCTCATCGAGCAGGTCGTCGGCATTATATGCGTGGCCCACCCGGCATCGAAACCTCACGAGCTTACCCTCACGAATCTCATAAAGCGGCCCCGCACACTCCGGGCAGGTAAACATCGAGAGCTCGCCAGGATGCTTGCCGCTATCTATAACTGTGGGGTCGAGGCCTGCTATCTTCGACTCAAACTCCATATCCTCTGGCACGGGATAAGCTCCTTTCTCCACCACCGCTTCGCGGGCGATACGGGCCAGCAGGGGCGCAATCTCATCTAACGGCAGGCAGTAGTCCACATCCACGTACCGCAGGGCGCTCTCTGGCATCCTGGGAAATAGCGCCTCGTCCGGGTCCTGGACGACAGTCACCCCGCCACGTTGTTTGATGGCCCACAAGCCTGCGCTCCCATCCCTATCCGCTCCGCTCAAGGTCACTCCCACGACCCTGGGTCCATAGGCGAAGGCGGCGGTGCGGAAGAGGGGATCTATCGCCGGCCGGTGGTGGTTCTCTTTGGGCCCGCGTGCCAGACGGATCGCTCCGTTTTCCACCAAAAGGTGCAGGTTCGGTGGAGCAACGTAGATATGCCCGTTCTTGATGGGGGTCCCGTCTTCGGGATGTACGGCTGTCAAGGGTCCTACCCGGTCCAGAATACGGGGTAGCACGCTCGGCACCCCTTCCGGGAAGTGCACGACGACGAATACCGCAGCGGGTAAATCCGCACTCAGGTTTCCAACGAGCCTTTGGAGCGCCTCGACGCCGCCTGCGGAAGCCCCGATCACCACGATGTCGCGCTCGATCAAAGTTCCCTTCTCCAAAGCGTGCCTCCTATGCCCCGAGCGATGCCCTGTTACTTAGTGATCCTTGCAAAACCTTTTCTCGATGGGATGTTACGCTCGACGGTAGGAGCAAGAAACTGGTCTTGTATGAGCTATGGGAAACCATCGAGCCTCTGCTCCCCAAGGTGGCGGGCCACGAGTGCCAGACCGGACGACCCCCGTCTTCGCCGAGGAAAGGGGTCGAGAGCAGCGAGAAGCTGGCCCGGCATCGGTGGGTTGTAGAGCGCACGCTGGCCTAGCTTGCCTCCTACCGTAAGCTCATGGTCCGTTATGAGCGTCGGGACGACATTCACGAGGCGTTTCTCCATCCTGGCTGTTCGCTAATTTGCCTTAGCCACCTCTCGTGATGGTTCTGAAAAGGCTCTCTAAATCGCTCATCACTTATCTTATCCCTTTTTCTTCGTTATCTAGTCGCTGAGTTTAGAGATATAGAGTGAGTATTGGCCACAGTACCTGGTTGATAAGCCGCTACCTGCCGGGAGGATGTACTGTGAAGAGATCTTCTCAAATATAATTTTCCTTCACAAACAGTTTGCTTTAAGAGTTTCCCACAACCTGGAGCTTTAATTCTATGAAGCATTAAAGGATTTGACATTCTGATCCGATAAACTTCCAAGAAGTCACAAAAATATCCAAACGAAAGGAGACAGGCTTGCACCTTAGAAACGCTGAAAGAGGATCGGGTAGGCGGATATTTGGAAGCCCAGATAGGGAAGTTTCGAGCAGCAAAGCACTGATATCTATTCTCACGCTGCTCGCTGTGCTGATGCTCCTAGCGGTAACTGCCTGCGGCCAGGCATCGTCTTCTCGGGGCCAGGATTCGCCAAAGAAACCAGCCAAAAAAGAGCAGGCCCACAAAGCGAATCCTCAGAAGGCCGCGAAGAAGGACCATCAAGCGAAGGACAAAGCAGCCAAGACCGCCACGAAGAACAAGGAGCACGCTTCCAAGAAGAAAAGCACCGCCAATAAGGAGCCCAAGAAGAAACAGCAGGCTGCGAAAAATGAGAAGAAGAGGCCCCTACCCAACAGACAGCAGGCATCGGTTAATCAGCACAAGAGCACTCCGGCCTCACAGAGCAGCGAGGCGATCGTGAACCCACCGAGCGACCCCACGCTCTACCTCACCGTTCCCAGGCTCGGCATCTACAACGACACTGTAGCCAACACCAACTCCGATGCGGTCATGAACCAGGAGGCGATCAAGCTTCCCTCCACCGGCTTCCCATGGCAGAGGGGAGCCAACACCTACATAGCCGGGCATCGCCTGGGCTATGCTGGAACCCAGAGCTACTACCAGTTCTACAACCTTCCTTCGATGAAGCCGGGAGATGTGGTGATCCTCAAGGACGCCAATGGCAATACCTACACCTATCAGGTAACCAGGGTCTTCGCCGTTACGCCGCAGGATGTCTCGGTAACCGCCCCGGTTCCAGGACAGACCACGGTAACACTGCAGACCTGCATCACCTCGCTCACCGATTGGTGGAGCATAGGTCCGGCGATGTACTCCTCAGCTCCGAGTCTCGACCGTCTGATCGTCCAGGCAAAGCAGGTCTCTGTTAACCCGGCCTGATGCAGATCGGCAGAGGAGTTGTTTTTCCTTTAGGGCGTCTCCTGCCAGGAGACGCCCTTATCTCTGTATAAGATGCCCTTAAGCCGGCTTGCAGATGACACACGTTTTCTCTGCTGGTAGAGAAAACTCCCACCTTCCACCGGGACAGCTTCGAGCCCGCTATCCGGCAGCTATTCGAGCCAGCCGAAGCTGCAAAAGAGATCCTTCACAACACTTGGGTATCCCAACCGTGAACACGCTCTACATGTTGGAGCTTTTGGCCCGGACAACCCGCCGGAGAACAAACAGAGCTTATTGACCCTTAACAAACCTTAGTAAATAATGTGTCATCGCAGGTGTGTCACCGAAAAAAGGAGGATGGGTCTTGAAGAAGGTGATGCTACTGACGGCTATGGTGGCCATGGTGTTGGCTGCTGCGGCACCTGTACTGGCTCAGGCGACAGCCGGCAACATCAGCGCCCAGTATGTGAATTGTTCGCAGGTGCAGGCTGCCGCGAATACCCAGAGCGGTGCTGCAGCTGGCAGTTCCGCAAGTGCCAATGGGGCGGCTTCGGCTGTGGACAACTCTGCGGCTATCGCCCAGAAGCTCGGCATCAGCCAGAGCCAGGTCAACGGTTGTCTGGGTGGCGTGAACGTCTCTTCTGGTGGCTCCAGCAGTTCGATGAGCAGCTCCAGCAGTGCTGCGGTGACGGTTATGCCGAACACCGGCGGTGCCTCACTGCTTGGTATTGGTGCTGGTGTTCTGCTCATAGGTGGTGGCTTGCTGGCCAGGAGAATCATTCGCTAGGCAGGTAAGCGCCAGAGACACACTTACTACCTGCGAGAGAAGGGGTAGCTGTTGCTGGCTACCCCTTTCCGTATACTGATTTTAGGAAGGCTATCAGAGCCACCACTTTTCCTCCCACCTCGCCCCGTATCGTACTCTGGCAAAGCCTGGTTTGCGATAAATACCCTCGGGAACTCTGGTACGGCAGCAGCCAGGTGCCCTGGTGGAGGAAGTGGTTGAAGTAACTAGGTGTACTCGGTCGGTAGGTCGGTGACACCCTACGTTGACGGGGAGGCAAACGGAGGATGACCGCGATCTTCCAGATAGGTAGAGAGCTCGGACGCCGCCGTGAGCATCGAAAGGCCGCGCGCTGAGAGCCTGGCGCGCCACTCTTCGAGGGTAGCCTCCAGCGGTGCCACCCCTCCGGCGTGCCGCACTTGCTCTATCAGGGGCGCGATCTGGTGTAGAAGGTAACCCCCGCGCCGGAGCTGGTGCGCCAGGTGCGCGTCCCGGACGTCCGCGGACGTATAGATGCGGTAGCCAGTGTCCGGGTCCCGGTGGGGCTTGAGCAGCCCGGCCTTCTCCCACTTACGCAAAGTCGCCGGTACGATCCCCAGTTGCCGCGCGAGCCCCCCGATGAACATCTCTGCGCGCTGGGGTGGCGCTTGGGGTTCCGACGAGGCCAGGTCTCGGAGCGCCTTCTCGACCGCCGCGAGGGTCTTTCGGTCCTGTAGGAGCTGCGCATGGCTCTCATCGAGCAAGGTCAGGGCGGTGTCCATGTCACCAGTGTTCACGGCTCGCATGATGTCTGCTGCAGTCTGGTGCCCGTGCGCCGGGACGAGAGCCACGAACGTGCGCAGAGCCTGGACGTGCAGCGGAGTGTAGGCCCGGTAGCCGTGTGGGGTGCGCTCCGCAGCCGGCATGATGCCTTGCTCTTCGTAGTTCCTTACAGCCTGCGCGGACAACCCGTGTTCGCGAGCAAGGTCGACCGGACGCAAACGCTTTTTGCCCACCTTCTACTCCTTGTTGAAGCTCATCGGCGTATTTGCTCTCTTTTTGCGTCAAAGTTTCAACAGAAGGTTCAACGATACAATTAAGGGTATTGTGTAGTCAAGGAACAGGAGGTTTGTTTATGCCCGCTGGACCTTCACCTGGTGGTCTGCCCGAGGACGATCCTGGGGCCATGTGGCTCGTCATCGATCTGGACCTGGGCCTGCTGCCGAACGATCCCGGCGCGGAACTACGCCGCACTCTCGGGTTCTGGACGGCCTGGCTGCCAAAGATGGATCTGACGCAGCCCGTCGAGCAGGAGCTTCGCGACTCCAATTACCGGGTAGTTGGCAGGCTGCGCCTGATCGACGCGAACGAGATGGGCCAGCCAGAGGCCACTCGATGAGCGCTGGTTCGGCGGTCGGCGCCGGCTGGCGTTTCGGCGCCGAGGGAGGAGAAAATCTCGGGGCCGCACTGGGTCAATTTCTCGGGTCTCTGGAGGCGAAACCCCAACTCCTGGGTCTGGGCGAGCCGATGCACGGTGAGGAGGAGTTCCCGCGGCTGCGCAACCGGGTTTTCAAGCAACTCATCGAGCGCGAGGGATACCGATCGATCGCCATCGAGAGCGACTGTTTGGCCGCCCTGAAGGTGGACACCTACGTTGTTGGGGGCAAGGGCTCGCTGGACGCGGTGATGGAGAGCGGGTTCAGCCACGGATTTGGGGAGTTAGACGAGAACCGCAAACTCTTGGCCTGGATGAGAGACTACAATCGAAACCGCGCCCCGGAGGACAGGCTGAGGTTCTACGGTTTCGACGCGCCCACGGAGATCACGGGCGCCCCCAGCCCCCGTCAAGCGCTCACCGCGCTCCACGGTTACCTCGCAGCCCATCTCGAAGCCGACCTGCTACCGTGCAACCCGGAGACCATCGAAGGTCTGATCGGCGACGACGAGCGCTGGAGTAACCCCGAGGCAGCCATGGATCCTTCCAAATCCATCGGAGCGTCGCATGATGCCAAAGAGTTGCGCCTCATCACAGACGACCTCGGCGCTTTGCTGACGTCCGAATCGCCGCGGCTTGTCGCCGCCGCGTCGGAAGAAGATTGGTGGCGCACGTGCCTCTACCACCGCACGGCAGCCGGCCTGCTCCGCTACCACGCCGCGATGGCCGACGGCTCCGGTACTCGCGCCGCCCAGATCTCCCGACTGATGGCCCATCGGGATGCGATGATGTACGCCAACCTGCAAGCCATCGCCGTCCGGGAGGCGCTGCGGGGTCCCACGCTTCTCTTCGCCCAGAACTCCCACCTGAAGAAGAAGCACCGGAGCGAGTGGCTACTGCCACCCGAATGGGGCGGCTTGGAGGGTGATGCGACCGTCTCGTGGTGGAGTGCCGGGGCGATCGCTGGCGCCCAGATGGGCGACCGCTACGCTTTTCTGGCCTCGGCGCTGGGATCGGCACCGGAGCGAGGGCTCGGCGTGCCGAACCCCGACACGCTCGAAGGGGCGCTCTACGCCGTCGTGGAAGACCGCTGCATCTTCAACTCGAAACGCCTGGCCGAAACCCTTCGCGGCAGGAGCCCGAAGTTGACCCCGCGAACCGACACGTCGACCAATTACTTCGCCCTCAATCCCGACCGGCTCGACGGGACCGATGGGGTGGTGTTCGTCAAGGACATCCATCAGTAAATGAGCCTGGGAAGCAGTGCGAGCCGGGGAGATGAGGAGGCACCTCCCAGGAGCAGAGCAGAAGGTGAAGATGCGTGCCAGGAGTCGGTGGCAGAAGAACACACGCAAGTGGCAAGTCTGAGAGTCCTCCGCGCGCGACTCCATGCATCCTTCAACAAGCGCGCCGATGCGCTCTTCGAGTTGACCGACGCGATCCTGACTGCGGGTAGCATCTCTTCGCTTCCTCACCTTAGAGCCTCGCTCCCGTTCATCGCCGCGGATGGGGAAGTCTCTATGCCGCCTTGAGTAAAGGAAGGATCGAGGAGAAAGCGGTGCGGGGTCTCCTAAGCCGCTACCCGATGGTCCACGACGGTAAGGACCGCACTCCCTGGCCGCGTTGCGATGCCGAACCAAGCCCGGAGCGAGGATACTGCTACCATCCATCCAGACACTCGGCGGGTCAGCCCACTGTAGCCTGCTCTGGGTTTACCAAATCATCGCCGAGATCGGCTTCTGCCGTGACACCTGGGTAGCTCCGATGGACGTTCGGCGGGTCCATCCTACCGAAGACGAAAACGCTGTAGCCGCTAAGCAGGTGCGCGCCTTGCTGGAGCGGAGGCCACGCCGGAGTGCCGATCCTCCCTCGGCTTCACCTCTATTCGTGTTTGACGCCGGATACGATCCCGTAAAGCTCCAACGGGAATGCGAGAAGGCTCTGAAGTCCAGCTATCGGTGAGGCTGCACTCCAACCGGGTCTTCTACGCCGATATCGGAACTCCGGAGAAGAGACCGGTGGGACGCCCCCACCGCCGCCACGGGACAAAATTCGATCTCCATAACCCCGAGGGCTGGCCCGAGCCTACCTACGAGCATCGCTGCGAGGCCGACGACTAGGGCAAGGTGAGGGTACGAGCATGGGCGAATCTACACCCGAAGACACGCCGCATAGCAGAGCGTTACGGTTGCGAAAGGGCTCCGGTCGTAAAGGGCACGGTGGTTCTGGTAGAAGTGAGCAGGCTACCGCGCGAGACCCGCAAGCCGACGAAGCTGTGGATGTGGTGGACTGGGGGCAGAAAGCCGGACCTCGACCTGATCTGGCGCAGCTACTGCCGTAGGTTCAGTCTGGGTCGCCCGGAAGACCAAAAGGCAGAGTCTGTCCGGGCGGGCGAAACGCTACCCGGCCATAAAGAAGGCTGCCTAACCCTGATTCCAGGTCGAGGTCGAGCCTCCACGACACAGATTGGCGAGCTTCGCGTGCCTGCTCGTAATTAAAGTGGAAGTTACTAACGAGTGCTCTTATTTTCTTCTTCGACCTGCTAATCCCCGCAGCTTATGGATAACCAGGCAACCTGCGACGGCCATTCCACTCTCAGCTTTGGGGACTCCCACCTGTGCAAGGTAGATTTTCCTTTGAAAACAGAGCGCTGCTTTTGTAGCCCAGAGGTGTAAAAATAGAGAAGAGAGCCGACGATGCGCATTACCACAACACCTCTTTCATTAGCCGCGAAAACACTTCCGCCGTTGTTAGTGCTCCTGACTATCGCTCTGGTTTTGAGCGGTTGTTCTCGCGGCAGTTCTGCTGCGAGTAGATCCTCCTCTACCAGCCTCACGTCTAGCAGTACATCCTCTGCTTCCACCAGGAGCCTCGCCCAGGCTGGCGCCTCGACTGGACCCATCAGCAAACCAACCAAAGGGGCTGTAGTAAAGAAGAGGCTCAAGAGGAGATCACATCTCCCCAGTCAAGTTAAGACCAGGCTGGTTCACCTTAGACCAACCCACGGCTCTGGAGTAAGAGGCATAGCCGAGTTCGCCAGAATCAGAGATGGGGTGGAAGTTGCCCTGGCCCTGAGTGGACTCAAAGGATCAGCGGGCACCGCGCACCCGGCTTACATACGCCAGGGAACCTGCTCCGAAGACCAGAAAGGGGAAGGAGGGTCGATCGAGTATTTCCTGAACCCCGTGATTGGCGGCAATGGGGGAAGCGGAGCGAGCACAACGATCCTGAAGGGTGTGCATCTGGTTTCGCTCTTCAGAGGCCCCTCTCCCCAATACATAAATGTCCATGCTGGTTTGCAGGGTAGCAGGGTGCTACCCAGTATAGCCTGCGCGAACCTCACTTCGGCCAAATAAAGGGAGCCTATTGAGATGAAGGATACATATTCTCAGGCAGGCGGATATAACCCCTTATAGTGTGCCAGGTCATTTCTTGAAACCTCGATTCCTGCACGTCCATAGAGGATCAGAGCAAAGGCCACTCAATTCGGACATTCTTTGAGAAGCCCGCTTAAACCGAAAGCGGCTGGTAAATGTCCTCGTGCAGAATACCGTCAAAGAGAACCCTGCCATCCTTGGTGACCTTCTTGTAGGTTATCCACTTGGTGTAGCCTGGACCAGAGGCAACTTCCCTGGACCACATCTTGAC
>CADDYV010000063.1 GCA_902810695.1 Actinomycetota bacterium | reverse complement strand
GGTTGCAGAGTCTCTCCCGATAGATAGGGAACTGAAAGCCGGAGGAGCTACCGAGAACGAGTGGCGCTGGATACAGGTTGCAGAGTCTCTCCCGATAGATAGGGAACTGAAAGCCTATCCTGTTGCCTCTATCCGTCTCCTGACAAAGCTGGTCGCAGAGGTTATCCTGCTAGGTAGGGAACTTTTCTCTGGAGTGGGTTCATCACAATTTATACTTCTACCAGCACGGCGTCTCCCTGTCCGCCGCCGGAGCAGATCGCCGCAAGCCCTTTCCCACCACCTCTGCGCCGAAGCTCATAAGTCAGGGTCATTAGAATGCGCGCCCCGGAAGCGCCTATCGGGTGTCCCAGGGCCAGCGCGCCGCCGTTGACGTTGACGATCTCCTCGCTCACGCCGAGCATCCTGGACGAGTTGATCGTTACCCCCGCGAACGCCTCGTTTATCTCCACGAGGTCGAGGTCCTCCGCCTTCCAGCTAGCCTTCTCTAAAGCGAGCTTCCCGGCGTTGCCCGGCACACTCAGAAGATTCGGCGGCTCCTCGGCGACCTTGGCGTGGGCAACGATGGTTCCCAGAGGTTCCAGGTTGCGCCTTTTGGCGAAATCTTCGCTGGCGATCACGAGTGCTCCCGCTCCGTCGGTTACGCCGGGCGCGTTTCCGGCGGTTACGGTACCGCCTTCATCCAGCGGCTTCAGGGCCGCGAGCCTCTCCAGGCTCGTATCGCGCCGGATGGGCTCGTCCTTGTCCACGAAGTTCGTCTGATCCTTCTTGCCGGGGACCTTGACACCGACGATCTCCTCCGATAGCCGTCCCTGGTCCGTGGCTGCCGCCGCGCGCTGGTGGCTTCTGAGCGCCCAGCGGTCCTGAGCCTCGCGGGTGATGTCCCACTTCTTCGCCCCTTCGGTGCCGAAGCGGACCATGTTGACGTGGCGGAAGGCGTCGAGGAGCCCGTCGTGGATCATGGCGTCCACTGTTGGAACATCTCCCATACGCGCTCCCCAGCGGGCTTTCTGCAGGAGGTACGGGGCGTTCGACATGCTCTCCATGCCACCCGCTACGATGACGTCGTAGTCGCCGGCCCGGATCAGGGTCTCCGCCAGCGTCGCGCTCCGCAAGCCCGAGGCGCATACCTGGTTTAGCGTCTCGGTGGTCAGCGTAAAGGGCAGCCCGGCGTGGAAGTTGGCCTGGCGTGAGGGGATCTGGCCCACCCCGGCCTGCACCACGATGCCGAAGATCGAGTGCTCTATCTCATTATCTTCGATGCCGGATCTGTCTATGGCCTCCCGGATCGCCACCCCGCCAAGCTCCGGCGCGGAGAGCGCGGCCAGCGCTCCGCCGAACTTCCCGAAAGGCGTCCGCGCCGCCCCTACGATCACCGCTCGTTCCACTGTAGCGCCTCCATGCTCGTAAAACGTCACCACCGAGTTTACCGCCCAAAGTCTAGTAATATTAATCTCCAGGGGAAAACGAATCGAGGAGTAGCGATGCCGAATATCGGGGACTACGCAGAGACGTACGCGAGCTTCGAGTGGAACACGCCCGAAAGGTTCAACTTTGGCCGCGACGTGGTAGACAAATGGGCCGAAGAAGACCGTCCGGCCATGATCTGGCTCGGCACAACCGGTGAGGAGAGACGCCTGACTTTCGGGGACTTCTCCCGCCTCTCCAACAGGTTCGCCAACGCAGCCCGCGAGCTGGGCGTCAGGAAAGGCGACCGGGTAATGGTGCTTCTCGGCAAGATCCCGGAGTGGCACGCGGTTCTGACCGGCCTCTTGAAGCTCGGGGCCGTCGCCATTCCCTGTGCCCCCCAACTCCGCGCGGGCGACCTGGAGTTCCGGGCGGAACACTCCGGCGCGGTGATGATGATCTCGGAGCCCGGGTGCGTAGAAGAGGTAGAGAAGATGCGCGATGCGGTTCCGAACCTACGACACTTCGTATCTCTGGGCGGAGAGTACGAGGGCTGGGAGCCCTTCGAGAAACTGACCGACGCAGCCTCAGAAGAGTTCACCGCCGAGGATACCTCCGCCGAAGACCCATCGTTCATGCTCTACACCTCCGGCACGACCAAGCACCCCAAGGGTGTTTTGCACACCCACGGCTACACCCACGCCAAGCGGATGCAGGCTTACTATTGGCTCGACCTTCAGGATGACGACAGGTTGTGGTGCACCTCCGGCACCGGCTGGGCCAAGAGCATCTGGAACGTCATCCTGGGACCGTGGAGCTGGGGAACGGAGATCTTCTTCCACGAAGGCGGTTTCGATCCCGCCGAACGTATCAATTTACTGCAACGATATAACATTACAGTACTCTGCCAGGCTCCGACCGAGTACAGGTTGCTCGCCAAGACCAGGGAGCTTGAGGCGGCGGATCTCTCGAAGATAAGGCACGCGGTATCGGCGGGAGAGCCGCTGAACCCGCCGATTATCCAGAGGTGGAAGGAGCTACACGGGATCACGATCTACGACGGCTACGGCCAGACGGAGAACACCCTGATCGTGGGCAACTTTCCGGGTCTGGAGGTTCGTCCCGGCTCGATGGGCAAGCCCTCGCCCGGCTGCGACATCTGGGTCATTGATGCGGAGGGCAACGAGTGCCAGCCAGGAGAGCCCGGAGACATCGCGATATCGGGCCGCATCCCGGCGCTGTTCAAAGAATACTGGAAGCAGCCAGAAGAGACGGAAGCGGTCTTCAGGGGCGGCTACTACCTGACCGGCGACAGGGCGTACCGGGATGCGGATGGATACCTGTGGTTCGTGGGACGCTCGGACGATGTGATCCTCTCGGCGGGATACCGCATCGGTCCGTTCGAGGTGGAGAGCACCCTCATAGAGCATCCGGCAGTAGTTGAGAGTGCGGTTGTGGCCTCCCCGGATGAGGATCGCGGGAGCGTCGTCAAGGCGTACATCGTCCTCGGCAAAGATTATGAGCCGGGCGAAGACCTCGCCAGGGACATACAGGACTTCTGCAAGCGTCAGACCGCACCGTACAAATATCCGCGCAAACTAGAGTTCGTGAGCGAGCTTCCCAAGACGACGAGCGGCAAGATCCGGCGCGTCGAGCTGCGCCAGCGCGAGATGGCCCAACCGGCGGGATGATCTCTGGACTCGGTTCTCTGGCGGATGAGGAATTCTGCTACCTCACGACCATCGGGCGCGTAACCGGGAGGCCGCACGAGATCGAGATCTGGTTCGCCGCAAACGGCGGGTCGCTTTACATGCTCTCTGGTGGGCGCGACCGCTCGGACTGGGTGAAGAATTTGAGGCGCAACCCTGAAGTGAAGATCAGGGTCGGTGACAAGCGGTTCGAGGGATTCGCCCGCATCGTAGAGGACGCGGAAGAAGACGAGCTGGCCCGGAGGCTTCTGGTCGAGAAGTACGAGCGGAAACCCGGCAGCCTCTCCAACTGGTGCCGCACTGCCCTGCCGGTTGCCGTTGACCTTTTGGTATAGCGATCCAGAACCCGATCGCTAAGATACTGGCCATGTTTGCTCGACCCGCGACACCCGATGACGCCGAGGCGATAGCCCGGATCTATAACCAGGGCATCGAGGAGCGCACCGCCACCTTCGAGACCCGCCCGCGTATGGCGGAGGAGATCAAAGGCTGGTTCGGCGGCGCGTACCCGGTGGTCGTCGTGGAGGAGGATGGCGAGGTGATATCCTTCGCCGCCACCTCGTCTTACCGGCCTCGCGAGTGCTACGCGGGTATCGCTGAGTTCTCGGTGTACACCTCCCGCGAGGCGCGCGGCAGGGGCGCGGGCAGGCTGGCTATGGAAGCCCTCATCCGCGAGGCAGAGAAAGCGGGCTTCTGGAAGCTCCTCTCCCGCGTCTTCACAGAGAACACCGCCAGCCGATATCTGCTCGCCTCTCTGGGATTCCGAGAGGTGGGCGTCTACGAGAAGCACGCCCGGCTCGACGGGACGTGGAAGGATGTGGTGATAGTGGAGAGGCTCATCCCGGCCAACCTCTGACCTCGCAGCTTTTCAACCATTTTCCTGCGGCCTGGCACCGAGATCTTCCCTGATCCAGGCATCCAGGGTTCGGGCGTAATCGCTGCTGCTGGCGATGACCCGCAGCCGCGTCTGGGCGGCACCCTGCGCCCTGGCAAACACCTCGACCGTGGGCTGGTTCAGAGCCGATGGTGCGCGCATGCCCAGCGAGATGATAAACAGGAGCATGTCTCCCAAAATCCCCAGAGGCGTTCTGCGGACTCGCCCGGCGAACCTGATCGAATCGTAGGAGGGTCTGTACAGGTTACCAGGATAGGGCCACCGCGAGGAGAAATATGCCTCCAGTTTGGAGATACAGCTCTGCGGGCTCTCATCGGTCAGGTAGTCCATCCTGCTCTCCTGCTGTTGTAGCCAGAGGGTCCACCGCACATATTACGCCCAAAGCGTCCGCAGGCCAGAGAGGCGTCCCGCAAGCAGCTCTAGGTGTTCACTTTGGCGGCGATGAGCCTCGAATAGACCTGCGCTCCTTCCGGGGTGAGGTGCACCCCGTCGCCGTAGAAGTATTCGGGGTGTCCCTCACTCGCGGCGTGCCAGTCAACGAGCACGGCCTTCCCCGGATAGCGCGCGACGCCGTCGGATATCACCGCGTTGTTGGAAGCCTCCCACGGCCTGGGGACCTCGTCGTTGACAAAAACCACCTTCTGCGCCCCCGAAAGCACCTGCATGATCTCATCAAACTCCTCCGGGGTGAACGTGCCGTTGTTCCCCAGGTGGACGATCACAACCTGCCCGAGCCTGCCTTCGGCGCGCAACTGCTGGAGAATACCGATAGCAGGCTCAACCTGCAGGCTCACTACCGCATCCACGTCAGTGAGACCGGGAATGTCTTGCCTCAAATCCGGGGCGGCTCCGAGCATCACCGAGTCGCCCACGGCGCTCACCTGGTAGCCCGCCGCAGAGGCGGTATTTCCGCCGGTAGTCCCGGCCTTCTGCTCGGTGGCGGTCGTTCTTGCGGTGGTCCCGGGTTTGGCAGTAGTAGCCGAGGTCCCCCCTTTCTTGGCAGCGGTTTTCTCTCTAGTTCGGTTCTTTCCGTGTGTTTCGGCGAGAGTCCTGGTGTGAACGGCGGCGCTCGTTTTGCTCTTCTTCACTTTTTGGCTCGTTGCTGTAGAAGCAGCCGGGGTTACGCTACCGGCGGTTCTCCCCGTGGAAGAGCGCGGGTGTTTACTCGCCGCCGACGGTCTGGAGCATGCCACGGCCAGGCAGAGCAGCACCGCGCATGCGAGCAGGATAGCCCCCGCGCCCCCTACCCGGCGTAGCTTCGGCCCTGAGATCCAACGCTCCTCGATTTCCGTCTGCTCCACATCCATCTGCCGTACCCCCTCCTCGCGGCAGATCGTTTGTACCAGCATCTGGCGCGAATACCGCAAAATTGCACGCGAGATATCCGTCCAGCCGCAATCTGCCGGGGGACATTCTACACTCGCGCCAAGTTTACGCCCGAGAGAATCTCACTCGTTATTACCAGCTCGCGTGGCTCCGAGTTCGGTGCGCAACACCTTCTCGATCTCCCGGGCGTAAACCGCCACCTCGGTCCTGACGGTCAGGCGGCTTTTCTCGACGCCTTGAGGCGTTGCGAAGATGCGGATGGTCTTGGGCGGGCGGCGCAGAAACAGGCGCTTTGCCCAGTTCTCGCGATGAACGAATACCACCATCCTCTCGGAGCGGGTAGTCTTTCCGATAAAGGGCCAATCGCTCTTGAGACGAGCCTCTATAGCAGCCAGGGATTTATCGGCATCTTGGTTGACGAGGTAGTCCATCGCGCAGATAGAGTAGCAGAAGCCGAACCAAAAGGTGTCTTTCCGGAAACCCGTTCCCGCAATTTCTTCAGAAACCGGCAACGCACGGGAGCTTCCGGCTCACCACACTAGATACGCGGCGAACGCCCTAACGTCTTCCGATGACCTGCACATCGCCCTTCTTCACGAAGGCGATCCGGTGGTTGAAAGATATCTCATAGTATTCATTTTTCCCTTTGACCAGCGTGTGGTCCGAGAGGTTGTGCGTGTAGGTGGGCGCGTAGTAGTAGTCGCCGTGCACGAGCCCATCCGCAACGTAGACCTCTCCGGCGGGGATCTTGTACTGCAGAGGCACGATCTTCTGGCGCGGCACGCCCTTTGGGTAGGCAGATCCCTCCGGATAGGCGCTGCCGTAAACCGGGATCGAGCTACGGCCAGCTTCGGGCGTAACCAGGGTGCCGTGCGCCGGGTCTGCGTTCACGTCGTGCGGGTTGTAGAACCAGGCCTTCTTGCCGCCGTAGTAGATCGCCTCCCAGTCTCCCCGGCTGCCCGCGCGATAGAACCGCTGGCCGTAAACCGCCTTGTCTCCCCAGTCATTGGCGCACATCGTGCCGTGCCCGCCATTCGGGTGCAGCGCCGGATCACTGATGAGCGGTGCGTGTTTGTCCGGGGCGGTGCGCAGGTACACGAAGTTCGACGGCTGCGGCTTGAGCGTGCGCGTCGTGTTCCCCTCGCAGTCTTTGACCCGATGCCGGTTGGTCCCGAAGTAGGGGGATATGGATATCACCTCGCTCCTGTTGGAGTTGCCCTGTTTCGGCAAAGGAGCGCCCACGAGGCTCATGAAGTGCTGCCAATCCCAGAAGGGGCCGGGATCCCAGTGCATCCCCGCAACGTAGGATGGCTCGGGACCGGGAACCCCGTCGTGGCCGATGATGTGCTCCCGATCCAGGGGGATGTGGTATCTCTCGGCGAGGTAGCGCACCAGTTGCGCCGAAGAGCGGTACATCTGCTCGGTGTACCAGCTTGCGCCGTCTATGGCGTAACCCTCGTGCTCGATGCCTACGGAGTGCATGTTGATGTCCCAGTTTCCCGCCTGCCAGGCTATGTTTTTGGGCCGAACCATCTCGGTTACCTGACCGTCGCGCGAGCTTATGACGTAGTGGGCGCTGACGTAGGACTTCGGGTCCCTGAAGGTCTGGATTGTCTTTGCGTAGGGCTCCTCGGTATCGTGGATGACGATGTAGCGTATATCTAGCCCGTCACGCTCGCGGTTCGCAAGGTCGTAGTTGCCGTAGTCCGAGGGATCGTTGGGGTTGTTCTGCTGATAGGCCGCCGGGATAAACCTGCAGTCGAGCCCCGCAGGACAGTCCGTTCTGGCACTCGCAGTGGTAGGGCTCGCGAGGCCAAGCGGCTTCGCCGTGCTCCTGTTGGGCTGGATCCCTCTTCGGGCTTTTAGCGTTACCCGCTGGCCCTCCTCGGTCGTCCTGGAAGCGCCCTCGCGGATGGTCGAGTACACGTCATCAGCGAACAGGGTGGCTGTAGCCTTATCGCTGGAGCCGCTGTATTTCGCTACCGCCCCGTACCAGTCCGCTGGATCCCTGGGGATCTTGCCGTTCGTCTGGCGGGCGTAATGGGCCAGGAGCGCAGCACCGCCACGAATGTTCTGAGCCGGATTCTTCTTCAACATTTCGGGGCGAACCTTGAGCAGCCTCGCGGCGGTATTCAGGGTATGCAGACCTGGAGAGCCTGGGATCCGGCCGCTCCAGGGGTGTTCTCCCGTTCCCTTGTCTCCTATCTGGGGCGTGGATCTCACATCGGTCAGGTTCATAACCCCGTAGCCGCCGGAGGTGTTGGGCTCGCCGGGGTGCTCGTCCCAGCGGGACTCGTTGTAGGCAACAGACTTGAGCACGCTCTCCGGGACCCCGAACTCCCGCGAAGCCTCGGCGAAAGCTCTCTCCAACGAGCCGGATCTTGGAGTCTCACTGGCAGAGCCGGAGCGGACGGCGAGGGCCGAGCCCGAAGAAGCCAGAAGCAGCCCCGTCACCAGCACAACGATCATCCCCCGAATCCCGGCTCGCCGCTTCGACACGCGCATCGTCCCCCTCAACCCCTTGAAATATCACCAGCAACACCAGGGATAATAGGTATGTTTCATCGGCTACGCAAGCCCGCGCCGCATGTTCATAGAGGGCAGCGCGGGAAGCTGAGGAGATGGATTCTAACGGAGGCAGGATCATGCAGACCTCCCGAAAACGAGAGGCAAGAGCATACCCCAACCTCTATTCAGGTTGCTCTATAAGGAGTCTCTGGCTAGAGGGCTTCTAATGTCTGGTGGGATGAGTGGCGCTCATCGCGTGCCGTAGAGGTTCTGGTGAGATCCTCTTCCCTGAAAGCGACGTAGACGCAACTGTTGTCCTCGAATTCCACGTAGAGGGTTTCTTCGTAGAGGCGACTGGAGATGGTGCCAACCACCCACCCCTCCTGCCCGGCGTACTTCCACGTCGGGGGCGACTCCTCGTGGTGCACAACAACTACCCGGTCTCCCTCTTTTATCATCGCGCTCCATCCTCCCGTTTTTGTTCGCGATGCTACTATCCATTCTATACGATATCGTCGGATGGTAAACCGCTACAGCAGGTATTCTGGAAACTTGGTGCGCGAGATTCTATTCTCTCCCGAAGTGGAGATCCCAGGCTAGAGAGGCAGAAGGAATGCCGCCCTTCTTCAACAGACCTCCGCGGGTACCGGACCCCGGCCAACGGGTGCTGGTGCGTCTGACGGATGGCCCCTGGCGCGAGGGTTTCAGGGCTATCTCGGGCCCGATCACCGACGAGAACGGCGAGGTCATAGTGTGGGTCGCGGAGGAGACGGAGTACAGGCAGGCTCGAGCAGAGGAACGCCGGCCCGTGGGTTTCCGCCTGCCTGTAGAGCGCGTAAAAGTGCCGAACTTCCCCCTGCGCAGGCTGCTCAGGGGGTGAGCAGAGTAGCGCGGCCCCGGCCAGCGGTTACCAGTCGAATACTCGTCGCCCGTATAATTCTTGGTGATGGCAGACCCCAAAGATCCTCGAACGAACACCGGTGAATGCAGATGCGCGCTATGCGGCAGGAAAGTCGGGCAGGGTAGCCTCACCCGCCACCATCTCTTCCCCCGTTCCCGCGCCAGGAAAATGAAGCGCCGGAAAAAGAGCAGGAAGAAGCTCAGGGAGAGCGACCCCGAGAGAACGGTCGGCCTCTGCAAGCCGTGCCACCGCAAAGTTCACACCACGCTCTCGAACACCGACTTGCAGCACAGCTACAGCACCGTCGCGTCCCTGAAGAGCCATCCGGAGATCAGCCGGTTCGTGGAGTGGGTCAGGCGCAAACCGAACGGGTGCGTCTGAACAGATAGAGCCCGCCAGAGATTCTCCCCGATATGTGTGGTTCAATAAAAATATGAAATTCGGCATATCAACATTCATAACTGACGAAGGAATTGCACCGGGGCCTCTGGCGAAAGCTATCGAGGAGCACGGGTTCGATTCGTTGTTCGTCGCGGAGCATACCCACATTCCCCTCAGCCGCAAAACTCCTTACCCCGGCGGCGGGGAATTGCCGCAGAAATACTACCGGACGCTGGATCCTTTTATCGCGCTTACCGCCGCGACTGCCGCAACCGAGCGTCTGCTGGTCGGCACGGGAGTAGCCCTGATGATCGAACGTGACCCGATCATCACTGCCAAAGAAGTCGCGAGCCTGGATCTGATCTCCGGCGGGCGGATGCTCTTCGGCATCGGCGTCGGATGGAACCGGGAGGAGATGGAGAACCACGGCACGGACCCGAGAACCCGCGGCAAGCTGATGAACGAGCGTATCCGCGCGATGATCGAGATCTGGACCAAAGACGAGGCAGAGTTCCACGGCAAATTCGTAGACTTCGACCCGATCGCAGCCTGGCCCAAGCCGCTACAGAAGCCCTATCCACCGATCTACGTCGGCGGCGGCAAAAGAGCCTTCGACAGGATCGCCGAGTTCGGCGACGCCTGGCTCGCAAACGGGCTTCCTCCAGAGAAGCTGGAGACGATGCTCCCCGAGCTCAGGGAGACGGCGGGAAGAGATGTGCCAGTCACCGTTTTTGGAGCCTCCAGCAAACCGGAACACCTGGAGGCGTACGCGCAGCTTGGCGTGGAGCGCGTTCTTCTCAGCCTGCCCACCGCGCCCGAGGACGAAACCCTGAGCCATCTCGATAAGCTCGCAGAGGCTGCCGGTTAGATCAGCGCACCACTTCGGCCCCGGATGCGGGCAAAAAGCTGTAGAAGGCGGGCTCTTTGAAGCCTTCTTCCGCGAACCTGCGCCGACAGTTTTTGCAGAGACTTTCAGAGCCTCCAGCAGGAATTAGAGCGATAGCGCACCCGCCGAAACCGGCCCCCGTGAGCCGCGCCCCCAGTGCGCCCTCTTCTTTCGCGCACTCGACGAAAGTATCAAGCTCCGGGGTGGAGACCTCGTAATCGTCGCACAGAGAGGCGTGCGAGGCGTACATCAGACGCCCGAAGCTCCCATAATCCTCCGCTCGAAGCGCCTCTACCGCCTCCATCACCCGCCTGTTCTCCGTAACCACGTGCCGGGCGCGCTTTAACTCCTCTCCTGAAAGCCGCTTGAGGTCTGCTTCGGCGGCGTCCCGAAGCTCTTTTATCCCCAGGGTTCGGGCGGCGTCCTCGCAGCTCTTGCGGCGCTCGTTGTAGCCCGTACCCGCCAGCCCCCGCTCCACGCGGGTGTCGCAGACCACGAGCGCGAGATCTGCCCTCTCCAGATCCAGCGGTACGCTCCGCGCTTCGAGCGTGCGGCAATCTATGAGCAACGCCGCACCCGCCTCGCACAACAATGACGCGTACTGGTCCATTATGCCAGTCTGGACCCCGATGTACTCGTTTTCGGCCCTCTGGCAGATCAGGGCGAGATCCCTTCTCGGCAGCTCGAATCCGAAGAGCCTGTCGAGCGCGAGAGCGGTTGCGGCCTCGATGGCTGCCGAGGAGGAGAGACCGGAGCCTCTCGGCACGTCGCCGGCGAAAGCGGCCCGGAAGGTTCCCGGTCTGTTTCCCGATTGCTCCAGGGACCAGGCGACGCCGCGCGGGTAGTAGGCCCAGGAAAATTTCTCTTCCCTCTGTAGCGGACGGATATCGTCGAAGTCATCCGAGTAGAGCCTGCCCCCGCCTTCTCCGGCGGCCACGGCTACTCGGCGGTCCACAGCGCAGGGCAAGACGAAGCCGCCGTTGTAGTCGGTGTGCTCACCGATCAGGTTGATCCGCCCCGGCGCGCTCGCGACCACCTCTGGTTCCCGCCCAAACGTTTTGCGGTAAGCTTCCTCCGCCCGTCTCTCTACCTCTCGCATGGTCTTTCCGCTCCGGTTCACTCGTACCCTCGGGGATGGGCCTGCATCCACTCCCAGGCATCTGAGATCATGGCCGAAAGCTCCGGTTTGTGGGGTTTCCAGCCCAGTTCGCTCTGGATCTTCTTGCTCGATGCGACGAGCACAGGTGGGTCTCCGGCGCGCCGGGGCGCTTCTGTCGCTTTGATGTGCTCTCCCGTAACCTCGCGGGCGACTTCTATCACCTGTCGTACGGAGAACCCTTCGCCGTTGCCGAGGTTGTAGATTTTGTGCTCTCCATCCTGTGCTGCATCGAGCGCCATAAGGTGCGCCCGCCCGAGATCCTCGACGTGGATGTAGTCCCGGATGGCGGTACCGTCGGGGGTGGGGTAGTCGGTGCCGTAGATCTCGATGCGATCCCGCTTTCCATAAGCGGCTTCGAGCACGAGCGGTATCAGGTGCGTCTCCGGGTTGTGATCCTCCCCGAACGGTCCCCTCGCCCCGGCCACGTTGAAGTAGCGCAGGCTCACCGCCGCGAGCCCCCGAGCCTTTGCGACGAAGGAGATCATACGATCCACGGCCAGCTTCGAGCCGCCGTAGGGGTTGGTCGGCACGGGAGGATCGTCCTCCTCTATCGGGATCTTCTCCGGCTCCCCGTATACTGCTGCCGTCGAGGAGAAGACCAGCCGCCTCGCCCCGCCCTTCGCCATCGCTTCCAGCAGGTTCAACGTTCCGAGGACGTTGTTGCGGTAGTAGCGTTCCGGGTTCTCCACCGACTCGCCAACCAGCGAGAGCGCGGCGAAGTGCAGGACCCCGTCGAAGCCCTCTTGCAGTATCTTCTCGATTCTCTCCTTATCCAGCAGATCCCCCTCGGCAAACGTAGCTCCTTCGGGTACGGCGTGCTTGTGTCCTTTGGAGAGATTGTCGAGGATGGTAACCTCATCGCCTGCTTCCAGAAGCTGGGAGGCGACCACGCTCCCGATGTAGCCCGCCCCGCCCGTTACCAGAAGCTTCACCCGGCTCTCCCCACGGCCTCCCGCAACCTCTCTGATGTCTGCTCGGGCAGCGCGTCCATTACGTAAGCCCCGGCTCCGGTCTCGCTCCCGGCCAGGTACTTCAGCTTCTCTGCGGTGCGGTTCGGCGGGTAGAACTCTATGTGGAAGTGCGCGAGCCCTTCGTAGTCCTTACCGTCGGTCGGAGCCTGGTGCATGACCATCATGTACGGCAGGGAGAAGCCGAAGAGGTTATCGTAACCCACGAGAAGCCTCTTCAGGACGCGGGCCAGATCCCACCTCTCATCGGCGCTCAGATCCGCTATGGAAGGAGCGCACCTTCTCGCGTACACGTGGACCTCATAGGGAAAGTGCGCGTAGAAGGGCACGAAGGCGCTGAAATGATCCCCCTTGACTACCATCCGGCGACCGTCCTTATGCTCTCTGGAGAGCAGCCCGCAGTGCAGGCAGCCTCTCCCCTCGCTCTGGTAGTCGCGGGCGGCGTCGAGCTCCTTCTTCGGACGCGGCGGGATGAAGGGGTAGCCGTAGATCTGGCCGTGTGGGTGGTGCAGCGTAACGCCTATGGCCTCCCCCTTGTTCTCGAAGATGAAGACGTACTCGACGAATTCCAGCGCCCCGAGCTCTGCGTAGCGGTCGGCCCAAACATCAACGAGCTGGCGGATGCGTCTCTCCTCCAGCACCGCCAATGTGGCGCTGTGGTCATCTGTGTAGAGCACCACCTCGCACACCCCGCGCCCTGCGGCAGTAGGGGTGAGTTCGCTACCGGCTTCTTCGGGAGGCGGCGCGTCCGGCACAAACGAGGGGAATTTGTTCTCGAATACGGCTATCTCGTAGGATTCCCTGGGAACCTCCGTGGGAAATCCTCCGGGCTTGGTCGGACAGAGAGGACAGTATTCTTTCGGGGGCAGGAAGGTGCGGTCCTGACGATGGGTGGCGTACGCCACCCACTCCCTCAAGGTCGGGTCCCATCTGAGCTCGTTCAAGTCTTCTCCCCTTCATCCTCCTGGCCCTCGTCCTTCTCCTCCTCCGTAAAGGAATAGAAGATGATGTAGCGACCGTCCTCTTTGGCTACGCGTTCTTTCTCCACTCTCTCACCTTACTCAAGTTCTTAGTTGATCACTGCTCCAGGGAGATCACGACCTTACCCGTCTTGCCGCCAGCGAAGGTGTCGTAGGCCCGCTTGGTCTCGGAGAGCGGGAAGGTGTCGGTTACGGTCGTCTCCGGGTGGATTTTCTTGCGCACGAGATGCTCGATGAGCTCCTCCATCTCCACGATCCCGCACACCCATGAGCCGTGAAGCGCAAGCTGCTTGTGCAACAGCAGCGGGCTCGGCTCGAACGTTACGGAACCGCCCTCTCCGAGAAAGACCACCCGCCCCCGCACGCGGGCAGCCTCCAGACAC
>CADDYV010000062.1 GCA_902810695.1 Actinomycetota bacterium | reverse complement strand
CATCGCCACCCACCATGACGTGTACGTCAGGGGTGCTTTGGGGATGGGGCGTTACTACATCGAGCGCCACACGCTCATACCGCAGGCGACGATGGCGACCATCATCAGCCTCGTCTTCAACGGCGTCTTCGACCGCTTCCCGGAGTTGAGGTTCGCGCACCTGGAAGGCGGGTTTACCTGGCTGCCGCACCTGCTGTGGAGGATGGATCGCGAATACAAATCCTTGCGGCAGGAAGTGCCCTGGGTCAAGAAGCTCCCCAGCGAGCACGTCGTGAGAGAAGGTCGCGTCAGGCTCGCCACCCAGCCGACGGAGGATCTCAACGCCGAGGAGTGGGTCAAGATCACCGAGCTTATCGGGAGCGATGAGGTTCTCATGTTCGCCACCGACTACCCGCACTTCGATTTCGACTCGCCTACGCGGGCTCTGCCGGGCGGACTTCCAGAAGATCTCAAGCGCAAAACTCTTTACGAGAACGCGAAGAGCTTCTACGGCTTCTGATGCAACGTCTGGTCGTCTGCTCCGAGAGCGAGCTGGGTCCCGGACAGATGAGAACCGTCTGGCGAGGACGGACCCCGATCGTGGTGGCCTGTAGCGAGAGGGGAGAATACTACGCCGTGCGCGGATTCTGTCCTCATCAGGGCGCTCTGCTCGGCAAGGGGAGGCTCTGGCCCAGGATCGTCTCCGAGGGACCGGGGGAGGGATACGGGTTGGAGAGAGAATCCGAGATCCTGCGCTGCCCCTGGCACGCTTTCGACTTCGACCTCGAAACCGGACGCTGCCTCGGAGATCCCGGCCTGCGCGTCAAGACGTACCCCGCGCGCCTGGAGGATGGACAGATAATCGTGGAGATCTGAAATTCGCTGGAGCTATCGCTACGAGCACTTCCTCTGAGCCTTCGGCCAGCGCCGGACGGCCGTTTTTCTTCCAGTCGCCGCGGGAGGTGTACCAGAAGCCGCTGCGGGTCCCGGCGAAGTAGACGGCCAGGGCTGCTGCACCCATGATCACACTATCCCACGGAGAGGGGATGAGCCCGATCCCATCGAAAGGGCACAGGTAGCTCAGGATGAACATGGCCAGGATCAGGGCCACCAGCCAGAGTGCGGCCCAGTACCGGCGGAAAGACCCCACGCCGTTCTGGGTTCGCTGTGCTTTCGTAGACATTGCAAATTTACCTCCCGTTGCGGATCGGGAGTATTCCGGCACAATTAACAAAGGCCACCAAAACGGGTGCAAAATACGGATCGCGGGGACAGATGCCACCGGCAACGCAAGGAGAGCATGAACAGATGAAACTCTCGGCGAGCAAAACTTACTATGATACCCACCTGCGAGAGCGGCTGGTTGAGGAAAACGTCTTCCGCCGCGCGAAACCGGAGGATTCGCCGGTTCCTGCCTTCGACGAGGCGCGAGAAGCCCTGCCCCAGCCGTTCTGGGACGCCCACGAGAGCGCCGTTGACTGCTACTGGAAGACGTGGGAACTTGCATTCGAGAACATCTGTTCTCCTGCGCCAGAGAGCGGTTTTATAGCCAGCTTCGTGGATACGGCTTTCAACGATTGCCTGTTTATGTGGGATTCGGCCTTCATCCTCATGTTCGCGCGCTATGGCAGGCGCGCCTTCGACTTCCAGAGAACCCTGGACAATCTCTACGCCAAACAGCACCCTGACGGCTTTATCTGCCGGGAGATAGGCACTCTCGACGGAGAAGACCGCTTTGAGCGCCACGAGCCTGCGAGCACCGGCCCCAACGTGCTGCCCTGGACCGAGTGGGAGCACTACCTGGACACTTCTGACCGGGGCCGCCTCTCGAAAGTTTTCCCTGTCCTGCTCTCCTACCACCGGTGGCTCCGTCGCTGGCGCACCTGGCCCGACGGGACGTACTGGTCCTGCGGGCTGGGCTCCGGGATGGACAACCAGCCGAGGTTTCCCGCACAGACCAGGGAAGAGCGGCTCTTCCATCACGGCCACCTCGTATGGGTTGACGCCTGCCTGCAGCAGATACTCTCCGCGGATCTGCTCTCGCGGATGGCCGGAGTTCTCGGCAGGGCTGCAGAGGTTACTGATCTGCAGGAAGAACGCGAACACCTCTCCCGCGTGGCAAACGAACGGTTGTGGAGCGAGGCGAGCGGCTTCTACCACGACGAGCTTCCCGGGGGCGTGCTCTCGGAGGTCAAGACCATCGGGGCGTACTGGGCGCTTCTGGCCAGGGTCGTCCCGCAGGAGCGGCTCGCGCGCTTCGTCGCCCATCTGGAGGACTCCGGGGCGTTTGATCGCCCGCACCTCGTTCCCTCGCTCTCCGCGGATTATCCCGAATACGCAGAGAGCGGCGGCTACTGGCTTGGGGGAGTGTGGCCGCCGACCAACTACATGCTCCTGCGCGGGCTGGAGAGATACGGCTACCGCCGGCTGGCGCACGAGATCGGGCGCAACCACACGGCTCGGGTAACGCGCGTCTTCGAGAAGACCGGCACCCTCTGGGAGAACTACGCACCGGAGAAAACCGAGCCCGGCGAGCCAGCCAGAGACGACTTCGTGGGATGGAGCGGTCTCGGCCCCGTGGCGGTTCTCTTCGAGTACGTGTTCGGGCTGCGCGCCGACGCGGCGAACTCCAGGCTGCTCTGGGACGTACGCCTGCTGGAAGAGCACGGCGTACGGCGCTACCCGCTCGGCGCAGAAGGAGTGCTGGACCTCTCCTGCGCCGCCCGCTCCTCCGAGCAGAAAGAACCGCTGGTGTGCGCGGAGTCCAACGTGCCGGTCGAGATCCTGATCCGCTGGAAGGGTGGGGAGAAGAAGATCCGGCTGCCCGGAAGTTAGATTTCGGCGCGGCTCAAGCGGTGCTTCCCGCTACTTCACACCGAACTGCCGCCAGCCTGCCGAGATCTTTTCGGGTGTGATTCGGCCCCTCGACTCGACTTCTACGACGCGCCTCTCGCCGGCTTCCAGATCGAAGTAGTTATCAGAGAAGCGTACGGTTTCATCCGGCGTGAGGAGGTGGACGAAGTAGGTGTAGGTGTCCGCTTCGAGGCTTGCCAGGAGCTTGCGGTCTCCGACCTGCTCGATGGAGACTTTCGGCTTTGTTGGGGCGAGCGCGAGGTCTTTGATGGGCCTGAAGAAGTGGCGGTTGGACGGGAAGAGCCCATCCACCGAGTGCACCGAGAGGTAGCGGTCCGCTCCGCCTTCTAACTCGTTCCATCGCCTGACCGGCTGGCTGGTGTTGGCCGGTACGCTGACGTGAAGGCTCTCTTCCCGGATGGTCTGGCCCCCGAAGGTCTTGAGGGCTGCGGTCATGTCTCCGGTAGCATCGTAGAGCGTGTCGTTGGTGATCCAGAGTTCTGCGGCATCCTGCTGCACCTTGAAAGAGGCCAGGACCGGCGCGTAGGCGCGCCTCGCGTAGTAGTAGCCGGCCTTGCCGAAACCGTAGTAGTCGAGGATGCTCCAGGAGAGGACCGGCCAGCAGTCGTTTAGCTGCCAGATGAGCGTTCCGGAGCAGTGCGGTTTGCGGCGGCGGAAGTGCTCCAGGGCGAACTTGAGCCCCTCGGCCTGGGATATCTGGCTGTAGTCAACGTACTCCTGTAAGCTCTCCGGCAGCCCGGTAACGGTGAGCATGAGGTTGTCGCCCTTGTTCTTGGGCTCGTCCTTGTTGTGGTGGTCCATAGAGGGGCTGTGATGGTAGAGCTGGCCTTCCGGTATGTTGCGCCGGAGCGTTTCCAGGACCGGCGAGGCGTGCATCCCGAACTCGCTGATGAAACGCCCGGTATCCTCGGCGTAGCGCAGGTAGGAGACCATCTCCGGAGTCGTCTCACGGCGAGGCTTTTCGCCGAAGCGCCGGGGAGAGCCCCCGTGCCAGACGTCCCAGTTGTGGCGGTTTCCGCTCTCCATCGAGGCGTGGTCGTTTCCGCCGTATGGCGAGCCAGGCCAGTAGGGGGTTCTCCCGTCGAGATCCGCCACGACACGCGGCAAAACCTCGTCGTAGTAGAACGATCCAGGGACACGGTTGTAGGGGTCGTCCCAGTGGATCTGGTCGTGTATCCACTGGTTTTCGTTGTTGCCGCACCACAGGGCCAGAGACGGATGGGAGCGCAAGCGGCGCACCTGGTAGCGGGCCTCCGCCTCCACCTCGGCCACGAACTCGGGCGGCTCCTCGGGGTAGGGGGCGCAGGCGAACATAAAGTCCTGCCAGACGAGAATACCGAGACGGTCGCAAAGGTCGTAGAAGGCGTCGTGCTCGTAGATGCCCCCACCCCACACCCGGAGCATGTTCATGTTCGCGTCCTTCGCGGCGCGGAGCAGCTTTTCGTAGCGTTCCTTTTCCATAGCACCGACGAAAGAGTGAGCCGGGATCCAGTCCGCGCCGCGGGCGAAGATCGGGACCCCGTTCAGCACGAAGCGGAAGAAGTACGTCCCCGGCTCCTCGGGGTCGGGGGATTGGTCCAGCTCGACAGTGCGGATACCCACCCGCCTATGGCGGATGTCGAGCTCGTCCTCTCCGTCAAGCAAGGCAACCTTGAGGTCGTACAGTGTGGGCTCTCCCAGGTCGTGGGTCCACCACAGGTGAGGGTCTTCGATCTCCAGGTAGATAGTCTTTTCGGTCTGATCGCCGCCGAGCACACCCTCTCGCTCCACGGTTTTGCCATCGGGGGAAGAGAGACGCACGCGCGCGGACAGCGGGCCGGCTTCGGCGAAGCAGTCTGCCTCGACTTTCGTGGCTACCAGGGCCCGATTGCGGTCGCGCCTGATCTCCAGGGTGTAGAAGTGGACGCTGGAGATGGCTGCTCGGCGCTCGCGCCTCAGCTCGACGGGACGCCAGATGCCCACCGTCGGCAGCCTCGGTCCCCAGTCCCACCCATAGCCGAACTGCGCCTTGCGCATCCCTACCCGCTCGGGGTTGCGGCCCCACACCTCGGACGGACCGTCCACCGCACGGTCCAGAGGCCGATGGAAGCACAGGGCGAGCGTGTTGGCCTCTCCTGTATGCAGGCGGTCCGTCACGTCGAAGACGGCTTCGCGGAACATGTTGGAGTGATCCCCTATCTCCTCGCCGTTCAGGTAGACGGTGGCGAAGGTGTCGAGGCCGTGGAAGACGAGGCGCAGCCGCTCGTCGGGGGAGAGGGGAGTTTCCGGACCGTCGAAGGTGGTGCGGTACCACCACTCCCTGTCTTCGATCCAGGCGCACTTCTCTTCGTTGCGGTCGTAGAAGGGGTCTTCGATGCGCCCGGCGGCGATGAGGGCAGTGTGCACGTCGCCCGGCGCTTTGGCGTCGAGCCAGCCGCTATCGTCGAAGTTCTCCTTGAAGGCGCCGGAGGCCAGTCCTTCGCCGGGGGCGTAGTCATTCAGCTTCCACAGTTCGAACATAGAGCGGTTTTGCTTCCTTTCTAGCGGAGAATTAATCTTCTACTGCTTCACGCCGCCGGCGGTGAGTCCCTGGACCAGATACCGCTGGAGCGCGAGGAAGCCCGCGACCACGGGGATGCTCACCACGATGGCGGCGGCCATGAGCTGGTTCCAGTACACGGTTGACTGGTTGGCGTAGTCCCTGAGACCTATGGCGAGTGTCCGGGTGGCGTCGGTGGTGAGCGCCGAGGCGAAGAGCACCTCGCCCCAGGCCGTCATGAAGGCGAAGATCGCCACGGCTACGATCCCCGGCAGGCTTATGGGGATGAGTATGCGGAACAGGGCGCCCAAAGCGCTGGTCCCGTCCACCATCGCCGCCTCTTCGAGTTCGCGCGGGATCGAGTTGAAGTACCCGACGAGCATCCAGATCGAGAACGGCAACGCGAAGGTCAGGTAGGTAATGATGAGCCCGGCATAGGAGCCGTAGAGTTTGGTGCCGAAGGTCTGATCCAGGTTGACGAAGATGATGAACAGCGGCAGCAAGAACAGGATGCCGGGGAACATCTGCGTGGAGAGCACGACCAGCCTGAAAGGGTCCCTGCCGAAGAAGCGGTAGCGGCTTATCGCGTAGGCCGCCAGGATCGAGACCAGAACCGAGATGATCGCGGCGATAGAGCAGACGATCGCGCTGTTGACGAAGTAGTGGGCGAGCGGGATCGTGTGCCAGATGTCGCGGTAGGGGCTGAAGGTGACCCGCGAGGGTATCCACGTGAAGACGGACTGCACGTCCTGGAGCGGTTTGATCGAGGATACGACTATCGTGTAAAGAGGGAAGAGGGTGAACAGGGAGAAGAAGATGAGTCCTACGACCCTCAGTACCTTGAGTACCTTTTCTTCACGCATTCTCTTCACCCCCCACCCGCAGCAGGCGGATGTAGATGACGGACACGATGAGCAAAAAGATGAGCAGCAGCGTGGACATCGCCGCCCCGAGCCCGAAGTTCAGGTCCACGAAGGAGTTGACGTAGATGTGCAGCGAGAGCAGATCCGCGGCATCCGGCGGGGCCTGCCCGAAGAGTATGTAAGGGGTGTTGAAGTCGTTGAAGGTCCACAAAAAGAGGACGAGCACGACCACCGCGCTTACGGGGCGGATTTGCGGCAGCGTGATCGAGCGAAACTGCCGCCACTTCGAGGCTCCGTCCACGCTCGCCGCGTCATAAAGCTCGGCGGGTATGTTCTGCAGGGCCGCGAGCAGGACCAGGAAGGCGAACGGCCAGGTGCGCCACAGAGAGGTGATCACCATGCTCCAGAAGGCGTTGCCGCCAATGAGCCAGAAGGGAGCGTGGCTGAGCAGGTGCAGGTTCTTGACGAGCAGGGTGTTCACGGCCCCGTTGTTCTGCTGCAGCATGAACTGCCAGGCGATGACCGAGACGTAGATAGGGAGCGCGTAGGGGATCAAAAACAACGTCCTGAACCAGCCGCGTCCCCGAAACTCCGCGTTTACCAGCAGCGCCGCCGCGATCCCGAGCAGCCACGAAAAGCCCACGACGAAGACGGTGTAGGCTGCGGTGATGAGGAAGGAGTGGGCGAGCGAGCTGCCGATGGGACCGTTGGTGTCAAGCCCAATCTTGAAGTTTTCGAGGCCGGCGAAGGGGGCGTTGCTCCAGTTGCGAATGTAGAACTGGTTGAGCTTGAACAGGCTGATCACAACCCCGAAGATCATCGGGACTATGTGGATCAGAAGCTCGAACAAAAGCGCCGGGATGATGAGCAGATAGGGCAGAGCCCCCGGCCTCAGCGACCGGCGCGCTTTTCTGCCGCGCCGGAACCGACCCTCTCCAGGACCGGCCTGCGCCTCGCTCCCGCGCTCCCGGGTTACGCTCATGCTGGGGTTCCTCCTCGGATCTCGGTCTGGAAGGTCCGCTGACTCCGGTGGGGCATTTAGCCGCTGCCGCTCGCAGCCATCTTCTGGTTCGCCGCCGCAAGCTCTTTCTTGACGTCTTTCGCGGAGACCTTGCCGGTCGAGGCGGCTTTGGCGAAGAGGTTCTTCACGGCCCCGCCGACCAGGGTCTCCATCTGTCCCTCGTCGGTCACGAGCGGCATCGGCGCGGAGTGGTGCGCGTAGATGTTGGTGAAGACCTTGAGCTTCTCCGTCTGGAACTCGGGCTCCTGCGCGACGGAGGTGAGCACGGGAAGGCTGGTGTACTTCTGGTTGAGGGTGGTCTGCTGGGCCTTGCTCGTCATGAACTTGACGAACTTGAGGGCTCCGTCCTGGTTCTGCGTGTTCTTGAAGATGGAGAGGTTGATCCCGGCGGTGTGGGACATGATCGGCTCTCCTCCCGGCGGGAGCGGGTTGGGGATCGGGATGGGCGCGATGCCGTACTCGCTCTCCTTCATCCCGTCGCTCGCCAGCGCGGTCATGGTGCCGGTCTGGAACATGATCATGGCGGCCTTCTTGTTCGCGAAGTCCGCCGGAGACTGTGTTCCCGTGCTGTACTGCGCGCCCTGGGGAGAGGCGATCTTGTCTTTCGCGATGAAGTTCACGTACTGCAGGACCGCCCGCACGTTCTGGGGCGAGTCGAAGGTGGGCTTGCCGCTCTTGTCGAAGAGCGTGCCGCCCTGCTGCCTGCCGAGGATGAACGCCCAGTGCGAGTTCTCGGTGATGCTCGCCCCCTCCACGGCCAGCCCCCACCGCTTGGGCGGGTTGGTGAGTTTCTTGGCGATGGCGAGGAACTCGTCCCAGGTCTTGGGCGGGCTCTTTATCCCCGCCTCCTTGAACATCTCCTTGTTGTAGAAGAGGGCGTAGGAGAGCCCGTAGACCGGCACGGACATTGGAGTCTTCCCCGGCTTGCCCGTGGTATGGAATGCCGTCTGGATGAACTTGCTCTTGCCCCCGATGGCATTTAGCGAGTTCTGATCGAAGGGCAGAAACGCTCCGGTTGCCTGCAGCGAGGGCGACCACGTGTTGCCGATGTTCAAAACGTCCGGGCCCTGCCCGCTGGAGACGGCGGTGGTGATCCTGTTCCACAGATCCGCCCACCCGATGACCTTCACGTTGACCGTGATGCCGGTCTGCTTCTTGAACTCCTTGGCAACGTTGCCGAGGATCTTCTTGTCCTGCCCGATGGTCGGTGCCTGCTGGCTCGCCCAGTAGGTGAGGGTCTTGCTGCCACCGGAAGACTGCCCGCCCCCGCCGCAGCCCGCAAGCCCCAGAACAGACGCCCCCGCGAGAGCGCCTCCTCCCGCCTTCAGAAACTCACGCCGCGTGAATCCCTTGCTCATTGGTTCCTCCTTCCTCGCACCTCACAACAAGTATAAAACAAATTGAATTATTATTTGCAGAGGGAAACGGATACATTTCTCTGATTCGAGATGAGAGGAGAGGGAAGCTTGCAGAGCGGGACGAACTTGTTGAAGGTGCGCGACTACAACAGGCGGCTAGTTCTGGAGATGATCCGGCTGGGTAATGGGGTAAGCCGGGCGGATATCGCCGAGAGGACGGGGCTCACCTCCCAGACTGTTTCCAACATCGTGCGCCGGCTTCTGGACGAAGGTTTCATAGTGGAGGCTGGAAAGAGGAGGCTGGAGGGAGGGAGGAAACCCCGCATGGGGCTCAGGATAAACCCCGGTGCGGGGTACGCTCTCGGGGCTCACGTGGACCGGGACGAGGTTCGCGTCGCGCTGCTCGACCTGAGCGGGGAGGTGGTGGCACGCAATCATCACGGATTATTCAGAGAGAGCGACCCTTCGGAGGCTATCGCTCTGATCTCCGACTCCGTAGAAGACGTCGTCGGGGAGGCCGGGGTGGAGCGGGAGAGGATTCTGGGTCTGGGGGTTGCCTGTCCGGGACCTCTGGACCCTTCGAGCGGCGTCGTTCACGAGCCCCCCGGCATGCCCGGCTGGAGAGAGGTGCGTATGAAGGAAGTCCTGGAAGCGCAGACCGGATACGAGGTGGTCGTGGACAACGACGCAATCGCTTCGGCGGTCGGGGAGCGCTGGATGGGCTCGGCTCGCGGGGCGCAGGACTTCATGTTCGTATACAAAGGGTGGGGCATGGGCGCGGGATTGTTTATCGGGGGGCAGGTGTACAGGGGCAAAACCGGGACCGCCGGGGAGATCGGGCACATGCCCCTCGACCCGAACGGGCCGGAGTGCTCCTGCGGAAACAGGGGGTGTTTGATCCGCTACTGCTCGCCGCAGGAGATATCCGCCGCCGTACGATGGAGGTTGCAACGAGGAGAGGCGAGTATCCTGCGAGAAGATTTCGAGGCCACACCGGAGAGCGTTGACTTCGCCGCAGTTCGACGGGCTGCGCTCGCGGATGATAAGCTGGCTCTGGGAGAATTAAAACGTTCGGCGAGGGTGCTCGGCAACGCGCTCGTGGGCCTGGTAAACATACTCGACCTGGAGCTGGTGGTCATCGGGGGAAAGGGATTCGGCGGCATCGGCTACATCTACGAACACGAGATCAGAGAGGCCATCGAAAGGCGGAGTCTGTACCCGGACCGGCGGGAGGTGCGGGTCGAGCTATCCACGGCAGAAGAGGATGTCGGGGCCGTGGGAGCGGCTTCTCTGATCCTGCACACTTACTATGCGCCGCGGATGCGGGGGCTTAGAGAGGTATAGATGGTCCTGGTAGCAGCGATAGACGTGGGTGGCACCAAAACCCGCATAGAAATTTTCTCTGAAGCGAGAGAGCCGCTGGATGCCGTCGTGTTCGACACGCCCCGATCGGGAGACGTGACCGCGACCCTCGCTCAGGCTGTCGAGAAGCTGGCCGGAGAAAAGAAGATGGATGTGGCCGCGGTTGCATCTCCGGGGCCCTCAGACCCCGTAAAGGGGATCATACTCAACCCGCCGAATCTCTCGAAGGAATGGTGGAACCTGCGGATCACAGACAGGTTGGGAGAGCTTCTGGGGTGTCCGGTCGCGCTCGAGAACGACGCCAACCTCGGCGCTCTGGGGGAGTCAGAGTACGGGGCGGGGCACGAGCACAGCCACGTGCTCTACATAACGGTGTCCACCGGGATCGGGACCGGGCTTGCGGTAAACGGCCACATCTTCGGCGGCTCGCGGGGTTTCGCCGGAGAGCTGGGCCACACCACGGTTACGGAAAAAGATCGCATATGCGGCTGTGGGCGCAGAGGTTGCGTGGAGGCCGTCGCATCCGGGACGGCCATAGCGAAGCAGGCGCTGAATGCCGGATGGTCCCCGCCAAACGGCGAGCGTCCAACCGCCCGCGCGGTCGCCGAGGCCGCTGCCGCAGGAGATAAAGCGGCGCTCGAGATCCTCACCGAAGCTGCGACCTATCTCGGGAAGGCGATAGTCAACTTCCTCTACGCCTACGACCCGGATGTCGTGCTCCTCGGAGGCGGGGTGGCGCAGTCGGATCTTTTCCTGGACCTGATGCGGAAAGCCGTGGACCTGGAGCCCATGATGCCCGCCTTTCGCGGGGTTCCGGTGCTGCGGGCCGCTCTGGGAGAGCGAAGCGTGATCTACGGCACCCGCGCCCTGGCCGAGAAGGTTGCCGCAGAGTCCCAAGGCAGATAGTCGGAAGAGCCCACCCCCGATCTGCTTTATCCTCCCGAAGGGTACGCTATCTACTCGATTTCAAGAAGTGCTTTCGCACGGCCTTTTATCTCTGCAACGAACCTAGCGAAAGATAGATCTCTTGCTGGCTCTTCAATAGGACTGTCTGGAGCTTCGGAGGAGGTAATAAAACAGGCGGCGTCATATAGCCGTTCCCTGACGAGCCTCCGGCAGAAGACCTCGTAGCGTTTCTTGTAGGAAGCTCCCTTAAAAGCTTCGTCTATCTTGAAAAATGGTTCTCTGGCTCCGACAGGTCGCGAAGCTTCCGGTGCATCTTCGAGTAGAAAAAGGTATCCAAGCCAGGGGCGCACGTTACCAAAGCGTCCTTCGCGATAAGCCGTCCATATATCTGTCGCACTGCCAACAGCTTCCTCAGCGCGGTTATTGAAGTTCTTGCCAAACGAGCCCCCCTGCGATTTGAATTCAATTGCCGCGGCCAGGTTTCTCTTGTGAATTACGAGCAGATCCCACTTCTTCTCAGGACGATAGAGCCTGGAAGTTCCAGAGAAGTCCCGCGCTGGATGCTGTGTTCCGGGAAGCCTTCGTCAACGAAAATCTGGGCAACGAGATCGGTCAGCGCATCCAATTGCTTTCCGCCCCTTACTGTCCTCTCTTTCCGAACCATCCAGTAGCGCCGGATAGCCTCCTCGAACCTTTCAGAATACATAGTGCCTATTCCGGTATACAGTCGAGGTTGTAGGCTTCGAGGGCAGCACGGGTAGCTCGCTCTACATCTCGATTCTCGAAAGCTTCTGAGAGTTCCCGCGCTTGTTCTTGGGTGATCTCCTCGACGCGAGGTACTCTGATGCGCCTTAGATACTGTGCCTGAAACCGCAGATAGCCACCCTGCATCCTGACTGCGTAGCATTCAATAAAAAACTGTCCCAACTTCGAGAGTAGGATGCCACCCAATACCTTTAAGTTCCACGCTTCCGAGACTACGTAATAGAGGTTGTGATGCGGGTAAACAGTTCCATTATCGAAGACCGGATGTGCTGCGTTCTTTATGTCTGGAATCAGCAGCTTGGGTTTGGCTGTGAGCTCGTGATTTACTTTGTCTATGGTCCTGAACCAGCGTTCCGGATTGCGCAGCGCAACGTTGCGTTGTTTCAAGACGCCCTCGTTATCCTTCAGATAACGGTGCAACATAGGATAATGCTTCAGCTCCACAAGATTGCCGTGGGAATTCCAAGGATTTACGAGGAAGTGCCCCGACCATTCTAGCCTGCCTGTGACGGTGTCCTTGGTCAGTGCCAGCGGCAACAGACGGTCTCTTTCAACCAGTTCGGGATTGTCAGTTATGAACACTCTATCGGCACCGGTCGCTACGCCGATACCCACCCTGGTGCCGGTAGAAACATCCTCCAGAGGAGGTAAATCTTTTTCGAGTTGTTTCAAGAGTTCCAGGCGCTTAGGAGAGACGCAGGGCCAGGGATCAGAACCCCGAAACCACTCATCCACTACTACAATGTCGCTTGCTTGGGGGAGATGAATGTCATCAACTCGGGAGTTCTCCTGGACCTGCCGTGCAGCCTTCACGATACTGTCAGTTATGGAAGCGTCCCGTGAGCTATCCACCATCCTTGCTACCAACGTTTTACCTTGTCTCTCTCGCCGGATGATGGTTATGGCCGGATAGGCTAGTACCATGTCATAGAAGGCATCTGCGTTGTGCATTTCGATAATCACTTCAACACTAAATTCCTCTGTGATGAGCTGGCGAAGCTTGCTGCCATACTGGTTGAGCATCCACCGGTCAGCACAGATGAAACCGCACACTCCGTGGGGCTTGAGAAGGCTGAGAGCTTTCTCGTAGAAGCCCACGTATATGTCTGCCCGACCGGTCATGGTCTTAAGGAGCTTCCGATAGTGGGCAGCGACATCGGGATTAATAGACTCGAGACGTATGTAGGGCGGGTTGCCGATGACGAAATCTATTCCGTCGCCCAACCTTCCCATGATCTCTATTTCAGGATCGAGCAAAAAATCGCCTTGCCGGATCCAGCCTTGAACTATCCCTTCGATTTCTGTTTTATTCCATCCGCAATTCAACAGGACTGATTCGGCTCGCCGTCGGCTTGCTGAGACCGCTTCCGCGTCTATCTCGAAGGCTCGCAGGGACCCGGCACAGTCCCACAGAGGACGGTCTTGGCGGCGGCAGGAATTAGACAGACGCCTGACCATGGATTCCAGAAACTCGCCGTTGCCACACGAAGGTTCAACGGCAATCGCATCAACCAGGTTTTGAGAAGCCTTGTAACCGCTAAGGTCCAAGATAAACTCGGCAACCCAGGGACGAGTGTAGATCGTTCCGTATCCAGCTCGATTAGTTTCCTTGATCGAGATAACTTCTCGCAGCAAAGCACCTGTTGGATACCGGAAGTTTTCTTGGTGTGCTCCAGGTTGAGCCATCCAACGTATATTAGCCAAAAGTCTGGAGTTTAGTAGAAGAGGGTTCGCTACTCCTTCCTCACTTTGCTATCCATCCCGTACTCCAGGCCGTCCACCAGCGCCTGCCAGGAAGCCTCGATGATGTTCTCGCCGACCCCGACGGCGCCCCACACCTGCTTGCCGTCGGTGGAGTCTATGAGGACGCGGGTGGTGGCTGCG
>CADDYV010000061.1 GCA_902810695.1 Actinomycetota bacterium | reverse complement strand
CAAGTAAGCCGCAAGTAAGCCGTAACGACGGTTATTCCGCGAGTAGAGAAAACGATACCTAAATAGATAGTATAAAGTCAACGAAATACTTCTGGAACTGGCGCACATTTAGAACCCGGCATACTTGATCATCGTATTTATAAAAGGTGACCGCAACGTACCGAAATTCCTGCTCACCAGGAGGATTAAAGAGAGCACAGGCAAAACAAGCCGGGGTACTTATTCGTGCCCCGGCTTGCATTAGCTCCCGCACTATGGACAACCCGTTACACTCTCCCCTTTATCAGACTGGCAGTAGTCCCTGCCCAGGCCGCCATTGACTCCATCCTTGCGGCCATCCCTGGCGTAGATGCGGTCGCTGCCACCACCTCCGTTGTGGGAGTCGTTTCCGGATCCCCCTACAAGGATATCGTTGCCCTCGCCAGCGTTCAGGGAGTCGTCGCCGCCCTCACCGTAGAGCTTGTCCCTGCCATTACCGGCAATAATGGAGTCGCAGCCCCCGCCACCGTAGATGATATCGTTGCCGCCGTAGCCGATTATGGCTTCGCTACCGGATGTGCCCCGCAGGACATCATCGCCGGGAGTGCCCTGGATGACCTTGCGCGGGTGAAAGTTCTTCGCGCAGGTACCCGGCGAAGGCTCCGGCTGTTCGGCGCTCGTGCCCGCCACGTCAGCGTCGTTAGAAGAACTGGGGTCGAGAGTGGCACTCGTGATGGTGGCACGGTTGCGGATGTTACCGGCTCTGGTGGCCTGCACTACGATTCTCACCGTCTTTGTCGCACCATCGCTCAGGTTGCCTAGCCTGCAGGTTACGGTTCGGTTTCCGCTTGCATAAGAGCATCCTCTCGAATCGGAGACAAATCTCAGGCGGGCTGGCAGTGGGTCTTTGATCTTGACATCGCGTGCGGTATCAGGCCCCTGGTTGGTCGCCTTGATGGTGTAGGCAAAGTTTCTGCCCACGGTTACGCTTCCTGGTCCTGTCTCGGTCAGGCTGAGGTCGGCTCTCGGCGGCGCAGGCTTCACCGTGATGGTTACGGTCGCCGGATCCGAGCATTTCTGAGGATTGCCATCGTCGCAGGCCCGGTAGGCAAAGACATCCTGGCCGCTGAAGCCAGACTCCGGGACGTAGGTGAACGAACCGTCAGGGTTCAGCGCCAGTTTGCCGTGAGCCGCACCCGAAACCACTCTGGCCGTGAGCTTGCCGTGTTCGGGATCCGAGTCGTTTCCGAGCACGCCGGGAGCTCCGACTTTGAGCGGCTGGTTTTCATCCGCCGAGTAGGAGTCCTCGCTGGCGTTCGGAGCGCCGTTGGCGGCGGGGCTTACGTTCACCGTTACCGTAGCGGTGTCGGTCCCGCCGTTGCCGTCAGAGATGGTGTAGGTGAACCTGGTCGTGCCCGAGAATCCGGCGTTCGGCGTAAAGGTGCAGCTCGTGGTCGAGCACTTGACCATACCCTCTCCTGCTGGCGGCTGGGTGTTGCCCGTGATAGTCAACGTCTCGCCCTGATCCGGGCCGTCGGTGTCGTTTTGCAGAACCGATATCTCCACCGGGCTACCGCCCTGCCGGGCTTCTGCTGCATCATCTGCTGCCTCTGGCGGGTCGTTGACCGGAGTTACGTCCACCATCACAGTTGCGGTGTCGCACAGCGCCGGATCTCCGCCGTCGCAGACCCGATAAGTAAAGGTGTCCTGGCCGTTGAAGTTCGTCTCGGGCTCGTAGGAGATGGAGCCGTCAGGATTGCCCGTTGCCGCGCCGTTGGCCGGACCGTCGGTTACCTCGACGGAGCCGGGATCCAGCGTGCCGTTGCCGTCTGGGTCCGTGTCGTTGGCGAGTACGTCTATGCTAGCGGGGCCACTACCCTCGGCCATTGTCTTCTGGTCGGGATTGGCTTTGGGCTGGTGGTTGACCGCCGCGACGCTAACATTGACCGCTGCCGTGTCGCACTGTTGCGGATCGCCGGTGTCGCAGACTTTGTAAGAGAAGGAGTCGGGGCCGCTATAGCCGGAGTCCGGGGTGTAGCGTACCTTGCCAGCATCGGCGCTGCTCTGGATGATCTCCGCCGCACCGTGCTGCGGGAGACTCACCTGCGTAACCCTCAAGCCCTGGCCCTGCTCGTCTACAGGACCGGGCGAATCATTGGCGAGGACGTTTATGACCGTCGGCGTGCCCTCGCCGGTCTGCGCCGAGTCTTCCCTGGCTACCGGGGCGTCGTTGATCGGCCTGACGGTTATCGTAACCGTAACAGGGTTGCTCTGAGAGGAGCCATCATATGCCCTGTAGGTGAAGGTGGTCTGACCGTTGAAGTCGTTGGCCGGAACGAAGGTAAACGAGCCGCTATCGTTGAGGGTCAGCTTGCCGGTGGAATCGGGGGGACCGTCCACCAGCACCGCCATGAGCGGGTCATTGCCGGGGTCGGTGTCGCCCGCGAGCACACCGCTAGCAGCGTCTACCTGGAGGGTCTGATCTTCGTCGGTCTGGTAGGGACCGTCGCTATCAGCCTGAGGCGGAACGTTGTTCACCGTCACGTCCTGTGTGGCGATGTTGCTCGCCGCACTCTGCGGGTCGGTGACCTGGATACGCACGGTGGGGCTGGCTGGCCCCTCGGGGAAGCGGCACTCGAAGCTGCCGCCGCTGTTGTCCGTGGTGAGCGAGCCCTGCACCATGGTCCCGCCCTGCCCGCAGTCAGGATAGCCGTCTGTGACGGTGAATCCGCTGGAGTCCGGATCGCTGACCGTGAAGTTGTAGGTCTTACTCTGGCCCTCGTCGGCGGTCGTTGGGCCTTGCAGGGTTACTGCCGGCGCGTCGTTGACGGCCTGCACGCTGATGGTGCTCGTCGCGGTGTTCGAGTCGTCAGTACCGTCGTTTACAACGAAGTTTATGGTTCGATCAGAAGTATCGGGATTCTTCGAGGTGTCGTTGTACTTGACAGTCCTCAACACCTGCTGGTAGTCCGCTTTGGAAGCCGGACCGCTTAAGGCCAGGACTCCGCTCTGGGGGTCGTAGCTGGCCTGGATCTGGGTTCCCGAGGTGTCCGCTGTGAGTGATTCGGCGTTTCCGTCAGGGTTGTTGGCGAGCGTTACGGTGGCCGACCTCATATTATCGTCGTCTACGTCGGTGATGGTCAGCGCGTTGCCGTCCACCGCGGCGACCGGCCCGCTGCCTTCCTGGAAGGTGGTCGAATAACCGGTACCGTCGGCGTCACCGTTGAGATCCAACCGGGGTGGGTCGTTGACGGCGTTTACCGCGACGTTGACCGTCGCCGTGGAGCACTGCTGGGGTTGTCCGCTGTCGCAGACGCGATAGGAGAAGGAGTCGTCCCCGTTGTAGTCTGGATCGGGCGTGTAACGGACCTTTCCGGCATCCTGACCGGAGGTGATGATATCGGCCCCGCCGTGAGCAGGCTGAGCCGTGATCGAATCGAGCGACAGGGTCTGGCCCTGCTCGTCAGCGGGTCCGGACGAGTCGTTGGAGATAACATCTATCACGGTGGGGCTGTCTTCGTCGGCGGATCCGCTGTCGTCGCTGGCGTTGGGCGCATCGTTGACCGCCCGGATGTTTACGCCGACCGTGTCGGTGTCGGTCTTGGCTCCGCCGTTTCCGGTGCTGCCCTGGTCGTCGGTGGTGATGGTGAGGTTCACGCTGCCGTTGGAGTCCTGGGCAGGGTCGTACCTCAACCCGTCGAGGGCGGCGTTTATGTCGGAGATGGTGCCGGTAAAGGTCATGCTCTGATCGTTTTGTCCATCACCCTGAGAGAAGGTAAGCCCATTGGTGTTACCGAGGGTGAGGGTCCCGCTCGGGACCGAGAGCGCAACCTTTACCGGGCTGCTCCCGGCGTCAACGTCGGAGACGGAGATGCGGTTGTTGCCGGCTGCGGAGAAGACGAGCAGGGTGTCCTCGTCGGTGGTCTGCTGTCCGGGCACCGAGTTTACCGGCACGTCGTTGACCGGCCTGATGAACACGGTCACCGTGGCATTGTCCGTGCCGCCGTTGCCGTCCGAGACCGTGTAGGTGAACTTGTCGGATCCGTTGAAGTTGGCGTTCGGGACGTAGTGGACGGTACCGTCCTGGTTTATTGTCGCGGTGCCATTACCCGGATTGGAGACCTTCGTTATCGTCAGCCTGTCGCCGTCGGGGTCGGAGTCGTTGTTGAGTACAGTGATGTCCTTCGGAGTATCCTCGTCTATCGTGGCCTGGTTGTTCCCGGCAACCGGCGGGTCGTTGACGGGATTGACGTTTATCGTAACGGTCGCCGCATCCGAGCAGAGGCTCGGAATGCCGTTGTCGCAGGCCCGGTAGGTGAAGGTGTCGGTGCCGTTGGCGTTGCTGTTAGGCGTGTAGGTGAACGAGCCGTCGGAGTTCAGGCTGAGGGTGCCTTTGGACGGGCCGTTCACCAACTGCGTCGTGAGTTGCTGGAGAATATCAGGGTCGGTATCGTTGGAGAGGACTCCCGGAGCGGGCACGCTGAGCTTGGTGTCTTCATTGGTAGAGTAGGAGTCATTCTGCGCCTGCGGCGGCTGGTTAATAATAGAGCCGGTAGAAGGTTCGCTAATGAGCGTGGCAGCCTTTGCCGAACCTTCGTGTAAAACCAGTGATGCGACGATAGCCACGATCACCGCCGCCGCACCGAGCAGCACAGACCTGAGTGGGCTACTGATCCGAGATCCCTTTAATGCTTCTCTAAAGCTTATGTCCCAATATGCCAAGGTTTCCCCCTCCTAGAGAGCGACGTTTTTGCATTGTTGATGTCTGTTTATTTCCTACATTGACCATTATCGGCACGCTGGTACGTTACCTTTAGCGTTCTTGCCAAAGATTTTTTATTTTTGTATGTATCCCATGCTTTGGTCGCGAATTCTTCCGGCTGCCGCCGGGGATGCTCCCGCGCAAGCAGGGGGAGAGTGCCCTATGATTCGGGTTCAGGTAAGGTTATCGGCTTCCAGTTCATCTACGAACTGGCGGGCGGTGCGCCCCGACCTTCCGGCGTGCCAGCGGTCCCAGAGCAGGGCGCGCTCCCGGATATCCTCTTCAGGAATGTCTATCCCTCTCTGACGAGCAAGACCGGTTACTATCTGCAGGTAACGCCTCTGGTCGGGAGCGGGGAAGGAGAGGCGCAGGCCGAAGCGGGCGGCCAGGGAGAATTTCTCCTGCTCGGTGTCGCGGGCGTGGACATCGTCCTCACGCTCGGAGAAACGCTCGCGCACGATGTTGCGGCGGTTGGAGGTGGCGTAGAGTCGGACGTTATCTGGCGGCCTTTCGGCGGTCCCTTCGAGCAGAGCCTTGAGTGTCTTGTACTCGACTTCGTGCTCCTCGAAGGAGAGATCGTCCACGAAGACGATGAACCGCGGGCCGCGGTCCCGCAGAGCGCCGAGAACCTGCGGCAACTCTCCGAGGTCTTCTTTTGCCACCTCGACGAGCCGCAATCCCGCGCTGGCGTACTCGTTGGCGATTGCCTTTACGGTCGAGGACTTTCCGGTTCCCGGTGGGCCGTAGAGGAGAACGTGGTGCGCTGGTGCTCCCGCGAGCAGGCGTTTGGTGTTCTCGACCAGGGGCTCGCGCTCCGACTCGTAGGTTATCAGTGTTTCCAGGCGTACAGAATCGGGGTTCTCGATGGGAACGAGGGTTCTCTCCCGCCAGCGGAAAGCCCGGTATCGCCCGAAGATGCCGGTGCCGCCCAGGGCGAAGTGTCTTGCGAACATCTCCACGCACTCTCCCCAGTCTCCGGCTGCTTTGAGCTTGCGTGCAATCTCCTGTCGGAGAGAATATTCCTCATTACGGGTCTGATCCGTCCAGGGAACCCAGAGCCCGGACAGCTCGGGAAAGCGGTCTTCGATCAGGCGGAGCAAAGTCTCGCCGTCGAATTCGAAGAGCGCCTGGAGCGCGCGCAGGTCGCGGCGGGCCTGCTCTGTCACCCCGGGAGAGAGCTCCCCTCTCTCTGCTCCCAGGCTGAACGGGTTCTCGTCTTCGAGGATTCTCTCCACCAGATGCGATTGCCAGGAATCGGGCAGCAGGTTCCCGGACTCGGTGGCCAGTTCCTCCCAGAGCCGCCCGAAGGTCTCGGAGAGGCGTGCCGGGTCGGGGCGCTCCTGTCCAAGAATCTCCAGGAGTGAGAGGAGATCTTGGGCTGCTGGTGAGTCGAGCACACCCCGCAACACGGCGATGCCGCGCGCCCGCAAGATCAGCCGGTCTACCTTTTGCTCCATATAGACCGGCACTCTAGCACACCAGGCTAGGTATAGATGTCGCGTCTCTGGAAGGAGATCACCGCCAGGAGCACCAGGACCAGGGCGGCTACCGTAACGCCGATGAAGTTCGACCAGTCTATGCCGTGCTCTATTGCTGATCCGTAGTAGTAGAAAGCGGAGAGGTGGCGCAGACTCTCGATCTCCTTGACGCTGTTTCCGAGCGCGTTCAGGACGTACATAAACACGAGCACGACGCCAGGTACGGCGATCGCCGTGATGCGCCGCCTGAACAGAGCCGAGCACAGCATCGCAAGACCTCCGAACAATATGCACAGGGGCCACAGGTTCAAAAGAGCGTTCGCCACCGCGCTCGCGGGAAGCTCCACGTTTACGACGAGCGCCGCGAGCCACATCAGAAGTCCCATGATGACCAGAATGCCGAGGAGCGAGGCCGCCGTTGCCCCGAAGCTCCCCACGACCAACTGCCAGCGTGAGATGGGGTTGCTCATCAGCATGTCTATCTTGCCGTCTTCCTCAGCCCCAGCGATCGCCGCAGAAGAGGCCAGGATCGGGAAAAAGGACAGCGCCAGCGGAGCTATGAAGTTGAGCAATTCGGTGGAGAGCAAAGCCTCTATCGAGCCGAATCCCGCGTTCGTGCCAAAGCCGAACAGGTTCCTCATCGTCCCGGGCAGTTTATTTATCAGTCCATTGAGCTGCTCCTGCTGGTCCGCCAGCGAAGGATATATCGCAATGTACAAAATGCCCAGAGCTGCCAGATACACCCCCCAGACGAGCGCGCTCCGGGACTGCACCCGCATGGTGTGCAGGATCAGAGGCAGCAGCGTGTGGCGGGATGCCGTTTTCCTGGACTTCGGCCCGGCTCCTGCAGTATTCGTTGTGGCACTCATCACTGCTCTCCTCCGTTCTCGTGGTGCCCGTAGTAGGTAAGAAAAACCTCTTCGAGGCTCGGTCTCTCGTACTCCATGCCGACTAGCCTGTGCCTGGCCGCGAGCTTTACGACCCCGTCCAGGTTTTCGTAGAGCGTGAAGGAGAGGCTTGTTCCTTCGGCTTTGAGATCCTTGACGCCGGGCAGAGCCTGAAAGGGTTCGGGATCCGGGGTCTTATCGAAGGTGAGCTTGACGTGCCGGAAGGACTTGTTCAGCAGGGTGTCCGTGGTCTCGACGGCGGCCAATCTGCCGTCGCGGATAATGCCGACCCGGTCGCAGAGGCGCTCTACCTCCGCCAGGTTGTGTGAGGAGAAGAAAACGGTGCGGCCCTCGTCCTGGACCTCACCTATGATCTCCAGGAATTCTTCCTGCACGAGCGGGTCGAGCCCGCCGGTTGGCTCGTCGAGGATCAAAAGCGGAGGCCGGTGGAACATCGCCTGCACGAGCCCTATCTTCTGCTTGTTGCCGCGCGAGAGCCTCCTCATCGGACGGTGTAGCTCGGCTCCGAACCTTTCCGCCAGCTCATGGGCGTATCCCAGGTCTTTGACGCCGCGCAGCCGCCCGAAGAACTTCAGGAGCCCTTCGCCGGTCATCCTGTCCTCCAGGGCGAACTCGCCCGGCAGGTTGCCGACCAGGGATCTTATCTGTACGCTCTCGCGCCTGATGTCCATCCCGAGTACGCGGGCGCTGCCCCCGGTGGGACGCAGGAAACCCATCAGCGTCCTGATGGTGGTCGTCTTGCCCGCCCCGTTAGGCCCCAGGAAACCGAAGACCTCCCCCTGACGGACGGTCAGGTCCAGATCCTCCACGCCCCTGCTGCGCCCGTACCTCTTCGTTAGACTCCTGGTCTCTATGACCGCGTTCACTGCTTTTTCTCCGTTTCTCTCTCCCACCGCTCCAGGACGGCGGGAAGCTCTCTCTCCCAGTAGGCGTAGAAGTCGCGCATCTCTTCAAGTCCGCGCCTGGCCTCCGGGTCGGCGGAATCCAGGATTTGAAGGCCCTGCTCGGCCATTCGCCTAAGCCTTGTAATGGAGGCCATCTCCTGGCGCATCAACTCGTTCCACGCTCCGGGCCTCACCCTGAAGTAGTCGCGGCGCTCGCCGGGTCTGGAGAGGCGCTGAACCAATCCCATCTGCACCAGGCTGCGCGTCGCCGAGCTTATCGAACCCCGGCTGGCCCGCAACGCCCCCGCCAGCTCCTCCGCCGAACGCTCCGGCGGGTCGGATATCAGGAGCAACCCCAATACCCGTCCCACCATCCTCGCCAACCCGAACTGCTCGAAAAACAGCCCGAAGTCCTCGACGTACCGCTCCCGGTCCTCGTCCATGCCACCTCGCATGCGCTCCTACTACATCCAGCAATCAGCATAATCACTGGATTCTGTACGTTCAATATTTACTGAAAACTTTGAATAAAATAATACAGAGATGAGCGGTCAAAGTTGCTAGCCGGGGCTTATCTGAAAGTGTCTATACTCTATTCGCTCTCGTCTGGAGATGAGGAATTTGCGCGGAATTCGGTAACGGGGATTCCGTTCTCCAGCAAGGTTCTCTCTGCTGCTCTGGATTTTATCTGGTGGCGCGGGCGCCAGACGCGGGCGTACTCGGCTGCGATGTAGGAGCCGATGACCAGGACGGCTGCGAACGCCTGCGCGGCGAGGCTTTCGGCTGTGGGGAACACCGCGAACCAGATGCCGAGCCATTCGGGGATCGGGAGGTTCAGGTGGGTCGTGGGGATCCAACCGGCCAGTTGCAGTTCCTGGGCGCTCTCGCCGACCATGACGACGAGCACGAGCCCCAGGAGCACTCCGGTTGCGATCAGCATTCTCTTGTAGGGAAGGCGGTGGTGCGCGGCGAAGGTCAGGAGGGCGACCGAGAGAGTCAGAACAAGCCCTATCGCAGCTCCTTCGAGAACTTCAACAGAGCCGACCTTGAGCCGCAGATTCTGCAGGAAGAGAACCGTCTCGAACCCCTCGCGATAGACGGCGGAAAACCCGAGGAGCGCGAGCCCCAGGTACGCCCCGGACTTTATCCCGCCCGAATTTTCGAGCAACCTGCGCTTTCTGCGGTGGTGGAGCCCGATCCAACCGGTCCAGTAGATCTTGTGGAAGAACCAGTTCATCACCACCAGGAGAACCAGGATCGCCAGAAGCCCCGTAGCAGCCTGGACATCGAGTGCTGGCGCATCCACAGCAGAGATTATCGCCACGACGATAAACCAGGTCGCCACCGTCGCCAGGAAAGCGACCCCGGAGCCTGTGGCAACCGGGCGCCAGTAGTTCTGCTTGCCACGCATCAGGCTGGCGGTAATCGCCGAGAGCACGAGGATGGCCTCAAGCCCTTCGCGAAAAACCAGTATGCCGCTGTCCAGCACCGCCGCAGCCGGACTCAGGTTCTGGGCGGTGGGATCCGGAACCCCATTCGCGGTAACCGCCTGCCAGATCATGACACCAACCACCAGCGAAGCCACCAGCGCCAGCGCCACCAACCAGGGGTTCAAAATGCGGCGCCAGACAACGCGTTCTAGCATGAACCTTTCTCCCAAGCAGCTACCGCAAAATCAAAGAGAGTCGAAAAGCGCGGTAAAAGCCTCAAAAGCTCCCTCTCTCCCTTACACAAATGAGAATCATTTGCAAAAGCCATATACGCAAAGTACCGCCGACAGAGGGCCAGGTCAAGGGTTTGAGGGTTTGCGTGTGAGCTAGATCAAATTTTATCCGCCGAAGAGGCGGCGGAAGAAGCCGCGGCGGTTTTTCAGAGCTTCGAGTTCGGCTTCCAGGCGGGTACGTTCTTCAGAGAGGGCGGCTTTCTCCTCGACCAGTTTGACACGTTCCTGGATGAGGTTTTCGCGCTCGGTTTCGAGCCTGGCTTTCTCTTCTTCGAGGGTGGAGATGGTTTTCTCCTGGAGCTCGCGCTGGAACTCCACCAGGTTGAGGCGTTCTATCTCGGACCAGAGCCGGTCTATCTCGACGCGGGCGGCGTCGCGCTCCTGGCGGATCTCCTCCATCTGCCGGTTGCGTTCTTCGAGGCGGGTCTTGTAGTCCTGGCCCTGCTGCAGCAGGCGTTCATAACGCTCGAAGGGAACGGCGGGAAGATGGCTGGAGTTCTCGAAGGTCTCGTCCCCGATCACCTCTCCCTCGAAGATCTCCTCTTCCTCCTGATCTCCAGGGCTTTCTTCGTTCAGCAAGCGAGCGAGTTCGCGTACCTCCGAGAGCGTAAAAGTGTAGTTGCCTTCTGCGATGCCGGTGGCATGAAGCCTGCCTTCTGCCACGTAGCGGCGAACGGTATCCTGAGAGCAACCCAGTATGGCTGCCGCTCCGCCTAGCCCGATGCGCTCCTCTCCCGAGTCCATAGGCGCATTCTACTTTAGCTGGCGGCTGCCAGCCATCGGCTGACGCCGGGGGCTTTTCTAGGCCTCGATGATCTTCCCGCCCTTGGTTTTGATCTGTATCGCTGGAAGCGGTTTTGGCGCTGGCCCCTGCACGACTTTCGCGCCGTGCGCCGGATCGTAGGTGGAGCCGTGGCAGGGGCATACCAGCATGCCGTTGTTTTTGTCGTAGCCGACCGTGCACCCCATGTGCGTACAGACCGCAGAGTACGCGACGAAGCTGCCATCTTTCAGATGGATCAGGATGGCAGGCTGCCCCGAGTCGGTAAACTGCACTGCGGAATTCGGCGCCACCTTCGACTCCTGGGTTATCACCTTCCCGGATTTGCCGCTACCAGAACCCTTTACTCCAGCCCCACCTTTGTTATTGCCAGGATCGTTCTTCTTTCCACTACCCGCCTGAGCACCAGAGCTTCCGCCGCAGGCCGATATCAGCGCGGCAGAAGCCGTGCCGGCTCCCAGAACAGCCCCGACGCGAATGAATTTCTTGCGAGAGATCTCATTCCCCACGACGCTCTCCCTTTCTTGCTGGTTTCACTCCGTCATGCAACCGCTATATACGTCATTTCCCGTCATCCGGTTCCCGCAACCAGATCCGCGTTCTGGAAACCGGCACTACATTAGCGATTCCAGCACCGAGTAGAAACCAGGCGGAAGCGATGATTCGACAAACCAGCGAGGCGGTTGCTTCTCTCCGGTCCCGGTGAGATGCCGAGCGCACAGCCCGGCTTGCCACCCTTCAGGCTTGCTGAGAGCGGCGCGTATCAGAGGCCGCGTTCGCTACAAGAACGCCGGGACGATCTCGCCCTTGATCAGATCCGAGTAGTGCTCCCGTTCGCGCACCACGGCCCACCGGTCTCCGCGCACCAGCACCTCGGCCGGACGGGGCCGGGAGTTGTAGTTCGAGGCCATCGCAAACCCGTAGGCTCCGGCGCCCATGACCGCGAGCACATCTCCCTCCCGCGCGTCGGGAAGCTCGCGGTCTTTGGCCAGATAGTCCCCGCTCTCGCAGACCGGGCCGACGAGATCCGCCCGCGCGGTTCCAATATCGTCTTTTACGGGCTGGATGTCGTGGTGGGCGTCGTAGAGGCTCGGACGCAGCAGATCGTTCATGCCCGCATCGGCGACGATGAAGCTCTTTTCGCCGCTGCGCTTGCGGTAGAGGACGCTGGTCAGAAGCACCCCGGCGTTGCCCGCGATGTAGCGGCCCATCTCGCAGAGGATCTTCGTCCCCGTTGCCGCGAGCGCAGGTCGGAGGGCGTCTACCAGGTCCTTCGGCGTCGGCGTCTCCTCATCCAGGTAGCGGATGCCCAACCCCCCGCCGATGTTGAAGTAGCGGATGTCGAAACCGCGGCTCTTCAACTCCTCGACGAGGGTGGCGGTCTTCTCGACGGACTCGACGTAGGGCGAGACCTTCAAGAGCTGGGAGCCGATGTGCTGGTGGATGCCGATGAGGTCCACGCAGCGGTACTCGCCCATCCTCTCCGCGAGAGCGGCGGCCTCCTCGACCGGGATGCCGAACTTGCTGTGTCCGAGCCCGGTAGAGAGGTGCGGGTGGCTTCCGGCGTCAACATCCGGGTTGACGCGCAGGGCGACCCGCGCATGCTTGCCGTGCATCGCGGCGAGCCTGTTCAGGTGCTCAAGTTCCGAAACGGACTCGACGTTGAACATCAGGATGCGCTCCCCGAGCCCCGCGGTAAGCTCGTTCTCGGTCTTGCCGACCCCGGCGAAGACCACCTTCTTCGGGTCGAACCCGGCCCGCATCGCCCGGTAGAGCTCCCCGCCGGAGACTACGTCCGCGCCAGCCCCGAACGAAGCCAGAGCCCTGAGCACGGCCATGTTCCCGTTCGCCTTGACCGCGTAGCAGACCAGATGGTCCAGCCCCGCCCCGGAGAATGCATCATCCAGCTCCCTGTACGCCCGCTCCAGCGCCGCGTGGCTGTAGATGTATACCGGGGTCCCGGCGCTCCGGGCTACCTCTGCGAGCGGGACGCTCTCGCAGAAGAGGTCGTCCCCCTCACGATGAAACTCGTCCAACGGAATGTACCTCCTGACCCTCTCACAACACCTTTCCGGCATGTTATATTTCTGGCTCTCCAAAGTCGAGCCCGCAGAGGGAATATACCCCGGCGCAAATGAAGCGACACAACAAGGCGCAAACCCGGGAAAAACTACTCCTCAACCCCGTCCTGCAGAAGGGCGGCGCCTATCCGCTTCTGCGCCTCGACGAGCGCCGCCAGGAACTCAAAGAGAAGGGCGCAAAGCTCTTCGACTTCGGGACCGGCGACCCCAGGGAACCAACGGGCCCGAAAATCCGGCAGGCCCTGATCGCCGGACTGCCGGAGGTCAGCCAGTACCCTACCGTAACGGGCACGAAGAGGCTGCGTGGGTCCTTCTGCGGCTGGATGCGCCGCCGGCACAACGTCGTGCTCGACCCCGAAACCGAGGTCCTGCCCGCCAACGGCTCCAAAGAAGCCATCTTCCATGCGCCGCTCGCATTCGTGCATCACTCGCACGCGCGGCGCGGGGTGGCCTACGGCACGCCGGGCTACCCGGTCTACGAGCGCGCAGCAGCCTACGCCGGGGGCGAGGCGCTCCCGGTAAAGCTGAAGCGGGAGGATGGTTTTCTATTGCCGGTCGAGGATATAGACCCGGAGCGCACCCGGATACTCTGGATCAACTACCCCCACAACCCCACCGGTGCCGCCGCGAGCCGCCGCTATCTCGAAGAGGTCGCCGAATTCTGCCAGAGCCACGACATCCTGCTCTTCTCCGACGAGTGCTACAACGACATCTACTCCGGGGAGCCTCCACCTTCGATCCTGGAGATAACCCGCGAGCGGACCCTGGCCTTCTGCTCGCTCTCCAAACGGAGCGGCATGACCGGCTACCGCTCGGCGATGATGGCCGGGGATGCGGACCTGATCTCGGCCCTAAAAAAACTCAGACCTTCGATCGGCGCCGCAACCCCCACGTTCGTACAGGAGGCCGCAGCAGCAGCCTGGTCGGACGACGAGCACGCCGCAGAGAGACGCCGGATCTTCGGCGAGAAGCGCAGGCTCTTCACGGAGTTCTTCCGGCGCGCGGGGTTGGATTTTCTGCCCACCGAAGCGAGCTTCTACCTGTGGGTCGCGGCACCGGGCGGCGATGATGAGGCTTACGCCCTGCGCCTTCTGGAAGAAGGCATAGTTGTGGCGCCGGGTAGATCCTTCGGACCGGGCGGAGAAGGCTTCATCCGGGTCGCGCTGGTGCCGGGCCTCGAAGAGTGCCGGGAAGCCATAACGCGCTGGGAGGCTCTGCTCTAACCCTGCAATGGCGGGGTATCAAAGGCTAAACTGGTGCAAGTGCCAGCCAGATAAACAGAGCGCCGGAGGGAGAGTCGTAAGAGATGAGGGAGCTTGTAGAGGCCGCCTTCGAGAACCGGGAGCTGCTGAAGGATGACGAACACCACCGGGCGGTATTCGATGCCATCACGGCTCTAGATAAGGGTGAACTGCGGGTGGCGCAGAAAGAGGGCGGCGAGTGGCGCTCGAACGCCTGGGTGATGAAGGCCATAAACCTGTACTTCTCTGTCGCGGAGATGCAGACGATGGAGGCGGGGCCGTTCGAGTACCACGACAAGATCCCGACCAAGAAGAACTTGGCCGAAGCCGGGGTGCGCGTGGTGCCGCCGGGAACGGTGCGCTACGGGGCCTTCATCGAGCCGGGGGCAGTGGTGATGCCAGGCTACGTGAACATCGGCGCCTGGGTCGGCGGCGGGACGATGGTTGACACCTGGGCGACGGTGGGTTCGGGGGCCCAGATCGGGAGGGGCGTCCACCT
>CADDYV010000060.1 GCA_902810695.1 Actinomycetota bacterium | reverse complement strand
AACCTGGCGGCGGTGGCTGGTGGACTTGACCCTGATCTTCTCCGATCTGGTGGTCGCGGTTTTCGTCTGGGAGCTGGCGTGTCTGGTTCAGATCTTTCGGGTTCCCGGCTCCCTTACCGGGCTTACGGTCGCCAGCATCATACCTGTGGCGCTGGTGTGGGTGGGGCTCCGCGCAACCCGCGGCCTCTATCCGGGTTACGGCCTGGACGAGCCGGAGGAGCTACGCGGCCAGACCCACGCCCTGCTGGCTACCCTGGCGTTCGCCGCGATTTTCGCCCTCGCGTTCCACATCGGCGACGCTGTATCGCGGTTCTTGCTGGTACTGGTCTTCACGGGGCTTCTGATCTTCTCGCCCCTCATGCGTCATTTTGTGAAAGGGTGGATGATGCGGCAGGGGGTGTGGGGCAAGCCGGTGATAATCCTGGGTGAGAAAGATGCCGGGGCTCGCCTGGAGGAGGCACTTGCCCAGGAATGGAGGTTGGGGTTCAATCCGGTTACCTGTTTTGTCTCCTGGTCGGAGGGGGTGCCTGCCGAGGTGAAGGAGGGCGACGAAGGAGAACCTCACGAGGATATCCTGGTCGAGGCAGTAAGGCTGGGCCGCAGGCACCGGATCGACACCCTCTTCCTGGTCATGCCTCACGTGCCGCAGGAGTATCTGGCGGGGGTGACGGACCTTGCTGGCCTCCACTTCCGCAGCGTGGTCGTAATCGCGGAGGTAGCGGGGGTCTCCAACTCAACCGTAGTAGCGAGGAATCTTGCGGGGAACTTCGGGGTGGAGGTCCGGCACAACTTGCTCGACCCCTGGATCTGCAGGTTCAAGCGAGCCCTGGATCTGGCGGGCGCCGTGGTGGGCGGTATGCTCATCAGTCCATTACTTCTCACCGTGGCCCTTATGATCAAGCTCGACTCTCCAGGACCCGTCTTTTTCGGGCACCGGCGCCTGGGCGCAGATGGCAAACACTTCCGGTGCTGGAAGTTCCGGACGATGCACGCCGACGCGGATAAGGTTCTGGAAGCGTACCTGGAGCAAAACCCGCAGCTAATGGCTGAGTGGAAGCGGAGCTACAAGCTGCGCGACGATCCTCGCGTAACCCGCGTAGGCCGCCTCCTACGCAAGAGCAGCCTGGATGAGTTACCCCAGCTCTGGAACGTCCTGCGCGCCGAGATGAGCCTGGTGGGCCCCCGTCCCATTGTGGATGCGGAAGTTTCCAAGTACGGCAAGGTATACGGGCTGTACAAGCGCACCAGGCCCGGAATGTCCGGGTTCTGGCAAGTCGGGGGAAGAAGCGATACAGACTACGACGAACGGATCTCCATGGACGCCCACTACGTGCGCAACTGGTCGGTGTGGTTGGATCTGGTGATCCTGGCCCGCACCGTGCGCTGCGTACTCTCTGGCCGGGGAGCCGTTTAGGTACTCATCGTAATTCCAACTCTAGGCTACCAGGTGGTGGAAAGCTACCCAGGTTCCGATTCCGCCGACGAGCGTACCCAGGGCCAGCTCCAGCGGGGTGTGGCGGCCCAGTTCGGCCCTAGACCAGCAGATCGCCAGAAACACAGGGACGAAAGCGGCTCCGAGAGGACCGAAGACGCGAACGAGACACACCAGGGTACCCGCAGCTCCCGCCGCATGAAGCGAGAGTTTGGAGAGAGGTGTGATCAGGGCGAAAGCAGCGGTAGAGAGGGTGTAAGAGAGCAGCACCGCCCTCAGCTCCATCGGGCCACCGAGCGCCGTAACGAGTATCCAGGCTCCGGCGTGCAGCCCCGCCACCACCCATAGAGGCCGGACCCGCTCGTTTTTCGGGATGCGCGAGGGATCCCGGACGCTGCCCGTGCGCGTCAGATACATCAGGTACAGAAGCGAAAGCCCGCTCGTCAGAAAGAGGCACACGAGCGCCCACACAACCCCCGTCCACCCGGCCGTGTAAATCCCCACGATCAAAAACAGCGGCACGGCAAGCAGCGGCAGTCGCGTTGCGGCAGAGAGAATCTTCGCTACTCTGGAAGCGATCATGGTTTGGCATTCTACAAGGGAGTAGCTCTTGATGCTTGTAAGAGAAATCTCATCCGCCGTAGAAAGCATAGCTCCTCCTTCTCTGGCAGAGGACTGGGACAACCCGGGACTCCAGGTCGGGGACCCGAACCAGCCGGTAAGGAGCGTCCTCGTCGCGCTCACCCCGCTCCCTGAGGTTCTGGACGAAGCGGAAGAACTGGGAGCCGATTTCCTGCTCTTCCACCACCCCCTCATCTTCGGCGGCCTGAGCGCGGTAGATACTTCCGCCTATCCGGGAAACCTGATAGCAAGGGCCATCAGGTCCGGCTTCGCGATCTACGCCGCGCACACCAACTATGATGCCGCCCCCGGAGGCGTCTCGGTCGCGCTCGCGGATGCCCTCGGTCTCGAAGGAGCCTCAAAGATAGTCGCCCCGAGAGGAGAGATGCGCAAGCTCGTGATCTTCGTTCCCGAAGAGGCGGTGGAGAGCGTCGCAAGCTCTCTGGCGGAGGCCGGGGCCGGGGTCATCGGAGAGTACACCCACTGCACCTTCTGCACTGCGGGGAGCGGAACTTTTCTAGGCGGCGAGTCATCGGAGCCGTACGTGGGCGAGAAGGGCAGGCTCGAAACCGTACGGGAGATCCGGCTCGAAACCGTCGTTCCGGCCTACCTGGCAAAACGAGCCCGCGCGGCAGCAACCGCCGCCCACCCTTATGAGGAGCCAGCCCTGGATGTCTACCCGATAGAAGGGCACCCGCCGAACTGCGGTTACGGGCGGATCGGGAACCCACCAGAACCCTTATCGCCGGAGGAGCTTCGCGTGCGGGTATCGGACTCTCTGGGTTTTCCTGCGCGGCTCGTGGCGAACCCGGACCCCGAATGGCGCATACAGAGGATCGCAGTTCTCGGCGGTTCGGGTGGATCCTTCATCCGGGATGTCGCAGGTTCAGACGCGCAGGCGTACGTTACCGGAGACTTGGACTACCACGACGGCCTGCTCGCGGAGTCGCTGGGGCTCGTTGCGGTGGACGCCGGACACGCCGCGACCGAACTGCCGTCCCTCGAACCCCTCGCCCGGCGTTTGGCGGAGTCGGTAGAAGTGCCGATCAGGGTCAGCCAGGTCCGGCGCTAGGCGCGACCAGAGATGAAGCGGCCGAGATCCTCCCCGCTGGGCAGCGTTCCCATGGCTCCGTAGCCCATGCAGGCCAGGGCCCCGGCCGCACAACCCCGCAGAACCGCCTCGCGCACCACTTCCTCCTCGAAGGGGCTATCCGGGTTTTCGGAGAGGTGGGTCAGAACAGCGGCCAGAAAAGCATCCCCCGCCCCGGTCGCATCAACCGCTTTCACCCGGAAAGGATCTACCCTGCCGTGGAACTCGGACGTGGCGAAAAAAGCCCCTTCCCCACCCAGGCTCACGAGGACCAGCGAGACGCCGCGCTCCAGCAAGCCCTCGGCAGCCTCTTCCGCCTTCTTCGTTCCCAGGAGTGGGAGCAACTCGTCGCCGCTGAGCTTGACGACGGTGGCGATATCCAGCACCGGATCTATGATTTCGCGGGCTGTTTCGGCGTTCGTCCAGAGGTGCTCGCGGAAGTTCACGTCCAAAGCAGCCGGGACGCCCAGCTCCGCAGCGAGCCTTGCGGCCTCGTAGATCGCCGAGCGGACCGGGTCTTTTATGAGGGGAATGCTCCCGAAGTTGACGAACGATGCACCCGAGAGAAGCTCCCCCGAGATGTCTTCCGCAGAGAGAAGCTCGTCCGCAGCCGGGTCCGAGCGGTAGAAGGTGAACTCTCTGTCACCGGTCTCGGAAATTTCCACGAAAGCCAGCGAGGTGCGCGTGGGAGGGCTCTGACGCCTCACACCGGAAGTGTCCACGCCCTCGGTTTCGAGCACCCGCAGTATGAAATCCCCGAAGAGGTCTTCACCCACGCTACCGACGAAAGCCGCCTCCGCGCCGAGCCTGGCCGCAGCGACGGCCACGTTCGCCGGAGCACCCCCCGGACGCGCGGTGAACGCAAGCTCGACCGCAGAGATACTCTCGCCCCTGTAAATATCCGCTACTACCTCACCCAGCGCAACTATCTTCCCCAACTGCCGGCTCCTCTCCTCGCTCACCGGACATCATACCTTGCTGGCAGCCCGCGGGCTGGCTTATCATCCGACGATGGGCGCTGTGCGGAAGGGTAGAGTCATAGTGGCAGGGCACATCTGCCTGGATGTGATCCCGGACCTCTCGGCCTCGCGGGAGCTACGCTTCGTTCCGGGTACGATGAGCGGCATCGGGCCGGTTACCGTATCCACAGGGGGCAGCGTGCCGAACACGGGGCTCTCGCTCTATCGTCTCGGCGCCGAGGTCAGCCTGCTGGCTAAAATCGGAGACGACCCGTTCGGGAAGATGGTCCGCGACTCCATCGCCCGCGCCGACAAAAAGCTCGCCGAAGGGCTCCTCGTCTCACCCGGAGAGCATACCTCCTGCACCATAATCCTCAGCCCGCCGGGTGAGGACCGGATGTTCCTCCACTACTCCGGCGCCAACGCCTCCTTCTCTTCCGACGACCTGCCGGAGAACCTGCCAGAGGCAGACATCTTCCACTTCGGCTACCCGCAGGTGATGCGCCGGATGTACCAAAACGGCGGAGAAGAGATGCGCCGGATGTTCGACCGCGCGAAGAACGCCGGCCTGACTACCTCGCTTGACACCTCTTACCCGGATCTCTCCTCCGAAGCAGGAGAAGCAGACTGGCAAGGAATCTTCGAGAACACACTCCCCGCCGTCGACGTTTTCCTGCCCAGCGTGGAGGAGATCCTTGTCATGCTGGAGCCGGAATACCGGAAGCTGGCCGCAAGGGATCCAACCCGACTCGCCCGAGCCCCGGTCGAAGACATCCGGCGGCTCGGTGAGAAGCTCCTCGGTATGGGAGCCGCCATCGTCGGGATCAAAGCCGGAAGCAGAGGCATGTACCTGCGAACCTCCTCGGAAGGAAGACTCAAGAGCGCGAATCTCCCCGTGGACCTTTCGGCGTGGGCTGACCGGGAGATGTGGTCTTCGGCGTTCGAGGCCACAGTCGTCGGGACCGTCGGGGCCGGGGACGCGGCGGTCGCGGGTTTTCTCTTCGGCCTGCTAAACGGCATGCAACCCGAAAAGGCTATTACCGCAGCCTGCGCCGCCGGAGCATCCGCCGTGGAAGCCGCCGACGCCACCAGCGGGGTTAGATGCTGGAGAGACATCGAGTCCCGCATAGTAGCCGGCTGGCAGCGGGACGAGGGGCAACCGGACCAGGGATGGTCCGCGAGCAAGTATCCCGGAGTGTGGTCCGGTCCCCGCGACCAACGTTGAGAAAAGAAAACCGCCTGGCTTCTTGCAAGGTGGGATCAGAAGATTTTCCGCCAACCAAAGGCCAAGTTACTCCTCTGGACGAAGCTTTGGCAGAAGGGTGAGCCTGCGGTAGCGCATCCGGCGCTGGTTGAGGGGCTTCTCGAACTCGGCCTCGCGGGCCATCTTCACCTCCCCGCTCGCCGCAGCTTCGACCAGGGCTGCAAGATCCCGCCTCTCACCCGGTGTAAGAGCATTTCCGTCAGAGGTGTTCTCCTCTTCCCGCTCGAAGTACCTTACGCGGCGGGCGAACGAAATGAAAACGCTGCACGGCTCGGGACAGGGGATATCACCCCGACCGCGCTCCATCTCAAGCGGCGTATTTTCGTCCACATCCCAGAGCGTTTTCTTGAGGCACACTTCATCCTCGCAGCAGGCCCTCGCCGCGTTCTGCACCGCCTCGTCGGAGAGATAGCGCACCCGCTCGTAGATGCCGCTCTGCCGGGCGGCGTTTTCGCGAAAGCTGGTTGTCTTGAGCCTCCCTTCGCGCAGGAGATACCAGTGGGATATCGCCGCCGGATACAGGTAGTTCATCGCGCTGGCGAGTTCCCGGTCGTCGGCCAGACGCAGGACCCAGCCCCGTCTGAGATTCGGAGAGCTTTTTAGCGGACGGTACTCGCCCGCCTCGGTGAGCTTGGAGATATCGCGCGCATCCCTGGGGTTCGTATGCACCTCCAGGTTTTCGGAACCGGCATCGCTGGCGTGGCGGATCTCATAGCCACCGGACGGCAACTTTCTAACGACGACCTGGCCGAACTTTCTGCCCTCCGGGGCTTCGCCTACCCAGGCGGCGAAAGCCTCGCGGGAAGATACGGCGACGTTCTCTCTGTCAGGAGACGTTCTGGACAACCTCGTAGTGCTCGGTCTCGCGGGCACGGGCGGCGATGAGGCTCGCCATCGAAGGGTGGGTTCCCACGGGCGCTCCGTAGAAGATGGTTCTGTCTTCGCGGACGGTTACCTCTCCGGTCAGGCCCAGGTCTTCGGGGATGGTCTCGCGGGTGTGCCACCCTTCGGCGACGAAGACGGGGATCAGGATCACGTTCTCCGCCTCGACCTTACCGACGACCTCTCCGACCTCCGGATCCTGGTCAAGAAAAGCCTCCTCGACGATATCGTAGACGCCGCGCTCTCTGATGCGCCGGGCGTTCAGGTAGATGACATCGCTCGACCGCTTGTTCAGGTCCGTGCCGTGTCCGAGCAAGACGAGCGCCGTCCTGCCCTCCCGCAGTTCCTTGCCGCGCATCAGGTCCTCGACGCGCTCCAGAATGACGTCGGCCATCTTCTCGAAAGTCCCCAGGGGTCCCGCGTAGCGGACGATCTTGCCATCCTTGAACGTAACGGGGCCGTCCAACCCCAGCTCGCGCGGGATGACCTGCTGGGTAAAGTAACCTTCGGAGATGAAGGCCGGGACCACGCAGACCTCTTCGGATTCGACCGTATCGAGGACGTGGCGCATGGACGGTTCCTCTTTCCAGAAACACTCGACGACCTCGTCGAACCCGCCGCTCTGGCGGATACGCTCCGCGTGCTCGTAGACCGGCAGGCTGGAGTCCTCGTTCAAGTGTGAGCCGTGGCCGACGATTACGAGCGCCTTCAACGTACCTCCTGATCCTCGCTCGATAGTTTCAACGTGAGATTTTATCCCAAAGGGCAGATGCTACCGGCAAGCCTGATTACAACATCGAAGATCACCGCTGGCGTGCCGGACGCACCCGGTAGTTCAATGACTCCGGGCCGTGTTCGAGGGCGACGAGGAAAGCCGCAGTGGTGACCACGGGTTCGGTGGCGGTGGGAGAGAGCCTGGAGTCGGCGCGCAGCACGCCATCGAGGTTGGTTATGGCCTGCAGTCCGCGCCTGGAGAAGACGCTGCCGCTCTTCAGAACGCCCTTTGCCATGCGCGAGACGTCCTCGGCCTCGCGCTGTCCGGCCCTTCCCGTTACGTCGAGGTCCGGGACTTCGGAGAGGACTTCGAGGTAGCAGTGAACCAGGGCGGCGCGGGTAGACTCGGCGCGGGAGAGCGCGGATATCAGGGCGGGACGGGCGAGCTGGGTGGTGATCTCGAAGTTCCGGGCGTACTCGCGGGCCATCGGGTCGCGGGCGGAGACGAAGCGCATCACCTCCCGCAATGTCGTCTCGTCGTCCGCTCCGAGCGCGACCTGGATGGCTCCTTCGAGCGGTCCCTGCGTGCCCGCCGCTCCAGCAGCCCGCGCGAAGAAGAGCAGGTCCTCACGTCCAAGCTTTCTCAACACGAGCCTGACGGGCTCGCCGCGCAGGGCAGAATGGGCGAGCGGGGCGAGGTATCCTGCGCTGCGCAAATCGGCAAACCCGGTAAAGTTGCGGGAGGCGGTAACGGCCTCGAAGACGGTCTCCCCCACCCCCTGGCTCATGGAGCCTCCGAGCGACTCCGCCAGCGGCATCACCGTGAGCATGCGCGTTTCATGGGCCACCTGGCCATCGTTGTAGCGGGAGCCGGCTCCCGGAGTGGGCGCGCTGTACGCGAGGGTCAGGGACGCAACAATACCGGCTGTTACCGCTTCTTCCGGCATCCGGGCCATACTCTCCTGACGATCCAACGAAACACCTCCCCAGCAAAACCAACTGCGGGGCAATTCTACCCCGCGACATAAGAGGTTAATATACGAACCACATGGACGAAGCAGGCTCTAACAAACCAGAGAATACTTCCCCCATCCCTCCCGACGCCTTCGAGACGGGTGCGCCGGAGGGAACCCTGGGGGTCGAGGAGGAGCTGTGGCTCGCGGACCCGGAGACCACCAAACTCGCCGGTGGGGCTCAGAAGATCCTCGACACCTCCCCGGAAGGGCACTTCACCGGCGAGCTCATAGACTGCGAGATCGAAGCCAACACCGGCGTCCACCCGCACCCCGCCGGGGTCGTAAAAGACCTCATCGCGCGCAGGCTGGAGCTTTTCCAGCACGCGGACGGGATGGACCGTTTGCTCGGGGCGAGCGGTACGCATCCGGTGGGCGACTGGCGGGAGCAGGAGATAATCAACAAGCCTCACTACCAGCGCCTCAAGCGGAAGCTGGGGTGGTTGATCCGGCGCAACAACACCTTCGCGCTGCACATCCACTACGCGGTCCAGGGCCGGGGGAAGGCGATCTACCTCTTCAACCGCCTCCGGGAGTACGTCCCCCACTTCCTGGCGCTCTCGGTAAACTCCCCGTTCTGGCAGGGCGAGTTCACCGAGATGCTCTCCAGCCGCATCCTCATCTTCTCGCGCTCGATGCACCGCGCGGGGCTCCCCGAGCCGCTGGAATCCTGGGACCGCTATACCGACTACGTGGACTACGTGCTGCGCTCGGGGGCCATCCACTCGCTCGGTGAGATCTGGTGGGACGTGCGCCTGCACCCGGTCCTGGGGACCGTCGAGTTCCGCGCTCCCGACACCCAGACCGACCCGCGCCGCACCGAGGCCCTCGTCTCCCTCACCGCGGCTCTGTGCGACCTGCTCGTCCACGAGTACGACTCCGGCGAGAAGCAGCCCATCCGCCCGAATCGGGAGATCGAGGAGAACAAGTGGAGCGCCCAGCGTTACGGCCTGGACGGAACCTTCGTGGACCACGAGACGCATCGCTCGCTCGAAACCCGAAAAGTCCTCGAAGGACTGTTCAAGAACCTCGAAGCCCACGCGAGCCGGGACCTCTCCGGCACCTGGCTCCTGCTTGAGGAACCGACGGAGGCCGAACGCCAGCTAGAGGTGTGGCAAAAGACCGGCTCTGTCACCGAGGTCGCAAGAGACGTGGCGCGGCGAACCCGCGAAGCAACTCACTACTAGCACCGCTTACCCGGACGCCGAGACTACTTCCTGCGCAGGCGGCGGTTTATCTGGCGCAGCGCGAAGTGCCCTATGGTCTGGCGTATCCGCCTGTTTCTCAGGGCGAAGATAACCAGTGTGCGCCCGAGCGGGCTCCTTAGAACCCTGATGATGATCCTGAACTTTCCCATGCTCATCTCCCTCTCTCTACGTCGTTCGGTCTATTTGAGAGTGATACCGGCTACCGAGACGGCCGCCCGCGAACCCGCCGAGCAGCGCCACCACGATGACGCCGACGACGATCCCCAGTCCCACAATCCCCATTTCCATGAGGTTGTTGAAGCCGGGGAGCACGGTGCTCTGAACGAAATTTCGCAGCGTCTCGAAACCGCCACCGGGCAAGAACGGGCCGACCGCTATCACGATAAAGGAGACGACGGCGCTCCACACGAAAGCCATCATGCCGTTCATCCCGCCGTCGAAGCGCGCCAGACGTCCGGCCACGTACCCGCCAAAGAAGTACGTGAGGAAGACGAGAATCGCAACCACCACGAGGCCCGTGATCTCCGCCGTCCCCAGATTGCCCCCGATCCTGAGCGAGAATCCGAGAGGCACCAGCACCAGGCCAGCTATCGAGGAAAACACGGCTCCGGCGACGGCTGCGAAGATGAACCCGAGAAAGCTCGCCAGCCAGTCCACGCCGCCGTACATGTCCCTCAGCCGCATCTCGCGCTCCTCGGCGGCCTCGAAGTACGCCCGCGGGTACGCGGGAGCCTCCGCCGTATCTCCGATGGAAGGCCGGATCACCCGCGTCGGCTTCTCCCGTTCCCTGGCCGCCGTATCGAACTCCTGGTTGGAGTCCCCAGAGGGCCACGGTATTCTCCTGGTCTTTCCCTGATCCGGCTCCGCAGGAGCCCTGCGGGTGGTCCCCTGGCTCTCCTCCTGCGACATGCGGCGGGTCTCGTCGTCGCTCTCTCCCAGCGGCCCCATCCTGCGCCGCCGCTCTGGTCCGTCCCTGCGCTCCTCGCTCATCTCTCTCCCTTACGTGCTATCTTTCATCGTCGAGGTCCAGAAGTTTTTACCTTGTACCACTCATCAACTGGTTTGTCATACCTTTTATACCGTAGTATGTCTTGCTAGTTTCGCCAGTTTCTGCGCAAATAAGCAACTCGTTTATACGCCGGGATAAAAATACGGATCTTTCGGACGATCTTGATTGTACGCCGGGCCGTATCCGGTGGGTGGGTTCATCCCTATCATGGCCGTGCGTCGTGGAATAGACAGGTTTCGGGAGGCAGTTTTGACACCCTCAAGCAAAGAAGAAGTACTCAGGCTGGCCCAGGACAACAACGTAAAGTTCATCCGGCTGTGGTTTACGGACATCCTGGGCACGCTAAAGAGCTTCGCGATCACGGTTGACGAGCTAGAGGACGCGCTGGACGGCGGGATGGGCTTCGACGGGTCTTCGATCACCGGCTACCAGGACATCGAGGAGTCGGACATGATCGCGATGCCTGACATCTCGACCTTCAAGATCATACCCTGGAGCCCGCCGGAAGCCCCGACGGCGCGCATGATCTGCGACATAAGGACACCAGAGGGTGACCCCTATGTGGGAGACCCACGCCATGTCCTGAGGCTCGCAACCGAGCGGGCGAAGGAGATGGGCTTCGACAACTACTACGTCGGACCGGAGCTGGAATACTTCTACTTCAAGGACTCGAACGGCACCGAACCGCTCGACTACGGGAGCTACTTCGACCTGACCACGCTGGATGCCGCCACGAGCCTGCGGCGTGAGACGATCTTCGCGCTGCAGAGCCTGGATATTGACGTCGAGTATTCCCACCACGAGGTCGGCATCAGCCAGCACGAAATCGACCTCCGCTTCGATGATGCTGTAGCGATGGCCGACAAGGTCATGACCTACAAAACGGTCGTCAAGGAGATCGCCACCAACCAGGGCGTCTACGCGACGTTCATGCCCAAGCCGCTCAGGGACTCCAACGGCTCCGGGATGCACACTCACCAGAGCCTCTTCAGCGGAGAGAGAAACGCCTTCTTCGACCCGAACAACGAATACTTCCTCTCCCGGGAAGCGCAGTCGTTCATCGCGGGCCAGCTTAGGCACGCGCGTGAGATCAGCATAATCTTCGCCCAGTACGTCAACTCCTACAAGCGGCTCGTGCCGGGGTACGAGGCTCCAGTCTACATCGCCTGGAGCCGCCGCAACCGTTCGGCGCTCGTGAGGGTCCCGCTGTATCACCCCGGCAAGGAGAAGGCCACCCGCGCGGAGATCCGGTGTCCAGACCCCGCCTCGAACATCTACCTGTGCCTGGCGGCACTCCTGCACGCGGGGCTGGAAGGTATCGAAAAGGGCTACGAGCTTCCCGAGCCGATGGAGCGCAATCTCTACCATCTTACCCCGGAGGAGCGTCAGAAGCTCGGGATAAAGAGCCTGCCCGCCGACCTGGGCGAGGCGATCCGCGAGGCGGAGAACTCGGAGTTGCTGCATAAGGCTCTCGGAGACCACGTCTTCAACCGCCTCCTGAACGTCAAGCGCGAAGAGTGGGAGGACTACCGGATCCAGGTAACCCCCTACGAACTGCAGAAGTTCCTGCCGGTGTTGTAAGCATTTAGCTTTCAGCTATCAGCGGTCAGCAGAGAGGCGCGGTAAAACCGCGCCTCTTTTGCGTTCTTTTCGATCTTTACTCCGAACATTTTGGCTCTTTCCCGTATAATTCGGGCCGCAACAGAGCGATTCCGCCGTATTTCATAGAATTTTTTCGGGAGGTGATGCGGCTTTGGTCCGTATCGGCGTCAGAAAAGCCGCCTTGAACGAGGTTTCCGCCGGGATGATCGCGGTTGGCCTCTACGAAAACGAAAATCCGCCGGAAGGTCTGGGCGGCGCAGCCGATGTCGCCCTCACGAGCGAGGACTTCTCCGGCAAAGAAGGAGAGACCGCCCTGCTCTACCCGGCAAGTGGCTTGATGGCGCAACGCGTGCTGCTGGTCGGGCTGGGCAAGCGAGCCGCTTTTAATGCGGAGAAGCTGCGCCGCGCCGCCGCCACCGTCTCCAGACGCGCGATATCCACGGGAGCCAGAAGAGCTGCCTTCGCTTTGCCGGCCCTTGAGGATGAAGGTGTGGAAAGATCCGCGCAGGTGGCTGCTGAAGGCGCATCCCTGGGGCTATACCGCTTCGACCGCTACAAGACCGGCGAGAAAGACGAGCGCGAGATAGAAAGCTTCGACTTGATCCTCGACGAAAACTCTGACGAAGAGAGCGCAACCGCCGGAGCGCAGAAGGGTGAGAAGCTGGCTGTGGGGGCAGCCCTGGCGCGGGATCTGGCGAACGAGCCCTCGAACACCGCGACTCCGGCATATCTGGCGGAGCGGGCGCGCGAGATAGCCGAGCACCACGGGATGGGCTGCACGATCCTGGACCGCTCGCAGATAGAAGCCGAAGGCATGGGCGGCCTCGCCACGGTGGGCCGATCCTCCGCCAACGAGCAGCGCTTCATCGTGCTGGAGCATCGCAAGGGCGGAGACTCCGCTCCCATCGTCCTCGTCGGCAAGGCCGTAACCTTCGATTCGGGGGGGATATCGATCAAGCCCTCCAGCGGGATGGAGGAGATGAAGTTCGACATGAGCGGAGGCGCCGCCGTACTCGGCGCGATGGAGACCATCGGCTCGCTGGACCTTCCGCTGAACGTCATCGCCCTCGTCCCGGCCACCGAGAACCTGCCCGGCGGGGCGGCTTTCAAGCCCGGAGACGTGCTGCGGATGCACTCCGGCAAGACTGCCGAGATCATCTCCACCGACGCCGAGGGACGCCTGATCCTGGCCGACGCCCTCTCCTACGCCCGCCGCTACGACCCCGCAGCAGTAATAGATTGCGCGACCCTGACCGGGGCGTGTGTGGTCGCGCTTGGACACCACGCGAGCGGGCTGATGGGCAACGATGAAGACCTCATCTCCGAGGTGAGAGCCGCGGGAGAAAGAAGCGGTGAGCGGGCGTGGCCGCTTCCGCTCTTCGAGGAGTACACCGAGCAGATCAGAGGCGACTACGGCGACATAAAGAACTCTGGCGGGCGTCCTGGAGGGGCGCTCACCGCAGGAGCCTTCCTCAAGGAGTTCGCCGACTACCCGTGGGCGCACCTGGACATCGCCGGGACCGCGTGGGGTGACAAGGACAACGCCTACACCACCAAGGGCGCGACCGGCACCCCGGCGCGGCTTCTGGTCGAGTTTGTGATGGGGAGGGCGCGATGATCCTGGAGAAGCTGGTCGTGAGCATGTTCCAGGAGAACTGCTACATCATCGGGGACGAAGAGTCGGGCGTCGGCGCGCTCGTGGACCCTGGAGATGAGGCGACTCGGATCGTACTCGCAGTAGAGCAGACGGGGCTGGAGATAGCCCAGATCCTAGTAACCCACGCCCACATAGACCACGTAGGCGCCATCGCACAGCTCGTCGAGGAGTACAGCTGCCCGGTTCTGATGCACGAGGAGGCCGAAACCATGCTCAAGCAACTCCCCACCCAGGCGCTGATGATGGGCGTGAAGTTCGGCAAAGTCCCCAATGTGGATCAGTACATCGCCGACGAAGAAGTCCTGGAGGTTGGCGACATCAGGCTGAAGGCGCTCTACACGCCGGGGCACGCGCCGGGGCATCTGGCTTTCTACTCGGAGGACGAAGGGATCGTACTCTCCGGCGACGCGCTGTTTGCGGAGAGCGTGGGCCGCACGGACCTCCCGGGCGGAGACATGGAGACCCTGATGCGGAGCATAAACGAGCGCCTCCTCACGCTCCCGGACGAAACGAGGGTGTACCCCGGCCACGGACCTGAGACGACCATAAAAAACGAGCGCGCGAGCAACCCTTTTTTGCAGGGAGGAGGTCTGCCATGAGCGAGAGCGTCGAACGGCACAGGGAGGCGGCGCCGGAGAAGGTGCGGGTCGCGGTCCTTACCATAAGCGACACCCGCACCCCGGAGACGGACACCGGAGGAGACACCATCGAGGAGCTAATGCAGAAGGCCGGACACGAGGTCGTCAGCCGCGGAATCGTCAAGGACGACTCACCACAGATCCGGACGACGCTCGTGGATCTCCTCGCCCGCCCCAACGTGGACGCGGTTATCACCACCGGGGGCACCGGCATCGCCTCGCGCGATAACACCTACGAGGTCGTCGAGCGCATGATCGAGAAGAAGCTAGACGGCTTCGGGGAGGTCTTCAGGATGCTCTCCTACGAAGAAGTAGGCTCCGCTGCCATCCTGAGCCGCGCGATCGCCGGTTCGGTGGGCATCAAGTTTATCGCCAGCCTGCCCGGCTCGCGCAACGCCGTGCGCCTCGCAATAGAGAAACTCCTTGCTCCGGAGATAAATCACATCGTCTTCGAGCTGAGGAAGGGCGCGCAATAAATGGACCGCGAACCCCTCTCCCCCGAAACCGAAGCCCTCTGGCGCAAGCTCTGGGAACTCTGGCAGGAAAACGACGAGGAAGACATCATCCTCGACTCCTCGAAGCTGGAAGAACTGGAGCAGGAGATCCCCGACCTCGAAGGCCGGATGAAGACGGCTCTGGCCTACCTGCAGCGAGCGCGCTACATCCAGTACCGCACCGGGGTCGGCGAGGAAGGTTTGGAGCCGATCCTCTTCGACGTCTACGAGCCCCGCTAAAGGACGTTATGAACTATAGCAACTTCTAGCAACTATTCGATACCACTCGATGCTTTCGGGGGCACCCAGTAAATGGTTCCTGGAGGCGGACCATATTTCCTACAGATTTGCCCACATGCAGGTAACAAATCTTGCATCTTGGAGGCGGCAGCCCAGCAGGATGTGCGATCAGAGGTACTGTAAACGAGGCGTAGTCAGGATCTCAAGATGCTGAGATACACAGCCTCAGTCTGAGGCGATGGGGACACGCCGAGCTCCTCCGACAGCAGGCTTCTGCAACGCTCGTAGACACGTAGCGCCTCGGCGCGGTTGCCCACTGCGGCGTGGGCCCGCATGAGGAGCTGATAACTTCTCTCGCGAAAAGGTTCGATAGCTACCGCTTCTTTGGCATGCTTCACCGCATATGCTGGCTCTTTGTTCCAGACAGAGGGCTCGCTCAGACATTCATGTGCCCGCACGAGCACGTCGCGCAGTTCGGAGCGTTTCAAACTCACCCATGATCCCTCCTCGCCCATCAGGAAAGGTCTTCGAGAGATCTGGTAAGCTACTTGTGCCCATCCCCAAGCCTCTTGTGATTTGCCTCTTCGTAGCGCACTTTCCGCCCGGTCGATGGCCTCGCTGGCAGCTT
>CADDYV010000059.1 GCA_902810695.1 Actinomycetota bacterium | reverse complement strand
TCTAAGTGAAAGTACAGTCCAGTAAATACAGAAGAATTGCCTTCAAAGAAAGGCGGTGGAGTACCTCGAATGATCCCATACAAAGAAGTAATACGCTGCTGACCGTCGAGGAGAAGATCAACCGTTCCCGATGATGCGGAACCGCCGTTACCACGGGTATTCGCAGTATCAGTGCGCGTTTTCCAGATCAACAGCCCACCTATAGGGTACTTGCGATACAAGGACTGCATGAGTCCGCGGACCTGATCCCTATTCCACACATATCCGCGCTGAAATTCAGGCAAAGCCATACTGCCCATGTCTATTTGGTCAAGTATGGTAGTGACTTTCAACGATTACCCCCTATTCGATCCCACCTGATATTACCTTACAGAAGCTCACCTCTCGCCACCATCTGCACTCTCCCGCCGACGGAGACTCGTATCTCGCCATTTTCCTTTCCTGCCTGCAAATATAGCAATGAGGGACGTACGATCTCATATCCCTGTTCCACCCGGATGTCTACCGAGTCCACACCAAAGTAGCGGTGCTCTACCAGGTAGGCGGCGAGGCAGCCGTTCGCGCTGCCGGTGGCTGGATCTTCGGGAACGCCGTAGTAGTCCGCGAAGACGCGCACGGAGAGGTCGGCGTTGCCATAGGGTTCGGGCGAGTAGACGAGGATGGTTTTGGCCTCCGTGTTTTTGACCAGATCGAAGTATAGTTCCCTATCCACCCGGCACCGCTTCAAAGCGTCCAGGTTCTTGAGCGGGACAATGATCGCGGGTAGGCCCGTAGAGACTTCCTGGATGGGATGCTCGGTGTCAAGCTCAGTCCCTTCAAGGGAAAGTATTCGCGAGATGCGGCTTATGTCGTAGATCTCTCCGAAGGCTGGCGGCTGCTGGCGCATCCAGAGCACATCGCCGAGGGTTACGGGAATGTGTCCGACTTTGAGGTTGAGCGCAAGACGCTCGGCAGGTTTCTGCATGATCTCGCGCCGGATCACGAACGCCGTCCCGAGCGTCGGATGCCCGGCGAAGGGAACTTCTTCTCTGGGCGTGAAGATGCGGACGTCGTAGCCACCCTCGCGTTCCTCATCAGAGATTATGAAAGTGGTCTCGGAGTAGTTCATCTCCGAGGCGATCTTCTGCATCTCCTCAGTGGAGAGGTTTCTGGCTCCCCGGACGACCGCGAGCTGGTTGCCAGCGCACTTCTCCTCGGCGAAGACATCCACTATGTAGAAGGTCAGGCTCATGTGCCTTCTATCCGTAGTCCGGGTCGGTGCGGGCGAGCCGCATGACCCCGATAAACATTTTGTACGCCGTTTCGTAGTCTTCGTGCGTCCAGGAAACTCTGCGGTCGTCTATCCGTTCAAGGTTCGGAAAGTACATGACGCTCGCGGCAGTGCTCGCGGTGGCGAACTCGACGGTGAACGTGTAGGGTGGTTCGGGGGCATACGGCGCGAGGCCACTCGCCCCCTTTACCGCGCCTGCGGCGGCTTCCCTGATGCGCCCCTGAGCGACAGTTACGGGCAGGCACCGGGCCGTGTAGCGGTCAACCGCCGCCTTTACCTGGGCAGTCTCGACGCCGGGGTAGAGAGCTTTCGACTCCTCGCAGATGAGATCGTCGCCGGTAACGAGTCCCACGGGAATGCCCTGGAGTCCCGCGAGAGCCGCGTTCATCCGGCCTTCGCTGCACGGCTCGCCATTGAGTTCGATGCTTATGGCCATGTCGGGGCCGGTGAAGGTGTGGCTCAGGATCCCGCCCGTTCCGGCCCGGGAGTGGTAGCCGACGAAGAAGACCACATCCGCGCCCTCGACACCCTCCATCATCGAGTGGGGCTTGCGCGAGCCCACGATCACCTCCGCCCGTGGGTCCAGATCTTCCAACAGAATATTGCGCATCCCGTCATGGGCCTCGTTGACCAGAAACTCTGTGGCTCCGGCATCCCCTGCGCCTTCGATGGCGGCGTTCACCTCAGCGGTCAGCAATTTGCGGAACCTCTCGTACTGCGAGCGGCCCGGTATCACATCCTGCGGATGCGTTACCCCCGTAACCCCCTCCATATCCGCCGAGATGTAGACTCTCATCCACTCCCCCCTCTGATTCGCAGGATTTTCGTGTCTCCGACCGCCTCTTTTTCAGGCGCTTGCCGTGCATTTTCGCAGCTAACAGAGGCAGTTGGCAGAAAACAAACCTGGCGCCCGCCATTTGAAGGAGACATAGATAGAGAAAAGCAAATACACGGGCGCCAGCACCGATCCCCCTACAAGGGGTATCTCTAGACATTGTGACCTCCTTGGCCCCGCCAAGCATACATCTTTTGGGCCATTTTTGGCACTCATTTTTCCCGCCCCGGCCAGGGTAACCCGGCGCAAGGGCGGGTGTATTCCGGTTGTCGAGTTGCGCCACAACGTCCGGCCCACCGCTTTCAGACGCCAAGGTTCAAAAGCCGCGGCATGTTCCTCTCCTGATTATGGTGTGATCCGGATCAAACAGTTAGTGTACAATCCGCGCATGGCTGCGCTTCGTTATGGACGGTGGTATTTCGAGGAGGGCGAGTACGCGCGCCGCAAAGAGGCCACACCTGGCGACGGTCTGGACCCGGTGGTGCGAATAGTCGAGAACCTGGGAACGATAGAAGTCCCCTGCGGCAAGGCGGATTGCCGGGGTAATTGCCTGGAGTATCTTGTCCGGGCCGTCCGCGGGAGCAAGGACTACGGTCTCGCGGAGTGCAAGCTCTCCCCGCTGGTGAGCGTTCTGTAGCTATATCTGCCGTTAGTCGAGGGATCTCGACTCAACCATTGATGCTGGCGTTATTCAAACTCGTCGTAGGCTTTTTGCAGAGGCGGACGTCCCGCCGCGTAGAGTCGCAGGAGGAACTTGCCGGCTACGGGCGCCAGGAAGAGCCCGGTCATATCTGCGGGTAGCTGCTCGCGGGCGAAGGTCCAGGCGACGAGAACCGGTGGTCCGGCGGGGAAGGCAGAGCTCTGGATGAGCCTGAGCGGGTCGAGGGCTTTGTCGGACGGAAGAAATCCGGTGTAGTAGGCGGCGAGGATGAGGAACGCTGAGATCAAACCCATCATCAGCGTGAGCACGAGACTCAGGATGAGCGGCATACCGGAGCGGGGCTCATAAGCCTCCCCCGCCGCAGCCCTCCCCCTCCAGAGCAGGAAGCTGCCAAAGAGCGGAGCGGCGATCAAACCCGCCACCAGCCCGACTCCCATGTACGTCAACGCCACGAAGGACAGATGGCCCTTGCTCTGCATCGTCAGGAGTATAAAAGGCTCCGGGAAGAGCGATTTTATGAACATGTAGCAGACGCCGTAGGCAGCCCCGAGCCCCAGGAGCCTCAAGAGAATCATGGGCCATCTCCCGATCCAGAGGCGCAATTGCAAACAAGCTTACCCATCTCTTGGAAGCTTACACCGGGGCCACCTGTCCGTCAGCAAGAGGTTTCACGTAAAGAGCCTACTCCACGCCCGATGCGGCTCCGGCGGTCGTATCTATCCAGACGGTCTTGGGGTTGACGAACTCGTGGATACCGAAGTGGGAGAGCTCGCGCCCGTAGCCGGAATTCTTCGCGCCGCCGAAGGGAACCTCTGGGGTAGACTCGGTCATCTTGTTTATGTAGACCATCCCGGCCTCTATCTCGTTTACGAACCGCTCCTGCTCGGCGGGGTCGTTGGTCCACGCGGATGAGCCGAGCCCGAAAGTCGTGTCGTTGGCTACCGCTATGGCTTCGTCTATGTTCCTAACGCGGAACAGCGAGGCGACGGGACCGAAGATCTCATCGTCGTAGGCCGGGGTTCCCTTGGGGATGTCGGTGATAACCGTGGGCGGATAGAAGTTGCCCGCTCCTTCCATCGGCTTGCCACCGGTGAGAACCTTCGCCCCTGCCTCGACCGTCTTGCGGACCTGCTCGTCCACGTCGTTCCGGATCTGGGGCATCGCCAGCGGTCCCATGTCGGTGTCATCGCTCATCGGATCTCCGACCTGCAGCGATTCCATCGCCTCGACGTAGCGGCGGGTGAACTCCTCGGCGATATCCTCGTGGAGGATTATCCGCTTGGCGTTGATGCACGACTGGCCGTTGTTGAGCGTGCGCGCGGTTACGGCGTTGGTTACAGCATCGTCCAGATCCGCCGAGGGCATCACGATAAACGGGTCGCTCCCGCCAAGCTCCAGGACGCTCTTCTTGATGTTCTCTCCGGCCTCGCTCGCTACCTGCCTGCCGGCGGGCTCGCTCCCGGTGAGAGTCGCCGCCCGCACCCTGGGATCTTCTATGACGGACTGCACCTGCGAGGAGCTTATGAGCAGCGTCTGGAAAGCTCCTTCCGGGAAACCCGCCCGGTGGATGATGTCCTCTATCGCGAGGGCGCACTGCGGGACGTTCGAGGCATGCTTGAGCAGGATCACATTCCCGGCCATGAGCGCCGGGGCCGCGTGGCGGAAGACCTGCCAGAACGGGAAGTTCCACGGCATGATAGCCAGGATCGGTCCGATAGGCTCGTAGCGGACGAAGATCCTCGCGCCCTCCCGCTCTATCTCCTCGTCGGCGAGCATCCGCTCGGCGTTCTCGGCGTAGTAGCGGCAGCCGCGGGCGCACTTCTGGGCCTCGGCCTTGGCTGCGGCGAAGGTCTTGCCCATCTCGGTCGTCATCAGACGCCCGAACTCCTCGGCCTCTTCCTCCAGGATCTCCGCAGCCCGCAGCATCTTCTGCCTGCGTTCCTCGAACGGGGTCTTGCGGTACTCGCGGAAAGTATCGGCGGCGAGCTGGAGCTTCTTTTCTATCTGCTCCTCGTTAAGCGGTTCAAAAGATTTGATCTCCTCGCCCGTCGCCGGATTTACGGTAGCTATCGCCACGATAGTCCTCCTTGGAAGTTTTCCGGTTTTGGTGTTTTATACCCTCTTATCCCGCTTGCAATTCCGGTGCCGGAAGGCAAGCACATTGCAACGTTGCAAGAAACATTTACTTGACCGAATTTCTATCACAAGTTATGTTGTATAAAAGCGATTCACGAAATTGGGAAAGGAAGGGTGTATGCGTTTCGGACGATTAGGCATGCTCGTGGTGTTTGCCGCCTTTTTCGCGGTGATCGTCGGCTCGGGGGTAGCACTGGCCGCGGCCACGGACTCTCTGGTTACGAACGGCAGTCCGCCGTCGCCGTTTCCGCAGAACAAGCAGAACGAGCCCGCGGTCGCGGTAAATCCCACCGACACGAACGTCCTCGTAGCGGGTTCCAACGACGAGATAGACCTCGCGCCATGCAACGGTAACAGTTGTCCCTTTACACCCGGCGTCGGGGTATCGGGCGTGTATTTCTCATTCGATGGGGGCAAGAGCTGGACGCAGCCGACCTACACTGGCTACAGCGCGCGCGACGGCTCTCCCGGTCCGGGTCCGATCGGGACGCTGCCGAAGTATTACGAGAACGGGCTGGTTTCGGATGGAGATCCCGCTATCGCTTTCGGTCCGAAACCGGGCCCGAACGGCAGTTTCTCGTGGTCCAACGGGGTGAGGCTCTACTACTCGAACCTGACCGCCAACTTCAGTGCCCAGCGCAGCGAGCAGGCCTTCAAGGGATCTGAGGCGATCGCCGTCTCGCGCACCGACAACCTGCAGGCGGCAGCCGCTGGCGACAATAACGCCTGGATGGCACCCGTCATCGTCAGCAAGCAGAACGCGGCGCTCTTTTCCGACAAAGATCAGATCTGGGCCGACAACGCCGCCACGAGTCCCTACTTCGGCAACGTCTACGTCTGCAACGTGGCGTTTCGCAGCAAGGGCGGCACGCCGGAGCCGGTGATCTTCAGCCGCTCGACCGACGGCGGCAGCACGTGGACCAACAGGCAGCTCACAGCCGCGACCAATAACACTCAGACCGGCGGACGCCAGGGGTGCACCGTGCGCACCGACAGCAAGGGCACCGTCTACGTCTTCTACGAGGGCTCGCTCAAGGGCCACAGCGTGCAGTACATGGTCCGCTCTTTCGACGGCGGCAAGACGTTCGAGAGGCCCCGTCCCGTGGCAAATGTGGTTGACGTGGGCGCGCAGGACCCGGCGAGTGGAGATTTCACCTTCGACGGCGTGGCCGGGGCCAGGACGAACAGTTTCCCGAGCGTGGACATCGCCAACGGAGCGCCGAGCGGCAAGGACGCCTCGAATACCATCGCGCTTCTCTGGCCGGACGCCCGTAACGGGTTGAACCATGAGCAGGACCTGCTCGAACTTTCGAACAATGGAGGCCAGAGCTTCACGCAGCCCGTGAACGTGGCCCAGTCTGGCGACAGGCCGGACTTCCCGGCTGTGGCGCTCTCGCCAGACGGAACCGACCTCTACATGACCTACGACGCCTTCCTCGACCCGTACCGCCAGACGACGAGCACTCCGCGCCGCTTCCAGGGCGTCGTCAGGCACGCGGACCTGAACGGGATCCAGCTCGGTGCGGTAAGTACGGTCTACCGCGGAGCGGTCGGCGATGCCAGATCCTCCAGCGCGAACAGCCTGACGACGGAGTTCCTCGGCGACTACAACTACATCGCCGCCACGAGGGACGGTGCGACGGCGGTGTTCAACGACGCGCGTAACGGCGCCGTCTGTCCTGCGGTCAACACCTACCGGCAGTCGCTGGCGAACGGGGACACCAGCGCGACCCCGCCGGCACCGGGCACGGACTGCCCGCCGAACTTCGGCAACACCGACATCTACTCGGCAACGACCGCCGACCCCACGCCGTAGGCGAGCCCAACTAGGTAATGCTGGCCCGGAGCATTGATGCGCTCCGGGCCAGATGTTTTACAGCCTTTTCTACCTCGTCTTGGGTGGTGAACCGCCCCAGGCTGAGGCGTATAGAGGAGAGGGTTACATCTTCTTCCAGACCCATCGCCCGCAGAACGTGCGAAGGTTCGGGACTCGCGGAGGCGCAGGCCGAACCAGCCGAGGCGGCAACCTCCGGCATCTCCGCCAGCAGGTCTCCGGCCCGCACGCCGGGGAAGGAGACATTCAGGGTATTCGGAAGACGCCTCTCAGGATGTCCGTTGAGGCGCGCTCCGGGGATGCGAGAGGAGATCCCACGCCACAAGGAGTCTCTTAGCTTCCTCAACCTCTCACCCTCCTCCGGCAGCGAGCCCGCCGTGAGCGCCGCCGCCCGCCCGAACCCGACGATGCCCGGTACGTTGAGCGTGCCGCTCCGCAGTCCCCACTCCTGCCCGCCGCCGTAGAGCAGAGGCTCGGGCCGGACTCGCCGGGGACGACGCCGGATGTACAGCGCCCCCACGCCTTTCGGGCCGTAGCACTTGTGGGCGGAGAGGCTCATGAGGTCAACGCCGAGGTCTTCGACGTCTACCGGGATCTTGCCGAGCGCCTGCGCCGCGTCGGTGTGGAAGGGCACGCTGCGCTCGTGCGCCACCTCCGCAAGCTCGCGGATAGGGTTGATGGTGCCCGTCTCGTTGTTGGCGAGCATTACGGAGACGAGCTTCGTCTCCGGCTCCAGGGCATCGCGCAGGTCTTCGGGACGGACCATCCCGAACCGGTCCACCGGCAGCACCGTAACCCGGATGCCAGAGCGTTCGAGGTGTCCGGCGGTCTCCAGGATCGCCTCGTGCTCGGTCGCGGAGATTACGAGGTGATCCCCTGGACGGAGCGTACCGGAGAGAGCCCAGTTATCCGCCTCGGTCGCGCCGCTGGTAAAGAAGATCTCCTCTGGAGAGGCCCCTACAGTCGCCGCGAGCTCTTCCCGCGCCACATCCACCGCGGCCTCGGCGGTCCAGCCGTAGGCGTGGGTTGAGGAGGAAGGGTTGCCGAAGTTCTCCTTCAGGTACGGCAGCATCGTTTCCAAAACCCGCCCCTCGAGAGGGGTGGTCGCGTTGTTGTCCAGGTAGATCGGGGACGTCTCACCCGGCATGGATCCCACCTCCCACGAGCGCATCCTCCCGGTAGTGACATCCCCGGCTTCTGGTATCGGTCAGGGCGTCCTCCATGATCCTGCGGGCGACGAGCAGCGGGTCCCCGATATCAGAGGTTCCGTATTCATGTTCCAACGCGGAGATCTCCGCGAGCCCGCCCCTCAGCCCCTCTTCGCTACGGACGATTCCGGCATACTCCCACATGACCTCTCGCAGCCGCTGCCAGGCATCCTGTGGCGCAGCCTCTGGAAGAGGCGAGACTACCCTACGGTTGGGTACAGACATCGGGTGCGGCCTGGCGGCGTCTTCTCCGGCATGCCAGCCCCACACGAGCCCTTCGAGCAATGAGGTCGAAGCGAGGCGGTTGGCGCCGTGCAGACCGGTCCTTGCCACCTCGCCCGCCGCCCACAGACCCGGCAGAGTAGTGCGTCCCATAACGTCGGTGATCACTCCCCCGCAGGAGTAATGAGCCGCCGGGACGACGGGTATGGGTTCTCTGGTGATGTCTATGCCCGCCCGGAGGCAGTGGGTGTAGATGGCCGGAAACCTGGTTTTCAGCCAGCTTGCCGGTCGGTGGGTGATGTCCAGGAAGGCGCAGGGAGAGCCGCTGCGCTCCATCATCGCCTGTATCTCACGCGCCACAATGTCCCGTGAGGCCAGGGAACCCAGAGGATGGTCTACGAACTCGTCTCCGTCCGGATCGAGGAGGACACCGCCCTCGCCGCGCACGGCCTCGGAGATAAGAAAGCTCCGCCCGCTTCCGGGCTCGTACAGGGCTGTCGGGTGGAACTGGACGTAGTGGAGATCCTCGACGGCGGCCCCGGCCCGGAGCGCGAGCGCAACCCCGTCGCCGGTCGCGGAGGGCGGGTTCGTGGTATGCCGGTAGAGGCCGCCAAGCCCTCCCGTGGCGAGCACCACGCCGCCCGCGGGCAGCATAACAGCCTCTCCTCCGCACCAGGCGCGAACCCCGGCGCACCGATCCCCAGAGACGATGAGATCCAGCACCCTCGCTCCCGGCAGGACCTCCACTCGCTCCTCATTGGCTACCGCCTGGCCGAGGGCGTGCTGGATCCGGGCCCCCGTCGTGTCCCTGTGGTGGATGACGCGCGCCACCGAGTGCGCCCCCTCGCGGGTGAAGTGGAGACTTCCGTTCTCGTCGCGGTCGAAGGGGACTTCTAGTTCCTCGACGAGCAGCTTTCTTACCAGCGGTGGCCCTTCGGCGGCGAGCACCTCTGCTGCTTCTCTGTTGCCCGCCCGGGCTCCCGCTTCGAGTATGTCCTCGACCAGAAGCTCCGGTGAATCATCGGGGCTGCGGTAGATGATGCCGCCCTGAGCGTAGCGGGTGTTCGACTCCGCAGGGTCGGGGAGCTTGGTTAGCATCAACACCCTCGCTCCCCTGCGCGCCGCGGCGAGCGCCGCCGAACAGCCTGCGACGCCCCCGCCCACCACGATCACATCCGCCGCAGCTAGCACGGCTCCACCTCGAGTGAGATGTCCGCCGCGGGCGCCGAGTGCGTGAGGGCCCCTACCGAGATGAGGTCCGGCCCGGCCTCCGCGTAGGCGCGTACGCTCTTCAGGTCCACACCGCCCGAGACTTCTACGATTACGTCCGGTCTCCTCCGGCGCGCCAGTTCGACCGCGCCCCGAACCTCCTCCGGGCTCATGTTGTCCAGCAAAACTGCGTCCGCCCCGGCTGCGAGCGCCTCCTCCAGATCGCTCAGGTTCTCCACCTCCACCTCGACCTTGAGCAGGTGCGGGGTCCTGTCTTTCGCGAGGCGTACGGCCTCACCCACCCCACCCGCGAGCATTAGGTGGTTGTCTTTGATGAGGATGCCGTCGTCGAGCCCGGCGCGGTGGTTCGTCCCGCCCCCGGCCCTCACGGCGGCCTTCTCCAGCAGGCGCATCCCCGGCGTACTCTTGCGGGTGTCGGTGATACGGGCGCGCGTGCCCTCGACCTCTCTCACGTAGCGGCGGGTGAGCGTCGCGACGCCAGAGAGCCGCATGAGCAGGTTCAGCGCCGTCCGTTCGGCGGCGAGGATCGCTCGCGCACAGCCCTCGACCTCCGCGAGGACCGAGCCCGCACAGACCTTCTCCCCTTCTGCGGCGAGCGCGGCGAACCTCAACTGCGGGTCCGCCTCGCAGAACACCGCCCGCGCTCCCTCGATCCCGGAGACGACGATATCCTCGCGTGCGACGAACCTGCCGAGCGCCCTCGCCCCCTCGTCTACCGTAAGCTCCGAGGTGATGTCCCCGCGCCCGATATCCTCGGCCAGGGCGCGGCGGGCAAGCTCGCGCAGGGCGGCTGAATTATTCTTCGCGCCGATCCGCTCCATCAGCCGACTTCCAGCATCCGCTCGATGGGCCGTAGTGCGCGCAGCCGCAGGTCTTCCTCGATCTCTATCTCCGGCGAGAGGTCTCTCATGCAATCCCGCAGCTTCTCCAGCGTGTTGCGGCGCATGTGCGGACACTCGCTGCACGCTTCGCACGCCGGCCCCTCCCCCGGCGCTCGGATGAAGGTCTTATCGGGCGCGGCCTTCTGCATCTGGTGGATTATCCCCGGCTCCGTCGCCACGATGAACGTCCTCGCGGGGCTCTCCGTTACTCGCCTGAGCAGGCTGGAGGTGCTCCCGATGTGGTCTGCGAGCCGCAGGACTCGCTCCTCGCACTCGGGATGTGCCAGAACTTCCGCCCCCGGATACCGCACCTTGAGCTGCCGGATCTTCTTCTCCGAGAACTGGATGTGCACCATGCACGTCCCCGGCCACAGCACCATCTCCCGGCCCGTCTTCTCTGCGATATATCTCCCGAGATGCCTGTCGGGGCCGAAGATTATCGGGACGTCCTCGGGGATGGTCGCGATGACCTTCTCGGCGTTGGAGGAGGTGCAGATGATGTCCGAGAGCGCCTTGACCGCAGCCGAGGTGTTGACATAGGAAACTACCGCGTGCCCCGGATGGCGCTCGATGAACTCCTTGAAGGGTCCTGGCGGGCAACTGTCGGCGAGTGAGCACCCCGCTTCGAGGTCCGGCAAAATTACTGTTTTGCCGGGATTTAAAATCTTGGCTGTCTCCGCCATGAAGTGCACGCCGCAGAAGACGATCACATCTGCGTCTGTCCTTTGAGCCTGCTGTGCGAGCGCGAGCGAGTCTCCGATGAAGTCCGCCATATCCTGTATGTCCGGCTCCTGGTAGTAGTGCGCCAGAATGACCGCGTTCAACTCCGCCTTGAGAGCCCCGATCTCCTCGAAGAGATCCAGAGCCCCCTCCTCCATAACTCGCATCACGCCTCCTTGTAACTTTATCCAACCCGCTTGTCACTAAATTTTGTTACAAAGTAAGCCATTTGTAACATTTAGTTATATTTAGTATCGCACGGGTGATAGGTGCTGACAAGTTAGAATTGGGGTATGGTGAAATTTGATGCGGCGCGGCGCATACTCGAGGAGCGGGCGCGGGAGGCGGGCTTCGACCTCGTCGGGGTAACCCGCGCGGAGCCGCTCGAAGCAGGGGGCGAGCGCCTGCGGAGGTGGCAGGAAGCCGGGATGGCTGCGGACATGGATTACATGAAGAGGCCCGTGGCGTTGCTCTCTGACCCGCGCAGCCTGCAGAAGAGCGCCCGGAGTGTCGTTTCTTTAGGCGTCTCGTATTATCCGGGAGATCATCCCGAAAACCCCGGCGATGGCGGGCGGGTTGCCAGGTACGCCTGGGGGCGGGACTACCACGAGGTCATAAAGAAGCGACTGTTCCGGCTGCGGGCGGAGTTAGAAGAAGAGCTGGGATGCAGGATCAAGGCGCGAGCGTTCACCGACGCCGTGCCGTTGCTGGAGCGTTCGGCGGCCCAGCACGCGGGCCTGGGGTTCTTCGGGCGCAACTCGTGTCTGATAAACAACAATATCGGATCGTACTTCTTCATCGCGGATCTGCTGGTGGACCTGGAGCTGGAGCCCGACGAGCCGGGGAGTGGGACCTGCGGACGCTGCACCCGCTGCATAAACGACTGCCCCACCGGAGCGATAAAAGCTCCCGGAGTGGTGGATGCGCGGCTTTGCATCTCGTACCTCACCATCGAGAACCAGGGGGATATCCCACGTGAGCTGCGCCCGAAGGTCGGAGAGTGGGCCTTCGGCTGCGACATCTGCCAGGAGGTCTGCCCGTACAACAAGCGCAAGGCTACAAAAAGCTGCTGGCCGGAGTTCTCCGGGGAAGCTGGAGCAGGCCCGTACTTGAAGATCAAAGAGGTGTTGGAGATCCGGTCGGACGAGGAGTTCGAGCACCGGTTCGGGGGCACGCCGCTAACAAGGCCCGGACGCGCCGGGCTCCTGCGCAACTGCTGCGTGGCCGCCGGAAACCTGAAGCTAGAGGAAGCTGCCCCGGCGCTCATAAGATGTCTGCGCGAGGACTCCTCGCCGCTTGTGCGGGGGCACGCGGCGTGGGCTTTGGGTGAGATCGGGAGCAAAGAAGCCAGAGACGCCCTCGAAGCGGCTGCAAAAGAAGAGAAAAATCACCGTTGCCTGGAAGAGATAGAGATGGCTCTCCGAGACGGTTTTCGTGGGTTAGAATAATCTGAGCAATGGCGGATCAGGTCAACTACTACGAAGTTCTCGGCGTCCCGCGGAACGCCTCGCAGAGTGAGATCAAAAACGCCTATCGCAAGCTGGCGAAGGAACGCCATCCGGATCATCCGGGCGGCAGCCAGCAAGAGTTCTCGCTGCTCCAGGAAGCCCACGACGTGCTCTCGGATCCGGAGCGTCGCCGCCAGCACGATCAGGCTCTAGACCTCGCCTACGCCGCCGACCAGCTCTCGGAGCTGGATTTCAGCCAGCTCGAAGACGAGCTTGCCGCCCGCCGCCAGCAGCGCGAGTCGAGCGGCCCGGGGCTCGGCGAGCGTCTGCGCGACAGGTTCCGCCGCAAAGAGGAGCCCGAACAAGGCGGGAGGCGCGGCGACAGGGTAAGGGGCCGCTACCTGGTGCGCGAGGCCCGCTGGTACGAGCCGCACCGCTTCGACCCCGATCCGGTAACGTGGACGAGTGGGGCCATCGCGTTCATCTTATCGTTCCTGGCGTTCATCGCCGCCGGACAGCTCGGGCTGTGGGCCATGGGCATAGGCAGAGGTTCCCTGACCTGGACCGCCGCCATGCAGCCGTATATGCCGGTGATCTACGCTGCGGTCGGGCTCGTGGCATCGTACCTGGCGTTCCGCTTCGCCGGGTACGTGGCCGTGGCGCTGGTCTTCATCGCGGCGCTGGTCGTCGGCGAGCGCGGTGGCCCAACTGGACTGTTGCAGTTCGCGACGCTCGGGATAATCATCCTGCTGCTCTGGATCTACCTGGGCAACCGCCGCGAACAATCCCGCCGCTGACCAAAACCTCAAAAAGAAGGGAATTCCATGCTCTCACCAGCCGAGGTGGAAAACTTCATCACCCGAATAGAAGAGCGCGTCGCCCCGGCGGAGAAAGCGGTGAGCGAAGCCTGGTGGAAGCTCGGAACCACCGGAACAGAAGAGGCTCAAAAAGAGCTGGTCGAGGCGGGAAACGCCTACAACAGGCTCTTCGCCGACAAAGACGAGTACCGGAAGATCAGGGGCTGGTACGAAGGGCGAAGTTCCCTGGAGAATCCGATCCTGCGCCGCCAGGTCGAGGTTCTCTACACGGAGTTCGCCGGGAAGCAGGGGGAGCCGGAGATCCTGGAGCGGATAGAGGAGCTCGAAGCGGAGGCCGAGTCCGTCTACAGCAACCACCGCGGCACCGTCGGCGGTAAAGAGGTAAGCGACAACGAGATTCGCAACATACTCCGCACCTCGGGTGATGATGCCTTACGCCGCGAAGCCTGGGAAGCCTCCAAGACCGTCGGGCGCGAGGTCGAGGAGACGGTGCGCGAGCTGGCCCGCCTGCGGAACCGGCTCGCCCGCGAGCAGGGCTACGAAAACCACTACACCCGCTCCCTGAAACTGCAGGAGATAGATCCCGATGAACTGGCCCGGATCATGGGCGAACTGGAGTCCGCAACCGATGAGCCTTTCAGAGAGCTGAAGGCGGATCTCGACGAACAGAGCCGGCGCAGGTTCGGTGTTGAAATCACGATGCCCTGGCATCTGCCGGACCCGTTCTTCCAGGAGCCTCCGGAAGACCCCGACCTCGACGTGGACCGCTACTTCAAGGGGAAAGACCTCGAAGAGCTGACGCGCAGGACCTACGACTCTCTGGGGCTCGACGTGCGGGGTGTGATCTCCAAAAGCGATCTCTACGAGCGGTCGGGCAAGAGCCAGCACGCCTTCTGCATCACCATCGGGCGGGAGTATCCCTACGACGTGCGGGTGCTCGCCAACATAAGGCCGGACGCCTACTGGATGGACACCATGCTCCACGAGTTCGGCCACGCCGTCTACGACAGGCACATAAACCCCAACCTCCCCTACTTCCTGCGCTCGGTGGCCCACACCAACGCCACCGAAGCCATCGCCCTGATGATGGGACCGCTCGCTACAGAACCTGGCTGGCTCGCCTCGGTCGCCGGTGCGCCGGAAGCGGAGTTGAGAGACGACGCGGAGAAGCTCAAAGCCCGGCAGCGAGCCTCCGACCTCGTCTTCACCCGCTGGGCACTCGTCATGTACCACTTCGAGCAGACGCTCTACGCCGACCCCGACCGCGAGGATCTAAACGGGATCTGGTGGGATCTCGTCGAGCGTTTCCAGCTCGTAAACCGACCTCCTGACAGAGACGAACCGGACTGGGCGGCCAAGATCCATGTGGCTGTAACCCCCGTCTACTACCACAACTACGTGCTCGGCCACCTTATCGCGGCGCAACTCAGGGATCACCTGGAGAGATACGTTACCCACGGCCCCTTCTACGAGAGCGAGGCAGCAGGACGTTATCTCGTGGAGTCATTTTTCGGTCCCGGAGCCCGCGACGACTGGCAGACCACCGTGGAGAGGGCCACCGGAGAGGAACTAAACCCTGACTACTTCGTAAAATCTCTGTTCTGAGAGCTTCGCGGCGAGCAGCACTGCGCCCTGTTCTGCGGTATCTTTTCGGGGCTGCTGTCCGGATAAAGGAGAAAGCGAGGCAGGGTGATCCGGTTCAAATGCGAGGCTCTTCTGTTCGACCTCGACGGCGTGCTGGTGGACTCCGGGTACGCGGTGCGGCGAACCTGGCAGGATTGGGCTTCTCAAAATGACCTGGACCCCGCGCGGGTACTGGAGACGGCCCACGGGCGGAGGACCGAGGAAACGGTCCGATGTTTCGCCCCCCACCTCGACGTAGCTGCGGAGACAAGAAAGCTCGAACGCGCCGAGATCGAAGATACCGACGGCATCGCGGAGATCGCCGGTGCCGCAGACCTGATATCGGCGCTTCCCCCGGATGGCTGGGCGGTAGTTACCTCAGGGACCCGCGCGCTCGCAACCTCCCGGCTCAGGCACAGCGGGTTGCCGGTCCCTAAAGTTTTCGTCTGCGCCGAGGACGTAAAGAGAGGAAAACCCGACCCGGAATGCTACCTGAAGGGCGCGGATCTCCTCGGCGTGGCACCAGAGAGGTGCGTGGTCATCGAGGACGCGCCCGCAGGTATCGAGGCCGCGCGTTCTGCTGACATGCCGGTGATAGCCCTCGCGACGACGCACGCCGCCGCAGAGTTGGCCGGGGCGAATGCCGTGGTCTCGACCCTGCGCGACATACAACCCGGCAAGTCTGCCCCGATTGAAGGCCGCAAGGCCGTCATCGAGTTGCTGGTCGAGGTGGGCCCAACCGCGTAACCCAACCGATCAGGCTCCACGCCGACGCTTTTTCAGAGAGCCGCGCACACCAACACTTTCATAAAAACGCCCCCGCCGCGACGTTGCGGCAGGGGCACGAGGTCGCTCTGCTCCTTCTGACCGCTAG